>JAYVLK010000024.1:0-75026 GCA_043759515.1 Methylotenera sp.
ATTCACGCGCAAGTTGAAGAAGAAATATTTTACCCTGCTGTACAAAAAGCGTTAAAAGATCATGAATTAGTGCCCGAAGCGATCGTTGAACACAGCACTTTAAAAGATTTAATCGCGGCTGTTAAAGGTGTTGAGCCAGATGGCGAAATGTATGACGCTAAAATAAAAGTAATGAGTGAATACGTAAAACACCATGTTAAAGAGGAAGAAAACGAAATGTTTGTAGAGGCCAAAAGTACTAACTTAGATATGGTGCAACTAGGCGCTTTAATGGGTGAGCGCAAAACGCAATTAGCAAACGAATATGTTAATAAATAATTTATGCAGATGACTTGTTAACACTTTTAGGATTTTTATGGCAAAAAACGCAGAAATATTTGAAACAAAGAAGATGGTTTCGCAAACTGTTAATCCAGATTTAACTGGCTTACACACAACACCATCGGACGAAAATAGAACCGACCAAATGGCAGGCTTGGTTGCACAGCTACCTACCGAAACCTTAACCACTAACGAAGGCATGATTATAAGTGACAATCAAAATTCGCTTAAAGCTGGCGTGCGTGGTCCAACTTTGCTTGAAGATCATATATTACGCCAAAAGATCACCCATTTTGATCATGAGCGTATTCCCGAACGGGTTATTCATGCGCGCGGTGCGGCGGCACATGGCATTTTTGAGCTTTATGAGCCTATGGCAGCGTTAACAAAAGCAGGATTTTTACAAGATATAAATACTGAGACACCTGTATTTGTGCGTTTTTCTACTGTGCAAGGCTCGCGTGGATCGGCTGATACCGCAAGAGATATTCGTGGTTTTGCCGTGCGCTTTTATACGCAAGAAGGCAATTTTGACATGGTGGGTAATAATATTCCTGTGTTTCCAGTGCAAGATACCATTAAGTTTCCTGACTTAATCCATGCCGCAAAGCCAGAAGCGCACAATGAGATACCGCAAGCATCTAGCGCGCATGACACTTTTTGGGATTTTATTTCTCTTGTGCCAGAAAGTACGCACGCCATTATGTGGATCATGTCGGATCGCGGCATTCCACGTAGTTATGCCAATATGGAGGGTTTTGGCGTGCATACATTTCGCTTTATTAACGAGGCAGGTGTTTCACACTTTGTTAAATTTCACTGGAAACCCGTTGCAGGCGTGCACTCTTTGGTTTGGGATGAAGCACACAAATTAGCTGGTAAAGACCCCGATTTTCATAGGCGTAGCTTGTGGGATAACATTGATGCGGGCAATTATCCCGAATGGGAATTAGGCGTGCAAATTGTAGCCAATGAGGCCGAACATAACTTTGATTTTGATTTGCTAGATTCCAGCAAGATCATTCCAGAGTCGCTCGTGCCTGTGCAAATCATCGGCAAAATGACGCTAAACCGTAACCCAGATAACTATTTTGCAGAGACAGAACAAGTTGCTTACCACTTAGGCAATATTGTGCCAGGCATTGATTTTACCAACGATCCCCTATTGCAAGGCAGATTATTTTCATACATTGATACACAAATTAACCGCTTTGGAAGTGCCAATTATCATGAATTGCCGATTAACCAAGCTATAGCAGATGTAAACAATAATCAACGCGATGGTGCCATGCGCCACGGCATCATAAAAGGCCGCGTTAATTATGAGCCCAATAGCCTTGGTGGCGGTTGCCCCATGCAAAAAATGTGGTCTGAAGGTGGCTTTGCAACTTACCCCGAACCAGTAGAGGGCACCAAAGTTCGTGAACGTAGCCCTAGCTTTGCCGATCACTTCTCGCAAGCTGCATTGTTTTGGCGTAGTCAAGCCGATTGGGAAAAAGATCACATTGTAAATGCATTTTTGTTTGAGCTTGGCAAGGTAGAAATCATAGTCATACGTGAGCGTATGGTTGCTAACTTAACCCAAGTTGATAGCGCGTTAGCGCAGCGCGTTGCAGATGGGTTAGGCATGGCGCTACCTGCTGCACCAAAAGATTCAGAGCAAGTGCCCTACACCGATAAGCCAGAATCAGATGGTGCGCTAAGTATGGCATCAAACACAGTTAAAGGTATTAAAGGTCGCAAAATCGCTTTTTTAACTGCAAATGGTGTTAATGGCGAATCGTTACAATTAATGTGTAAAGCGATTGAAGAAGCTGGGGCTTGTGTCAAGATAATCGCGCCGATTTCTGGCCAAATAAGCAGTGCAAGTGGTGGCTTAATCAAGGTCGATCACAGCTTTGCTACTGTAAGTTCGGTAATGTTCGATGCGGTGTATGTACCAGGTGGAGCAGAGAGCATAAAAGTGTTAAGCACTAATTCATTTGCGATATTGTTTATAAATGAGGCTTATAAACATGCAAAACCAATTGCTGCAATTGACGAAGGCTTGTTGCTTATGGCTAGGGCTTCGCGTGCTGGCGGCGCTATTGATGATGTTTATTCTGCTATAGGCATGGCAACAGCTGAAAATAATGACGTAAATGATGCGTTTGCAAAAGAATTTATTACACTGATTGGTAAGCATCGTTTTAACGATCGGCCTGATTTAGATGCAATTGCCGCGTAAATTAGTTTATTAAAGGTTTAAATGGATTCTAAGCAAATTGCAAAAAAAACAGCTCACTATTTTGTAGTGGGAATTAGCTAAAATTGGTCACTTTTGTTCTTTTTTTCACTGATCATAATTTGGCTAGCAGTTGGTTTTTATGAAGATTTTTCAGAATCTTGGCAAGTGATATTGCATATTACTTTGGTCGTTATTACTTTTATCATGGTTTTACTTATTCAACATGCTCAACACCGCGAAACGCGTTCTATGCAGCTTAAGCTAGATGAAATTTTAAAAGGTGTTGAAGGCTCGCGTGACGCGTTTATAGGTATACAAGCAGAAAGTGACGATAAATTAGATACTTTAGAACGGCAAACTAAACATGCCAAGCATAACGAACATCATTTAGCTTGAAAATACCAAATACTTTAATGAACAAAATTGCAAAATGATGGAATTTTTAACTAACTGTTTAAATAAATTAATTGGGCTTATTTTGCTATGGATATGTAATTTTTAATTAGTGAGGTTTTGAAAGTAAAGCAGAGCACAATTTTGACTAGCAAGATTGACCAGGAAGATTGACAAGTAAAGTTTTTACAAGTGAAGTTTTTATAAGTTAATTATTTAAGTTTATCGAAAGTTAAGCATTTAAATTTAGTTTACCAAAGCAACAAAGCAACGAAGTAACAATTTTTTAATTTTTAACGTAAAGGATTCAAAATGCAAAGTTCTGAAATAATACCCGATATGCCAGTCGTTTGTTCACAAGGTGGCATGCTAGCCGAGGTCGATCATATGGAAGGTGAAGATATGATCAAGCTCAAAAAAGATGCTGCTGGCACGCATCATTACATTCCTTTAACCATGGCAAGCTCGGTTGAAAATGGTCAATTAAAGCTTAATGTTCCAGGAGACCAAGTAAAGCAACAATGGAGCGATTCGCCAATGCATTAATTTTATAAAAGTAATCAAGATTAATAAAAAATCCTCATTTAAGAGGATTTTTTATTTGTTGGCTTGTTTGAAGAACGGCCTAAATTCTACTTGAAAAACCATTTGGCAATGTTAATTAGGTTTTAGGCTGATCTACATAATTAGCCCGTACTTTTGCTAGCCCGTATTTTTATTAGATGCCATCAATTTTTTGCACCCTGCGGATATTTCTTCTGCTTTTTGTAAATTTCCTGTGTCTACAAATGGCAATACAGCTGCAAGCGGATTAACGATTGCCAATAATGCAGATGCTGCTAATTTAAGCCCAATCGGCTTTTTTTCTATTGAAACTTGCGGGTTAGAAAAGTTGCCTGTAATGTTTAGCGGCGCTCGCAATGTCAATGGGCTAAAATCTTTAGGTAATGACATGGCTTTTAGATTTAATGATTCATTGGCAAATGACAGCGTGCCGTCCATCCAAACGGTAGAGTCAGCAGTATCAATAATGATGGCTTTAGGTTTAAACAGCCCATTTTTGGCTTGCAAATTAACCACCGCACATTCTAGTGGCAACGCTTCATCGCCTTCAAACAACACGCCTAATGAATCAGCTAAATCTAGCCCAGCTATCTCAATGGCTAAATGCGATATCGCGCCTTGCGTTATCTCGCTTTTAATAGTGCCATCTAAACTAGCCAATAATTGCGCACTAGATTTACCTTGCCCGTTTAAATTTGCACTGCCATTTAACCTGCCAGAAATATAAGGTGTCGAGCCTTTGTCACGTTTTTGCTTAATCCAACGTTCTAAAACCACATTATTCCATGCTAAGTTTGTTTTCCATAAAGCAGTTTTACCAGCACCGTTTAAATTAATACTGCCTTTTAAGCGACCGCCAGCAGTTGATGCTTTAATATCATCAAGTGTTAAATTAGCATTTTTTAGCGTTAAATGGCCTTGCAAAGGTTGTAATGGACCTAACAAATTAGTTTTTAAATCAAGGTGTTGCATGTCTATCTTAATGTCAGCATTCATTTTTTGCAAAGATGCCAAATCAAATGGCCTAGTTGGTAAAACTTTATTATCTTTTTTAAGCCCATCTGCCCCAAATGCAGGCCCTAAATCGGTTATCACTAAATCACCTTGCAATTTGCCTGTTAACAAAGGTTTTTTTAACGATTTGTCAAAAATAAATCGGCCATTCAAACTGCTTCCTCCAATATCCATTTGCTTAAAGTGAGTTTGCCAAATTAAGCCCTGTTTAACTATGCTGCCTTTTGCATTAAATGCAGCGGTTGTAGGAAGCGTCACGTTAACCACATCGCCGACCGCAGCCATAGACGGCCCTTCTAACTCAAAATCACCCATAAAGTTTTGCAGGCTCATTATGTTTTGCGTGGTGCCTTTAAATTTTAGCTTGGATTTTTTAATCGACGCGTCAAAAGTCAACGCTACTTTTTTGTTGGGCTTAGAACCATTGTTGGAGGGCATTTCACCAATGGCCTTGAGCTTTATTTTTAAAGGTAAATCTTTGTAAGTTCCGTCAGCAGTTGCTGTTAATTCGTTGATGCTATCGGCTGCATTTTTTGCGTTAGGTTCTAGCTCGTTAACATTAGATATTTGATTTTTATTAAGTGAACTAGCCGAAAAAACAAGCTTAGCCTTAATATTAGATTGCGTAGGAACATCATTTATTTGTACAAAAGCTTTTTCAATCGCTAAGTTATCAAATTTTGGAAATACTACTGGTTGATCTTGCGCTTTTTGTTTTTTAAATTGCCAAGAGGCGCGACCATCTTCCAACCGCTCTAAATTTGCTTGAAAACTTTTTGCTTGTAAGTTTTTAATGACAATCGGTTTGCCACTATATGCCCGCCAAAGGTCAACATAGCGTAATTGAAGCGCAACGTTTTTAGCATCAATAAAATAAGGTTTATTGCTCCAATTAGGTGCTGAAATAATTAGCTGTTGCGTATTTAAGCTTATGCCACCTAAAAATTGTAGGCTAAACGTTTGAGCAGTTAAATATTTAGCAGGTGGAATTTGTTGTGAGTTGGCATTGTTTTTTTCATTAAACATGACTTTACGGTCAATCAACTCTGATATTTTATTTTGCAAAGGTTTTGCTAAAAAAGGCCAACCTGCCATTTCAGCTAATGCAAAACCTAAAACAAATAATGCAACAATCAAAAGAAACATGCTTTTTTTAGTAGCAAAATTTTCTGTATTTGATAATGTCATTTTGAGGTTGATTAAATCTTTCTAATTGTTTGATCCAACATTTAGTTAAGCCACTTTACAATAATCTTTTATTAACATGGTTTAACCGTTTTTACTAATAATATTAGTAGCTTACTGTTATAAATGTAAACATTATGTGCGTTAACACACTGACTTTAAACCTATCCAAATATAGTATTTTGTAGGTAAACAAGCATGCTAGTTGTAATACATGCACCATATTTTATTAAAGGATACGCACATGAACTGGGATCAGATCGAAACAAACTGGCAACAACTAAAAGGTAATATTCAGCAACAATGGAATAGGTTAACCGACGATGATTTAGATGCAATGGATGGCAAACGCGATGGCTTATCTGGAAAAATTCAGGAAACTTATGGCATCAATAAAGTAGAAGCTGATCACCAATTAGATAATTGGCAAAGCACGCAAAATGATCCTGTTAATTTATATAACACTGACGTAAAAGGTGATTTAAATAATGATATGAATAGTTTAAGTGATGTCAATAATGTTAAAGATGCGAAAAGTGATATTGATATTAGAAGCGCTAGCAATACGACTCACACTAACAATTTTGGTTATGATGATGCGGTTGATAATACGGTTGATTACACGGTGGACGATATGGTTGAAGAACAAAAAAGCCATAATACGGCAGGCAATGCACCGCGTATTGAGCAAGGCGGCATGGGAGATAATGAATCAATTGCCCAAGCTTCAAGTCTTTCTGATAAAGATAAGTCAAATGCAAGTGTTTCAAGCTTAATTTTAGCTGGCTTGAATTCGGATAATCCAGTTTCTGTCAGTCAAAACTCAGGCAGCTCAGGTTCGGTTATTCAAGGCAGTAAAAATGCCACTGGGTCTACCAGTTACAATGATATTGATGGCGATATAGGCCACCAAAGCTTAGGCTACAATGCAACTGATAGAGATTCCTCAAGCATGCAAGATAGCATGAGTAACAATGAATCAATTGAACCTGCGTTGGATGATACTGGATTGGAAATCACTGCTTCTGATAGAATGCAATCTAGTACCAATGAGCATGAAATTTCAAATTCATCCACTCCTAATGCAAGCAGTCGCGATACAGCTGTAACTAATCAGTACAATCCAGGCTCTACGCCAAACCCAGATACTCAAGGCCCAGGAGATGGCGCGGGATTACCTGGAAATGATGAGCCTGACGAAGATATGGATGATTTTGACAGCCCTGCCCCTAATCCTATGCCAGATGATTTTAATGAGCCAGTGCGGGTTGAAAAAGAGTCACCCAATCCAAGAGATGAATTTAAACATAACGATGATTCAAAGCAAAATAATGAAGCACCGCATGATGAAAAAGGCTTAGATCAAACTTGATTTAGCTTTAGTAGACTTTTAACTTCACGTTAACTTTCAACTTTACGCAACATTAAGGCCATATTTATTCAATTAAATATGGCTTTTATTTATTAAGCTTTGTCATTTAAAGTAGCCATATCAATCACAAATCGATATTTAACATCACCTCTAACCATGCGTTCATAGGCTTGGTTAACATCTTTCATCGCGATCAATTCAATATCAGACGTGATATTGTGTTGTGCGCAAAAATCCAGCATTTCTTGCGTTTCTTTAATGCCGCCAATAAGCGACCCTGCAATTTGTCTGCGTTTAAAAATCAAATTAAAAATACTTGGCGAGGGGTGAGGCTGGGCAGGCGCGCCATTTAAGCACATGGTGCCATCACGTTTTAATAATACTGTATAAACATCAAGATCATGCGCAGCAGCTACTGTGTTTAAAATAAAATCAAAACTTTTTGTGTGCGCTTGCATTTCATTTTCATTTTTTGAAACTACAACTTCGTCTGCGCCTAAGCGTTTGGCATCTTCAATTTTGCTTGCTGATGTTGTAAATAAAACTACGTAAGCGCCCATAGCATGCGCTAATTTAACCGCCATATGACCTAAACCACCTAAGCCGACAACGCCAACTTTACTTTCCTTTCCCACTTTCCAGTGTTTTAAGGGTGAATAAGTAGTGATGCCTGCGCATAACAGGGGAGCCACAGCAGCCAGATCAAGCTTATCTGAAATGTGCAGCACAAAATGTTCATCCACTACAATATGGCTAGAGTAGCCGCCATAAGTCATTTTGCTACTATTACCAGAAAATTCGCCTTGTTTAAAGTGTTTATCTGGGCTGTTGTAAGTTTGAATCATGCCGTCGCAATATTGCTCCAAGCCATCCATACAATCTGGGCAAGTACGACAAGAATCAACCATACAGCCAACACCTGCTGTATCGCCCACCTTGAAAGCGGTTACATCAGTTCCTACATTAGTTACGCGACCAACGATTTCATGTCCAGGTACCACTGGGTAAACTGCGTTTTGCCACTCATTACGCGCGGTATGTAAATCAGAATGACAAACACCGCAAAAAAGTATTTGCAGCTCAATATCATTTGCGCCCACATCACGGCGCGTTATAGTTGCAGGGGCTAAAGCTTCTTGTGCGGATAATGCAGCGTAACTAATGATGTTTTTCATATTGGCTCCTGATAATTTAATCAAAAATTAATCGTTTAATTTTTGATTAAATTATCAGCTTGCAAGCCAAAAGTTGGTGCGTTACAGCACATTAAAGCGCATTGTATTTAATTAAGCATTACCTATTTCAATTTATAAACCAGCATAGCATCGCCCTGTTTATAACCAAAGATCGAGTTTCCACCGCTAGCCACTGCAATATATTGCACACCTTCAATTGTGTAGGTAATGGGTGGTGCATTCACTCCAAATTCTGATTTGGCTTGCCACAGCAACTCGCCACTATGACTATTGTAAGCATTGAAATTGCCATTCCCTTCACCTGTAAATAGTAAGCCGCCTTGAGTAACTAATACACCGCCTACTAAAGGTTGAGCAGTTTTATTTTGCCAAGCTATTTTGCCTGTTTTTAAATCAATGGCTGATAACAAGCCCCAGCGCGGGTCAAGAGTTGGTTCACTGGCAGCGTAGCGGATTGCTGGCTTGCCGTCTTTACTAGGTGTCTCATGCAAGGTATATTTTATTGGCGCATGAATACCAGCCACATAAGCCCGTTGCGATGCCTCATCAATGCTGACTGGCGACCAATTAGCACCGCCCAAAATACCTGGATACACAACCGTGCCTTCAAAAGTGGCTTTTGCAAACATGTTTTGTTGCGGCACAAAAGCATCTGACTTTTTAAGCAGCTTGCCAGTAAGTCTGTCATGCACATAAAACCAGCCAGTTTTGCTGGCTTGCCCTACTGCTGCAATACTTTTACCGTCCATTTTATAATTAAATAAAACTGGCGGACTTGCTAAATCATAACCCCATAAATCGTGCGGAACTTGTTGATAATGCCATTTTCGCACTCCTGTATTAATATCAAGTGCTACCAAAGATACGGTGTAAAGATTATCGCCTGGGCGTGATACATCGTTCATTTGAGGCGAAGGGTTACCAGTGCCAAAATATAGGGTATCAGTTTTAGTATCGATTGCTGGCGTGCTCCAGGCTGAGCCGCCGCCAAAACGCGCTGAGTCTGGAAATTTTGCTAGGTCGGCTTTTTCAAGGGCTATATCACGATTAAGGTTTAAACCATCTTCGGTGGTATTAGTAAATGCGCCCTCCCAACCAACATTCGGAATCGTATCAAATTGCCAAACTCGTTTGCCATTAGTAACATCATAAGCCGCTAAAAAACCAGGCCTGCCATAGCGCCCAGTAACGCCAATTACCGCACCTAATGGCGCATCTGCGGTGGGATTATCTATATGTAAACCATAACCCACACCCGTTATGCCCACAATCACTTTACCCTTATAAACCACAGGTGCCATGGCAATGCCAATGCCTGTGCCACCTGTTACTTTTCTGGCACTATTAGGGTCGCTTTTATCAAGCGCATCCTGACCCTCGGTACCAATTGCCGCATCCACCACATTTATATCCCATAACTTTGCACCTGTGCTTGCGTTTAACGCAATTAAGCGCGCGTCTACCGTGCCAATAAACACTTGGCCATTATTAACCGCCACACCTCTGTTGGCTGGCCCGCAACACATTTTCCACTCAACTCGTCTATCGTGCACGTAACGCCATATTTCTTTACCCGTTTTTGCATCTAAGGCTGCTACATGGTTAAAAGGTAGTGATACATACATCATGCCGTTTTGCACAATTGGCGTGGTCTGAAAGCTACCCACCACCCCGCTTTTGTATGCCCAAGCTTGCGTTAGGTTTTTAACATTTTGCTGATTGATTTGCGTGCTAGGTGAAAAACGTTGGCTAGTATAATCGTGTCCAAAACTAGGCCAGTCTTGATTGATTAGTTTTTGAGTATTTTTACTTGACGCACAAGCTGGTACAAACACCGTTAGAATAACTAATAATAAAATTGAAACTAATGGTTTCATGATCAACTGCCTTAACAAATGTATACCGTATAGTATACACTAGTCAATAAGCAAAAAAAACGGTGTTTTACCTTTGTTTTTTTGCAAAATGGGTTTCTAATATAAACGGTAATAAATTGAATCTAAAATATTTATTTAACCGTATAACAAATATAAAAGCATTCAATAAAACTTAACTCTATTAAAACTTAATTCAACTTTTTCTTATCCTATAAAAAACAATCATACAAATATGACTAAAACAAAAACCTCTGAAGAATTATTTCATTTGATCGCACTAAGCGGCCAAGGTGATCGGGTGGCATTTCAATCTTTATACGATGCTACATCGGCCAAACTATTTGGCTTGTCACTACGTATATTAAATCGGCGCGATCTAGCCGAAGAAGCACTGCAAGAATCGTTTATAAACATTTGGCATCATGCGCAAAACTATCGCCCCGAAAAAGCCGCGGTGATGACTTGGATGAGCGCGATCGTACGCAATAAATGTTTTGATCTACTGCGCGCCATGCCAAAAGAATCGCCATTAATCGATGATGAAAGTATGGATGATTGGGCGTCAAGCGATTTTGGACCGCTAGAAAAAGCTGCACAAATGAGTGAAACTAAAGCATTACTTAATTGCATGAGCGCGTTGGCGCCTTTGCAGCGCCAAGCCATTGCTTTAAGTTATTTTCATGGCATGGCACATGATCAATTAGCTCAGCATCTAGCCCAACCTTTAGGCACTGTAAAAACTTGGATAAGACGCGGTTTGCAGTCACTTAAAAGCTGTTTAACGGGAGTATCAGCATGAGATACGACAATGATTTACTAATTGACATGCTGTGTGCCGAATATTGCTTGGGTACTTTAAAAGGATCTGCTCGAAGACGTTTTGAGCAGTTAACTAAGCAACGCGCTAATTGGGCGCAAGCTTTATTTTGGTGGGAATCTCGAATGCATCTATTAGCTGATACGGTTCCGGCAGTTGTGCCTTCAAACAAGGTTTGGAAAAACATACAGGCACGATTATTTGATCCAAAATCTGCTAAAAATACAGCCAATAATAACAGTTGGTGGAAAAGTTGGGCATTTGTATCAACCGCGCTTGCGGTTTCAATGGCTACTTTGCTGATCATACAAACACCCAAACAAATAATTGAAACTAGCCCAGCGGCAATCGCGATATTAGCCAGTGAAAGCGCTAAAGCGGGCTGGTTATTGAATGAAACAAAAATATCTGCAACAAACGTTGAAATAAAAGCTATTGCCTTGGCTAGTTTAGAGATAAAGCCCAATAATGCGTTTGAATTATGGCTATTGCCTGCAGATAAATCTAAGCCGATTTCACTTGGGCTTTTACCTCAACAAGGCAGTGTTGCTGTGAAAGTGCCAGCTACTGTTATTGCATTGTTAGCCACAGGTTCGTTAGCAGTTAGTTTGGAACCAGTGAGTGGATCACCCACTGGTGCGCCAACGGGCGCAGTGCTTTATCAAGGCAAAATGATCAAAACTTAACTTTTTGCAAGTTATAAATTGCAATTTTTATAGTCATAACAATTTAAATATTAAGAAAGATTATCAATGGGTTTAGCCATTAAATTAGCAGAGTCAGGTAATTTACCAGATGCAATTGTTAGAAAAGGTATTAAACAACTGATCAATGAGCGATTAATTGAGATAAACGCGAATGATTGCGAAGCAGCAATGGCCAATATGAGCATGTTTATTGCCAGCATGAATTTGAGCGAGATTGCGATTGTGCCAGAGCTTGCTAATGCGCAACATTACGAAGTGCCTGAAGCATTTTTTCATTTTTGTTTGGGCCAAAACCGCAAATATAGCAGCTGTTTTTGGATGAAAGACACGCAAAGCTTGGATGAGGCTGAAACGCTAGCTCTGACCCAAACGTGTGATCATGCGCAATTGCAAGATGGCCAATCTATATTGGAGCTGGGTTGCGGCTGGGGCTCATTAACGCTTTGGATGGCTGCGCATTATCCAAAAGCTCAAATAACAGGCATTTCGAACTCAAACTCGCAGCGTGAATATATTATGCAAACTGCTAAAACACGCGGCTTAACCAATATTGAAATATTGACTTGCGATATGAATACTTTTCAGGCACCCGACACTTATGATCGCGTAGTTTCAGTTGAGATGTTTGAGCATATGCGCAACTATCAAGCGTTATACGGCCGCGTTGCTAGTTGGTTAAAACCTAGGGGTAAGTTTTTTAAGCATATTTTTGTGCATCGCAGTACGCCTTATGCTTTTGAAGTGCAAAATGAGGGAGACTGGATGAGCCAGTTCTTTTTTAGTGGCGGCATGATGCCAAGTGATGATTTACCACTATATTTTCAAGATGACTTGAAGATAATCCAACGCTGGCGCTGGGATGGCACGCATTATGAAAAAACTGCTAATGCCTGGCTAGTTAATATGGATAAAAACGCTAAAGCCATTACGCCTATTTTGGCAGCCACTTATGGTGAAGAAAGCGTGGAAATATGGCGTAACCGCTGGCGCATGTTTTATATGGCTTGTGCGGAATTATTTGGCTATAACAATGGTCAAGAATGGTGGGTAACGCATTACCTATTCGAGAAAAATTAAAAAATAAAAGCATGTCAATAAATGTCATCATCAATTTTGTCTTGTACGAAATCGCTTGGTTTGCCAGCGTGCTTGGTGCAGCTAATAATCTGCCATGGCTTGGCGTTCATGTCATTACTGTTGTATTGATTTGGCATTTTATCAATGCGCAAAATGCTGGTTTAGAAGTGATTTTGCTAATGATTACATTGTTAATTGGCGGCTTGTTTGATCAACTATTGCTAAGTACCGGTTTGATCAGTTACGAATCGCACGGCTGGAGCATTTATCTAGTACCCGCTTGGATACTTACCATGTGGGCAGGCTTTGTCACCTTGCTAAATGTTAGTTTACGCTGGATGAAAAAACGCTGGATAAGCGCAATCATCTTTGGCGCAATAGGTGGGCCGCTCGCTTATATTGGAGCAGCCAAGCTAGGTGCGGTAACAATTAATCACTTACCCTTAAGCTATGTTGCGTTGAGTGTTGGCTGGGCAATTATTACGCCACTATTGCTAATTTTGTCTGATAAATTTGATGGTTTTAAATCAGTAGAATTTATAAAAAGATGATGGTTTGGCCAATTTATTTGTATAGCTTAATAGCCATTTTATTGTTTGCTTTTTTAGGCTGGTTGCTTAGTTTGGTTCGCAAAAATGTGACGCATGTAGATAGCATGTGGAGTTTATTTTTTGTGATAGCAGCGTTTACTTCAGCACACTTTGTTTTGTTTGTTTATCCTGCGCCAGCACGATTAATTCTAGTACTTGCTTGCGTCACTATTTGGGCTTTTCGATTAAGTATTTACCTAACTTGGCGCAATTGGGGCACGCATGAAGATTCACGTTATATAAAAATTAGGCAAAATAATGAGCCGTATTTTTGGCTAAAAAGTAGTGTGATTATTTTTGGTTTTCAAGGCCTGCTTGCGTGGATAATTTCAGTTTCGCTACATGCTGCGATTAGTGCGCTTAATCCACTTAATTGGCTAGATTATGTTGCTTTGATACTGTTTTCTTATGGTTTGGTTTGGGAAACGCTAGCCGATTTACAGCTTAGTCAATTTAAAGCAAAAGCAGTCAATAAAGGCAAAGTGCTTACAACTGGTGTATGGCAATTTAGCCGACACCCCAATTATTTTGGCGAGTGTTGTATTTGGTGGGCGTTTTACTTGTTTGCATTAGCTGGCAATGCTTGGTGGGCGATTATTTCACCTGTGTTAATGACAATATTGTTACTAAAAATAAGCGGCGTAAGCTTGCTGGAAAGTACCATTACTGAGCGTCGCCCAGATTATGCAAGATACATAATGAACACCAATGCTTTTTTGCCTTGGTTTAAACATAAACAAATAAAACATGAGCAATAAAAATTATGCACTGTAAACAGTAATTGTAAATAAATTGCATTAGAAACTTAGGGGTAGTTAATGAAAAAATATTTACTAGGCATTGCGTTGTTATGTGCATTTAAGGGTGCAAATGCGCAAGATTGGGCATTTGACGTATATCTAGACAAAAATAAAATTGGCAAGCATACGTTTAATTTAAATAACAACATTATGACCAGCCGCGCAACATTTAATGTAAAAGTGTTGTTTATTGATGCTTATAAGTACGATCACACCGCAATTGAGCACTGGAAAAACGGATGTTTAACCAGTTTAGAGACAAAAACTATTGAAAATAAAATCATCACGCAAGTTAAAGCCGATAGCGCAACTGGCGCATTGCAATTATTAAACGCCAAATCTAGTGAGGTTTTCCCCAATTGCGTAATGACATTTGCTTATTGGAACCCAAAAATTTTAGAACAAACTAAATTATTAAACCCACAAAATGCAGATTATTTAAACATAATTACTGAAAAGTTGAATGACGAACCGATATTGGTTAAAGACAAATTAATAGAAACCATGCATTACAAGCTTATAGGCGCGTTAAATGGTAAAAATAAATTGAATCTTGAACTTTGGTACAACCTTAAAAATGAATGGGTTGGGCTAAAATCTACTACTACAGAAGGCTATAATATTACATATAAATTGAGGTAAACCAGTATGTTAGGATTTAGAACTAAAGTATTACTTTTAACATTAGTTGGCTTAAATTTAGCCTCTTGCATAGGAAACAAAATGGATGGAATTGCTACAAAAATTAATACTGTAAAGCAAGTCGATTTACCGCGATTTATGGGTGATTGGTATGTGATCGCGGTAATACCTACCATTATTGAAACCGAGTCTTACAACGCGATTGAAAATTATGAGTTAAATAGTGATGGCACTATAGCGACCACTTTTACTTTTAACAAAGGGGCAACTGATGGGCCTGTGAAAACATATCGCCCCAAGGGTTTTGTTAGACCCAACACAGGCAACGCTGTGTGGGGCATGCAGTTTATTTGGCCTATTAAAGCCGAGTATTTGATTACTTACCTAGACCCAGAATATCAACGAGTGATTATTGCGCGAAATGCGCGTGATTACGTTTGGATTATGGCGCGAACCCCGCAAATAACAGATGCCCAATATAAGGATATGACAGACCTTATTACTAGTTACGGCTACGATATTTCTAAATTGCGTAAAGTACCGCAAAAAGGCCTGCAAAAAAAGCAATAAGTTCAAACAATTAAAAACATATATTAACTAAAGGTTTAGAATAAATGTCAGCAAAGCGCACCGTATTTGCAACTGTATTAAGCTGGTTTGATAATGAACTTGTTGAGAATAGCAAGATTATTAAAAGTAACACTTTTGAAAAAAAGATTGCAATAAAAGCGATTGCAGAAAATCATTACCAAGTAGATTTAATAAAAAATGAAGCCAAATCAAATAGACTAGATCATGTAAACAATTTTACAGCCAATGCTTTGCAAATCAATAGCGATGAGGCTTCCATAAGCATTGATTTTTATCGTGTTATTCCATTTGTGCTAATTCACTTAGCGTGTTTTGCATTAATCTGGGTGGGCTGGAGCTGGTTTGCAGTTACGTTTGCAATCGTGCTATATGTGGTGAGAATGTTTGCAATCACTGGTTTTTACCACCGCTATTTTGCGCATAAAGCGTTTCAAACTTCGCGCGCTGGGCAATTTATTTTTGCGGTCTTGGGTGCTACTGCAGTACAACGCGGGCCACTATGGTGGGCTGGCCACCACCGCCATCACCACGCGCATTCTGATGAACAAGATGACGCCCATTCGCCCGTTCAACATGGCTTTTTGTGGAGTCATATTGGCTGGTTTTTATCGCGCGCTAATTTTTCTACCCAGTTTGATCGTGTTAAAGAGCTAGCAAAATACCCAGAGCTACGTTTTATTGATCGTTTTGATGTGCTTGTGCCATTTATTTTCGCGTTAAGTATATTTGGCTTGGGTGTTTTACTAGAAAATATTGCGCCGCAATTACATACCAATGGCTGGCAATTACTAGTGTGGGGCTTTGTTATCTCAACTGTTGTGCTGTACCACGCCACCTTTAGTGTGAATTCGTTAGCTCACATTTGGGGCAGGCGCCGTTACGCCACGCGTGATCACAGCCGCAATAATTTTATTATCGCCCTATTTACCTTAGGAGAAGGCTGGCATAACAACCATCATCACTACCCAGGCTCTGCCTCTCAAGGGTTTTACTGGTGGGAGCTTGATCTTACCTACTACGGTTTACGCGTGCTAGCTGCGCTTGGGCTAATTTGGGATTTGCGTAAAGTACCAGTTCAGATTCGCGAATCTAAACAATATAAATAGTCGTACTTTATGGCTTGGCTAAAAAAATTTAGTTTTAAAGATTTAATTTTAAAAAATTCAGCTTTAAAGATCCAATTATAAGAATTAGTTTTAAGAATTAGTTTCAAAAATCCAGCCCATAAAAATTAGAAAGCTTTTTACTTGAAAATAGCCATTATCGGTAGCGGTATTGCAGGCAATACGCTCGCGCATTACTTGCACCAAAAACACGATATTACGGTATTCGAAGCCAATAGTCATATTGGCGGACATACTCATACGCACGATATTGAAGCGTTTGGCAAAAGTTACGCCATTGATACTGGTTTTATTGTGTTTAATGACCGCACTTATCCCAATTTTATTAACTTGTTGGATTCACTAAACGTGGCTTGGCAACCAAGCCAGATGAGCTTTAGTGTGCGTAATGATGCAACTGGGCTTGAATATAATGGCACCAGCTTAAATAGCTTATTCGCACAGCGCCGCAATTTATTTAAGCCTAAATTTTATGGCATGATTCGTGACATTTTGCGCTTTAATAAAGAATCTGTTGCTTTGTTAGAATCAAATGATGAAATTAAGTTAGGCGATTACTTAGCTAAAAATGGCTATAAACCTGCATTTATTAATGAATATATTGTGCCAATGGGTGCGGCTATATGGTCAACAGATGCTGCAAAAATGATGGATTTTCCCGCACGCTTTTTAGTGCGGTTTTTCCATCACCACGGCATGTTAACTGTGAATAATCGCCCACAATGGCGCACTATTACGGGTGGTTCTGCCAGATACGTAGAAAAATTAAGCGCGGCATATAAACACAAAATTAGGCTTAATACGCCAATAGTTAGTGTTAAACGCAGTGCAGATTGCGTTAAAATAAAACCAAAAAATGGTGATGAAGAAACGTTTGATTATGTTTTTTTTGCTTGCCACAGCGATGAAGCACTAAAATTACTCAACGATAACAGTACACAACTTGAGTGCAATATTTTAGGCGCGATTCCTTATCAAGAAAACACGGTTTATTTGCATCATGACATTAGTTTATTACCCAAACGTAAGCTTGCTTGGGCTGCGTGGAATTATCATGTTACAAAAGAGCCGTCCGATAAGGTATTGGTCACTTACAACATGAATATTTTGCAAAGTATTAGCTCACCGCAACCTATTTTAGTCACACTTAATCATACTGATTTTATTAATCCAGCAAAAGTGATTAAACGCCTTAAATACACGCACCCAGTATTTACTATCGCAGGCGCGGCAGCACAAGCTAGGCATGCAGAAATAAGCGGACATAACCGCACAAGCTATGCGGGTGCCTATTGGCGAAATGGTTTTCACGAAGATGGTGTGATGAGTGCACAAGCTGCATTAAAGCACTTTGAGGCTAGCCAACAGGCTAACTTAACTTTTGAATAGCGCTATTTATAGAGGCAATGTATGCCACCAGCGGTTTGCACAAGCCGAGTTTGCACAAGCTAATATTAAAGCAACAAAAGCGCATAGCTTTCAATATCGTGCATTTATGATGTATCTTGACTTAGATGAATTGCCTTTTATTTTTGAAAATAGTCGATTCTGGTCATATGAAAAATCCAATATTGCCAGTTTTAAACGTACTGATTATTATGGCGACCCGAGTAAATCGTTAAAAGACGAAATCAGCGAATTAGTATTAACGCAAACTGGTTTAGCGCCACAAGGCCGTATATGCTTGCTAACCAATATGCGCTATTTTGGCCATTGCTTTAACCCAGTAAGCTTTTATTATTGCTTTGATATCAATGGTTTAAATTTGCAAGCTATCGTTACGCATATAACCAATACGCCTTGGGGTGAAGATCATGCTTATGTGCATGATTTTGCTAAAGAAAAAAAAAATAAACACACTCAAAATGGCGATCTGACTACATTTAACTTAAACAAACAATTTCATGTTTCGCCATTTATGCCCATGGATATTCAATACGAATGGGGGTTTAAATTTAGTGACAAGCAGATATTAGTGCACATGAAAAATTACCAAGAAAATATTGAATTATTTAACGCAACTCTTGCGCTACAACGCCAAGAAATAAGTGCTACCACATTAAACAAAGCATTATTTAGCTACCCTTTTATGACCATTAAAGTAGTTGCTGGTATTTACTGGAACGCATTTTTGTTGATGTGCAAACGCGTGCCTTTTTACTCACATCCTTAATTGATAAAACGAAACGACATGACACAAGAAACCTTAACTAGCGCGCTTAAATTAAAAACTGTAGCCAAATCTGGCGCTAAAAAATCTAAATGGATACAAAATTACGCGCGCAATCAAGTTTTAGCAAGGCTTGCAAAATTAGTAACTGGTCAATTAACCATTATTGAAAATGGTCATGCAAAGGTTTATGGGCAAAATAAAAGTATTAAAGCCACAATCACAATATTAGATGCCCATTTTTATGGCGAGATAGCCTTTGGCGGCAGCATTGGCGGGGGTGAGGCTTATATGCTGGGTTATTGGCAGACTGATAACCTAACTAATGTTGTGCGCATTATGGCAGCTAATCAAGGGGTAATGGATGCGCTTGAAGGAGGGTTTCAATGGTTATCAAAACCCTTATTAAAAGTTTTACATTGGCTAAACCGCAATACTGAAGATGGTAGCCGCAAAAACATTGCTGCTCATTACGATTTAGGCAATGATTTTTTTAAACTTTGGCTTGATTCCAAAATGATGTATTCATCTGCCGTTTTTAACCCAACCGATTGTAGTTTAGAGGCCGCATCAAGCCTTAAATTACACATGATTTGCGAAAAGCTTGATTTAAAAGCAAGTGACCATGTGATAGAAATTGGCACTGGCTGGGGTGGCTTTGCTATTTATGCAGCCAAAAATTATGGTTGTAAAGTGACTACAACTACCATATCGCAACAACAATTTGATGAGGCAAACGCGCGTGTTGTTGCAGAAAATTTACAAGATAAAATAACATTATTATTAAATGATTACAGAGACTTAGAAGGTGAATTTGATAAGTTAGTTTCAATTGAAATGGTAGAAGCAGTTGGCCACCAATTTTACGATGTTTATTTTAAAAAGGTGAGCCATTTATTAAAACCAAATGGCATGGCACTTATTCAAGCCATCACCATTGCCGATCAAAGATATGATTCTGCTAAAAACAGTGTCGATTTTATCCAGCGTTATATTTTTCCAGGCTCAAATATTCCGTCAGTAACTGCATTATTAACTAGCGCCACCAAAATGACGGATATGCGCATATTTGATCTTGAAGATATTGGCCCGCATTACGCAACTACTTTACGCATTTGGCGCGAGAATTTTTTCGCTAATATTAATGCAGTGCGTAGCCTTGGATACTCGGAAGAGTTTATAAAAATGTGGGAGTTTTACTTATGCTATTGCGAGGGTGGTTTTGCAGAGCGCGTATTGGGCGACATGCATTTATTGTTAGTAAAACCTGAAAATCGTAGAGCTGCGCTTATTTAAATACCTGTCATTTATGCCTAACCTAAAGAATAGACTTTTAAAACCAAGCTTTTAAAACCAAGCTTTTAAAACCAGGCTTTTAAAATCAGGTTTATTAACATAACGACTACTTTAAAACCGTTAATATATGCAGTATGCTAATCTTGAATGGCGCAATAATGTGCCCTACTCGCTTGATTTTAATGATGTTTACTTTTCAACTGATGATGGCTTGCAAGAAACGCAGTTTGTTTTTATTGACAAAAATAACTTGATCGAGCGCTTTAAAAAAATAGAAACTTTATCGGTTACATCAACGTTTACCATTATAGAAACTGGCTTTGGCACTGGTTTAAATTTTTTAGCGATTGCCAATTGCTGGCTAGAATTTGCACCTGTAAACGCCAAGCTACAATTTATAAGCATTGAAAAAACCCCGCTTAATGTAATTGATTTAGCCCGTGCACAAGCCTTATGGCCGCAATTTTCTGCTATCTCGCAAGAATTAATTCAGCAATATGTGCATCTTAAACCAAATTACAACCATTTTAATATGGCTGCAGGCCACATAAAGCTTAGCTTGTGGGCATGCGATGTTAAAGACGGCTTAACCGCAATTGACCAAACCGCGAATGCTTGGGTTTTGGATGGTTTTGCGCCTGCCAAAAATCAAGAGATGTGGTCACAAAAAGTGTTTGAGCAAATTGCTCGGCTATCTACTGTTAATACCAGCTTTGCAACATTTACCAGTGCGGGCTATGTTAGGCGTGGCTTGCAGGCGGCTGGCTTTAATTGCACTAAGCATAAAGGCTATGGTAAAAAGCGCGAAATGTTAAGTGGCATTTTTACAGATAAAGTGATTAATAATAACGAATGAACAACTAGTTTGATTGCCGATAACCAGTTAGAAAGCAAACTTTTATGACTACCGCCATTGTGATTGGTGCTGGCATTGCAGGTTGCAGCACTGCATATGCGCTGGCCAAGCGTGGTGTAAAAGTTACACTTATTGAACGCCAAGAAAAATTCGCACAGGGCGCATCGGGTAACAAAATAGCCACTTTGTACCCAAAATTAAGCAAAATTGATACTGCGCAAAGTAAGCTTGCCATGCAAGGCTTTGCCTTTACAATTGATTTATTAAATAGCTTGACCGATTCAAATCAATTTTTTAATGCGTGCGGGCAAATTCAATTGGCTTTTGATGCGCGTGAGAGTGCAAGGCAAACGGCTATTGCTGCCCAAGCTAATGCTTTGCAATTACAATTATTAACTGCAAATCAAGCAAGCGAGCTTGCTGGTATTACGCTTAAAACTGGTGGGTTACTTTGCGCCAAAGCTGGTTGGGTAAAGCCTGCAGATTTTTGTGCTGCATTAATAAACTTGCCAAATATTGAATTACTTACATCCACTCAAGTATTAACAATTGAAAAATCGGCAAATCATTGGCTAATTAAAACCAAAGATGGCGCTGAATCTACAGCCAATCTTATGGCTGATATCGTGGTGATTTGTAATGCAAATGACATTAAACAATTTTTAGTTTACCAATCAGCCTTATTGACTAGCGTGCGTGGCCAAGTTAATTATTTTAAACAAAATACAAGCAGCCAAGCGCTTAAAACAATTATTTGCGGCACACATTATTGCAGCCCAGCGGTAGATGGTTTGCATAGCATTGGCGCAACTTATGCGCCAAACGATATTAACCCACGTTTAAGTTCGATCGACACATACACTAACTTACAAGCTTTACATCAAATTTCACCCAAAATTCATGCTTCAATTTTAGATAAAAATTTAAATGGTCGCGTGGCTTGGCGTAGCCAAACGCAAGATTACTTGCCACTGGCTGGGCAAATGTTAGATGAAGAAATTTTGCGCATGAATCCGCCGCGATACAACGCCAACCCTACCAGCTTACCTTGGTTAAACGGCTTATTTGTTAATGCAGGCCACGGCTCAAAAGGCATGATTACCGCGCCAATATGTGGAGAGCTGGTTGCGCAGTTAGCAATGACACAGCAACCTACTTTTGTTACGAATCAAGATACCTTTTTAGACAATTCATTACTTAGCCAATTAAATCCTAGCCGATTTTTACTAAAAGAAATGGGTTTAAAACAGCTTGCAGCTACGCTTTATTAGGTTGTTTCAATTAAAATACTGCCATGCAAAACATTAACCCTGAAACGGCGCTTAAAAGCTATCAGCAAGCCTTATTAGTAAACCCAAAAGATTTAGATGCACAAATTAATTGTGGCAATTTATGTGTACAACTACACCGTTATGAAGAAGCGGCAGGTTATTTTAGGCGCATTATGCGCGTGCTTAAAACCAATCAAGCGGCAAAAAACGCTTTATGTTATGCATTGCAGGCGCTTGGCAATCAATCTCATTTAATTGGTCAATTTGCACAAGCGCAAGCTTGCTTTGAAGAATCGCTTGATTACCAAAGTAATAATGCGATTAATTGGTATAACTTAGGCAATGCGCAGCGCGAGCTTGGCAAACCGCGAGATGCGCTATATAGCTATTTGCAATCGATTCGTTACAACCCAAATGACGCAGACACCCACAATAATTGTGGCAATGTGCAGCGCGAATTAGGTCAACTAGACAAAGCCATTGCCAGCTACAGATACGCGTTAGCAATTAACCCAAACTTGCATCATGCATTAGCGCATTTAGTGCATCAAAAACAGCATATTTGCGATTGGCAAGATTTAACTAGCGAAATTACTCAATTACGTGAATGGGTTAAAACGCAGCCGCACGCACAAATTTCACCTTTTGCGTTTTTGGCGATGCCAGGAACCAACATGCAGGAGCAAAAACAGTGTGCTACCAATTGGGCAAATAATTTTTATGCGCCCTTATTAAATCAGCGCGAAACATTTTGTTTTAATAAAGCCAAGCAAATTGACAAAACCAAGAAAATTGGTAAAACCAAGCTAAAAATAGGCTACTTATCGGCCGATTTTAGATTACACCCGCTGGCGTTTTTAGTGACAGAGCTATTAGAAAGCAGTGGTAAAAGCAGTGACAAAACCAATGTTGAGACATTTGCCTATTCTTACGGCATTAATGATAAAAGCTTAGCGCGCAAGCGTTTAGAAAAAGCATTTAACCACTTTAACGATATTCGTTTATTAAGCGATATTGATGCGGCAAGAAAAATCAATGCTGATGGTATTGATATACTGGTTGATTTAACGGGTTACACACAATCTAGCCGAACTAGCATTATTGCCTTAAAACCTGCACCCGTTTGTATTAACTGGTTAGGTTACCCTGGCAGCATGGGTTGCATAACAACAGATTTAACCACGGCAAATCCACAGTCTTCACCATTATTTGATTACATTATTGCCGATGTAACAATTGCGCCTGATGAGGCTGATTTTAGCGAGCAAGTGATTTATTTGCCCTGTTATCAGCCAAACGACAGCACACGTCCAATAGGTAAATCCACTACAAAAACTGCTAATCAGTTGCCCGAAGACGCTTTCGTTTTTTGTTGTTTTAACCAAAGCTTTAAAATCACCGAAACTGTTTTTGCAGCATGGATGCGCATTTTGCATGCGACACCGAATAGTGTGTTGTGGCTACTAGATTGCAATCGCTGGGCTAAAGATAATCTACAAGCAGCTGCCGCCCAATTGGGCATTAGCAAAGACAGATTGATTTTTGCGCCTCGTGTAAGCATTGCAGATCACTTAGCTCGCCATGTTCATGCTGATTTATTTTTAGACACCCTGCCCTACAATGCGCACACCACGGCTAGCGATGCGCTTTGGATGCAACTACCTGTGCTAACTTGCATGGGCGAGACGCTTGCATCGCGGGTGGCAGCTAGCTTATTAAATCAACTAAATTGCCCAAGTTTAATTACGCAAGATTTAGCCCAATATGAAGCCAAAGCCATTGAATTGGCTAAAGATGCACAAAAACTTGAGCTGATAAAAAAGCATTTAAATAACGAAATTGAAAAAACAGATTTATATAACCCAAGTCGATTTGCCAAAAATATTGAGAACATTTATCAGCAAATTTGGCAATCATATTTTGTAAAAGTTGAAGTTAAGGTGCAGGCTAGCACTTTAAGCCAGTGAGCTTATACTTAGAAAATGCAGCTACATAAGCAAATTAATTAAGCTTTATGTTAAAGTTTTGGGTTAGTTAATTGCTTTAGTTTTTAGCTGTAAAAATAAAAACATCTTTTCCAAATAATTACAAAGTCAACCAAAACGAGAAAAATCATGGCAGCTATCGATATTACCCCAGTACTAAAATTTATGACTGATAAGGGCGGGTCTGATCTTTTTTTTAGCACCAATGCTGCTATTCACATTGATATTGAGGGCGAAACCCTACCCGTTAATAGCCAGCTAATGGCGCCTGGCATGGTAAAAGAGATCGCTTATTCGATTATGAGTGCTGACCAAATAGCAGAATTTGAAAAAATACTAGAATGTAATTTTGCCATTGGGCGTAAAGATATTGGCCGTTTTAGGGTAAATGTTTTTCGCCAACGCGGTGAGGTTGGCATGGTGATACGCCATATTAAAACTGAAATACCAAGCTTTGAGCAGCTAGGTTTGCCGCCAATACTTAAAGAACTCATCATGCGTAAGCGCGGGTTAATATTAATGGTAGGCGCTACTGGCTCTGGCAAATCAACTAGCTTGGCTTCTATGATCGATTATCGTAATGCGAATGAAACTGGGCATATTGTCACCATAGAAGACCCAATTGAATTTGTTTATAGTCACAAAAAATCGATAGTAGACCAGCGCGAAGTGGGTATTGATACCTTAAGTTTTGATAACGCACTTAAAAATGCCATGCGCCAAGCGCCTGATGTGATTTTAATTGGTGAAGTGCGCGATATGGAAAGCATGAAACAAGCGCTTGCTTACGCTGAAACCGGCCATTTATGTTTAGCCACATTGCATGCCAATAACGCTAACCAAGCGCTTGAGCGCGTGATTTCATTCTTTCCAACTGACGCAAAACATGGTTTATTACTGGGGCTATCGCTTAATTTAGTGGGCATTGTTTCACAGCGGCTTGTACCCGCTAAAACGCAAAAACGTGCCGCAGCAGTAGAAGTCATGATTAACACGCCTTATATTGCTGAGCTGATCGTTAAACAAAAATTAGGTGAAATGAAAGAAATCATGGCTGATAGCAACGACATTGGCATGATTACATTTGATCAATCTTTATTTAAATTATTTAGTAATGGCAAAATTAGTGAAGATCATGCTTTAAATAATGCTGATTCACGAAATGATTTGTCGCTAAAAATTCGTTTTGCAGCTGAAGGCTCAGTTGGTGGTTTTGGTCATTGATGCGATTTAATAGTTAATTTAAGTTAATCTGCATGATTAAACGTAGCGATTAAGCCCGCTATAATAATCAATATTCCGCCTAGCCACTCATTTAGCACCATGGCCTCGTTAGCTAAATAATATGACGCAATTGCAGCCACAATAAGCTCAAATAAAAATATGACCGATGCACGGGCTGCGCTAATTTGCGTGACGCCATATTGCACAAATATGGTGGCTACCATTAACAATAATGCAATTAAACCCATCATTAACCAATGTTTTAATGTAAAAAAACTAGGTGTGAGCAAACTAGATTTAAAAAAATCAGGCGCCATAAAATCAGATGCTAAAAAATCACCGTTTAAAAATGGCATTAACAACAAGGCCATGCTTGCAACCCCCGCCCACACCAACATTGATTTTGCTGCCAAGCTTAAGTGGGTTGATTTTCGCGTGATTACATTGGTAAATGAAAAGCCAATGCCCGCAATTAATGCCAGCCATTCTGATTGGTTTTGCGGTAAAGGTAAAAAACTAGAATTGCGACCAAAGGGATCTGCCAGCATCACATAGGCGCCCAGCAAGCTAATGCCAATAGACAAATAACCCGCTCTTGAAATGGATTCTTTTAGCCAAAAATGCGCAAGAATCAATGTCCATAATGGCGATAAATAAAATAGCAGCATTACCCGCATCACCTCACCATCAATCACTGCAAGCACATAACTTAAATTAGTGCATCCTGCAGCAAAGCACAACCAAAGCACTTTTTTAGGCAGCTTTGTAACACCGCGCCAATGTTTCGCAAACACCATAGCACCTAAAATAAGGGCTATAGAATATGTATAAAAACTAGAAACTACGCCAGAAACACCAGATTCTGCTAATAAGCGATAGGGATACCAAATAACACCCCAACTTAGTGCACCAAATAATAGGCCAAATATGGCTAGATAATGTTGTTTATGTTTGCTCAAGCTTTATTCCAATAAAACAAACTATTAAATATCGCTCAGTGATTGATAACTTATTAATGGCAATGTTATTAAAAATTTCTATATTAACAACTTATTTATAATGGCTTATTAATAATGGCTTATTAGTAACTTAAGCGCTTACTCATTTGCTATAAGCTAAATTATAATGACGGCATGAATTCACAATTAAATCTATTACAGCCCTATCCGTTTGAACGCTTACGCCAATTATTCGCAGGTGTGACACCTAATCTGGTATTAAGTAATATTAATTTGTCCATCGGCGAGCCTAAACATGCAACGCCAGAGCTTATTAAAAATGCGCTAATTGACAATCTAAACGGCTTAGCGACTTACCCGACTACTTTGGGCGTTTTGCCGCTTCGCGAGGCGATTGCTAATTGGGCAACGCGGCGTTATTCCATACCGATGCTTAACGCGCAAACTGAGATTTTACCTGTGATTGGTAGTCGCGAGGCTTTATTTGCGATCGCACAAGTAGTAATTGACCGCACAAAACCTAGCCCAATGGTTATATGCCCTAACCCGTTTTATCAAATATACGAAGGTGCCACCTTGTTGGCAGGTGCAACACCCTACTTTTTAAACACCCTGCCTGAAAATAATCACGCAATGGATTTTGGCCTTGTGCCAGAAGATGTGCTAAACCGCACTCAATTAGTTTATGTGTGCAGCCCGGGAAACCCATCGGGCAAGGTGATGACGCTTGAACAATGGGGTGAACTATTTGCATTATCAGACAAATACGGCTTTGTGATTGCTGCAGATGAATGTTATTCAGAAATTTATTTTGATGAAACTAATAAACCATTAGGTGTGCTGCAAGCCGCCCATTTATTGGGTCGTAACCTGTCAAATTTAATCGTATTCGGTTCGCTGTCAAAGCGATCAAACGTGCCAGGTATGCGTTCTGGCTATGCCATTGGAGATTCCAAAATAATCGCCAAATTTTTGCACTACCGCACTTATCACGGTTCTGCCATGAATCCAGCCGTGCAAATGGCCTCAATCGCTGCGTGGAACGATGAAGCGCATGTGATTGAAAATCGCCGTTTATACGCGCAAAAGTTTGAAACAGTTACGCCATTATTAACCGATGTTTTTGACATTGAAATGCCAGATGCCGCTTTTTACTTGTGGGCAAAAATCAAAGATAGCGCAGTTTCTGATACAGATTTTGCATTAAAGCTTTATCGTGATTTAAATATTACTGTTTTGCCAGGTAGCTTATTAGCGCGAGATGCCCATGGCATTAACCCAGGCGCAGGCTTTATACGCTTAGCCTTAGTGGCAAGTTTGGATGAATGTGTGGAAGCTGCAAATAGAATTGCGCAGCTTTAACTTATTTTGTGAAAAATTAAAGTAGCTTAAGCAAAATCAAGCCTGCCTGCTAAAAGTTTTAAACTACCACATCATTCTGCACGTCATTCTGGCGCAGGCCAGAATCTATGGCACTATGCAGTCACTATTATTTTTAGCAAGTAAGCACGGCTAACATTGATAGTTGTCTGGATTCTGGCCTACGCCAGAATGACGAACTTGAAATGATTTAGCTAGCTTGTTTTTAGCTCAAGCCAAAAATTCTGTCACTTTTCGTAAAATCTGATGATTTAAATCGCCCCTTAAACAGTCTAGTACTGACAAATCATCCATACCTCTTAACCAAGTCAATTGGCGCTTTGCAAGCTGGCGAGTTGCAAAAATGCCTCGATTAAGTAATTCTTGCGCATTGTAATCGCCACTTAAATGCTCAAGCGTTTGTCGGTAGCCCACACAACGCATGGATGTTGAGTCTGGCGTAAGTTGTGGATATTTGACCAACAAATATTTCACTTCATCTATCAAACCTTGTTTTAGCATATCCTCAAAACGCGCTTCAATCCGCTCATGCAGCACTTTTCTATCGCTTGGTAGCAAGCCAATTTTTAATACTCGATATGGCAAAGCTTCATTAGTTTGTTTTTTAAATAAGCTAGACATACTTTCGCCCGTAATTTCAAACACCTCTAAGGCACGTTGAATGCGTTGTGCGTCATTGGGTTGCAAGCGAGCGGCTGTTTCTGCGTCAATTAATGCTAATTTTTCATGCATGGCTGGCCAGCCGATTAATGCAGCGCGTGCATCTAGCCTAGCGCGAACAATTGGGTTAGCTGGTGGCAAGCCACTCAAGTCGTTTTCTAAGGCTTTAAAATACAACATAGTACCGCCAACCAGTAAGGGGATTTTGCCTCGCGCAGTAATTTCCGCCATTAGTTTTAGTGCATCACTTCTAAAATCTGCTGCACAATACGCGCTTGTCGGTTCAATAATATTAATTAGATGATGTGGCGCAATTGCTAGCGTTTCTACATCTGGTTTGGCCGTGCCAATGTTCATGTCTTTAAACACTAAAGCAGAATCTACACTAATGATCTCAACGGGTAACTTGGAATGCAAATAAACCGCCGCGCCAGTTTTGCCACTGGCGGTTGGACCCATTAGAAATATTGCTGGTGGAAATTGTTGCGCTAAATCAGACAAATTGCTTACTCATAATGCGTCCACATTCTCAACACCTTCACCATTTTTTTATCTTCTAACACTTGATACACTAAGCGATGTTGAATATTAATGCGCCTAGAATAAGTACCTGCCAAGTCGCCAATAAGCTTTTCATAAGGTGGTGGGTTTTGAAATGGGTTTTCTGCAATGATATTGAATATCTGCAAAGCTTTGTCTTTTAACCCTGCAGCCTTCAAGTTTTTTGCATCTTTTTGTGCGGCTTTGGTGTAAAGAAGTTGATATTGCGATGCTGGTTTATCAATCAAACTGGCTTACCAATCAAGCTGAGTTGCAAGCTCTGTTACTGGCGTATTCATTCCCTCGCGGATAGATTCGCGCATATTGGGGATTGACACCAAAAACAAAGTTTCTTGAATGGCCGACCAATCATCAAGTGAAACCAATACAGCGTTTGCACGCTTGCCAGTGATAACTATTGGCTGATGTGTTGCACTGGCTTCATCAATTAAACGATATAAGTTAGTGCGGGCGTGGCTGGCAGATAATGTTTGCATTTGAAAACTCCGCAAATTAAAAAATAATAGTACGTTATTACGTACGTTAAATCAAATTTACTTGCCAGTTAATTTGAATATGTTAATTGCTTACAAATTTTGAATCTAATGTTTTCTTATATTTTGAAGAAAATTTTTCTACATTTATTGTTGTTTCAATATTGTCTAAGCAATTAAGCAGCTTATCATCAATTGACGCTAACACTAATTTCATCATTTCAGGGGGCATGAATTTACTAAGTTTAATATTTTCCTTAATAATCTCACTCATACTCAAATCAGGTGAGTTTAATGTTTTTAGTTTTTTTTCAAATAAGGGGATTAATATTAAGCACATAGTAATGATTGCAGTTACTGCGCAGCCCGATGGGCAATCTGCGCTCATTAAAATAAAAGTTTTTGAATCTTTATCAAATTTATATCTGCAGATATCGCTGGAAAATCTAAATTCATCACCAGACCCACCATTTAAGGTTATTGTGCCGTCATGACTAGATGCATTTCTAGCATTTTTTAAAAATTTGAACCATTCAAAACTGTCTGTGATTGTAGGTTTAAAGTAGTCATTGAAATGAAATAATTTACTCTCTAATTTATGGTCTCCCACCAAACCAGCATTAATTTCCTTTGCATTAATATGGTTTTCTAACTGTATCGTTAGCTTGACAATTTCCCATTGAGAAAACAAAGCATTCAATATTGCAGAGAACAAAAAATTAGATATATACAAATGTTTAATATCGCGAGGTATAGGAGTTGATTTATACAAAACGTAGTTGTTTGTTAGCGCATCAAGAAAAAAGTCAATTTCAGAGAGTTTTTCATTAAAAAAATGCTCAATATTATGCTGATAAGTTGATATTGAAATAGACATGTTTAAATCATTTACCCCGCATAAACATCTTATCTAAATCACCCATACTCACTTGAAACCACGTCGGGCGGCCATGGTTGCACATGCCAGACCTTTCCGTCGCTTCCATATCGCGTAGCAAAGCATTCATCTCAGTCACGGTGAGTACTCGATTGGCGCGTACAGCGGCGTGGCAAGCCATGGTGCTTAATAGTTCGTTTCTGCGCTCGGTTAACGCACGGCTAGCACCGTATTCGCGCAAATCTTTTAGCACATCTCTGGCTAATTGCACCGCGTCAGCATTTTGTAGCATGGTTGGCACTGCGCGCACAGCGAGTGTATTGGGCGATAAAATGCCAATATCAAATCCTAATTGGGCTAAATTATTCGCATTATTTTCTTGTTCCTCATTAACTGTAGCCACTTCTAGCTTATCGGCATTAAAACTAAAGGGAATTAGTAAGGGCTGCATCGATATGGCTTTATGATCTAGCGCGTTTTTGAGTTGCTCGTACATAATGCGCTCGTGCGCAGCATGCATGTCGATGATCACTAAGCCCGAATTATTTTGCGCTAAAATATAAACGCCGTGAATTTGCGCAACTGCAAAACCTAATGGGCATTGTGTTGCAGGATCAATTTGCGTATTGCCTTCAAGCGTATTTCTATCGGCCATTGGGTTTGCAATCTGTTGATTTAATTGTTGAGCATTGCCAAACAAAGTTTCATAAAATGCAGTTGGCTGACGCGCGCTTAGGTTAATTTGGGCTTGATATTGCGGATAATTAGAATTGGAAAATTGCAAATTGGATGCATTTTGCCCAAAAGGATTATAAGTAGCCTGGCTTGCGGTCGCCGCGTTCGATATGCCTGTAGGAATAGCAAGGTTTTTATTTAAGCTATGATAAATAAATCGGTGAATCGCCTGCCCTTCTCTAAAGCGTACTTCAGTTTTTCTGGGGTGTACATTCACATCGATCAAGCTTGGGTCTAGCGTTAAAAATAGTACAAATGCAGGGTGTCTATCATGGTGCAAAACATCTTGATAAGCTTGTTTGATTGCGTGTGCAATTAACTGGTCGCGTACAAAACGCCCATTAACAAATACAAATTGCGCGTCGCGGTTGTGTCGATTAAATGTAGGTTTGGCAATTGCGCCCCATAGTCGCAAGTCCGCAGCATCTTCATCTATTTGAATGCTTTCTGCCGCAAATTCAGTACCCAAAATTTCGCTAAAACGTTTGGCTGGTGTGGCCGCCATATAATGGCCATGCACTTTATCATTGTGTTGCAGTGTAAAGGTCACATCAGGTCGCGATAGCGCTGCGCGCTCAAAAGCAGTTTCGCAATGGCCAAATTCTGTGGCATCAGTTTTTAAAAATTTGCGCCGTGCTGGCGTATTAAAATATAAATCATTAACTTCAATGATAGTGCCAATATCAAGTGCTGCTGGCTCAATTGGCAAGTGTTCGCTGCCATTTGCAGCAATACGCCAAGCATGTTTGCTATCATTCACGCGGCTACTTAATTGCAAACGCGAAACCGATGCGATACTGGCCAGTGCCTCACCGCGAAAGCCTAAACTATTCACGCGCTCTAAATCTTCTATACTAAATATTTTACTAGTCGCATGTCGTCTAAGCGCCATGTTTAAATTGTCTTGACTTATACCAGCACCGTTATCGGTCACTTTTATTTGCTTAATGCCGCCTTGCAATAAGCATACTTTTATAGCGGTAGCACCCGCATCTAGGCTATTTTCAAGCAGCTCTTTTAATGCCGATGCTGGGCGCTCAACTACTTCGCCTGCAGCAATTTGGCTAATCAGCTGGTCTGGCAGTAATTGAATTGATTTCAACATGATATTTGACATATTTTTAAGGTGATATTTTAACTGTTTTGCGCCACAATTCTGCACCATTCTTGATCTCACACAATACAAATATGCAACACCTAGATTTTGCAGCAAGTTACCCCTTAGCGCGCGCAATTAAGCGACATCATCATTTTTATGTAGGGCCAACCAACTCTGGCAAAACTTATCATGCCTTAAATGTGTTAATGGCAGCACAATCTGGCGTTTATTTAGCGCCATTACGACTGCTGGCGATGGAGGTGCGCGATAAATTAATGGCTGCAGGTGTGCCTTGCAACTTAATTACAGGTGAAGAGCGCATTTACGTTGCAGGTGCGCAGCACACCGCATCTACCATTGAAATGATGAATGCTAATAATCGCGTAGAAGTGGCCATTATTGATGAAATACAAATGTTGCAAGACAGTGAGCGCGGCAATGCTTGGACCAATGCGCTGGTAGGCGTGCCTGCAAGGCAAGTATTTGTGTGCGGTGCAAATTCAGTTACAACGATTTGCTTGAAAGTAATCGAATCTTTACAAGAAACACATGAGATTACGCACTTACAACGCATGACACCGCTAGTTTTAGAAGATGAAACAATTTGTGGCAAGCGTTACAGCTTGCCTAAATTAAAAGCGCAATTGCAAATTGGCGATGCTGTTATTGCATTTAGCCGCAAAGATGTACTGACGTTTTCGGCTAAATTTAGGCAATGGGGTTTTAGCGTAGCGAGTATTTACGGCGCATTATCGCCTGAGGTACGCAGGCACGAATCGGAGCGCTTTTGTAATGGCGCTGCCGATATACTGATTGCAACCGATGCGATTGGTATGGGCTTGAATTTACCCATTAGGCGCGTAATTTTTTGTAATATTCATAAATTTGATGGCGTAGCACAACGATTATTAAATGCCACTGAAGTACGTCAAATTGCTGGGCGCGCAGGCCGATTTGGCATATACGAAACTGGTTTTGTGAATGTGATGGAAGATGACGAGCGGTTTCATGTGGAGCACATGCTTGCAACTGATGATTCTGCTAATTTGCAAAAGCTACCCATCGCGCCAAATTTTGATCAGATACAAAATATTGCAACCTATTTACATACGGCCAAATTAGCGGAATGCTTAGAATATATGGCTAACAGAATATTTAAAACTGAGCTAGCTAGTTTCGATGTTACAAATCAAGGCTTATTTGAAATGAGCAACCTGCAAACGCAAACTGTACAAGCAGCATTAATTGATAGGCAAGCACCCAATTTATCATTAAAAGATAAATGGATTTTTGCATGCGCACCCATTTCTATTAACGTGAATATAGAAAGAGATTACTTTCTTTTTTGCCTTAAAAACGTGTGCTCCAATACCATTACCTACTTGCCGATTAAACCAGCATGGCTAGAAACGAACAGCCCTAAATATCTAGAAGCTGCAGAAGTGTTAGGCCAGAATATTAGTTTATATGCTTGGTTAAGTATCAAGTTTCCGCAAATATTTATTGATGCGCCGCACATTCAAGCTTTGCGTAGCCGAGTAAGCCGATACATCACACGGGCTTTATTGGTGCAATCTGGTTATGGTCAAACCGCAAAAGAGTTGGATTATTTGGTAAAAAAGCGCTACTGATAAAATATGTGGCATAGACGCAAACAAGCGCACACAATATTTAATTATAAGAATAAATCGTTATTTTAATGTAGCTTAGTTTTTAGCCAAAGCCGGGTTGCTGGCAAAGTACTTTTTTATACCACTTAAAATAGACGCGGCTAGTTTATCTTGGTAGCTATCACTGGTTAATTTGCGCTCTTCTTCCACATTGCTTATAAAAGCGGTTTCAACCAATATAGACGGGATATCTGGTGATTTTAATACAGCAAAACTGGCTTGTTCTACATGTGATTTATGCAAATTATTAATTTCGCCAATATGCCCTAGTACCGCTTTGCCTAATTTTAAGCTATCGTTAATGGTTGCAGCTTGCGATAAATCCAGTAGCGTTCTAGCAAGCATCGGATCTTTGCCACCCAAACTCACCCCGCCTATTAAGTCAGCCTCATTCTCTTTTTTGGCCAAATAGCGCGCGCTGGCGCTGGTTGCGCCTTTTTCTGATAATGCAAAAACTGATGAACCACGCGCGGCCGGGTTGGTAAATGCATCTGCATGAATTGATATAAACAGATCAGCCTTAAATTTACGCGCTTTAACAACCCGTATGCCTAGTGGCACAAAAAAATCACCGTCACGCGTTAACATGCCGCGCATATTAGGCTCTGCGTCTATCATGGCTTTTAATTTTTTAGATATATTTAGCGTGATTTCTTTTTCGCGGCTACCGTTCGCGCCCCGCGCACCGGGGTCTTCACCACCATGGCCTGCATCAATTGCAATAGTTATTAAGCGCGCGCCATCTTTACTGGTTTTATTCTCAATAGTTTTATTTTCGCTGGCTTTAGTCTCGCTTGGTATGGCTTCAAGCGCTTTTTGTTCAGCTGTTTTATTACTAACAGGGTCAGTTATAGTTTTGTCTTGAGGCGTTTTATTGTCATTAGTTGGCAAGTCAGCCTTTTGTAAAGGCTCAGATTTGATCACTTCAGCTGGTACTACAATCGGTTCAGTGATTACTTCAGATCCATCTGCAGAAATAGGCGGCAATGGCTCTACGATCGGCTTTAGGTTTGGATCAATTGACAAATCAGCTTGCGAATCGGCGTTACCAATTTTCGCATTGATTACATCATTTCTTTTGCCTAGCATTGCCATCAACGCATCATTTACTGGATAAATATCTAACACTAATCGATGCTTATATTCGCCCGCAGGTTGCAAAGTAAACAAGTTGGGCTTAACTTCACCTTTTAAATCAATAGCAATACGAACCACATTTGACTTGTATTTAGCAACACGGACTTGTTTGATATAAGGGTCACTGGCAGTTATTTTGTCAGTTAAAGATTTCAAACTAATCGTTAAATCGACATTTTCAATATCTAGCACTAACCTATCAGGATTTTTTAGCGTTAAAAATTGGCTTTTAATTGGGGTGTTTGATTCAAGCGTGATGCGAGTGTAATCATCAGATGGCCATACGCGTGCAGCGGTAATAGTGCTGGCAGCGTTGCTTAATGAGCAGACAGTTAAACTGAACATTACACTGGCTAGCAAAATAAAAAGTCTTAAAATTTGCTTAAACATTGCTCACCCAAAAGCGTATTGGCTGTAAACTGAATCGTTCTCGCATTTTTTATGATGGTCAGTCGCACATCAATATCGGCCAGCGGTAACAGATTTAATGCTTTGTCTGGCCACTCGATTATACCTATGCTAGTTGCGTTAAAATAATCTCTAAACCCTGCTGCCTCCCACTCGTCCTCATCAATAAAGCGATATAAATCAAAGTGATGAATGGTAGTATTAAAGCTTGCATGATCAATGTTTAGTTTTAATTCTTGGCTTAAATCGTAAGTTTCAACCAAAGTATAAGTTGGGCTCTTTACTTTGCCCGTATAACCGAAGCCGCGTAATACGCCGCGCGTAAAAGTAGTTTTGCCCGCGCCCAAATCGCCGTGCAAGTAAACAATTAACCCCAGCTGCAGGCAAGCGGCAAATTGACTGCCCACACTTAACGTAGTAGCTTCATCATCTAACACTATTGCTGGGTGAGTATAAAGTTTAAAATCCATTATATGCAATTAACAAACATTAACGAATATGAAGCTTTAGCGGCTGACATTAAGCGCTGGGGCCGTGAACTGGGTTTTGCTGAAATTGGCATTACTGATACAGACCTTAATTCTGCCGAAAAACAGCATCAAGCTTGGATAAAAAAAGGGTTTCATGGTGAGATGGATTATATGGCAAAACATGGCACAAAGCGCACACGCCCTGCGCAATTATTGCCCAACACCATTCGCATTATTACGGCACGTTTAGATTATTTGCCACCAGCGGCCAAAAATAGCTGGGATGTAATAAATGATTCAAAACAAGCGTTTATTTCGCGCTATAGCTTAGGGCGAGATTACCACAAAGTGATGCGCCAAAAGCTGCAAGTGTTATGCGACAAAATTAAACTTGAAACTAGCCAGCTTAATATTAAAAACCAAACAATGGATCAGTTTGAAGGCCGTGTATTTACAGATAGCGCGCCTGTGCTTGAAGTGGCTTTGGCTGAAAAATCTGGTTTGGGATGGCGCGGTAAACACACTTTACTCATTAATAAAAATCACGGCTCTTGGTTTTTTTTAGGTGAAATTTATACCAATTTAGCGCTACCAATCGATGCAAAAGCCGTTAATCATTGTGGTACTTGCTCATCTTGTATAGATATTTGCCCAACACGCGCAATCACTGCACCTTATGAGGTAGATGCAAGGCGTTGCATTTCTTATTTGACTATAGAGTTGAAAACGGCTATTCCAGTAGAGTTTAGGTCATTAATAGGCAACCGTGTTTACGGTTGCGACGATTGCCAATTAATTTGCCCTTGGAACAAATTTGCGCAAACTTCGCAAGAACCTGATTTTCGTGTTAGAAATGGTCTTGATAATATTAGCTTGTTAGAATGTTTTAAGTGGAGGGAGGCTGAATTTAATCAAAAAATGGTTGGGAGCGCTATTTATCGAATCGGTTATAGCCAATGGCTACGTAATATTGCAGTTGGATTGGGAAATGCAGATTATTCAATTGAAATTGTGAATGCGCTTAGGCTACGTGAAAATGACGATAATGCGCTGATTCGCGAACATGTTGGCTGGGCGATAAATCAACAATTAAAGTTAAACTCAGATTTAAAAAGCTAAACTAATCTATTGATGACTATTGCGTCTATCAATAAATAAGCTATTGCCTGGCGTTTTTTTCGCTTCTTTTTTTGTTCTGCTCATGGCTCCTGCCACTTCATGATGACTTTTAAAATGTTCGGGCAACACTTTTACCGCGCCTATTGACATGCTACCAAACGGAAAAAAACTGGTATCTCCACGTCTATCTTCAACCATAATGCCGCCTGCAGCCACATCTTTGCTATCATAAAAATCAGGCATTACTTTAGCAATCGTGTCTAGTGCATCTAAGCAAAGTTTTTCCCAGTGTTCAGATTGAAACAGTAAAATAAAATCATCCCCACCAATATGACCGATAAAATCTTGTTCGTTAATAGCCACTTGGCTTAATAAATGGCCGATAAATTGAATCAACTCATCACCACGACGGTAGCCATAGGCATCGTTAAATGGTTTAAAATTATCCAGATCACAATAGCAAGCCACAAAAGGCTGCGCGTTTTCTAGCAAGCGATCAATATGCGCGTTAATTGGCACATTGCCAGGTAATAAAGTAAGCGGGTTTGCGTAACGGGCTGCGCTTATTTGTAGATTAGTAATCTCTCTCAATAAATTATGTCCGTTACCCATGCCGACATAATCTTCACCGCTTAACACAATGAACCCATTGATCAGATATTGCGGATCTGCCTTGATGATTAACTCGCTCAATGCATTAATCGTCATGGTATTTTGCACAATGATAGGCTGACTATCCATAAATAGCGTGCAAGTTTTTTTGCCATGCAATTCTCGCTGATAAGGCTGCGCAAACCTGTCTATGGTGTTGTAGCGGCTAATTAAACCCACTGGTTTATTATTATTTACAACGGGAATTGAATTTAATTGAGTATTTTTTTGAAACATCTCATAAACATCGTCATTGGTTGATGTTTGATCAATTGCGCTCTGATAAGTGACTAAATTAGTAACTGTTGCTTGTTTACCATTAGTGTTGGTAAAGTCATTTAGCACACTGATAGTATTTTTATTTAATAAATCTTTTATGTCTTCTGCAAGGCCAAATTGAAATTGTGGCAAAGGCCTTCCCAATAAATAGCCTTGTGCGTAATTGATTTTTAAATCTTTAATCACTGCCAGTTCATCACGCGTTTCAACGCCTTCGGCAATACTCAGGCAGCCCGATTATAATGGGCTGAAATAAACCTGTTATTTTTTTATTGTAAAAATGCTAGTGGTTTGAGATTTCAACCTTGTTTTCCATATACAAAATTCACTTAATATTAGAGTTAACTCTATAACTATTTATTACAAAACTATCAAATGTTACAGGCATTTATTTCGAAATGATCAACATGGCAGCGCCCAGCATCCCCGCTTTATCATCTGCGGTTGATATAGTAACCTTTATGTCACCCCGCAAAACAGGAATCAAATCCGCATCAAAACGTTGTTTAAAGGTTTTTTGCATTAATGGCCATGCGCCAATCAAACCACCGCCAATCACTATGTTTTTAACATCAAGCACTTTGACAATATTAGCAAGCGTTTGAGCTAACACTTTGGAAGCCAAATCATAGGATTTAATGGCCATGGCATCGCCTTCATGCGCAAGTTTAGCGATCTCTTGAGCAGAGCGTTGTTTTTTTGTGGCTAAAAAATAACTTTTAGCAACGCCATTAGCGGAAGCATATTGCTCCATGCAACCTTTATTACCGCAACCACATTGACGGCCATTTGGCTCAACAATCATATGGCCAATTTCCATTGCTACACCATGTTGGCCTAAAAACAGTTTACCCGCATTAATTAAACCACCCCCTACACCAGTACCCAAGCCCACATAGATCAGGCTTTCTTTAGTGGTGTCTTTACTTGCAGCTTTTAATAAGCAGTATTCGCCATAAGCCGCAACTACCGCATCGTTTTCTAGCAGTACTGGTAGCCCTAAAATAGCTGAAAGCTCTGCGCTTAGATCAAAATAACTTAGGCCCGGCATATTGGGTGATTGCACGATTTTTTTTGTATACGGGTGGATAAAGCCAGGAAACCCAATGCCAATCGCTTGTATTTCATCGTGTCGCTCTATAAGCAAAATAAGCTGGCTAGATAATAAACGAACAATTTCTAAACTCGCTTGATCAGGCGCTAATTGATCAAACATAGCGCTTAAATTAGCTTCTATCCTAATTTCATCTATTATTAATATGCCGTCAAATACGCCAAAACGTATATTAGTACCGCCTACGTCTATACCAATATTAAGTGGCATTTGTAAAATCCTGAGTATCAGCCTTTGTATTTTGTTCAAATAAAGTGTGCGTGGGCATCCTATTGGATATTTTTATCGCGCTTTTAATATGGCTAATGTGTTGTTCAGATAATTCTAACCACTCAAATCGCCACTGCCAATTTTGTCCCATAGTGCCAGGTGTGTTCATACGGGCAGCTGAATCCAGTCCCATTATGTCTTGCAGTGGAATAATGGCTAAATTTGCAGGTGAATTTAAAGCCATACTGATTAAATCATCTGGCATGCTTGGCGTTTCATTCATCCCCCCATTTAGACCCTCATTTGTAACATCATTTAGCCCCTCATTAGGCGCTATATTTTCTAGTACACGATGCAAATGGTTTTTGGTGTGGTTATCAAGTGAAAGGTACCAACCTAAGCTTGTATCGTTATCGTGTGTGCCAGTGTATACAACGCTATTTGGCTCAATATTATGCGGTAAATAGCCATTGGTATCATCACCACCGAACGCAAATTGCAATATTTTCATGCCTGGTAGGCCGTATTTGTGGCGTAGCGCATTTACTTCATCTGTAATAATGCCTAGATCTTCTGCCACTAAACACATTTTTTTAAAGCGGTATTTAATCGCACCTAAAAGCGCATTGCCAGGAGCCAACATCCACGTGCCTTGCATGGCAGTTTCATTTGCTGCAGGTATCTCCCAAGCTGATTCCAACCCTCTAAAATGGTCGATTCTAACCATATCGAACAGACTATTTTGGGTTGCCATGCGATTTAACCACCATTTAAAATCATCCCTTTTCATAGCACGCCAGTTGTAATGCGGGTTGCCCCAACGCTGTCCAGTTTCAGAAAAGTAATCAGGCGGCACACCCGCAACCACTTTCATATTGCAGTTTTTATCAAGCTTAAATAAATGCTGGTTTGCCCATACATCAGCACTGTCCATTGCCACAAATATAGGAATATCGCCAAACATGGCGATGCCTTTTTGATTGGCTGCTTTTTTTAGTGCTAACCATTGGGTAAAAAATATAAATTGAGTGAATTTAATGACGTTAATGGCATGCGCATGCTGTTTTTTAAGTAAATTAAAAGTTTGTATTTCGCAATGCTTGTATATTTTTGGCCAATTATTCCAGCTTTTCTGATTAAATTGCTCGCGCAAAACGCAAAAAACGGCAAACTTGCTAAGCCAGCTGGCGTGTTTGCGACAGAATTTTTTGTAATCTTTGTAGGCTTGCGAATTTTTATCTTGATCAATCAAGCCGTAAGATTTTGCAAGTAACGCCTGCTTATGTTCATCTGTTGAATGATGACTAAAATGTTCCAAATCATCTGTTGACAGTAAGTCGATACTGGTTAATTGTTGCAAGCTTATAAATCGCGGATTACCCGCATGCGCGCTTAAACATTGGTAAGGAGAGCCGTCACTCATTGGCACGTTTAAAGGCAATGTTTGCCATACGCTTGCACCAATATGCGTTAAAAAATCTAAAAAACGGTACGCATCATCGCCTAAATCGGCATTTGGCAATGAGCTAATGTGCAGCAATACCCCTGCCTTACGTTTTTGATGCGATTTTTTCATCTCAATATTTTCTTATTCGCACGTTTTAAGGTGATTAAATCTTACAGATAAATTCGTGTAGCTTGCAATTAAAACGCGCAATATTTTAATATTAAGCTTCTTGACCACGTCGCATAGTGCCACTATTTTCGGTTGATGCATCTTTCAATAAAATACTGGCGCTAATTGGCAAATTTAATTCACTAGGCGCTGATAATTTAAGCAAGTGATATAAATTAATCAAATTACGTCTAAATAATTGGTCAAAGCTAGTCACACTCACCGATGCGTTGTAATCGCCCAGCCACCAAAACCAATCAGACCCTTCACAAACTGACAGTTGATCTGAGCATTGCTGTATTTCAATGTCGGTTAATTGACCAAGTTGCATAACTTCATCATAGCTAAGTTTTGCATTACACAATAAATCCCAGCCACGGTTTTTGTCTATGCATCCTATCCAAGTGCTAAAGCTGCCATATACCCAACTGCCCGCCGCTATTTCAGGTAATGAACCTTCTAATACTTTATAAAGACTTGTTTCGGGTGATTTAACGGCAAGTACTATTTCTGATGGCGTGACCAATGTAATATCAGGATGATTTGCTAATGCAGCATAGAGTTCGTTTAAAAAATAATAGCCATTGTATGGAAAATATTCCCATGCGTTCTCACCATCTAAAATAACGCTAACCACAGGGTTCTCTGGCTTTTGATAAGTTTGTTGAATATGTTCAAGAGTTTGTACAAAATCGCGTACCGCATCGGCACTGTGCATTTTAGAATACTCAAACCCTATTTTGTCCGATAGTCTGTCATCTCTAAAAAAGCAATGAATGTTATCGCTACCTTCGCTTACTTTATAAGGTTTATATAAGTAATCGTGCCTAGAAACCAAGGCTTTATCGGGTGAAGATTTTCGTAAGCTATTGGCTAAAACGCCCTCGCCAGAAGCAGCCCATTGCACGCCTTGATTTGCCATTAGCAATAAGCTTTGTTTTGAAACTGCGCCTTCAGATGGCCACATGCCTGCAGGCACTTGCCCAAAACGGCGATTGTGCGAAGTGCTAGCGTCTTGCAAGTGCTTTACTGCGCGCTCTGCCCCGCCCGCATAGCAAGCGCTTTCAGGTAGCGGCGCGTCTGGCATTACATCTAGCGCACTTTTAAAATCAATCATTAAAGGCAATATTGGATGATGGTGCGGCGTGCTAGATATTTCAATTTGCCCTTTTTGCTGCAAGGCTTTATAACGCGGTATTAGATTAGTAATCACCTCGCCTATTAAGTTAAATAATGCAATGCGATCTGATGAATCGAAATGACTGCCTTTAGCGATTAATTTTTGTACTAATTGACTACTGCGTTTAACGCTCTCGCCCATCCAAGCCAAATGGTACCAAACCAGCAAATCGGCTTTGTATTGACTTGAGAAGTATTCAAGATTTAACTGATCACCCGCTTGGCTGGCAACTGTATACAGATTATATAAGCGCTGATATTGCGCATAGGGCAATAACATCTTTTCATGATGACTTTTAAAGCAACTTTCAATGATCAATTGACAATGCTCAGCACTTACCTCTTCTAAACTTTCAGAAGCTAACAAAGCCAATAGCGGATCTTTGATTTTTTGGTGCGCAAATTGCATTGCATAATCTTCTAGCTGATCAAGCAAAATCGGTACAAAATTAAAGCTGACCCGCACTTTTGGATTAGCTTCAATATGAAAAGCCATGTCGCTATAATCTTTAATGGCGTGTAAATATGTCCAAGGCAACACATATTCACCTGTAATAGAATCGCGGTAATCTGGTTGGTGCATGTGCCAATAAAGGGAAAGTAACAGTTTTGGTTGAATCATAAGTTGGTCTTTAAGAGCTTTTCTTTGAAAATTTATTGATTGTTTTAATGCGCCTAAATATCTGAATATTGATAAGAGCTTATAAATACTGGTGAATGTTTAAAAAAACTAGCCATTTAACTTAAATTAAACGTCAATTTCAAGCAAAAATTATGATGCAAAAGCTAGTTAAAATTGATTGCGAAAGATTATTTTGGCTAGAATTTAATTATGAAGCTTGTTGAGCATTTCACTTGTAACCAAAACAGTGCCTTTTTCTGATACAAAAAAACGTTTTTCGTCTGCTTTTAAGTTAAATCCTATTTCAAATCCTTCTGGAATAGTGACGCCTTTATCAATGACTACGTTTTTTAACTTGACATGGCGATTAACCACCACGTGAGGCAATAAAACTGCGCCTTCAATTTCACAATAACTATGCACGCGTACATTTGAAAATAAAACTGAGCTATTAATTGTTGACCCGCTGATTAAACAACCACCAGAAACAATAGAATCAGTTGCCATGCCAGTTCTACCCACATCATTAAATACAAATTTAGCGGGTGGAATTTGTTCCTGGTAAGTCCAAATTGGCCAGCTCGTGTCATACATGTTTAATTCTGGCGTAACACGGGTTAACTCCATATTGGCCTCCCAATATGCGTCAACCGTTCCGACATCGCGCCAATAATGAAAGCCATCTTTAGCGCCCACACAACTATCGGCAAAACGGTGCGCAAAAACCCGTGCGCGCGAAATTAAGTAAGGAATAATATCGCCACCAAAATCGTTTGTTGACGATTTAGTTGCTGCATCCCTTGCTAATTCATCATACAAAAATTGCGCATTGAATACATAAATGCCCATACTGGCTAATGATTGCGTAGTGTCTCCTGGCATGTGTTTTGGGTTGGCTGGTTTTTCAGCAAATTCTATAATGCGGTCGTCAGTATCAACCGCCATCACACCAAACGCTTTTGCTTCCTCTAACGGCACGTTAAGGCAACCTACAGTCATATCGGCATTGTTTTTAACGTGACAAGCCAACATTTGGCCATAATCCATTTTATAAATATGGTCACCCGCTAAAATAACCACGTATTTGGCATTGCTTGATTGCAAAATATCGATATTTTGAAATACTGCGTCAGCCGTGCCTTTATACCATTCTTGATTATCGTTTTGCTGGGATGCTGGCAACACTTCAATATACTCATTAAATTCACCATTTAATATGCTCCAACCGCGTTGCATGTGCCTGATTAAACTGTGTGATTTATATTGGGTTAATACACCAACGCGCCTGATGCCCGAGTTGATGCAGTTTGAAAGGGGGAAATCAATAATACGAAACTTGCCGCCAAATGGCACCGCAGGTTTTGCACGACGGTTGGTTAGATCTTTAAGTCTGCTGCCACGCCCGCCTGCTAAGATAAGCGCAACGCTGTTTTTGGTAAGCGTACTGATAAAACGTGAGTTGCTAGCATCTTGTGCCATACCTTGCCCCTTATTTAATCAATTGATTATTGAGTATTGATTGTGTTTGTGACTTTTAATAAAGCCATTACTGGGCAAAAAAACGTCAAAAAAATCGTCAAAAATTGTGTTGTGTTTCAATAATATTATAGACTTGTTTACAGGTTATAATCGACCTTGAGATTAATAAATATAAAGATTTTTATAGTGGCACACCATTTAACACACGAGCTAGATTTGATTCTTGATGCAAAACATCACGATGCGTTTAATTTTTTAGGCCTTCATGAAATTAAGCCTGCCTTCAACCCTGACAATAAATCTGGCGTTAAAATTGACACTAAAATCGCTGACGGTTTAATACCCAATGCGTCAGAAATCAACAAAAATACGCATGTCTTTAGGGCTTTTTTACCTTATGCGCAAAGCGTTAGCTTAAAGATCGGTGCTAATTGGGTAGCCCTTGAGCGCGTTCATGCAGCTGGTTTGTTTGAATGGCAGGGTGCACTGTCTTTAATACAACCAGCACCACAACAACCTTGTTTATTAAAAGTAGAAACGGATTCATACATACAAGAAATTGCTGATGCGTATAGTTTTGCGCCGACTTTGAGCGATGATGAGTTATTTTTGTTTGGTCAAGGACAATTAAATCTTGCCTACGAGAGTTTTGGTGCTTCAATTTGTACGAAGCAAGGTTTTACAGGTGTGCGCTTTGCCGTATGGGCGCCAAGTGCCGAGCGTGTAAGTGTAGTGGGTAATTTTAATCGCTGGGATGGCCGTATTAACCCCATGCGCGTACGGGGAGACAGCGGTGTTTGGGAGGTATTTTTACCTGATCTAGACGCTGGTGAAGCTTACAAATTCGAGATTCGTAATCGCCAAACTCAAGCCATATTGACTAAAACAGACCCATATGCGCGGCAATTTGAATTGCGTCCAGGCACTGCAGCCTTGGTCACAAATAACAATCCATTTGCATGGCAAGATGCGCCTTGGCTGAAACACAGGGCAGAAAACGATTGGCTGCACGCGCCTTTTAATTGCTATGAAGTGCATCTAGGCTCTTGGCGACGTAAAGACAACAATCAAATCATGAATTTTAAAGAATTAGCCGCCGAGCTAGTGCCTTATATTCAAGACATGGGCTATACACATATTGAATTATTACCCATTACCGAACATCCGTTAACTGAATCTTGGGGTTATCAAACCACCGGCTATTTTGGTGTAACTAATCGTTTTGGCTCGCCTGACGATTTTAAATTTTTCATCAATGCCTGTCACGAAGCCAATATTGGCGTTATTTTAGATTGGGTGCCAGGGCATTTTCCAAAAGATGACTGGGCGCTAGCCAAATTTGATGGTAGCGCTTTATACGAACATGAAGACCCCAGAATTGGCGAACACCAAGATTGGGGTACACTGATATTTAACTATGGCCGTAATGAAGTGCGCAACTTTTTGGTGTCTAGCGCGTATTTTTGGTTACAAGAATTTCATATAGATGGCTTGCGAGTTGATGCGGTGGCATCAATGCTGTATTTGGATTACTCACGCAAAGCGGGCGAATGGTTACCCAATAAATTTGGCGGGCGTGAGAATCTTGAAGCGATTGATTTTTTAAAACAGCTGAACATGATCGTTCACCAAGATTTTCCAGGTGCGCTAACGATTGCTGAGGAATCTACCGCTTGGCCAGCAGTTTCACACCCCATTTACTTGGGTGGTTTAGGCTTTAGCATGAAGTGGAACATGGGCTGGATGAACGACACGCTTAGTTATATTGAGCAAGATTCTGTGCACCGTAAATATCACCACAGCCAATTAACATTTGGCCAGCTATATGCCTATTCTGAAAACTTCGTATTACCGTTTTCGCACGATGAAGTGGTACACGGCAAAGGATCATTATTAGCAAAAATGCCAGGGGACGCTTGGCAAAAATTTGCCAATTTGCGCCTCTTAATAACTTTGCAAATGACAACGCCTGGTAAAAAATTAAATTTTATGGGTAACGAGATCGCCCAAGGCCGAGAGTGGAATGTAAATAGTAGCCTAGATTGGCATTTGCTTGAACACCACGCCCATATTGGTGTGCAGCGCCTAACGCGCGATTTAAATTTGCAATATGCAAAACTTAAAAGCTTGCACGATTGCGATTTTGATATAAACGGATTTGACTGGATAGATTGCCATGATTCAGATCAATCGATCATTAGCTTTGTAAGGCGCGCACGTGATGGCAGCTTTGCAATCATTATCCTTAATTTCACACCTGTGTTGAGGAAAAATTATAGAATTGGCGTACCAAAATCTGGCCAATATAAAGAAGTTTTAAATAGCGACGCTGCTTATTACGGTGGCAGTAATCAAGGTAATGGCGCAGGACTACAATCAGAAAATGTGGCTTGGATGAATTATGATCAATCGCTATTAATCACACTTCCTCCATTAGCAGGATTAATTATCACACTGCATTAACGCTTAAATAACAACTTTAATTAACAACTATAACTTACTGTTTTAAATACTAAATGACTACTCTTACCCAATTTCCTGTTTGGCAAAAATTATGTGCGCATCAACAAAAAGTGGCCAAATTGCACATGCGCGATTTATTTGAAAGTGACCCAAATCGCTTTAAAAAATATAGTTTAAAGTTTTCTGATCTATTGTTTGATTACTCTAAAAACCGCATCACAGACGAAACAATGCCGTTATTAATTCAAATGGCCAAAGAAGCCAATATTGAACAATGGCGAGACAAAATGTTTGCAGGCGAAAAAATCAATATTACTGAAAATCGCGCCGTATTGCACACAGCGCTGCGTAACCGCAGCAATACACCTGTGATGGTAGATGGCAAAGATGTGATGCCAGACATTAACGCTGTGCTAGCACAAATGCGCGAATTTTCAGGCAAAGTGCGTGACGGTTCTTGGCTTGGCTATACAGGTAAACCTATAACCGACATTGTTAATATTGGCATTGGTGGCTCAGATTTAGGCCCTGTAATGGTGTGCGATGCGCTTAAACCCTATGCAAGTGACCAATTAAACATTCATTTTGTATCAAACATCGATGGCGCGCATTTAATGCGTGCGCTTAACGTATGTAACGCGGAAACCACCTTATTTATTGTGGCTTCAAAAACGTTTACCACCCAAGAAACTATGACCAATGCGCACTCTGCGCGTACTTGGTTTTTAGATGCTGCTGTTGATAACAAACATGTAGCCAAGCACTTTGTAGCGCTATCAACCAACGCAAAAGCGGTGGCTGAATTTGGTATTGATACTGCCAATATGTTTGTATTTTGGGATTGGGTGGGTGGGCGCTATTCTTTATGGTCTGCCATTGGCTTATCTATTGCATTATATGTAGGGATGAATCATTTTGAGGCACTTTTAGAAGGCGCGCATGAGATGGATCAGCATTTTCAAAGTGCGCCAATTGATCAAAACATGCCTGTGATATTGGCGCTTATTGGCATTTGGTATAACAACTTTTTTCATGTCGATACACATGCAGTGCTACCTTATGATCAAGGCATGGCGCGCTTTCCAGCTTATATGCAACAAGCGGATATGGAGAGTAATGGTAAATTTATTTGTCGCGATGGCAGTCGCGTGCAATATAAAACCGGCCCTGTTATTTGGGGCGAGGCTGGCACGAATGGCCAACACGCTTTTTATCAGCTTATCCATCAAGGCACACAAATCGTGCCAGCAGATTTTTTAATGCCAGTGCATAGCCATTATGCAATTGGCAAAAAAGGTTATGCGCATCATAAAATATTATTGGCTAATTTTTTAGCACAAACACAATCGTTAATGATGGGAAAAACCAATCAAGAAGCACGTGCGGAGCTCGAAAAACAGGGTTTAGAAAATGAGGAATTAGAAAAACTATTGCCGCATAAAGTGTTTGAAGGCAACCGCCCTACTACTTCAATATTGTTTGATAAGCTCACCCCAAAAACATTGGGCCAGTTAATCGCGTTATACGAACATAAAATATTCGTGCAGGGTATTTTGTGGGATATCAATAGTTACGATCAATGGGGCGTTGAATACGGTAAACAAATCGCCCAACAAATTTTGCCACAATTAGCCAGTAATGATAAAGTTGAAAACTACGACAGCTCAACAAATGGTTTAATCAATCACATTAAAATAATCATGTAACACCTTTATTTAAATCAAATGTTAAAATAATCTTCCACTATTTATCACTAGTTAATAATTCGTAATTGCGCCCAATCTTACACATAATCAAGGCTTTCAAAATCGCGGTTCATGGTCAACAATTTATTAACGCATTCTGTAACCAGCTTAATGTGCAGTGGTCAATTGTTGCTGGAGGCCTCCATCGACATGGTCCACTGCTTTTATGTCGATTAAGCCTTATACTGGATAGGCGATAGACACTTCAAAGTTAAGTGTCATGCAGAGCTAATGTATAAGCCAATAATGTACTCGCTAACATCTTTTACTACCTCTTAGTTATTCGTATAATATTTTTGCCAGACACGCTCTATTTTTAGGTTTAAAAAGAATCGCTTCATCACAGCATTATCGTAACAGTTGCCACGCCCACTCATGCAGGCAGTGATATTGTGGATAGCCAGCAGCTTTAAGTAATCATAACTGGCATACTGGTTACCTTGGTCAGTGTATGCAACCAAGCTAACTGACGATTGCCTTGCAGTTATCGCCATATCGAGTGCCGAACAGACCAAGTTTGTACGCATATGCGATGACAGCGACCAGCCCACAATTTTACAGGCATATAAATCCATTACCCCTACTAGGTAAAGCCAGCCACTTTGTATGCGGATATATAGTCTTTTTCGTGCCACGATACGGGGTTATATCCGTCACTAAAAGGGTTTCATTTGGCTCACTTTAAAATCTTGTTGCAACAAGTTAAGCGCAATATGACCAGCTTAATGGCTATTAGCGGTATGCACAAACTTGCGTTTCCAAGCGAATGCTAGAGTTGCAGCCTTCATCATGCTACGTGCACGATAACGCCCAGCGCGCACGCCTTGCTAGCTAAGCGTTTGCCAAACGACGGCTACTGTAGGTTTGCCCGCTGGTCATGAACGCCGCTTTCAGATCAATCTGCGTATTATCCACCATGGGCGGCAATGCAATAAGTTTGTCAATTGCATAATAATTACATGGTTGCAAACCAATCAGCTTGCAGCAACTGCTAATTGGAGCTGATTTGGTCAAATGCCTTTTGTTACCAAACTTGAGCTAGCTTAACTTTAATCTTTGGTGTTTTGCAAAAAAATGACGCTTTTTTAGCAATATTCATTTACACGCAATTGACGATTCTAAGTTTCAAGCACGTGGATACGTTGTTGCTTATACGTGAGTAGATTGTTAATGCCAGAATCACCGTGCATTTCAGCCCAATATTGTTTTACCCATCTAGCTAGCGTTAATTGGTTAATGCTCAAATCTTTGCAGACTTGCATTTGGGTAAGGCACTAATTCACTATTATTTTTGCGACTTCAAGTTGTAACTTATTTCATAATACGATCTGGCTTTGCTGATTTAAAGTTACTTTAAGATAGTTTTACCATCCGATTGGAGTCTCTAGTTTGTTGAGCAACTGCATGCAGGTCAGGGTCAGGGTATGGGCCAGGTTCAGCTCATATCTAGCATGAAAGTAAAATATGTCATTTCTGACACAAACTGGAAGTTTTGAAATATTTACCACCACATATGTTACCAGGCAAAAAAAATCCTCATAAGTTATTAACTTATGAGGATTTTTACTAATTGGCGGAGTGGACGGGACTCGAACCCGCGACCCCCTGCGTGACAGGCAGGTATTCTAACCAACTGAACTACCACTCCAAATTTAAATATAATTTATATTAAATCTAAAAATTTTCAATTACGTCACAATTATTAGCAGATTGTAAATCTTACTCTATCAAAATTAAAGAGCGCTAGAGATCTAGCACTCTTAATATCTTATATTACAATTCTTAACATAGTTTAATAAATTAATTAGTAACTGGTGGGTGCTAACGGGGTCGAACCGCTGACATTCGCCTTGTAAGGGCGACGCTCTACCAACTGAGCTAAGCACCCTGCATGACTAAATTTAAAAAATTTAACTACTGTGTAACTAGGGTTTTAGTGGTTGGTTGCTTAACCACTAAAGAACGTTAGTTTACAGCATCTTTAAGCGCTTTACCAGCCCTAAACTTGGGAGAATTTGCAGCTTTGATTTTGATTGTTGCACCAGTACGTGGATTACGACCATTACGTGCTTCGCGCTTACCAACGTAAAATGAACCAAAACCAATTAGCGTCACAAGGTCACCTTTTTTTAATGCTTGAGTAATAGATGCTGTGGTGGCATCTAATGCACGGCCAGCAGCAGCTTTTGAAATGCCAGCGGCGTTTGCAATGTCATCAATTAGTTCTGATTTATTCACGTGTAATCCCCTCTATTGTTAATAGTCTGTATAACAGGCTTATCCTGTTATGACTTTATATCAAGCTACAAAAGCCCGTGTCAAGGGCTTGCTGGTTAATTTCGTCACAATTCTCATTTTTAACATAAATAAATGCTTTAAGAAGGTAATAAGCTAATGTGTCACAGGTGGTTCTATAATATTTACAACGGGTGCTACAACTGGCGAAACATCCAATAACGCTATTTCAAGCGGCTTTGGCATGCGTTCAAGTGCTAATTCCAGCACTTGATCAATCCATTTTACTGGATGAATAATAAGGCTATCTTTAATATTTTCAGGAATTTCCACTAAATCTTTTACATTTGATTCTGGAATAAGAACCGTTTTTATTCCGCCTCGATGCGCTGCTAAAAGTTTCTCTTTAAGACCACCAATTGGCAACACTTCACCACGTAATGTAATCTCGCCTGTCATCGCCACATCTGCACGCGCAGGAATGCCTGTTAACACTGAAACTAATGCCGTGGTGAGGCCAATACCAGCACTTGGCCCATCTTTAGGTGTTGCGCCTTCAGGCAGATGGATGTGTATATCTTTTTTCTCATAAAAGTCTTCTGCAATACCCAATTTGAGCGCCCGACTACGCACTACGCTCATGGCAGCCTGCACAGATTCTTGCATCACATCACCTAATTTACCCGTGGTGATTGTTTTGCCTTTACCTGGCAGTAATACAGCTTCAATTGTTAACAATTCACCGCCAACTGATGTCCAAGCTAGTCCAGTTACTTGCCCCACTTGATTTTCTTTAGCAGCTACACCATAGTCATAGCGATAAACGCCTAAGTAATGCTCTAAGTGTTCAACGCCTACATCAATTTTTTTGACTACTGGCTTAACAATTTTTGTATCATTTGTAGTTAATTTTGATGCTGTCTTTTCAAGTAACAGCTCTTTAACAACCTTGCGGCAAATCTTTGCTATTTCTTGCTCTAAACGGCGCACGCCTGCTTCTCGTGTGTAATATCTGACAATATCGCGAATAACCAATTCTGAAATGTGAATTTCAGTTGGTTTTAAACCATGTACTTTAAGTTCTTTAGGCAATAAATATTTCATGGCTATATTTATTTTTTCGTCTTCAGTGTATCCCGCTAAACGAATGATTTCCATTCTGTCGAGTAACGGTGCAGGAATATTCATGGTATTCGCAGTTGCCACAAACATCACGTCTGATAAATCATATTCAACTTCAACATAATGATCGGCAAATGTATGATTTTGTTCGGGATCCAATACCTCAAGCAAGGCTGACGACGGATCACCGCGCATGTCTTGGCCCATCTTATCGACTTCATCAAGTAAAAATAGCGGGTTTTTAACCTTTACTTTAGCCATGCTTTGCATGACTTTGCCAGGCATTGATCCTATATAAGTGCGTCTGTGACCACGAATTTCAGATTCATCGCGCACTCCTCCTAGAGCCATGCGGATAAATTTACGATTAATGGCTTTTGCAATACTTTGCCCTAATGAAGTTTTGCCCACGCCTGGCGGACCAACCAAGCATAATATTGGCGCTTTTAACTTACCCACGCGCTGTTGCACCGCTAAATATTCAACGATGCGCTCTTTTACTTTTTCCAACCCATAATGGTCTGCATCTAATATAGCTTCTGCGGCTGCAAGATCTTTATTGATCTTGGTTTTTTTCTTCCAAGGCAAGTTAACTAAAGTATCAATGTAGTTTCTAACCACAGATGCTTCAGCTGACATCGGCGACATCATTTTTAATTTTTTAAGCTCTGCGTTGACTTTTGCATGCGCTTCAACAGACATACCAGAATCTTTAATGCGCTTTTCAAGCTCATCCATCTCTGCATTTTCGTCTTGCTCGCCTAGTTCTTTTTGAATCGCTTTAACTTGCTCATTCAAATAGTATTCGCGCTGACTTTTTTCCATTTGGCGTTTCACACGTCCGCGAATACGCTTTTCTACCTGCAAAATATCTATTTCAGATTCCATTAGATGTAGTAAATGCTCTAGACGCTCTGAAACACTTAGCATCTCAAGAATTTTTTGTTTCTCTTCAAGCTTAAGCGTTAAATGCGCAGAAATTGTATCGGCCAAGCGCCCTGCTTCGTTGATAGTAGCTAGTGAAGTTAAAATTTCAGGTGGGATTTTTTTATTGAGTTTGACGTATTGATCAAATTGCGTGAAAACTGTACGCATCAGTGCTTCAGTTTCACTGTCATTTTCAATTGGGTCTGTTATCTTTTCAGCTTTTGCTAAAAAACATTCTTCGGTTTCTACAAAGTCAGAAACACGCACTCGGTGCAAGCCTTCAACCAGCACTTTTACAGTGCCATCTGGTAACTTTAACATTTGCAAAACGGTTGCAAATGTACCGATATCGTATAAATCGTTTGCGTCTGGCTCGTCTTTATTGGCTGATTTCTGTGCAACTAATAAGATTTGTTTGTTGGTTTCAGAGGCGATTTCTAGCGCTCTAACTGATTTTGCACGGCCGACAAATAGTGGAATGACCAAGTGCGGGTAAACGACCACATCGCGCAAAGGCAACAATGGCATTAAGTCTTGCAAAGACGTTTCATTGATAGAAGGGGTTAACACTTGTTCAGTCATTATTACTCTCAAATTTTTAGGTAAAAATAACCTATTTAATTACGATGGGATCAAAATTCGATAGTTCAAGTATTAATTTACATGCGCAATTTAAAAAAAGCTTAAATCTATCCAGCTGATTCAACCACTTTTGGCTGGTCTTGATAGATCATCAAAGGTTGCGAAATACCATTAATCGTACCTTCATCAATCACCACTTTGCTTAAATTTTCAATAGATGGCAAGTCGTACATCACTTCAAGCAGTGCATGCTCCATGATTGAGCGTAACCCTCTAGCGCCTGTTTTGCGCTCAAGCGCTTTTTTAGCGATCAACTGTAAGGCAGATTCTCTAAATTCTAAATCTACGCCTTCCATTTTAAATAATTTAATGTATTGTTTAGAAAGCGCGTTTTTTGGTTCGGTCAAAATCGTCATTAACGCTTGTTCATCTAGCGTTTCTAATGTGGCGACCACTGGCAAACGGCCAATAAATTCCGGTATTAGCCCAAATTTAATGAGATCTTCTGGTTCAACATCGCGTAAGACAGCACCTATTTCACGCGTGTCTTCCCTACTTTTAACTTGCGCACCAAAACCAATTCCGCCTTTTTCTGATCTAGTTCGAATGACTTTATCTAAACCATCAAACGCGCCGCCACAGATAAATAAAATATTGGTAGTATCAAGTTGCACGAACTCCTGATTAGGATGTTTACGGCCACCTTGTGGGGGAATCGATGCAACAGTGCCTTCAATAAGCTTTAACAAAGCTTGCTGAACGCCCTCGCCAGATACATCGCGTGTAATAGACGCATTTTCTGATTTACGTGAAATCTTATCGACTTCATCAATGTAAACAATGCCGCGTTGGGCTTTTTGCACGTCGTAATCACATTTTTGCAATAGCTTTTGCATGATGTTTTCAACATCTTCACCCACATACCCTGCTTCGGTCAATGTAGTCGCATCTGCCATTACAAAAGGTACATCAAGCAAGCGTGCTAGCGTTTGCGCTAGCAAAGTTTTACCTGAACCTGTTGGACCAATAAGCAAAATATTACTTTTTTGAATCTCTACATCATCTTGGCTAACATTTTTAGTGCTGGTGTTATCAGAAATATGATTGTGCCCTAGGCGTTTATAATGATTATAAACAGCAACTGATAAATTCTTTTTAGCTTGTACTTGGCCAATCACATATTGATCTAATATAGCGCAAATCTCTTTTGGCGTTGGTAGCGATTTGTCTGTCGATTTAATATCACTTAAATTCTGCACTTCTTCTTTAATGATGTCGTTACACAAATCAACGCATTCATCGCAAATAAACACAGATGGACCTGCGATTAATTTTTTAACTTCATGCTGGCTTTTGCCACAAAACGAGCAGTAAAGTAGCTTTTCACCTTCGGCTTTAGTGGCCATTTAATTCCTTATTCATCTCACAATTTCGTTTTTTTATTTAAAAGTTAAGCAGTTACATCTCTTGATGCAATCACTTTATCAACCAGACCGTAAGCGACTGATTGTTCTGCGCTCAAAAAGTTATCACGCTCTGTATCGCGATCAATTTCTTCGGCCGTTCGTCCAGTGTGATGCGCCAGAATCGCATTTAATTTATCACGTAAATACATGATTTCTTTGGCCTGAATCTGAATGTCGGTCGATTGACCCTGAAATCCACCAGATGGCTGATGAATCATAATGCGTGAATTAGGCAAACTTAAACGCTTGCCTTTGGCACCTGCAGCGAGTAAAAATGCACCCATGCTGGCCGCTTGACCTACACACAATGTGCTGATATCTGGTTTTACAAATTGCATGGTATCGTAAATAGACATACCAGCAGTCACTGATCCACCAGGTGAATTAATGTAGAGCGAGATATCTTTATCTGGATTTTCAGCCTCTAAAAATAGTAGCTGAGCTACAACAATATTAGCCGACATATCATTTACAGGGCCAACCAAGAAAATCACCCGCTCTTTAAGTAAACGAGAGTAAATATCATAAGAACGCTCGCCGCGACCGCTTTGTTCAATCACCATTGGAATATAGCCAAGGCCTTGGGTTTCAATCATAGGATTATTTGCACTGTCAATCATCATTACTTTTTTCCTTACACTGCCTGTTACAAAAATTATTTAACGCGCTATCAAAATATACGTAAAAATAAGATCTAGCCCGCCATTAACTCGTCAAATTTGATTGTTTTAGACTTGACTTTTGCTTTACTTAACACCCAAGCCACTACATTCTCTTCTGTGGCTAATGCTGCTGGCTCATCTAATCTTTTAACATCTGCGTAATACCAGCTAACCAATTCACTTGGCTTTTCATAACTTTGTGCAAACGTATCGACCATTTCACGCACTTGATCGGCACTGGCCTGCAGTTTATTGGTATTAACGATTTCGCTTAAAATTAAACGCAAAGTAGTGCTACGTTTAGCTTGCTCTTCAAACATGGCAGGCTCTAATTTAATGCCTTTTGGGTCCATTCCGCGCTGTTGCAAATTTTGCACAGTCATTTGCATCATACGATTGATCTCTTCATTAACCAAAGATTTAGGCGTGTCAATTTTAGAATCAGCGACCAATGCCTGAAATACCTGTTCTTTAATGCGCGCTTTTACGCGTTTTTCTACTTCTTGCTCAAGGCTTAGTTTGATTTCAGCACGCATTTTAACAACATCACCGTCATCCACGCCTAAGCTTTTTGCAAATTCACCATCAATTTCAGGCAAAATTGGTTGTGATACGCTATTAAATGTCACTTCGTACTCAACTGTTTTGCCCGCAATTTGTGCAGGATTATGGTCATCTGGATACGTAATATCAAATTTTCTGACCTCACCAGTTTTACCACCAATTAAAGCATCATCAAAGCTAGATACGCGCCCTGGCTCGCCGAGTACTAAATCCATGCCTTTGCCATCGGTATCTTCAACTTGGCTACCATCAATGCTGGCAGTTAAAGTAATATTAACGCGATCATCTTTTTTAGCAGCGCGTTTTACAGGCTCAAACGTAACACGCTGTTTTTTCAACACTTCTAGAGTTTTATTGATATCTGCATCAGCTACATCTAAGCTTACTTTTTCTATTTGCATATGACTGATATCACCGATTTTTACCTCTGGAAACACTTCGAACGTGGCAACGTACTCTAAATCAGTAGCAGCTTGCTCAAATGGTTTATGCTCAATATTTGGAAAACCTGCAACGCGTAATTTATTACTTTCAACTGCCTCACCAAAACTGGTTTCTACCGCTTTTGAGTAAACTTCATCACGCACTTGATTACCGTAATGCTGATTAACAAGCCCCAAGGGGGCTTTTCCTGGCCTAAAACCAGCAAATTTTGCAGTGCGTGAAATTTGATTTAAGCGCTGCGTAATTTGGCCTTCTAACGGTGCTAATGGCACTTTAACGGTTAAACGACGCTCTAGATTGCTAATTGATTCAACAGATGCTGCCATGTTGCATTTCCTGACTAAAAGTGCGTTCTAATCATAAATTTTAAATGAAATTTAGAACACGAGTTAATGGTTGATAATGGTTTTTAATACTTGCTTTGTGCGCTTTCTGACTTGCAAGGTGATATTAAGTTTTAGCTTGTTACGAAACGTCTACCTAACATGAATCTATTGGCGTGTATCTAATAGCAATAAAGCTTTTTTAATACTTTACGCTTATTACTGAAATATATCACAACTTTACCTTGAAATAAACCCAAAACAGGCACTATTGCATAAGCCGCTGCAATCAAAATCCCACCACGGTTAACTGTGGTGGGCTTGATGTTGTAAGCTATTTTTTTGCTAGCTTGAATTAAAATATAATTTTACTCATTTACAGCTGGCGGGCCTTTGAAGCGATCTTTTTCACCCAGCAAGAACCAAAACACACCCATTACTACCAACATAGCAATTGTCACATACAGCACTTTTTCATTTGGTGGTTGCACGCCAACGATAACCAAAAAGCCGCCACCAATAACCGCTAAAATTGCGATAGGTTTTGAAATCGCTTTTAAATCGAATGGCCCTTTATGCTTCCAGGTTTTGCCTTCTGCAAAGATGCCCGCTGCGGTTGGCATAATGTAGGAGATATATAAAAATACTGCGCAACCAACTGCTAGTACGCTAAAAGCCGCGGCGTATAAAGTGGCAATAATAGCTAAAATTGCTGAAACCCAAACCGCTGCAACTGGCGTTTTTAAAGTGGGGCTTACTTTGCGTAATTGTTTTGATGCAGGCAAGCCGCCATCACGCGCAAATGCATACATCATGCGTGAAGTTGAAGTTAAGCAAGCTAGCCCACATAAAAAATTCACCAAAAATATACCTAAGCCTAAAATGATTTCTAGCGTGGCAGGTAGTGTTTTTAGCAACTCTGCAAAAAAACCAAACCCTTGTTTTACACCCGTTTGAATATCTGGCATCACTAATACGAACGTGCATATCATGATATAACCAAAGATAACTGAATAAACAACCGATGTGATGATACCTTTAGGCACCGTGTGTGCGGCATTTTTGGTTTCTTCGGCCGTATGTGCAGATGCATCAAAGCCAGTAATAGTGTACACCGCAAGCAAAAGGCCTAACAAAAACGGAAACACCATGCCCTCACTTGCGGGCCAAACACTGCCCTCTGCGCCTGTATAATTAGTAAAAGTGGTTAAGCGTGAAAAATCGAGTGGTGTTTGATTGTAAGCCAGTAATGAAACGGTCAATACTACGGCGATTATCATAATTAAATAACCAGATAGATCAGTCAATTGAGTGGTGATTTTAGGAAAGCGGTAAATCAATATGGTTTGAATTGCAGTGAAAAGTGCTATATAAAAAGTTTGATGTCCGTAACCAAAATTTGCTGTATCAACACCTAAGATTGGTAACGCTAACCCTTTAAAGAAAAAATCATACACACCAAAATTAACCGATGCGACAACAAAAATAAGCCCTAGCAAATTAAACCAAGCGGTACACCAGCCGTAACCTTTGCCGCCCAATATAGAACCCCAATGATACAAACCACCTGCTGTTGGATAACTAGAAGATATTTGCGCCATGGCTAATGCCACAATGGCTGCAAAAATGCCGCCTACCAGCCAGCCAATGCCCACAGATGCTCCACCTGCTGCGCCCAAGGCTAAAGGAAACGCAGAAATACCCCCTGCTAGAATACAAATAATAGAAAAAGAAATAGCAAAATTAGAAAACCCACCCATGTGGCGATTAAGCTCTTGATCGTAGCCCATTTTTTTAAGGTCTGCTGTATCGTTTTCCATGGTGGTTGTTATCTGTTCTTGAGTTGACATGTTTTACCTCTTTTCAAGTTTAACTAATTGTTAAATGGTAATTAAAACTGCTTTTATAACTAGATGCATTTTTAAACCAAACTACTAAAATTATGACAAAAAGCTTATACATAAAACAACATTACCAGATGAATAATACGCCTTTAATTTAGTTGTGTAGCACGTTATTTTTGCTATGAATTTTAACGCAATATTAAGCTAACATTTTCATGCAAATTTAACTCAAGACCTAGTGGTATAGGCGTTTACAGCTTAATATTTAACAACTTAAGAATCTTGCAAAACACCAATATTAAAGCGCATAATCAACGTTGTTAGCTTAAGTTAAAAGGCATCATAAATAAGATGACTTATCGTTACAATATTGGCACGCAAACGTATCAGTTTGCAGATTTAAAAGATGTACTGGCAAAAGCAAGTCCAGCCCGGTCTGGCGATCATCTTGCGGGTGTTGCAGCAGATACTTACGCAAAACGCATGGCGGCTAGAATGTGTTTGGCGCAAATACCGCTTAAAACTTTTCTCGAAGATTTAATTATCCCCTATGAAAATGATGAGGTAACGCGCTTAATTGTAGATACGCACGATAAAAGCGCATTTGCACAAATTAGCCATTTAACGGTGGGTGATTTTAGAGATTGGTTATTATCAGACTTGGCTGATACTGCTACTTTAAAACAAATTGCACCTGGTATTACGCCCGAAATGGCTGCAGCGGTGAGTAAAATAATGCGCAACCAAGATTTGATTTTGGTAGCTAAAAAGTGTCAGATAACAACTAGTTTTCGTAGCACCATCGGCTTAAAAAATCATCTTTCAGTACGTTTACAACCTAATCACCCCATCGACGATATGCGCGGCATTGCGGCTTCTATGCTTGATGGTTTGTTGTACGGTGCGGGGGACGCGGTAATCGGTATTAATCCAGCTACCGATAGTTTGGTCGCATTGATGGATTTATATTGCATGGTGGATGATGTCATTGATCAATATGAAATCCCTACCCAATCGTGCATTTTGACGCATGTTACTAATCAGATTGAGCTCATTAATCGTGGTGCGCCAATTGATTTAGTGTTTCAATCTATCGCAGGTACTGAACAGGCCAATAAAAGTTTTGGTATCAATATCGCATTACTTAAAGAAGCGCAATCTGCAGCATTATCATTGAATCGTGGCACCGTAAAAAATGAGAAAGGCTCATACAACGTGATGTATTTTGAAACTGGTCAAGGCTCTGCATTATCAGCCAATGCTAATTTTGGGGTAGATCAACAAACTTGCGAAGCCCGCGCTTATGCGGTTGCACGTCATTTATCGCCATTATTAACCAATACAGTAGTAGGTTTTATTGGGCCAGAATATTTATATGATGGCAAACAAATTATTCGCGCAGGTTTAGAAGACCATTTTTGCGGCAAATTACTAGGTGTGCCGCTAGGTTGCGATATTTGTTACACCAACCATGCAGAGGCTGACCAAGATGATATGGATACACTAATGACACTACTAGCCAACGCTGGGCTGACGTTTATGATGGGCATACCAGGAGCTGATGACATCATGCTTAATTATCAAACCACGTCATTTCACGATGCATTATATTTACGCAAATTGTTAGGCTTAAAAGCCGCGCCAGAATTTGAAGTGTGGCTTAAAAAAATGCAGATCATGGATACAAATGGGCAAGTGCAAGCAATTACGAATGCGCACCATATGTTGCAAAATATGCCTAAACATTTATTGAGCGTCTAATGGTTATATTCTCCTGTCATTCTGACGAAAGTCAGAATCTATTTGCATATTGGATACAGATTGCGGGGCAAGCCCGCAATGACAGATGGCAAATAAAATGACTAAAGATTTACACAAAAAACATCACCATTTAGAGCATTTAAATAGTGACCCATGGCAGCAACTTAAAGCCTTTACCCGCGCGCGTATTGCTATTGGCCGTGTGGGTACAAGCTTGCCAACGAAAGAAATTTTAGATTTTGGTCTAAGTCACGCTATGGCGCGCGATGCCGTGCATTTGGCATTAGATGTAAATACGCTAGAAACTGATTTACAGTCTCTTGGTTACAGCACCACTCAGGTGCACAGCCAAGCGCCAGATAGAGCCGCCTATTTGTTACGGCCAGATTGGGGGCGTAAGTTAAATGAGCCGAGTTTAAGTCTTTTAAAGGCTAAAAAAACGTCTGGATCGATTGATTTATTAATTATTGTAGGAGATGGTTTATCGTCCCTAGCCGTTAGCCGCCACGTTATGCCTTTATTAGTTGAATGCCAGAAAATATTACCGAAACAATGGCAAGCAAACCACGTAGTTATTGCCTCACAAGCCCGTGTGGCTATTGGTGACGAGATTGGTCAAGCCTTAAATGCCAAAATGGTTGTGATGCTAATTGGCGAACGCCCAGGTTTAAGCTCTCCCGATAGTTTAGGCATTTACTTAACATTTAATCCTAAAGTAGGCTTAACAGATGCAGATAGAAACTGCATTTCAAACGTGCGACCTGAAGGTTTGCAATATGCCGAAGCTGCTAAGAAATTAGCTTGGTTGGCACAAGAGGCAATGAGATTAAAAGTAACGGGGGTTATGTTGAAGGATGAAAGTGATGTGCAGGAAATTGCACTAAACTCGTCAAAATCACTTACCTAAGCATGTGTTTTAATTACATTAAATAATTTTTTGGCAATCCATACAAAATACATTCCCACTAAATTTAGGTTTATTAAACCAGCAAAATTTAGCCACTGTGTAAGAAACAGCCTCTCCACATTTACTACAAATCAATTTCTTTTTTTCATTGGCAACATCTGCAAGCTTTTCAATAGTTGGCTTTTCGCTTTTTGTAGCCTCAACAATAGGTTTGTCAATTTTTGGCGGATCATTTCCAACAGATTGACTGCTTTTAATTTCAGTTTTGTAATCAGCTATTGTTTGATTAACCGATAAATGAGTGGAAGCAACTCTAGTTAGCCCAAATTTTGCATACCAATCAAAAGCCATCGGTATGTGAAGTTCTGCGACTTTTCGCGCAAAATTTTCTAGCGTGTCGCTAGCGATAAATTTTGCTGCTTGAAAAAAATTATTGTCTGCATCGATAAGTTCATCGATTTTCGCTTTAAGTTGATCATTTTTAATGATTGTTTCTGAATCTGGTGTTTTAATTTTTGGGCGTGTTATTCTTGCGTTTTTAGAAACTAAGATTAAGCTACTAATTGATGGATTGAGGTTAAATCCGAGGCGGGTTGGCAGTTTGACCAAGCCCAATTTAAAAATCGATTCTAAAACTAGCGTATGTTTTTTGTTTTGTTCAAAAGGTGAGGCAACTCCGTAAGGCTTGTTATTGTAAAAAGCATTACATTCGCCGTTTTCATTAATAGCTATGCCTTCTGAAAAATGCTTGCTCTCGCAGACCCAAATATCCATTTTTCTATTAATAATTAGATGATCAATTTGCGCGACTCTGCCATTACATTCAATTCTCAAATCGTGAATTAGCGCCCAATAGGGTGAGGCTTCAAAATGAAAGTTTATTTCATAGGCAGCTTCACGCTCGCCCTTCATCCCCGCATGAATGTTTTTTATCTCTTGTTCAATGCGTTTTTTTGTAACATTTGTTAAGTCTGATCTTGTTAAGATAGATTCAAGGCTAGATATATCTTTGGTTTTATCGTCTGCAGATTTGATTAACATATAGGATTTTTCGATTGTTTTTGTTGGCAAATATTGTTATTTAAGTATGTAAAAGTCAAGGCCAAGTCAAATAGCGTTTATATTCCCAGTCACTCACTGATCGACAATAATCAACCCATTCAGGAGTTTTAGTTGCCAAATATTCTGCAACAAATTCCTCGCCTAAAGCATGAGCCATTACCTTATCATCTCGCAATGCCGTTAAAGCTTCACCCAACGTTTGCGGCAAAGTTTTAACACCGCGCTTTGTAAACTCGGCTTCATCCCATTCGTAAACATCTTCATCTATAGGCGCAGGCGGCGTTAAATTTTTTTCAATGCCATTTAGCATGGCGGCGATTGTACTGGCCAAAGCTAGATAAATATTAGTCGTGCCATCGGTTAAACGAAGTTCCAGCCGATTCGCAACTGTTCGCAAAACCGTGGTGCGATTATTGTAACCCCAGCCAATGTGTGCTGGCGCCCAAGTGGTGCCAGAAAGTGAGCGCCCAACCACTAAGCGTTTATACGAATTAACGCTGGGCGCGTGAAAAGCAGCCAGCGCTTCGCTGTGCGCCAATAAACCAGCCACTATTTTCTTGCCAGAATCAGATAATCCATGTGCATCACCAACATTTGCCATCACCGCTTTGCCGTCTTTATCAGTAACGGACAAATGCAGATGCAAGCCACTACCAGGCCGATCTGCAAAAGGTTTTGGCATTAGGCTAAAAATTAAACCAGCCTCTTCTGCAATGTGGCTGGCGGCCATTTTAAATAACGTAAATCTATCTGCCGCTAGCAGTGCATCGCTGTAATGATAATTAAGCTCATATTGTCCACTGGCATCTTCATGATCAATTTGAAATACATCAAAACCACATTCAGTTAAGCTGGTTTCCATTTTGCGCAACACATCACGCACGCGCGCGAGCGCTTTTAAATCATAAGAAGGTTTGTCTTGATTATCTTTATTGCACGCTACTGGATGGCCATTTTCATCAAGATTAAGCAAAAAAAACTCAGGTTCAATGCCAACATTTAGCGTCCAGCCCAGTGCAGTTAAACGATCGATTTGCTTTATTAAAACGCGGCGTGAGCAACCTGAAAACGGTTGATTATCTACTACACCGCTACAAACTATGCGCGCATAACCAGGCATCCAAGGTAGCGCTTGCAAAGTATTTAAATCGCCTTGACCATAAAATTCTGCCCGTGCGCCTGTGCGCGGCAAACCTGTGCCCCAAATGGATGGCCCTGCAAAGCCAGCGCCTGCATTTAAAATGTCTTCTAAATGTGTAAGTGGGATGTATTTACCTTTGGGTGCACCGTGAATATCGACAAATTGCGCAATGACTGTGTGCACGCCTTGGCTAGCGAGCTGAGCTTTGGCAGCTTCTATTTCGGTTTGGTTGTTGGTTTTATCCATGATTGAGTTGCTAACTTTGGTTATTTTTATAGCTTTAAGTATGTTAATCCGTCACTCTGAGTAAAACGAAGAGTCCAGCGTTTTGTTCACTTTTATGGATTCTTCGCTACACTCAGAATGACGGAAATTGGGGTTTTATGCTTTTAATAACGCCCTATCCAAAATATCAAGTGCTTCATCAAACACCTCATCTTGAATGGTTAATGGATACAAAAAACGCAGCGCATTCACATATACGCCACAGCTTAACAAAATTAAGCCCTCTGCCAACGCAGCCGCTTGCACGCGTTTCATGGCATCTGTACTTGGGTCATTGGTTACAGGATCATAAAATTCTGCCGCAATCATTGAGCCTAAACCGCGAATCTCTTTCAAACTTGGCACATTTTTTTGCGCAGCTTTTAGGCGCGCAACCAACTTTTCACCCAAATAATTTGCGCGCGCAACTAATTCCTCTTCTTCCATAATATCTAACACGGCATGTGCGGCAGCAATGGCTAGTGGATTACCTGCGTACGTGCCGCCTAATCCGCCAGGGGCAGGGCCATCCATTGCCTTAGCACGACCACACACGGCAGATAACACCATGCCGCCTGCCAAGCTTTTGGCCATTACCATCATGTCGGGCATCACATCGTAATATTCGGTTGCAAACAATTTACCAGTACGGCCAAAGCCAGTTTGCACTTCATCCATCACCAATAAAATGCCGTGTTCGTCACATTCTTTACGTAAAGCGCGCATCAATTCTGGTGGCGCCACATAAAAACCGCCCTCGCCTTGCACGGGTTCAATCATAATCGCGGCAATACGTTTTGGGTCAACATCGGCTTTAAATAAGGCGTGTAGCGAATTTATGGAATCTTCTACTGTTACACCATGCAACTCCATCGGGAACGGAATATGGTAAACATCAGCAGGAAAAGGCCCAAAGCCGACTTTATAAGGCACTACTTTACCAGTGAGAGCGCATGCCATTAAAGTACGACCATGAAAAGCGCCAGAAAACGCAATAATGCCAGGACGGCCAGTGTAGGCACGCGCGATTTTTACCGCATTTTCTGCACCCTCTGCCCCGCTACTAAAAAAGCAGGTTTTTTTGGCATGTGTGCCAGGCGTTAATTGGTTAATGCGTTCGGCCAGCGTTACATAACTTTCGTAAGGCAAAACTTGATAGCAAGTGTGCGTAAATTTTTCTAATTGGGCTTGAATAGCAGCGATGATTTTTGGGTGTCTATGGCCAGTATTGAGTACCGCAATGCCTCCGCCAAAATCAATATAGCGATTGCCTTCAATATCCCATACTTCAGAATTTAGTGCATGATCAATAAAGAAATTGGCCATGACGCCAATGCCGCGTGGGGTGGCTACTAGGCGGCGATTGTGTAAATCGCTGTTTAATAATGGCTTGTTAAAATCTGTCATTGAGTTCATGGTGAGTCCTTAAATGCTTTGCTATACAAAATGTTTGATTGCAGGCACTAATTGTAGGAGCGACGCCCTCGTCGCGAAAAATTCGCGAAAACGGGTTCAATCTTGGGCATAAATCGTGACGAGGGCGTCGCTCCTACATAAATTAATCCAACCGTATCCAAGTCGTTTTCAATTCGGTATATTTTTCTAACGCATGCAACGATTTATCGCGTCCATTACCACTTTGTTTGTAACCACCAAAAGGCACGGTAATGTCATCTTCATCATAGCTATTCACATGCACGGTGCCTGCACGTAAGCGTTTGGCGACCGTATGCGCTTTTGAAATATCTTGTGTCCAAACTGCCGCTGCCAAACCATACGGTGTATCGTTGGCTATTTTTATGGCTTCATCCATTGTGTCGAAAGTAATAATCGATAATACTGGGCCAAAAATTTCTTCAGAGGCAATGGTCATATCGTTTGTTACCTGATCAAACACGGTTGGCGTAATATAAAAGCCACCAGTTTCATTCATCACACGTGCCCCACCTGCTAATAGATTCGCGCCTTGCGCAATGCCTGAATTAATATATTTCAAGACGCTTTCCATCTGCCCACAATCAACCATCGCGCCCATAGTAGTTGCTTCATTTAAGGGATCATTAGGCTGATAATTCTTAAGCTCATCCAATATTTTTTTGATTAACTCATCTTTAATCGAACGCTCAACTAAAAGCCGTGATGGCGCATTGCAACTTTCACCCTGATTGTAAAAAATTGAACCTGCACTGGCTTGGGCCGCACGGTCTAAATCTTTGCAATCGGCAAATACAATATTGGGCGATTTGCCGCCTAACTCACACCAGGCACGTTTTAAATTGCTTTGCCCGCTCATGATTTGAATTTGCTTGCCAACTGCGGTAGATCCCGTGAATGCAATGCAATCTACATCCATATGTAAGGCTAATGGCGAACCTGCTTGCGCACCAAAGCCAGGAACCACATTTAGCACACCAGCTGGTATGCCAGCTTGTAGTGCAATGTCAGCAATTTTTAACGCAGACAAGGGTGATTTTTCAGAGGGTTTTAGTACCACACTGTTACCACTAGCAAGTGCTGGCGCAATTTTCCAGCATGCCATTAACATAGGATAATTCCAAGGCACAATGGCGCCAACCACACCGATAGGTTCACGCGTAATCATGGCTAATGTGTTATCAGCCGTGGGCGCAATTTCGTCGTACACTTTATCGATTGCCTCGCCAAACCAACGCAGTGAGTTTGCCGCAGAATTAACATCTACATTCAAACTAGCTGTGATTGGTTTACCCATATCCAGCGTTTCTAACAATGCGAGCTCTTCTCGATTTGCAATGATTAAATCGGCAAATTTAATCATAATCTGCTTGCGCTCACGCGGGCTTAAGCCTGCCCAACGACGGTCATTAAACGCGGCGCGCGCAGCCAAAACAGCCAAATCAATATCTGCAACTTTACAACTTGCCACATCAACAAGTTTACGATTATCAATAGGTGAAAAACATTCAAATGTAGCGCCATCGGCCGCGTTGACGCGTTTGCCGTTTATAAAAGCCCGACCATCAATTTTTAGCGCATTAGCTCGTGCATGCCAATCAATTTTTGTAGTTGAATCCATATCAAACCTTTACAAACCAGCCATTGCGATATATTTAATTTCCAAGTAATCATCAATACCATGATGAGAGCCTTCGCGTCCCAGACCCGATTGTTTAACGCCACCAAAAGGTGCTACTTCGGTTGATATCATGCCCGTATTAACACCCACCATGCCGTATTCCAATGCCTCGGCCACTTTCCAAATACGGCCAATATCGCGGCTGTAAAAGTACGATGCCAATCCAAACTCAGTTCGGTTAGCTAACTCAATGACTTCATCATCGGTTTTAAAGCGAAATAATGGCGCCACTGGCCCAAAAGTCTCTTCTTTAAAAATTAGGCTTTTCGTGCTTACATCGGTTAAAACGGTGGGCTCAAAAAAAGTATTACCACCCGATCCATTTAAAGCCGTATGACGCTTGCCGCCAGTAATAAGTTTAGCGCCTTTGTTTAGCGCGTCATTTATGTGACTTTCTACTTTTTCAATAGCAGCCAGATCAATTAATGGCCCTTGTGTTACGCCATCCGTTATGCCATTTCCCACTTTAAGCGCAGCCACTTTTTGGGCTAGTTTTTCGGCAAATATATCAAATACGCCGTCTTGCACAAATAGCCTATTAGCACACACGCATGTTTGGCCTGCATTTCTAAATTTCGAATTCATCGCCCCTTCTACGGCGGCATCAATATCGGCATCATCAAACACAATAAATGGCGCATTGCCGCCAAGTTCTAATGATAATTTTTTTATTGTAGGCGCGCACTGCGCCATTAAAATGCGCCCTACTTCGGTTGAACCTGTAAATGAGAGCTTGGTAACGATTGGGCTTTCGCACATCACTGCGCCTATTTCGCGTGCACCTCCAGTAATCACTTGTAATACGCCACTCGGCACGCCAGCATCCATTGCCAATACTGCCAATGCAATGGCTGACAAAGGCGTTTGCTCGGCAGGCTTTATGATCATAGAACAGCCTGCGGCCAATGCAGGCGCCACTTTGCGGGTGATCATGGCAATGGGAAAATTCCACGGCGTGATTGCAGCCGTTACGCCAATTGGCTGTTTAATCACCAATAAACGTCTATCGTTTGATGGGCTTGGAATCGTTTCGCCATAAACGCGTTTAGCTTCTTCGGCAAACCATTCTATAAAGCTGGCGCCGTAATTTACTTCACCACGCGCCTCAGCCAGTGGCTTACCTTGCTCGGCTGTTAATATTTGCGCTAAATCTTCAACGTGCAATTTAATTAAATCAAACCAGCGCTTTAAGATCGCGCCACGGGCGGCGGCAGTCAGTGTTTTCCATTGCTTTTGCGCAGTACTACTGGCTTTAATCGCACGTTCGGTTTCAATAGCACCCATTTTAGGTACGCTACCTATATTTTGGCCAGTTGCTGGATTAGTCACTAGAATAACTTCGCTAGAATCTGCACCAACCCAATGACCAGCTAGCAAGGCTTTGCCAGGCTTTAGCAAGTCAGGATTATTTAAGGTTAAAGCAAAATATTCACAACTCATTTAGAACCTTTTTGCATCAATATTACTTAACATTGTTTACTAGCGTTATTTACAAATACTATTTATAAACATCACTGTAAGCCAACATCATCTCGCGTTTGCGTTTGCGCTCTAAATGCGATGTATAAAAGCTTGATGCAATAACGGCTATGGTGACGATTACGATGGTAACCGTGGCAACCGCGTTAATAGTGGGGTTTAAGCCCAAACGGGCGCGTGAAAAGATCACCATGGGCATGGTGTTGTAACCTGGGCCAGATAAAAAGGCAGATAACACCACATCGTCAAACGATAAAGTAAAAGTCAGTAAAAAAGATGAAATCAGTGCGGGTATTAACAAAGGTAGAGTCACTAATCTAAACACCTGCAACGGCTTTGCGCCTAAATCCATCGCTGCTTCATTTAATCGACCATCCATTTCTTGTAAGCGCGATGTGACCACGACGGCTGCATAAGCTGTGCCTAATAGTGCATGGCCTAGCAAAATAGTAAATAAACCGCGATTAGGAAACCCTAACCAATTTTGCACAGAAACCAGCATTAATAACAAGGCCAAGCCAACAATGACTTCAGGCATAACCAAGGGCATGCTAGCCATGGATGATAAAAAGGTACGCCCAGCAAAGCGCTTGTAGCGATTCAAGGCGAAAGCCACAAAAGTACCGAAAAATACCGACATAAGAGCAGATAAAAACGCGATTTTTAAAGATAACCACACGGCCGATATTAAATCAGAATCGTCCATTAGAGCGTAATACCAACGTAAACTGGCGTGGCTCCAAACGGTGACTAATTTAGAATCGTTAAAAGAATAGATTACTAAAGTAAAAATAGGTAAATACAAGAATGCATAGATCGCTAACATCCAAACTTTGCCAAAATATTGATCAACGCGCTGACTCATTTTCAACCCCCCGCTTTGACTGACGCCTGATCGGCTTGATTTTTACCCAGTATCGCCATTGGCACTAGTATTAATATGATCATCACAACCGCAACGGCAGATGCCATTGGCCAATCATTATTGCTAAAAAATTCATCCCACAAAACACGGCCTATCATTAAAGTATTTGGCCCGCCTAATAATTCTGGTATCACATATTCGCCAATAGCTGGAATAAATACTAACATTGAGCCCGCGATAATGCCTGCTTTGGATAAAGGCACGGTAATGAGCCAAAATGTTTTAAATGGGCTTGTGCCTAAATCAGCCGCCGCTTCTAAAAAGCGTACATCTAATTTAGATAAATTGGCATAAAGCGGCAAAATCATAAATGGCAAATACGAGTACACCATGCCGATGATCAATGAAAATGGTGTATTCATCATAACAATAGGTTCGCTAATTATGCCCATACTCATGAGTGCGTTATTAATAATACCGTTATTAACTAACAGTGTTTTCCATGCATAAATGCGTAATAAAAATGATGTCCAAAATGGCAACATGATTAGCATTAGCAAAGTTGGCTGAATATGCTTTGGCGCGCGCGCCATAAAATAGGCAAACGGATAGCCGAGCGCTAAGCAAATAATGGTAGTGATTAGTGCATATTTGATCGATGAGATATAGGTTTTTATATACAAAGAATCGCTGGCTATAAACTGGTAACTACCAAAATTTAGCGTGACTTTAGGGTAACCATTACTCCAATCGACCATATTAGAGATGGAAGCAACTTCCATTGCGGATAAACTGATTTTTAAGACGATTAATAGCGGAATAGCGGCTAACAAAATAAACCATAAATAAGGTATACCAATAACGCCAAATTTACTCCAGTTAAATTTTTGCAGTAAATGGCCAGATGTTTTACTAGCTGAATGTTTGGTATCACGTGTAGGGGAGATTTTGGTCGAGTGCATTTTTTAAGCCCTATTGTGCTCTATTGAGTCAGTACAACCATAGCAATATCGCTCCAATGCGCATATGCCTTATCACCCCAAGTTAGCCCGCAGCTTAAATCGCGCGTATTATTAATTTCTTGCGCTTTTAGCACCATGCCGCTGGCTAGTTTTAGGTGATAAGTGGTATGTGCACCAAAGTAGACAATCTCAATCACTTCACCTTTACACCAATTATAAATGCCAGTTGGTTTTTCTTTAGTTAAGGTGATTTTTTCTGGCCTAAGCGCAACCCCCACATGCATACCAGTATGCCCACTTATGCCGTGGCCAACATAATGTACACACTCAGCACAATTAACCGTTACGTGATCCGATTCATCTTCATCAATCACACCTTCAAACATATTCACATTGCCAATAAAATCAGCCACTTTGCGGCTATTAGGCATTTCATAAACAGTATCTGGCGCACCCACTTGTAAAAAATAGCCTTCACTCATCACAGCAATGCGGCTAGCCATGGTCATGGCTTCTTCTTGATCATGGGTAACCAACACACAAGTAACGCCTACTTGCTCAATAATATTAACCAGCTCTAATTGAGTGGTTTCACGTAATTTTTTATCTAACGCGCCAAGAGGCTCATCAAGTAAAAGCAGTTGCGGTCGCTTGGCCAAACTTCTAGCTAAAGCCACGCGTTGCTGCTGCCCGCCCGATAATTGATGGGGTTTACGTTGCGCAAATTTGAGAAGCTGCACAAGATTAAGCATTTTTTCAACACGCTCATCAATTTCAGCTTTTGGCATTCCATCTCGTTTCAAGCCAAACGCGATATTTTCCCACACGCTTAAATGCGGAAATAGCGCATAGGATTGAAACATCATATTAATTGGCCGCTCATAAGCTGGCACGTTAGTAATGTCTTGACCGCTTAAAAAGATCTTACCTTTGGTTGGCGCTTCAAAACCAGCTAACATGCGTAACAACGTCGATTTTCCGCAACCAGAACCGCCTAACAAACCAAAGATTTCACCTTTTTCAACACTTAAACTCACATCATCAACCGCTTTTATCGCACCATCATAGATTTTAGTGACGTTTTCTACCCTCAATAATATTTCTTTTGAGATTGGCTGGTCATTCGTTTCTACTTTTGGCGCGCTAGACATAGCAATCTCGCTTTTTTAGTTGTTAATTCAAGTCGTTAATAAAATTACAAGCTTATGATCTGGTCAAGCTAGCGGTTGAGCATTGCAATTACTATGATTTTTATATTTAAGCTCCAGTTTTAAATTGCGTAAAATAACGCGTCATCACGCGGCGGGTCGCATTATCAATATTGCCTGGCGGGATCAGTTTTTTTACATCCTCTTCTGGTAAAAAGATCGTTTTATTGTCACGAATTTCTGGGTCCACAAACTCAATGGCCGCTTTATTAGGATTAGCATAGGTCACTGCATTGGTTAAGCCTGCGTGCACTTGTGGGCGCAATATGTAATCAATAAACTTGTGCGCGTTATCCACGTGTTTTGCATCTGCCGGTATTACCATCGTATCCATAAACATATAGCCACCCATTGTGGTAATTAAAGCCTCAATATTCTGCTCTGATTTATTTTCAATTGAGCGTTTGCGCGCTAAATTAAAATCACCCGCCCAACCTAATGCCACACACACATTACCGCTAGCTAAATCGTCAATTTGCCCACCTGAGCTAAAACGTTTAATGTCTGGGCGTACTTTTTGTAACATATCTGCGGCTAATTTATAGTCATCCACATTGGTGCTATGCGGTGGTTTGCCAACATATTTAAGCGCAATAGGAAACACTTCTGACGGCGCATCTAAAAAGGTAATACCGCAAGATTTTAATTTATTGGTATATTTCGGATCAAACACTAAATCCCAAGTATTAGCTGGCATTGGCATATCGCCCAACGCAGTTTTTACTTTATCTACATTAATTCCAACGGTTGTATAGCTCCAAAGCCAATCCACCATGTAATCGTTACCTGGATCTAGATTAGCCATTTGCGCTAGAATATTTGGATCTAAATTTTTTAGGTTAGGCAGTTTAGATTTATCTAATTTTTGATGTAGGCCGCCGTCAATTTGCATTTTTGCCCAGTTTGACGATGGAACAACAATATCGTAACCCGTGTTTTTAGCCATTAACTTGGCATGCAAAATCTCATTACTATCAAACACGTCATAACGCACTTTAATGCCTGTTTCTTTTTCAAAGTTTGGTATCGTGTCTTCTGCTAAATAGTCTGACCAATTATAGATGTTTAAAATCTTATCTTCAGCAACTGCAGGTGTTACGCTATTAGCAGTTTCGGCACCTTTATCAGAAGTTTGTTGTTTGGTTGTATCAGCGGTTTTATCTCCACACGAAACCGTTAAAAAGCTAGCCGCCAAGATAGCAAGCAACTTAATTGCATTATTACTGCCAAGTGTTTTTACTGAAAGTTGCATTTGCTATCTCCAAATAATTAAATAAAGTCGATTTGATCGTTAAAACTATAATGAAATAATTTTATCACGTAAAAAATAATAACGGCTTGCAATTGTGGGGCAAATAAAATGGCTTTTTTAAAAACGTAAGCTTAAATCGACACTATTAACCAAGAGCTACTTTTAATAACGGCTTTGGCATTAAGCCTAGCGTTTCTAATTCGTGTAACGTTGCATCCAAACATTGCAAAATAATGCGCATCATTTCATCGATTTGCGCCGTTGTAATCACAAGTGGCGGCGCTATGATCATGCGATCTCCAACTGCACGCATGATGATGCCATTAGCGAAACAATGCGCACGACACATCATGCCAACGCCTAAACTTTCGTCAAACATTTCATGGTTTTCTTTATCTTGCATTAGTACAAATCCAGCCATTAAGCCAATTGTCTCAGCTCCGCCAACCAAAGGATGATCAGCCAGTTTTGCATATTGAAGCGCCAAATAAGGACCTGTTATGTTTAATACCTGATCAACTAAACCTTGATTTTCTAATACTTCAATATTGGCTAAGGCAACCGCGCACGCCACAGGATGACCAGAATACGTATAGCCGTGGTTGAATTCACCACCTTTTTCTATTAATACTTGAGCGACTTTTTTGCCAACTACCACTCCGCCTAGCGGTAAATAGCCTGAAGTAACGCCTTTAGCAAACGTCATCAAATCTGGCTTGTAGCCTAATAACTGGCTACCAAACCATTTGCCTATGCGCCCAAATCCGCATATCACTTCATCACATATCAATAAAATATCGTATTTATCGCAAATACGTTGAATTTCTGGCCAATAGGTTTTGGGTGGAATAATCACCCCGCCCGCTCCTTGAACTGGCTCGCCAATAAAAGCGGCAACTTTGTCAGCGCCAATTTCTAGTATCTTAGTTTCTAGCCAACTCGCCGCTAGTATGCCAAAAGCATCGCTTTTCTCTTGCGGTGCTAAGCCATAATGATAAGGTTGTTCAATATGCGCAATATCGGGAATCATGCCGCCCTGCTCATGCATACCACCCATTCCACCTAGCGACATGCCCGCCATGGTTGAGCCGTGATAAGCGTTGTTACGCGAAATAATGACCTTGCGATTGGGCTGACCTAACGTTGCCCAATAATGACGAACCATGCGAATATTAGTATCGTTAGATTCTGAGCCAGAGCTACTAAAAAATACATGGCTATAATTATCGCCCGCTAATTGCACGATTTTCTCGGCTAATTTAACGGCTGGCACATTGGTGGTTTGAAAAAAGCTATTGTAATAAGGCAATTGAGTCATCTGCGTGGCAGCCGCATCAATCAAGGCTTGTTGACCATAGCCCACGTTTACACACCACAAGCCGCTCATGGCATCTAGTATTTTATTGCCTTCAGAATCCCATATGTAAATATTGTCAGCACGAGTAATAACCCGCGCGCCCTTGCCTGCCAAGCCTTTATGATCAGTAAATGGATGCATAAAATGTGCAGAATCAATTGCTTGAATATCTTTGGTAATAGTCATTTTGTTTCTCGATTCTATAATACTTACTTTCAACAGATTAAAAACTTTTAGCCACAGAGGACAAAGAGGAAATCAAAATTCATCAAAAAGTTTTTAATCAATTTTTAAGATTTTGTCTTCAACAAATTGCTGGTTATATCTACATTAAAAAGCTATAGGTTGAACGGCTTTTCTCGGTGATCTCTGTGCTCTCTGTGCTCTCTGTGGCTAAATTAAGTTTGAAAATTAATTAAACGTGCATCAAAAGATGTTCACGTTCCCACGGGCTAATCACCCGCATAAATTCATCATGCTCAGTTTCTTTTACCGCTAAATACACATCAATAAAGTTTTTGCCTAACACTTCATGCAAGGCTTTAGCATTTTCTAGCTCACGTAGCGCCTCAGACAAGCCACGTGGCAATTGGTAATCGTGTGCATACGCGCTACCTTTGGTAACTTCAGTGGGCGTTAATTTTTCTTTTATACCCAAATAACCGCAAGCTAGCGTCACTGCCATGGCCAAGTAAGGATTGGCATCTGCGCCCACCACGCGGTTTTCTATTCGCCTATCTGCAGCACCCGATATAGGCACGCGAATGCCCACGGTTCGGTTGTCATAACCCCATTCAATGTTAATGGGCGCAGCCCCGTCGCGCACAATACGGCGATACGAGTTTACATAAGGTGCAAGTAGCGCCATGGCAGCTGGTAAATATTTTTGTAGCCCCGCAATATAGTTAAAAAATAAAGGCGATGCATCGCCATTTGGCAGGCTAAAAATATTTTGGCGCGATTTACTATCAAGCACGCTTTGGTGAATATGCATGGCAGAACCTGGCTCGTGCTGCATGGGTTTTGCCATAAAAGTGGCATACATATCGTGGCGCATAGCCGCCTCACGCATGGCGCGTTTAAAGAAAAACGCTTTATCGGCCAAAATCATTGGCTCACCGTGCAAAAAGTTGATTTCCATTTGGCCTGCGCCAAATTCGTGAATCAGCGTATCTAGCTCCAAACCCATCACTTCGCAGTAATCGTAAATATCTTCAAACAATGGATCAAACTCATTCACTGCATCGATACTATATAACTGGCGACTGGTCTCTCTGCGG
>JAYVLK010000025.1:0-41739 GCA_043759515.1 Methylotenera sp.
CATGGCAGTTCAACAAAATAAAAAGTCACCTTCTAAACGCGGTATGCACCGCTCTCATGATTTTTTGATTAACCCACCTTTAGCGGTAGAGCCTACCACTGGCGAAACGCATTTACGTCATCATATTAGCCCAACTGGTTATTATCGTGGTCGCAAGGTTATGGCAACTAAGAACGATTAATAAGTTTGTTGTTACAAGCTGTTTAAGATTAAAGCAAATCAACGCACTTTACTGCAATTAACAATACGCAACTATTAATCAAAAGCTTAGAATTAAACGCCGCGCTTATTAAGCGCGGCGTTTTTCTATAATGCACTTGAATTTTGACATCGCTTAATTTAAATTTTTTTGGATTAAACTGCTATCTAATGAAGCTATTTTATTAATGCCAACATATTCGCTGCCGCCATTTCTAATAACAATGAGCATTTATTGATGGATATTACAATTGCAATAGACGCGATGGGTGGCGATCATGGCCCTCATGTGACTATTCCCGCTGCACTAAAAGCGCTAAAAGACGATGATCAGCTCAATATCGTTTTGGTTGGCTTGCAAGACGTTATTCAAGCTGAGCTAGATGTTTACAAAACAAAAATCAATTCTCGCCTGCGTATTCATCATGCGTCAGAAGTGGTGTTAATGGATGAATCTCCGCAAAGTGCGCTTAAAAATAAAAAAGACTCATCTATGCGGGTGGCTATTAATTTAGTTAAATCGGGCGAGGCTAATGCATGCATAAGTGCGGGTAATACTGGCGCGCTAATGGCCACGGCGCGATTTGTACTTAAAATGCTGCCAGGAATCGATAGGCCAGCCATTGCATCATCGCTGCCTTCTGAAAAAGGTAGAACTTATATGCTTGATTTAGGTGCAAATGCTGATTGCACGCCTGAACATTTATTACAGTTTGCTGTGATGGGCGCGATGTTGGTTAGTTGTGTTGAGCATAAGCCTAACCCTACTGTGGGCTTGTTAAACATAGGTTCTGAAGATATAAAAGGCAATGAAGTGGTTAAGCAGGCGGGTGAATTATTGCGCGCTAGCCACCTTAATTTTTATGGCAATATTGAAGGTGATGATATCTTTAAAGGTACAACAGATTTAGTGGTTTGCGATGGTTTTGTGGGCAATGTGTCACTTAAAACCACCGAAGGCTTAGCACACATGATGGGCAAATTTTTAACGCAAGAATTTAAAAGAAACTGGCTAACTAAACTAATGGCATTAATGGCAATGCCAGTGTTAAAAGCATTTAAAAATCGTTTAGACCCGGGCCAATACAACGGTGCAAGCTTTTTAGGCTTACGTGGCATTGTGGTTAAAAGCCATGGCGGTGCGGATACGATCGGTTTTTATCATGCAATTACAGTGGCAATAGAAGAAGCGCGCAGTGGTGTACTGCATCGTATTACGCAGCAGCTAGAGATCGAACATATTAAGCCAGTTGCTCACACCCATGAGGTTAAAAGCGCATGACTGGCAACAAAAGTAGCGAGCAAAAAACCGTTTCAGTGATCGCGGGTACAGGCAGTTATTTGCCAAAAAAAATACTGAGTAATAAAGACCTTGAAGCCATGGTGGATACCACCGATGAGTGGATTTTTACCCGCACTGGCATTCGTCAGCGCCATATTGCGGGTGACAATGAATTTACCAGCGATTTAGCATACGAGGCTGCAAAAAACGCCATTGCAAGTGCTGCAATTGACGTGAGCGAGATCGATTTAATCATTGTGGCAACTACCACACCAGATAAAATATTCCCTAGTGTTGCAACCATGGTGCAAGCTAAATTAGCACTTGCTGGTTGCCCAGCATTTGATATTCAAGCAGTGTGCAGCGGATTTGTGTATGCGCTTGCCACGGCGGACAATTTCATCAAAACAGGCGCTGCCAAATGTGCTTTGGTGATAGGTGCTGAGACTTTTTCGCGCATTACCGATTACACCGATAGAAGCAATTGCATATTGTGGGGCGATGGGGCAGGGGCTGTAATTTTACAGGCCGCACAGACCAATTTTAACGATAAAGCTGGCATCATTTCAACGCATTTGCATGCTGATGGCAAGCATGAAACCATGTTGCATGTGCCTCGTAACGAGAGTGGCAAAGACACCGTATTAATGGAAGGCAATGCTGTTTTTAAAATGGCGGTTAATACTTTGGATAAAATTGTAGACGAAACGCTAAGCGCAAACAATATGCAAAAATCGGATATCGATTGGCTTGTTCCCCATCAAGCCAACATTCGCATATTGCAAGCCACTGCTAAAAAATTGGATATGCCAATGGAAAAAGTAGTGGTTACGGTGGATATGCATGGCAATACGTCTGCTGCTTCTATTCCATTAGCGCTAGATGTGGCGGTACGTGATGGGCGTATCAAACGCGGTCATATTATATTGATGGAAGCGTTTGGTGGTGGTTTTACTTGGGGTAGTGTTTTAATCAAATACTAATTATCCATTTAACGTCATTCCCGCGTAGGCGGGAATCTAGGCAATTAGCTTGTTAACCAAGCTATTTTTTTAACAAAACATAAATCGTAATTTAAGTAATTTATAGCATTAACTTACTCACGAAAAATTGTACTTCGACTGGATTCCCGCCTGCGCGGGAATGACGGAAAAATGAAAATTTTGATATGAGTAGAGTATTGAGATAGGGATTAAATGAATAAAACTGCATTTTTCTTTCCTGGCCAAGGCTCCCAATCGGTTGGTATGATGAGCGGATTTAATGATAATCCTATTGTTAAACAAACGTTTACGGAAGCTTCTGACATTTTAGGTGTCGATTTTTGGATGATGGCAACTGAACCAAACGAGTTGCTAAACCTTACCCAAAACACTCAACCATTAATGCTCATTGCAGGCATCGCAACATATCGTGTGGCTTTGCAAGCAGGGCTGCAAGCTATTATTTATGCGGGTCACAGCTTAGGTGAATACACTGCATTAGTAGCATCAAACGCATTAAGTTTTACCGATGCGCTGCCGCTGGTTAAATATCGCGCACAGGTGATGCAAAGCGCTGTGCCTGAAGGCGTGGGAGCAATGGCTGCGATTTTGGGATTGGATGACGAATTAGTGCGTGAAGCTTGTGTTACGGCCGAAAACGAATTTAAATCAACGAAAGAAGTTTGTGAGGCTGTTAACTACAATTCTATTGGTCAAGTAGTGATCGCAGGCAATAAAGCGGCTGTTGAACGTGCGATGGAAATTTGCAAATCGAGTGGCGCTAAACGCGCATTACCGTTGCCAGTAAGTGTGCCTTCGCATTGCGCTTTAATGCGCCCAGCGGCTGAAAAATTAGCCCTTTACCTTAAAAACGTGACAATAATTTCATCACTTATACCTGTCATTCATAATGCTGATGTTGCAGCTTATGATGACAGTACGCATATAAAAGCAGCCCTGGTTCGTCAATTGTATAGCCCAGTGCGTTGGGTAGAAACAGTGCAAGCCATTTACGCACAAGGTGTGACCAATTCTGCAGAAATTGGCCCAGGAAAAGTGCTAACAGGTTTGACTAAACGCATTGTTGCAGAATTGCCTTGTAGTGCAATAACTACAAATGAATCAATTGAAGAATTTGTTAAGGCTAATCAAAATAATTAATATATAGTTAAAACAACTAGTTAAAATGTTTACTTAAGGTTATAAATAATGTCTACTATTCAAAATTTAAAAGGTCAAATCGCGTTAGTAACAGGTGCTAGTCGTGGCATTGGTGCAGCAATTGCACTAGAACTTGGTAAGCTTGGCGCCACCGTTATTGGCACAGCCACTAGCCATAGTGGTGCAGAAGCTATCAGTGAAACACTTAAAACTGCGGGTATAAATGGGCTGGGTTTAGCGTTAGACGTAAACGACGCTAGCCAAATAGAGGCAGTTTTAAAACGTATTGCGACTGATTATAGCGACGTGTCAATATTGGTTAATAATGCAGGCATTACCAAAGATACTTTGTTAATGCGTATGAGCGAAGATGATTGGGATGGGGTGATGTCGACCAATTTAAAATCGGTATTTCGCATGTCTCAAGCCGTATTACGCCCAATGATGAAGGCACGTGTTGGGCGTATTATCAATATTACTAGCGTGGTTGGGCACATGGGAAATGCTGGCCAAACCAATTATGCAGCTGCTAAGGCTGGCATAGCTGGTTTTACCAAATCATTAGCAGCTGAGGTAGGTAGCCGCAATATTACGGTTAATTGTGTAGCACCTGGTTTTATAGAAACCGATATGACTGCTGAATTGCCAGAGGCAATAAAGACTAAAATGCTAGAGCGTGTACCACTTGGACGATTAGGCAATGTGAATGAAATCGCGGCTACCGTGGCATTTTTAGCTTCGCCAATGGCTGCTTATATTACTGGTGAAACTATTCAAGTTAATGGCGGCATGTATATGGCTTAAAACTTGAAAATCAAAACTTTTGTTAACGTGATTAAAATTTAGTTATTATTAAATTTAGTTTAATTACATATAGTTTTTGCTTTTAATGTGAGTTTTGTTAAAATGCTTGAGGTGTAGTATTAAATCTTTTCAACAAAGGGGTAATTAGATGTCTGACATCGAACAACGTGTTAAAAAAATCGTTTGTGAACAATTAGGTGCAAATGAAGCAGATGTAAAAAATGCATCATCTTTTGTAGATGACTTAGGTGCAGATTCGCTTGATACAGTAGAATTAGTCATGGCGCTAGAAGAAGAATTTGATTGCGAAATTCCTGACGAAGAAGCAGAAAAAATCACCACAGTGCAATTAGCCATTGATTATATCAATACTAATCTTAAATAAATCTTGCACGTTTAATTAATTTTTTGTCAGCCCTCTAACGAGGGCTGACTGCTTTTACGACTAGCAATTATTAAATTTGCATTTAACAGTTGCACTAGTAAAATTATTAAAAACATCAATATTGAATGAGTGCAAATTAATGACAAAACGGCGCGTTGTAATTACTGGTTTGGGTGTAGTTTCACCCGTGGGCATTGGCACACAAGTAGCATGGGATAACCTCATTAAGGGTCAATCTGGAATCACCCGCATCACTAAATTTGACCCAACTGCGTTCAATTCACAAATAGCGGGTGAAGTTAAAAACTTTAATGTAGAAGATTATTTACCCGCTAAAGATGCGCGCCGTATGGATACGTTTATTCAATATGGGTTAGTGGCTGGAATTGAGGCTTTTAAAGATTCTGGCCTAGAAGTGACCGAACAAAACGCCGAGCGTATTGGCGTATCGATTGGCTCTGGTATTGGCGGCATTGGTTTTATTGAAACCACTAACGATGCCTACGATGAAGGTGGCCCACGCAAAATTTCGCCATTTTTCGTGCCTGGTACGATTATTAACATGATTTCAGGTAATTTAAGCATTATGTTAGGCTTAAAAGGGCCTAATGTAGCAATGGTGACTGCTTGCACAACTGGTACACACAGCATTGGTGACGCTGCACGTATGATTGAATATGGAGATGCAGATGTGATGATAGCAGGCGGTGCAGAGGCGCCAATTACTCCATTAACAGTTGGTGGTTTTGCTTCAGCTCGCGCATTATCTAACCGCAATGACGACCCCGCAACGGCCAGCCGCCCATGGGATGAGAGTCGCGATGGATTTGTGATAGGCGAGGGCGCAGGTGTAATGGTGTTAGAAGAATACGAGCACGCAAAAGCGCGTGGTGCGCGCATCTATGCTGAATTAAACGGTTATGGCATGAGTGCCGATGCGTATCATATGACCGCACCAAATATGGATGGCCCGCGTAGAAGCATGGTAAATGCGCTTAAAAATGCGGGCATTAATCCAGACCAAGTTCAATTTATGAATGCACATGGTACATCAACGCCATTAGGCGATGCCAACGAAACCAACGCCATTAAAGCCACTTTCGGTGATCATGCATACAAATTGGTGATTAACTCAACCAAATCGATGACAGGCCACTTGCTAGGCGGCGCTGGCGGGCTAGAGAGCGTGTTTACAGTGCTATCCATTTACAACCAAGTTTCACCGCCCACTATCAACATTTTTAACCAAGACCCAGAATGTGATTTAGATTATTGCGCTAATACGGCACGAGATATGAAAATTACTTATGCGCTTAAAAATAATTTTGGCTTTGGCGGAACGAATGGAAGCCTGGTTTTCAAGAAAATATAGATTGGTAAAATGACATTTACTTTAACCTAAACAAATAAACCGATGCTTAGTTTGGTAAAAAAACCAGCATTTCATTTTATATATGAAATGCTGGCTTTTTAATTTTTCTTAAGTCTTAATTTTAATTATTTAACATGTCTGAATTCTAAAACGGTAAGAATAATGCCAAATAAAAGCAATAAAAAGATAGGAACAGCAACATAAAGAAGATTAAATTCCATGATTATCTTTTTCCCATCATAGCCATTAATTTAAAATAAATACCAAATGTGAAAATAGATGGAATCCATATTGCAGTGAATATTGCTTGCTCTCTATCTTTTAGAACAAACCACAAATATGCAGAAACTACGAAGGAAAACATAACTGCTAGAATTATAAAAAAATCTGATTTCTTAAACATTCTTAACCCTTTTTTTAATTAATAAAATAATCTGAAATACCGTAACCTATAGCACTTAACAAACAACCTGCAATTGCAAATGATCCAACTATACGAATACCGGAGGATAAACCGTAAGCAAAAAAATCAAAATCATAAAAACCAGCTAAACCAAAGATAATACCAAGGCTCCCTAATACAGTTAAAATATTCCCAACATAAATACAAAACTTACTTAAAAACATAATAATTTTATCGTTCATGGTACTTTTCGTAGTTAATCCTTAATAATAATAGAAAGACGTTTGTAAAAATGAGAAACCAATACATACCTGCATTTATCGCAATAAGTATTGTAAATTAGCTATAAAGTAATGTTGTTTTGATTCAATGTGTAGTTAATGCCTGAATATCTTTCTAAGAAATTTTTCATATAATTAGCATCAAATCTTTTAATAGAAAAATGTGTACCAATATCAGAAAGCTGTCCAGATTCAAAAATATATTGAGCCATCATTTCACCAAATACTGGCGCGTATTTAAATGCTTGTCCAGAGCCTAAACAATGTATTAAATTTGTTATTTTAGAATCTGGCCCTAAAATAAATTTTAAATCAGGTGTTATATCAAAGTAGGATTGATGGCCTGAAGAAAAAACTGTATTTTGTAGATTATTAAAGCGTTTATTTGCTATATCTTTGTAATTGTGAAGATTTGATAGGCCTTGCATTTGGTAAACTGGGTTATTGATAAAATCAGCACCTATAACATCTAAATGATTATCCGCAAATAAAGATCGAGTTTCATCAAGCCATCGGTTCCTAGGTTGATGCATATGCACTTCGCCATCCCGCCAAGTTCTAAAGTAAGCTCTGTTTGTGTAGTCAGCAATTATTGGCATAGACTTTCTTTCAACGCTCAAACTATTTAGCCAATTTGCCACTAAAACTGGTTCAACACCTACGGGAATACTGATACCTAAATTTTTAAACAGCTTTGGACTCCACGCACCCGCTGCATTAATTACATGGTCAACTTTAATCACTCGATTTGTTAATATGACCTCTGTGATTTTATTGCTTTTGTTTTTTTTAAATCCCATTACCTCCTCATTCTCAAACAAAGTGGCATTAGAGTGACGTATGCTTTGATAAAGCGCTAATCTAACATGAGAGGGTTCAAGTTGTAATGCATCTGGTTCGTGGTAAAAGACTTCACTATCATGCAAACTAACAAAATCTGGGCAGATTTTTTGTGCAGCTTCTTTATCTATTTTTTTAAAATTAACAGGTATCGTTTTCAATACATTAGCTAAATTATCCCATTTTTCGTTCGTATTATTTTCATCTTTTTTTGTAATCCACAAAGCACCTGTGCGTTCTGGTTCAATATTTGCTCCCCAAATATCTTTAATATTCAACCACATATCAGTTGAAATTTTAGCTAACTTTGCAGCATGTACATCTGCATTGGCTGATCTAACAATTCCAGAATGTCTAATTGACAAGGCGCTGCTAAGAACATTTTTTTCTACCAAACAAATAGACTCGGGATTTTTGTTCATTAATTTTAAGCGGTTTGCAAGTGCAATGGCGCTAGCGGTGCCAAGACATCCGCCTCCGATTACAACTGTATGGTATTTGTTCATCTAAGTTTGTACTCGATTTATTAAATTTTATACTAAGCGTTTGAGGATATACAGATTTGTATACAGCTTAACCGAAATTCTAGATATAAGTATTATTAAATAGTTCACATTATTGAGAATACAAAACCAATTTCATTATAAAAATTAAGTTTGATGTTAAAAAAATTGTTTTACAAATCATTTTGTTTGTAGGTAAAAATTAATATAAATGTAATAAAAGTATAAAAAATTTTAGTATCAAATTTTGTATAATTAATATATTTCTATCTTTTTAATATTTGCTCGCTATGGTTTAATGATGACTTATGGCACAAAAACCAAGCTATTTAATCAACGGCAATGCTAACCACACCATATCCCCGCTAGACCGCGGTTTTGCTTATGGTGATGGGGTTTTTCGCACACTTGTTATGCGAGATGGTCAGCCCGAAAACTGGCCATTACATTATCAAAAACTGGTGGCTGATTGTGCAGCTATTAGTATCGTTTGCCCAAGTGCTGAAATTTTAATGAGTGATTTGAACCAGTTATTTTCGCCTTTAGAAACTGCTGTTGCTAAAATCATTATCACACGTGGTGACGGTGAACGCGGGTATGCGCCGCCTGCGATAACCGCCCCTATGCGGGTTGTATTAAAAACGGTTATGCCTAATTATCCAAAAAGTTATGCGTTGCAAGGTGTAAATTTACACGTTTGCAAAACGCAATTGGCTGCACAACCTTTGCTTGCTGGCGTTAAGCATCTTAATAGGCTTGAAAACGTGTTAGCCCGCATGGAATGGACAGATCCAACGATAGCAGATGGCATTATGCTAGACCTTCAAAATAATGTGATTGAATGCACAGCTGCTAATATATTTGCCCGTTTTAACGATACACTTATAACGCCAAACCTTTCTGAGTGCGGGATTGCAGGCATTACGCGCCAGCGTATTATTGATCACGCGCATTTATGGAGCTTAAAAATAAAAATTGAACACATTACGTTAGAACAATTGTTACTTGCAGATGAAGTGATTGTCAGTAGTAGCTTGTATATTGCTTGGCAGGTTAAACAGATTTTACATAAAAATTGGCAACCTAGCCCTTTGGCTAACGAGATTAGAAAAACGCTAAGCCAATGATTAAGCTGATTAAATATTTATTGATCATCATTTTATTAAATGTTTTAGCGCTAAGTGTTTGGATGGTTATCTACGCTAAAACTTCTTTGTCTCTGGCACCAAGCGCTCAAGAAATTAGCATTAAACCAAAAAGTGGCCTAAAAAGCATCGCTAATCAATTAGTAGAGCAGGGCGTGCTTACTAGCGCTTGGCCGTTTGTCATTTTGGTGAAAATATCTGGTAAAGAAACATATTTACAAGCAGGAGATTACACCGTTAACAAAAACATTACGCCTTATCAATTAATGTTATCGCTTAACCACGGCAAAGCCACTCAAGGCAGCATTACATTTATTGAAGGTAAAACTTTTAAACAAATGCGTGAAAAATTAGCTAAAAATGATGCGATTGACGCAACCATTAACCAGCTAAGCGATGCGCAAGTGATGCAAAGCGTTGGAAGGGGTGAGGATCATGCAGAAGGTTTGTTTTTTCCCGATACTTATTATTTTGATCGCGGCACGTCCGACATCGTCATTTTAAAAAGATCGTACGATATTATGCAAGCCAAATTAGATGCCGAATGGCAAAATCGCGCACCTAATTTGCCTTATAAAAATAGCTATCAAGCGCTGATCATGGCGTCAATCGTTGAAAAAGAAACAGGAAAAGCCAGTGAGCGGCCAATGATTGCGGGTGTTTTTATAAACCGCTTAAGAATCGGCATGCGCTTACAAACAGATCCAACTGTAATTTACGGCATGGGCGAAAGTTACAATGGCAATATACGCCGTAAAGATTTGCTTAAGGATACCGCTTATAATACTTACACCCGTTATGGCTTGCCACCCACACCAATTGCCATGCCTGGGTTAGCGTCTATCCATGCGGCCTTACACCCAGAAGATACAAAATCCTTATATTTTGTAGGTAAAGGAGATGGTAGCCATGCGTTTTCGGCCACATTGAATGAGCATAATCGTGCGGTTTCAAAATATCAATTGAAAATAAAACAATCTACAAGAAAATCAGCCAATTAAATGTTAAAACCGGGACGATTTATTACGTTAGAAGGAATGGATGGCGCAGGTAAAAGTACGCATATTCCAACCATCATTTCATTATTAAAAACAAAAAACTTTGAAGTGGTTTCTACCAGAGAACCAGGCGGAACGGTTCTTGGCGAGCAGTTACGAACCTTACTTTTACACGAACATATGCATCCTGAAACCGAAACTTTACTAATGTTTGCAGCTAGACGTGAGCATATTAGCCAAGTGATAGGCCCAGCTTTGGCGCGTGGCGCTTATGTGGTTTCTGATCGATTTACCGATGCTACTTATGCGTATCAATGTGGTGCTAAAGGTGTTTTACAATCAAAAATTGAGCAATTAGAAACTTGGGTGCAAGCAGAACTGCAGCCTGATCTCACTTTATTATTTGATGTGCCAGCGCAAATTAGCTTGCAAAGGCTAGCAAGTGCGCGTGCACCTGATAAATTTGAACGTGAAAATTTAGCTTTTTTTGAAAAATTGAGAGAGGCTTATTTAACAAGAGCGCGTCATAATCCAGCCAGATTTTGTGTGATAGATGCGAATAAATCGCTAGAAAATGTTAAAAGATTAGTAGAAAAAGCAATTGATGCTGTTTGATCAAACTTGTTGTCAATACGATTTTTAAACAAACCTTACAATCCAGTTTACTTATGAATGCTTATAATTAATACATGTACCCATGGCAAGCAACTCAGTGGCAACAAATCTTTAATCGCACGCAATTACCGCATGCGCTTTTGTTGCGTGGTAGCTTAGGCATTGGCAAGCATGCTTTTGCTATTGCATTGGCTAAAAGTTTGTTATGCCGCAACCCTAATCAAACACATGCTTGCGACACCTGCTCAAGTTGCATTTGGTTTAATCAAGGCAATCATCCTGATTTCCGAATTATTAGCCCTGAAGATGGTGACAGCGCAAGTGACACGGCAACAGAATCCACTAAAACAACTGCAAGCAAAAAGAAAACGACCAAAAAAAGTCAAATATCTGTCGCACAAATAAGAACCCTTAATGATTATTTAAGCTTATCAACGCATCAAGTCAATTGCCGCCGCGTTGTGATAATATCGCCAGCCGAAACACTCAATACTGCCTCTGCCAATGCCCTATTAAAAACCTTAGAAGAACCGCCTGTTAACACGCTGTTTTTATTAGTTAGCAGCCAACCACAACGCTTGTTACCCACTATTATTAGCCGCTGCCAAGCGCTAGATATGGCATTGCCAGCCAAAGCAGTTGCTATGCAGTGGTTGAGAGAGCAAGCTGTTGATAATGCACAAGCTTGTTTAGATTATGCTGGCGGTGCGCCTTTGTTGGCGCTACAATTTGCTCAAGAAAGAGATGCAACAAGTAATCTATTTAACTCTTTAAAGCTAGGCGCTAAATTAGACCCTTTTGCAAGTGCGCCACTATTTGTAATACTTGGGATGGAGCACGCGATCACTACGTTACAAAAATGGATATTTGATATAAGTGCTTATAAATCAACGCAAAAGCTACACTATCACACGCAATATTCAAGCGCTTTGCAAGTGTTGGCTAATAGCGTAAACTTGGTCTTATTATTTAATTTTCAAAAAATGTTAAACGAAGCTAAATCGACTGCTAATCACCCTTTAAATAATCAACTGCAGCTTGAAAATCTATTGACGCATTACACATTTATTTTTAAAAGATAACCTAAAAAAGCGCTAAATAATCATGCAAACACTTCCTAATCAAACACTTGCTAATCAAACACCTATGGACCAACCTATAACCAATCAATTATCGTCAGATTTGGTCACTAATCAAAGCAAAGAAGGCTCTAATAAGCCCAGTGTTTTATCTCTAGCTATTAAAGAAAAATCAGCGCTGTATACTGCATACATGCCTTATATTAAATCAGGTGGCTTATTTATACCTACAAATAAAAGTTTCAAAATCAACGAAGAAGTCTTTATGTTATTAAGCCTAATTGATGACCCAGTAAAACTAAAAGTGGTTGGTAAGGTTGTTTGGATAACGCCTACAAGTACGGCAAATCGCCCGCAAGGTATTGGTGTACAATTTAGTGAAAAAGATGGTGGATTAGAAGTGCGTAATAAAATTGAATCATTACTTGGCGGCACTTTAAAATCTAATCGCTCTACCCACACTATGTAGTTAATTTTGTTTCATTGTTTAACCAATCCAAATTCAAATATCCGCAATTGACTAACATGCTTGTAGATTCTCACTGCCACTTAAACTTTCCTGAACTCATTGATAATATTCATGATGTTAGACAAAAAATGGCAGATGCAGAGGTTGCTTATGCGCTTTGCGTCAGTGTTACGCTTGATAAATTTCCAGAAGTGCTTGATTTAGCAGAAAAATTCGATAATTTTTATGCTTCAGTCGGTGTCCATCCCGATTATGAAGATATTGATGAGCCTACTAAAGAGCAACTAGTTACATTATCGGATCACCCGAAAATAATAGCCATTGGCGAAACAGGTCTAGATTATTTTCGATTAACGGGTGATTTAGAATGGCAGCGCAATCGATTCCGCACCCACATACAAGCCGCAATATTAACTGGAAAACCGCTAATTATTCATACTCGAAGTGCGGCCTTTGACACTATAAACATTATGCAAGAAGAGGGCGCAAGCAAAGTGGGCGGAGTGATGCATTGTTTTACAGAAAGTTTAGATGTTGCATTAGCGGCTATTGAAATGGGCTTTTATATTTCATTTTCTGGCATCGTAACCTTCAAAAATGCTACTCAATTAAAAGAAGTAGCAAAAGCGATACCACTAAATAAAATATTGGTAGAAACCGATTCACCCTACCTTGCACCAATGCCATTTCGAGGTAAAACCAATCAACCTGCATTTGTTAAATATGTTGCGCAAGAAATCGCAAATTTACGTGGCATTGAGTTAGATGAAGTCATGCATGCGACTACCCAAAATTTTTTCACGCTGTTTAAGCATGCTAAACCTAGTTTTAATGTAAATGCATAAATTAGACTATCTATGCAATTAACCATGCTAGGCGTAGGTTCTAGCGCAGGCACACCAGTTGTTGGTTGCAAATGCGCCACTTGTTTATCGACAAATCCGCGCAATGTTCGCACGCGCTGTTCTAGTTTAATCACACTTGATACTGGTGAAAATATATTAATTGATAGCGGGCCTGATTTGCGTCAGCAAGCATTGCGTGAAAATATCACATGTGTCGATGCTGTTTTATACACACATACGCATGCTGATCATTTACACGGCATAGACGATTTGCGTGCTTTTTGTCAGATTCAACGCGCGCAAATTCCTTTATTTGCAAGTCAAGATGCAATAGAGCATATCAGTGCTAAATTTGGCTATACCTTGCGCGAACCCACTAATTATTGGGATTTACCCGTGTTAAGTGTTACGCCTATCAACAAACCATTTGAGTTATTTAGCACCTTAATTACGCCCATACCTGTAATGCATGGCAAAATCGCTATTTTTGGATTTAGGATAGGCAACATGGCTTATTTAACTGATGTTTCTGAAATACCCGAAGCATCATTTGATCTGTTGCAAGGATTAGAACTTTTATTGATTGACTGTTTACGCGAAAAAACACACCCCACACACATTAATGTGGAACAAAGCATAAGCTATGCTAGTCGTATTAATGCTAAACAAAGCTATATGATTCATATGACACATGATTTAGAATACGAAGCCTTGATGAATAGATTGCCAAACAATGTGCTTGCTGGTTTTGATGGTTTAAAATTAAGCTTTGACTGATGCAAAGATTTTAGTCGTTATTCTAATTCAACCAATTTAGATGTTACCAGCCAACAAAAATAAACCACACTTGTTGTCATACCAACTATTACAAATCGCGTTAATTAACTTAATAAATCTTATTAAATAATGGAATTTTGATGAAAAAAATATACAAAAGTGCTTGCCAAGCTTTTTTGATAGCCACAATGCTGGCCAGCACCAGTGTATTGGCTGCGGCTAAGGTTTATACTGAAAATCAATTTTTGGATAGTTTTCAGGGAAAATCTAAAAAAGTCGTTTCTGAAAAATTGGGCACGCCGATAAAAAAACAATTAGCCGTTAAACCAACTAATGCGGGCGCGGTAACTGGTCAAAACGTTGAAGGTCAAAAAGGCACTAAACCAGTAAAAGTAGAAATGTGGTATTACAAAAATAATGTGCGTTACGACCAAAAACGTACTTACAAAGAAACTGAGATTACTTTTGTAAACGATCGCGTAATGAACATAGCATTTTTCAATAATCGATAAATCAAATATTGTGTGATTCATAAATCACTTGTTCAAAATATTTTTAATTAAAAAGCAACTCAATAGATAAGTAAAAGGCTACTAAGGTAGCCTTTTTTTATGTAGAGATAAAATATCGACATAAAAGCCTTAACTTCGCATAATGTATATTATGTAAAATAATTTTGATTGGTTGAAGATTTATGTCTGCTATAAATAATCAAATCTATTCAATATGCCTTTTTAATACATGATCCAAACTAAACTTGCCAGCACCTTTAAATAGCAAAGGCAAAAGCATTATTAGAAAAAGTAAGGGTAATTTATAGTTGCCAAAGCCGTCACCTGCTTTATCAGTAATGCGGTAGCCAGTTAAAAGCTCTGATAATGTGTTCCAATCTGCTGGCCAATGCACGGCTGCAATAGCCACGATGGTTAAAATAATGAGGGATAAAGAAAAGAAACGGGTAGCGAGACCAATCGCTAATGCAATTGCCCCTAATATTTCAAAGTATGTGGCCATGCCCCAGGTTATATCGGGCGGTAATAAATTAAATGGAAATGGAAATGGAATATCGGCAAACCAATTGTTACCGCGCAACTTTTCAAAACCCGCCTCGCCAAATTCCCAAGCTAGTATAAATCGCAAAAATAATTGCGGTAACCAGTCACCTAAATGATTAAGATTGTTGGTGATTATTTGGTAAAAGCCAGTAAGCCGACTAATTGTTAACATTTGAAACTCCCTAATCGTTATAAGTACAACTATTGTTGTATTAAACGATTAGTCGCTTAAACAGCAGCCACCTTACAATACATTTGTTTCAAGACTTTTTTGAGAGCTGGTTTTAGTACTGGCTTTAGAATTAGTTTTGGCGTTGGTTTTGTATTTATAGTAAACACGAATACCCAGCAAAACCGCTAATGCTACGGCATAGTAAATAGGCTCGGTTAAGTCTTTTTTAACCAGCATCCAATAATGCACTACACCTAAAATAGCGATTACATACACTAATTGGTGAAGCTTTTTCCAATTGGTTTTAAGCTTTTTAATCATGTAACTATTAGAAGTGACAGCTAAAGGGATAGCCAATAAAAAAGCAGCCATACCAACTAAAATGCGTGGATGTTTGGTGATGTCAACAATAATTTCATCCCAAAAAAAGGCAAAATCAAGCCAAAGATAGGTAAGCATGTGCAGGCTGGCGTAAAAAAACATGAACAGCCCGAGTTGTCTACGTAATTGAATGACCCAAACTTGGCCTGTTATTAAACGGATTGGGGTCATGCTTAAAGTGATGAGCAAAAATACGAGTGCCCATGTGCCAGTAGAGTGTTCGATAAACTCTACAGGGTTCGCTCCTAGATTATCTTGAAAGCCCAACCATATTAGACGAATAATGGGCAACAGTGCAAAAACCCATACCGTCCATTTTGCAAGGTTAATTTGTTGCTTTTTCATAAACGATGTTTGCTTATTGTAGATTAAATTGAACTTGAGGTTTTTTTATAGCAGAGAAGAAAATGGTCAACTTAAAAGTTTTTCTTTAAGTCTAACCCAGCGTACATCTGCCCTACTTGCGCTGTATAACCATTAAACATCTTTGTTTTAATGCGCCCACCAAAAAGACCTGCGCCTATTGGCTTTTCGGATGATTGTGTCCAACGTGGATGCTCTACATTTGGATTAACGTTGGCATAAAAACCATACTCACCTGGGCCAGATTTTACCCAAGTGGTTAAAGGCATTTTTTCTACGAATCTAATTTTCACGATCGCTTTTGCCCCTTTAAAGCCGTATTTCCAAGGGGTCACCAAACGCACAGGCGCACCATTTTGATTAGGCAATAACTCGCCATAAAGCCCGACAGCCAGCAATGTAAGCGGATTAGTAGCTTCATCCATACGTAAGCCTTCGGTGTAGGGCCAATCTAAAATGGGTGAGCGCACACCTGGCATTTGTTGCGCATCATTGGCAGAAACAAACTCAATATATTTAGCATTGCCTGTTGGCTCTGCCCATTTAACCAAGCTAGATAGCGGTAAACCAATCCATGGAATCACCATTGACCAGCCTTCTACACAGCGCATACGGTAAATGCGTTCTTCAAGTGGTGCTAGTTTAAGCAGCTCCTCGATACTGATAGTTTTGGCTTGTTTAACTTCGCCCTCAATACTAATCGTCCATGGGCGAGTTTTGAACAACGTAGAATGAATCGCGGGGTCAGATTTATCGGTGCCAAACTCGTAGTAGTTATTGTAAGTAGTTATATCTTCATATTTTGTTAATTTTTCACCTGCACCGTAAGCGGTTTTGCTGTATCCGTTGATTTTTTGGCGAGTATTAACTTGTGAATTTGCTAACGGTTTTTTTTCAATTGCAGCTGGCGCATTCGCTCTACCAATCAAGCGCCCTGCCCCTTCGGTTACACCTCCTGCTATATTAGCCGCTTGCAGTTTGGTGCTTAATAATGTGGCAGACCCTGCCAATAAACCAAACCCAGCTTTAAGCAAAAAATCACGGCGGTTATCAAATGCTGCGCGAGGCGTGATTTCGGAGGGTAAAATATTACTAGGGTTACTTGCCGATTTATCAATAATTATCATGACATTGCCTAATTTGGATTAAGTTAACTACAGTTGGTTAGTCGGGTAGGCTACGAGTTCCTTACAATAAAAAGCAATTAATTTGCCATCTTTTACCTATTTAAATAACCCAATTTATTTTTTTTGTGCTGTTGGCAACTCTTTAAAAAAACAATTATTTACAGGCTCTATTTAATAGCCAAATCAATCTCTTTTTCCAAAGCAATATCATTACTATCTTTTGCGATTGCTTTTGCTTTATCAATTAACGGTTTGGCAGTAGATGCGTCGCCTTGTGCAATTTTATTCAATGCTAAACCCAATATTGCTTTTGCTTCAAAATAAGCGCTACCGTTATCTTTAGCAAATTGCGCTAATTTATTGTAGGTTTTTTCAGCATTCACAAATTCCTTAGCAGTAACAAAAATACGGCCTTGCTGTAAATTGGCAAGGGCAAGCTGATCTAGCGTGCCTGATTTTTTGTGGTTTTGTACTGCTTTTAGTTGAAATTCTATGGCTTGATCATGCTTGCCCATTGCGCTGTAAGTAGATGCAATATGCTCAAAACCATCGGCGCGTTCATGATCATTATTGGCAAGCTTTTCAGCTTGTAGATAATTTTTTAAAGCGCTGTCTAAATCTTTACTTGCTGTTTGAGCCTCGCCCATTAATATGTAATTAATGCGCGCAAATTTGTCGTTTTGGGTGGCTTTACAAATGGCCAAACTTTTTTCATAACTAGCAATTGCCGCAGGTAATTGATCAAATTGTTTATGCAGATTACCGGTTATCGTATGGCTAACAATTTTGTCAAAATTGTCAGTTGCTTTATCGGTTGCCAAATTTAGCGCGCTTAATGCTTGGCTATATTCGCCTTGCGCGCCCAATGCCCTGCCCTTGCACAAATAAGCTGCACTATTTTCTGGCTCTAGTTTTATTAGCTCTTCAGAGATAGCGACTGCTTGTTTAAATTCACCCTTATTAAGTGCGGCCATGCAACTTGCTTTTAAGTCAGAGTCTTCAGCTGCTATTAAATTAGTACTGTTTAAAAACAATAATATAAAGAACAGTTTAAAGGTAAAATATAATGTTTTATTCATTTTTCATTTTTTCTTATCAAGATTAATTAGGGTTAATTAGGGTTAAACAGTGAATATTTAATATAAGCAATAAATTCAAGTTGATTAATTTCAAGTTGATTAATATAGCGTAGTAACAATATCTTAAAATAATGTAGGCTGATTCGTATCAATAGACGCTAGCGCTTCAGCTTTAGTTGCCGATAATAAGTCATCATTACCTGTAGCCAATAACATTAAAAATTCAGCTTCATCCAATATTACCAAACCTAAGCTTTGCGCTTTATCCAACTTGCTACCTGCTTCTATTCCAGCAATCACAAAATCTGTTTTTTTTGATACGCTACCACTTACTTTACCGCCTTGTTCTTCTATCAGCGCTTGCGCCGCATCTCTAGATAAATTAGGTAATGTTCCAGTTAAAACGAATACTTTATTTTGCAATGCACCAATACTTATTCTTTTGCCAGAATGTTCAGCCCAAGTAACGCCTAATTTACGCATAGAATCAATTACTTGCTGATTATGCGGTTCTGCAAAAAACTGCATAACCGATTCTGCAACAATTGGCCCAACATCGTTTACTGTTAATAACGTTTCTACATTTGCATCTTGCACATTTTGTAATGATCCAAAATGCGCAGCCATGTCTTTTGCAGTCGCCTCGCCCACATTACGAATACCAAGCGCATAAATAAATCGTGCCAGTGTAGTTTGCTTGCTAATCTCCAACGCATCAATCACGTTTTGCGCCGACTTAAGTGCCATGCGCTCTAAACTAGATAATATTGCTACATCAAGTTTATAAATATCATCCAAACGTTGCACTAAATTAGCATCTACCAATTGATTGGCTAGTTTTTCGCCAAGCCCAGTAATATCAAGCGCACGCCTACTTGCAAAATGCGTAATAGCTTGCCTGCGCTGTGCGGGGCATATTAAGCCACCTGTACAACGCGCTATAGCTTCATCGCTAAGCCTTACAATATGCGAATCACATTCAGGGCAATTGGTTGGCATTTCAAATTCGCGGGCGCTTGCGGGGCGATTTTCTATGACCACAGCAACAACTTCTGGGATCACATCGCCCGCACGCCTAACGATTACCGTGTCATTAATGCGTATATCTTTACGGCGTAATTCATCCAAATTATGCAATGTGGCATTGGTAACATTGACTCCACCCACAAACACCGATTTTAACCGCGCCACAGGCGTAATCGCGCCAGTACGCCCTACTTGCACGGTAATATCTTCAACAATGGTTGTTGCCTCTTGCGCTGGGTATTTATGTGCAATGGCCCAGCGCGGTGCGCGTGATACAAAACCTAGCACATTTTGCTGTGCAAAATTATTCACTTTGTACACTACCCCATCAATATCAAATGGCAAAGTAGCGCGCTTGGCGCCAATTTCATGATAATAATTGAGTAAACCAGTTACGCCTTGTGCAGTCGTGCGTAAATTAGAAACTGGAAAATGCAACTGTGCTAAATAATCCATCGCTTGTGCATGTGTGTTTAAACTTGGTACACCGATTGTTTCGCCTAATCCATAAGCAAAAAAATGCAGAGCACGTTTGGCAGTAATTTTTGGATCAAGCTGGCGCAAGCTTCCAGCGGCCGCATTACGCGGATTAGCAAATAGCTTTGCGCCACTTTTTGCTTGATTTTCGTTTAATCGCTCAAAGTCTTTTTTAAGCATCAATACTTCACCACGCACTTCTAGCAATTGCGGCGGATTATCAATGTTTAAATGTGTTGGAATGGCGCGTATTGTGCGTAAATTATGCGTTACGTTTTCGCCCGTATAACCATCGCCACGCGTTGCACCTTGGGTAAAAACGCCATTTTCATAAGTGAGTGTGACGGCCAAACCGTCAAATTTAGGTTCAAGCGCATATTCTATGTCTTGCAACCTCAGTGTATCGCACGCGCGTTTATCAAAAGCTAACAATTCATTTTCACTAAAAGCATTGTTAAGTGACAACATGGCTTGGCGATGCGTGATGCTTTCAAACGCGCCCACAACACTTCCCCCAACACGCTGGGTGGGTGAATCTGGTGTAATAAATTGCGGAAATTGCGTTTCTAAATCAATGAGCTGGCGATATATGCCGTCGTATTCGCTGTCAGAAATGCTTGGAGTATCAAGCACATAGTATTCATGATCATATTGCGCGATTAGTTGTCGCAAATGTAGAATTATCAATTCAGATTGGTTACGCATGTAAGTTGATTTTGTTATTACCGTCTATTAATAAACGAAAATTATTGATATTTATAAACATAAGTAAGCAATTTTACCTTATGTTTTAGTTTTTTTTAATTGAAAAAAATTTGCAAACTTTGATAGATAAAAAACGAATGCCGAAATTAAGAACTTTAGCTGTAGATGATTAAAAAGCGAAAAAAGGCATTGATTAAAATGCCTTTGATTCAAAAATTAAGTGTCAAGATAATTTGAAGTAAGCTGTAAATCAAGAAGTCATTTTTTCCCAACCTTGGCGCACGGCACCTTTCATTTTTTCCCAGCTAGACCCCACATTTTTGCTTTCCCAATCTAATTTTGCATCGGATTCTATATCATCCCACTTCGCATTTTTATATCGCGTATCATTTGACATGGTAGATCCATAACGGTAAGAAGGCGCATAATCATCGTAACTACCTGCATTGGCATAGTTACTATTAAAGTGAGTGCGGCAATCAGCGTCTTTCGGGTCAGAAGTGTCATCGAATTCTTCCACCTCTACACTGGTGCTGCGTATTGTGTCGCTTATTACTTTGTCATGCGCAGTGGTTTTTTTATTGATAGTAACTTCCTCTACAACTTTAGCTGTTTTTTCAATCACAGCCTCTTCTGCCGTTTCTCTAAATTCAAGGGTGCCTTCTTTAAAAGCATTCAAATCTGCAATATCCGCTGTTTGATTAACAGGATGCCTTTCTATAGACACATGTTCTTCACGCAAATTAATATTTTTTGATACTGGCGTTTCATTAAGTTTTTGAAAAACGCGTACGCCACCGCGTTGCACTATACGCTTTCCAACTTTTAATTCTTCTTGGATAATAGGAATAGCCGTTTCGTCATTGTTACTTTGCAACTGTGTTTCCTTAATATTCTGATTAAAATCATCATTGTTTGAGGCAATTTCCTTGTTTCCAGATATAGAATTTTCAGAATCAACAGCGCTAGATTCCATATCAGAGGTCTGTTCATCAATATCTATAGGATCATTTCTATCAATAACTTCAGTTGCCCTATCCACATCTTGTTCGTTTTGCAAATTTAATGTTAATACAAAATTGCCATTCATAACGGCTGACGAATATAGTTGAGCATCATCCTTATTATCGTCTCCAAACATACCGCTAAAAAAAGACTTGATTCCAGAGGTAATGGATTCGTCTTTAGTCGTGTATTCTTCATCATAATTTTCGTCACCAGAAACATCATTCTGGCTTAAGTGCATATCATCGGGTGAAAATCCCGAATTGATCAAATCGTTTCTAGCTTGATTGACATTGGCTTGGTTGGCAAATACGGCTGCTATCACATGTTGCATGGTTAAATCTCCTAAAAAAAGTTTAAATAAAAAGTGTGTGGGATAAATACAATTACAAATTCAGTGTTAAATAGCTTTTAAAGTCACTTTTGCATATTTTCGTCAAATTCATCAATGGTAATTTCTTCTTTTTTAAGCATGACGGTTTGGATGTGTTGAACATCGTGTTGCGTTTTAATTACGTGAATCTCTTCTGTTAAATGCAAGCGTTTTTCAACAACTAACACCTCTTTAAACACAGGTACGATGTACGTTGAACCCTCATAACGACAAACTGGTGCATCTTTAATTGCTAGAATCTGATCAATTAAAATATGTTTTACTGTAAAAGACTCTTGGCGCAGATTCTCTTCTACTAAAAATGGATGTTCACCCACAGCTTTACTAACGCGCACTCCTTTTCCAGTTTCAACTTTATTTACACTTAGTTTTAAATCTTCGCTGTAAATAGGCAATGTGGAAATCGTTTGAGTATCTGCTTCAAGATTTTTTATTGCGGGATTATCGGCTAATTGTGGGATTGAACCCGCTGCTTTGGCGCTATCAATTTCAGCATCAATACTTAAGTTGTTAGTCATCATTATTCAAATATTTCTTCAAAATTTTTATCAAGTAAAAGATTAAATACGTAATAAAAAATACTTATAAGGTTGTTGTGGATTAAATATCTTCAAAATTATTCGGGAAGGTAACCGAAATTATTGTGGGCCAATTGCCAAAGGCACTACATCGGTAATCGCTGAATAATTAGTAAGCATTTTCTGACGTAATCAAATTGGTTACAGGCAAATATCTTTTAAAGTTATATAACATCAGCTGTTCATAACAAAAAAATACTTTGTAACTTAACAATAATAAGTAAATAAGGTGGCATTAGTACTATTTGCTTTTACATAATCGTAAGTTGTGTCAATTGAGTATCGAGTATATTGCTCAACATTCTGGTTAGTATTCAATATCATCTAACCAGTTTTATCCGTTATAACAATAATAATCAAAAGGAATCACATGAGTAAAACGTCAATTTTTCTGCTTTCGCTACTAGCTTTAGCAGGCTGCGCCTCTCCAACCGTGGTCAGCAGAGTTAAGCCTATGGATAATCAATTAAGTTGTGATCAATTACAAATTGAACGTAGCGAAGCTGAACGTTATAAGGATGAAGCAAAGAAAGTGAGTGATGTAACTGGTGGTAATGTTGCACGTGCCTTGTTATTTTGGCCTGCTTTAATCGGCACAGCCATGAATGCAAACGAGGCTAGAGAAGCTACTGATACACGCATGAATAATCTGGCGATTTTGATGAATCAAAAAAACTGTAGCTTTCCTGCACCTGCTTTATCTTCAAAATAATTTGATTAACTACTTTTATGTTGATGTTTTAACGACTGCTGCGTTAAAAATAAAGTTTTATTTTGCAAACAACACGCGTGACTTATGAATTGCAAATCAAAGTAAAATGTAAATCAAAATAAAATGTAAATCAAAATTGAACATAAACAAAAAAATCAGCTTATGTATACATGTGCTGATTTTTTTAATGTTTAATTAATATGAATCTTAACGATACTTGATATTTTTTGTTTGCTTATGCAGATTATGGATAACTATTAAAAGGATATTTGATTCCTAAGCTAAAAAAATCAATTGAACAAACGCAAGGCGCCAGAGCTACCAGGCATGATGTTTCTAGCCACCATTTTAGCGTGAATGATTTTTAACTGTTGCTTGATTTTTTCTATTTGCAAGTCATTTAATGGTTTTTGTTTGTCGTCTACCAAACTAGCACCCAAACTAATTGCCATTTTTTGCGCCAACATAATCATCTGGTTAAAAACTTGTTCGCTGTTAGTCACTTTAGGAATTTCTAGCTGAAAACTGAGACTTTTAAACACGTTATGGCGTAGGTTTTCAAGTGTGAATGCTTGGTTACTGGTGTCAATAATACTAAATAATGGTGCATTGCCTAAATTTCCATAATAATAAAATCTGCCATCATCATTAAGACTTAAACCATTGGCTTCGGCAATTCCTTTAAATTTTGTACCATGAATAGCATTTTCATTTTGAACGACGTGAACGCTGATCAATTGATCGACTTCAATACAAAACTGATCAAGCGCTAAAGCATGTTGCATCGCATCCCCAGTGCTTTGCCATTCAACATGCGCATTTAATTCAGAACCCATGTTTTCAACAGCAAACTGAAACTTATTAAGCATATGTCTGGCAATTGGCCCGCCGCGATCTGCTAGTTGTATGCTACAGCTTACCTGTTTAAACTGAGTTTCAACTGGTGATTTTGCAAGCAACTGCCATTTACCGTCATCATCAAGCGCGTATAAAACCATGATTTGATTGATATCTGCGATTTCGCTGGCTAAATTAATTAGAGTTGCACTGTTTATAGTGGTATTTGCAAATAACACAGCGGTTAAATCAATTTGTGGGTGTAAATGTGGCGATAGTTGTGAAGATGGCGTTTCAGTGTCGATAGCCATTTCTAACGATTTAACAGGCACTTTTTTAAAGTTATCTTTATTATTTGTAATTAAATGTCCAAAATCTTGAGTTTTTGGTTGGTCATCAGCATCATTTCCACCTATAAATGTGCCATTAAGTCTTTCGACTTCAACATGATTTGCATCTAATTCAAAGCGTTTAAATTCTGCCAATCGTTGATCTGCAACCTGATCATGCATACTGGTATTGTCGACATGCTGGTTAATATCTGTATAACTGGCTTCGAGTTGGTCAGCTTCAGATTGGCTAGCTTGCAGTGTTGTAGCGCTTTCTTGTTGTAGAACATGTTGTGGAACATGTTGTGGAACATGCTGTAGAACTTGGCCTGATATTTTTAATTGGTTCGCTTTAAATTTTTCATTAGCTTCGGGTAGCTCTTTATCCAAATAAGCATCTGCGTCAATGTAAAAATCTTCTGTTAACACATCGGCATGCGGCACAATAAAGTCACGCGTGATTTTGTTGCGTAAATTGCGTTCTTGCACATAGTTATACGCAATTACGCCTGCAATGATAAAACCGCCCACAAAAATAAGTATTATTTGTAAATCTGACATAAATTAAAATTTTTTTAACCGCTATAGTTGAAATGTCATTGTCTGTTTAATTAACAAATAATTCAAGCCTGTAAATTAGGCAAAGCGTGGGTTAATGGATGCCTAAGAGAATTATTTAGCTAAACAAACTATAAATAACTTCAAGTAAAAGTTTAAAATCATTAATACAATTGCAAAATCTCGACATTTAATCTTTTGCTTACTGTTTAATAAGCGAGCGCTGCATCAATATCCACGCTAACAATGCGCGAAACGCCAGATTCTTGCATAGTGACACCGATGAGTTGTTGCGCCATTTCCATCGTTACTTTGTTATGCGACACAAACAGAAACTGTGTTTTCTCACTCATTTTTTTTACCAGATTGCAAAAACGTTCGGTATTGCTGTCATCTAACGGCGCATCGACTTCATCCATCAAACAAAATGGCGCAGGGTTAAGCTTAAACATGGCAAATACCAAGGCTATTGCAGTAAGCGCTTTTTCGCCACCTGATAACAAGGCAATAGTGGTGTTTTTCTTGCCTGGTGGCTGCGCAAATACTTGTAAACCAGTATCCAGAATTTCATTACCCAGCAACTCTAGTTTAGCTTGGCCACCTGCAAATAAGGTGCTAAACAAATCATTAAAATGCCTATTAACTGTATTAAAAGTATGGATCAATTGCTCTCGTGTTTCATGATCTATTTTCAGTATCGCATCTTCTAGTGTTTGCGTAGCTTGTCGCAAATCTAGTAACTGACTATCTAAATAATTTTTGCGCTCGGTTTCACTGCTTAATTCTTGGATAGCGCCCAGATTAACAGCGCCTAAGCCAGATATGTTTTGTTCAATTTGACTGATTTTTCGTGTTAAATCACTGGCTTTTGTATTTTCCTGCAAATCAATTAGCAAAATAGCTTCAGCCAAACCATTTTCTGTTAATCCAAGCTGGCATTGTTCAAAATAAAGCCGCGCCTCTAGCGCATCCAAACGGCATTGTTCCAATTGATTTCGAATCGGGTGCAAATCTTGCTCGATTTGCATATGAGCACGGGCTTTATCTTGCATTGATAAGTCAAGTGTTGCTAGGTGGTTTCGCGCTGTCACTAATTGTGCTTCACGCAATTGTTTAAGATCAATAGACTGTGATAAATTACTTTTTAAATTATCCATTGGTACCAAAATAAGCTGCTGTTCCACATCAGTTCTTCGGTGGTTCAAACTTAAAATTTCTTTATGTAAATTATTAATATTATTTTTTATATCATTGATTTTATTATTTAATATCTTTAAATTAAATGTAGATTCTTGATATTTTTTCTCTGCTTGCCGAATTGATTCTTGTGCTAAAACATAGTCATTTTGCGCTTTTTGTTTAAGTTGCAAAGCTTCATTATGAGCAATTTCTAAACTGCTAACTTGAGTTGTTAAACTATTTTGCTTATCTTGTTTATGCGTTTTGTCTTTTTCTAGCTGTTCAATTTCACTATTGAGTTCGGTTAAATCATTTAAAATCATTTTTTCACGCGCTATTGCTTGTTGTTGCTTTTGTTGCAGCGAAAATAGCGCCAGTTGAAACTGGTGCTGCGATTGCACAGCTAGCTTAAGTTTATGTTCTTCTTGTTGTTGCAACTGTTTATTAAGCTGATATTGCTTTTCAGCAATCGTTAGCGCATCAGTATCAATTTGAAACTGTGTTTGCAGCTTGGGCAAATATTCTAGCAACTGATCCAATTTGTGTTGTCGCTCTAACACACCATCTAAATGAGAATTTTCGCCATGATAAATCACACTCCAAGGACTAAACATATCGCCTTTTACATTGACTAAAATTTCACCAGGTTTAAGTTTTTTAATCGATGCTTGCAAGTCATCAGTAGCCGCTAGCAAATATACCCCTTGAAGCCAATCGTATAACAATGGCTTTAAAAGATCATCACAAGCATTAATCACATTTGATAATGGAGTTAACTGATTGTTTTTTTCTTGATCATCAATAATAATAGCACTGCTGTAACCCAACACCAGAGCACCTGGTGGCCTATCATTAATAATATCTATACCCGAAAATATTTTATCTACACTGTCTGGAAGCCTAGTTTTTCCAAAAGACTGGGGTTGATCAATGGATAGGGGTTTATTGAAAGTTTTGCTTTTGTCATACGCGATATTTTCTTCTATAACAACGGCATTAAGCTTTGCGCCCAAAACTGCTTCTAGCGCTACATTCCACTCAATATCCACATTCATTTTTTGCCAAAGCCGGGCATTATCATTAAGCGCTTTGCTATTTAACCAATCACTAAGTTTGCCTGGACCGTTTAACGATTGCTGGATGTTTTGCAAAGAATTCAGCTCAGCTTCTGTAAAATTAAGCGTGCGTTGGGTTTGATTTAAAACTTCTTTTAAATGAGAGATCGCTAATTGTTGATGACTATTATTTTTTTGCAAATCTTGAATTTGGTGCTCATGAGCTGATACACCGCTTAATGCATTTTCAGAAGCATTATGTGCATCTGTGATTTGTTGATCGCTTACAAAATCTAAACTTGATAATTCACTTTTAATTTTGCTAATACGTTGTTGAATATTATCAATATTATTATTAATATGATTGATATTATTGTTTTCAATTGTAATGTTATTTAATAATTCGCTTAAGGTTTTTTGAGCCGTTTGCACATTTGCATCACTGGCTTCTAGTGAAGATTTTTTTTCTGGTAGTGTAATTTGCAGAGCGTGCAAATGCTGTTTCACCTGCTGCTCTAGCATATTTGCTTGGGTTAAAGCTGCATTTTCAAACCCTAAGTTGTGCTGCGTTGCAGTTAAATTAATGTGATTACGCTCAATTGTAATGTTGATTTGATGGTGTTGTTGCGTTAAACGCTCTCGTGAAGCATCATTTTGTTTGACTTGATTTTCTAAGTTAGAAACTTCGGCATTGGCTTCATAGTAAGCCGCTTGCGCGGTATTGATGCCATCACTTGCCGCATAATGCATTTGCCGGCTTAACTCAAGTGCTAGCTCACTTTTGCGTAACGCGGCCATGGTTTCTTCTAAACCATTTTCTTGCTGATCAACTTGTGCCTTTGTACGCGCCCAATTTTTGGCTGCGTCACGTTTTTTTATTAACCATAGTTGTCCATCAGCTAACTTAAGTGCTATTTCAAGCGCATGAAATTCGTTTGCGACCTTAGCTTGCGATTCAAGCCTAGCGATTTGCTTTTGTAACTCACGACAAATATCATCAACTCTAGTTAAGTTTTCTCGGGTGTCTTGCAATCTGGTGGCAGTTTCGCGTCGCCGTTCTTTGTATTTGCTAATGCCGGCAGCTTCTTCTAAAAAAACCCGTAATTCTTCAGGTTTAGCTTCTACAATTCGCGAAATCGTATTTTGGCCAATGATCGCGTAGGCTCGCCCTCCTAAACCTGTGCCCAAAAATAGATCAGCCACATCGCGCTTACGCACTGCGGTGTTGTTAATATAATAAGTAGAGCCTTTTTCACGCGCAATCACACGCTTAACGCTTATTTGTGCATATTGGCTCCATTCACCAATACCAGTGGTTCTGCTTGCTTCATCATTGTCAAAAATTAGCTCTACACTGGCGCGGGAAATTGGTTTGCGATTGCTAGAACCATTAAAAATAACCGCATCCATGGCATCTGCACGCAACTCTTTAGCAGACGATTCGCCAAGCACCCAGCGTACCGATTCCATCACGTTAGATTTACCACAACCATTGGGGCCCACTATGCCTACACGTTGCCCATATAAATCAATAGTAGTTGAATCTACGAACGATTTAAAGCCAGCGATTTTTAAATGGGTTAAGCGCAAGTGATAGGATTCTTAGGAATGAGTATAGTTATAAAAGCTATTTTAGTTGTTAGATTAACTGCTTTAAGTTGACGACAGCTGCGCAAACCGTTTTATAATAGCGCTATTATTTGTTACGATTGCCAATATGTCTAGCACCAACTTGCATGATAGCGTTACTTTACTAGGTGATTTAAGCGCACAGCCTTCTAAAGCATTAGAAACTTTCCTTAATCCAAACCCTAACCGCGATTTTCATATTCATATGGAAATACCTGAATTCACCTGCTTGTGCCCTAAAACTGGTCAGCCAGATTTTGCCGTGATTTTTCTAGATTACATACCTAACCAGCTTTGCGTTGAGCTTAAAAGCTTAAAGCTTTACATCGTTTCTTTTCGTAATGAAGGCTGCTTTCACGAAGCTGTGACTAATCGCATTCTGGATGATTTAGTGGCAGCTGCACAGCCTAGATTTATGCGCGTAACTGCTAAATTTTTTGTGCGCGGCGGAATTTTTACAACCATCGTTGCAGAGCATCGCGCCAATGGCTGGCAAGTGCTACCAAAAATAGATTTATTGACTTTTGAATCACAAAGTAACACGCGCGGATAAATCACTCAAAACTTACCTTTCTACATTTGCAAAAGCTTTAAAACTATATGCAAAGATATATAAGCGCAACACTTAACTATTCATTGACAATTAACACACTCGTCATTATTATGGCGCCTGTTTTAAAGTTTCACAAAACATAAGTGTATTTTCAAGCATGTGTTAAGTGGTAATGGGGGTATAGCTCAGCTGGGAGAGCGCTTGCATGGCATGCAAGAGGTCAGCGGTTCGATCCCGCTTACCTCCACCAAATTTTGCTAAACAATCATCATTTAGCTCAATAAAATTTGGCAAAATGTAGTAAAATGCAACGTATCAAAAGCATTAAGCAAGTTTAAAAGCAGTAGGTTTAAATTCCAAGGTCCCCATCGTCTAGAGGCCTAGGACACCTCCCTTTCACGGAGGCGACCGGGGTTCGAATCCCCGTGGGGACGCCATTATAAAACAATGAGTTAGCTAATTTTCGTTACTGTGCAATTCAGACTGGCGGGCATTTGGCGGGCGGCATCAATTCATTGACCGACATCAAAAGTAATATCTTCGTTTTTCCTCTTAACACCCCTTTTCTTTTCTAAAAATTAGAGGCATAATTCTTTTCAGCAAGTTTTATTTGCTTCCGAATGTGTTTTCACAATTTTGTGGAACCACTACGTAGAAACCGAACAGGCCTTGCGGCCGGATCTCCAAAAAGCTAACAACGGACGAGAGTTAGCAGCCGAGAAGCTCGTACTCTCATAGTGCGTGCTATATGGCAGACTTCATTCAGTTTAACGAATGAGGCACGGAGATTTTCAATAATGCCAAGCATTACAAATAAACATCGTGCATTACAACTAAGTACCCCTCTTAATATTCGTAAAACTCTAAGGTATGCTGAAGCAAGCATCTTTACTGGTTTACCGTTGACAAAACTTGAACAGTTAGTCGCTAATGGTTACGTCAAATCAGCCAAAATTGGCAGAACTCGTTTACTAGATCGCGCCTCGCTGGAAGCAGTTATAGACGACGCAAGTTTAGAACCAATTAATCCAAGTAAACCATTCAATAATCAAACAATCAAAAGTTAAAGCCGAGCGCTGGGGACAGCATTCGGCTTTTTTGAGCATCTTGATTAGGTAAGTTAAGTATGCTCCATTTCTGCAAAAAGAAAAAGTCCCTCAGCATTCGGCTCCAATAGGAGCAACAAATGAAAAACGAAAATGTTATTTTCAACAACATCCCCCTTGCATTGCGAGATTGCAAAGCGTGGTTAGTATGGCGTTCAGAACCCAAGAAGGGAGAAACTAAGCCTAGCAAGATACCTTATTATATAAATGGTAAAAGACGAAGTGGCACACAAGGAGAGCCCAAAGACCTTGAATCACTCGGTACTTTTGAAGGTGCAACAAATGCCTTTGGAAAACGAAACTACACCGGCTTAGGATTTGCTATGTCAGCGACCAATGGGTTGATATGCATAGATCTTGACCATTGCATTTCAACTGATGGAACTTATAGTCAATTGGCTCAAGAAATTATTGCTGCTGCTGGTAACACTTATGCAGAAGTAAGTCCCTCTGGCGATGGTTTGCACATATGGTTGAGAGGTAGTTTGCCTAATACAAAAAATGTCCTCGGTGGTATAGAGGTTTTTTGTTCAACGGGTTATTTAACCATGACTGGCAAAGCACTTGACGGAGTTGATTCAGAAATAGCCCAAATTACACCTGAGTCGATTGACACTGTTAATAAATATATTTCGATTAAACCGCTGGCAGAAGATAAGAATAAATCACGTTTTTCAGAGGGTGGGCGAAATAATGCACTTACTAGCGAGGCTGGCAAGCTTAGGTCTCGCGGCTTAGATACTTTTGCGATTGAATCAGCACTGATGATAATGAACCAACAGCGCTGTAAACCGCCATTGAGTGAAAGCGAAGTTAGTGGCATAGCAAATGGCATAGGTCGCTACCCTGCTGGTCGAATTTGCAGTGATTTGGGTAATGCTGAGCGCTTAATAGATGCGTGTAATGGAAGCTTATTGTTTTGTGCAGAAGTTGGCCGCTGGTTATGTTGGTCAGAATCTCGTTGGCTGTGGGATAAAGATGGTATGGTGCATCGAGCTATGCGCGAAGTTATTCGCAATATTTATATTGAGGCCACTTCTCAGTCAGATGAAGGACGACGCGCGACTCTTACTAAATGGGCAACAAAAAGTGAATCTAAAGGTGCACTCAGAGCAGCAGTAGATTTAGCCGAAAATGACGCCCGAGTGCTGGTAAAAACCGAAGAACTTGATGCCAGCCCTTGGCTCTTGGGAGTTAAGAACGGTTCGTTAGATTTAAAGACAGGTCTGCTAATTACAGCACAGCCTGAGCAGTTGATAACCAAGCAAGCACCAGTTCTTTATGACGCAACAGCAAAATGCCCTACATGGACAGCCTTTTTAGACAAGATATTCGATGGTGATGCAGTGTTAATTTCTTATCTTCAACGAGCTATTGGGTATACATTAACAGGCAATACTTTAGAGAAATGTCTATTTTTTCTGTATGGAAAAGGCGGTAACAATGGCAAATCCACGTTAATAGAGACATTAATGTCATTACTAGGCGACTATGCGATTAAAGAACGTGCTGAGACATTTATGCAATCCAAGAATGGTAATTCAGGGGCAACGCCCGAGCGCGTTCGATTGCGGGGTGCACGTTTAGTAGTTGCCAGTGAGCTAAGTGATGGGCAAAGATTCGATGAGTGTTTTATCAAGGACATTACTGGCGGAATTGACCAAATCAGTGCACGTGGACTGTATTCCAATCCTATTTCATTTAAGCCTGAATTTAAATTTTGGATTTATGGTAACCATAGGCCAAAGTTGCGGACAGACGATGATGCAATATGGCGTAGGCTTCATTCAATTCCATTTGAGGTAAGTATCCAAGCAAATGAACAAGACCATGCCTTGGCAGAGAAACTACTGGTTGAGTTACCGGGAATCTTGAATTGGGCATTAGTCGGATTGATGGATTGGCAAAACAGAAAACTCGACCCTCCTGAAAAAGTACGTGCAGCAGTTTGCGAGTATCGTGAGGATATGGATGATTTCGGAAAATTTCTTGATGAATGTGTGGATATCATAGAAAGTGGATCACATGGGGAAGTGCCTGCTGGAGTCTTATATCAAATCTATCAAAATTGGACACAAAAAAATGGTATGCGTCCTCTTAGCAATACAAACTTTAGCAGGCGTTTCACGGATCGCGGTTTCGAATCACGGATTCGCGATGGCCGAAAATTATGGTGTGGAATTAAAGTTATCTCAAATGATGATGTTTTTTGATTAAAGTGGCCTAAGTGGCCAACTTTCTCTAACTCTCTCTAATAAAAAAAATATTTTAGAAGTTATTGATAGTTGGCCACTCTTCCCACTTATTTAATTAGATTAAATTTAAAAAATCGCTAGGACTACACGGATTGTTATAAAACTTAAACTATATAAAACATGAATCAAACTTGCCCACCAACGCCTTTAAACTTCTCAACAAAAGCAGCAATTTTTTGGAACACACTTTGTTTTTTTGCCAAATATTGCGGATTTAACGGACTCATCTTTGGTAAAACAGCATTGAGCTCTGTGCCGTTTTCACTGGCATACTCTCGCCTTAACGATGCCATGATGTAGCGTTTAGCGGCTTCTGCATTTAGATTTTCAGCGGTAATCAATGCCTCAGCCTCACGATGTTGCTCCGCTTGTGCAAATCCAAAAAAGGCCTCAATGATGCTGGCTTTGTCTAAAATCTCGTCCAAGTTGGTTTGATTAATAAAATCTACAATCAAACCTTCTTTGGCACGGTTGCCTATGCTGGCACGAATGACACGACGAGCTTCCTCAACCAAAGTGGATTTGTCTTTAACTTTTTTATTATGCTCAAAAATCAATTCAAGGATGTAATCTAGATTAATCTCTTGCGATTTAAGCAAGTCCACTTCAAATACGACATCATCCCAATCAATCTTAGATGCCTCTTTTTCGTTAGCAGCTTTTTCACGGCGTAGCCAATCACGAATGTCGTTGTAAGTGGAACGATAGTCTTGCAAGGTGCGCTCAGCGGGCACTTTAATCGCCTGCATCACGGTCAAATCAGCATTGCTTAAATAGTGCTTAGCTTTAAAGGCTTCTAAAGCTTTAGCGCTGCTTAAATCTAGACCTTGCAAGTCCTTCAAACTGGCAAACTCATCGTAGTTTTGCAGAATATTTTCAACGCGCAGATATTCGCCAAATAACTTAGCAAAGTCTTTTTTATCTTGTTCTTTGACAATCTCGTCAGGGTTAGGGAAACGTTCTTGCAGTTCCGTGACCACGTCCAAATAACCACGCCTTGCTTCACCTGTTGCCACATCGGTAAAGCCCTCCATGTATTCTTTGTAACTCTTCTCAAGCACAACATTTTTAGTGTTGTTGTCACCAAACAGGGTAATCGCATCAATCGTGGCCTGCTCTAAATCGCGGAAAGTGACGATATTGCCAAAGGTCTTGGTGGCATCATAAATACGGTTTGTACGTGAATAGGCTTGCATTAAACCGTGGTAACGCAGATTTTTATCGACGAACAAAGTACTCAAGGTTGGTGCATCAAAGCCAGTTAAAAACATGCCGACCACAATCAGTAAATCCACTTCCTGATTTTTCACCTTCAAGGCAAGGTCGCGGTAATAGTTTTGAAACTCTTTGCTGTCTACGCCAAAATTGGTTTTAAACATTGCGTTGTAATCATTAATCGCCGAGCTTAAAAACTCTTTAGCGCTGCTGTCCATTGCAGAAGGCTCAAAGCTCTCCTCAACAATATCTCCCACCGCATCTTGTTCTTCATTCGCAGCAAAAGAGAAAATCGTGGCAATTTTAAGCGGTTTGGTACTATCTTTCTGTAGGTTTTTTAGCGATTCGTAGTACAGCTTGGCAGCATCCACACTGCTCACAGCAAACATTGCATTAAAGCCTTTTCCATTAGCATTTAAACGATGTGTTTTTTGCCTAAAGTTGTTCAATATGTACTGCGAAATTTCTTTAATACGGTCAGGGTGCAATAAAGCTTGTTTGTTTTCTGCGGCTGTTAGCCTTGCCTCATCCTGCTCAGACTCAATTGCTTTAAACTGCGGGCGCACATCGTTATAGTCCACCTTAAACTTCAGCACTTTTTCATCACGTATCGCATCAGTGATGACATAAGAATGTAACTCGCGCCCAAATACGCTCGAAGTAGTTTCTGCGCCCAAAGCGTTTTCAGGAAAGATTGGCGTACCCGTAAAACCAAATTGGTAATACTTTTTAAATTTCTTCCTTAAGTTTTTTTGCGCTTCACCAAATTGGCTGCGGTGGCATTCGTCAAAAATAAACACCACTTGCTTATTGTATATAGGCAAGTCGCCTTCACTTTTCATGAGGTTATTAAGCTTTTGAATGGTGGTGACGATAATTTTATTGTCATCTTTTTCTAGGTTACGCTTTAGCCCAGCGGTGCTGTCAGAACCATTCACACTATCGGGTGAAAAGCGCTGGTATTCCCTCATGGTTTGGTAGTCGAGGTCTTTCCGGTCAACCACAAAAAACACCTTATCAATAAAGTCGAGCTCAGTTGTCAATCGTGCTGCTTTAAAGCTGGTGAGAGTTTTGCCTGATCCAGTAGTGTGCCAAACAAAGCCCCCTCCCTCAACCCTGCTCCAGCTTTTGGCTTGATACGCGCAATTTATTTTCCACAAAATGCGCTCAGTGGCGGCAATTTGGTAAGGGCGCATTACCAATAAAGTGTCGCTTACGTCAAACACAGAATACGTCAGTAGCACATTTAATAATGTGTTTTTTTGAAAAAATGTTGCAGTAAAGTCTTTTAAGTCTTTAATTAAGAGGTTGTCTGACTTCGCCCAATTCATGGTGAAATCAAAACTGTTTTTATCGCGTCTTGTGGTATTAGCAAAATAACGGCTATCCGTACCGTTAGAAATAACGAAAATCTGCAAATACTTAAACAGCGAGTTTTCAGTATTAAAGCTTTCTTTGCTATAGCGGTGCACCTGATTAAAAGCCTCGCGTATCGCCACCCCGCGTTTTTTTAGCTCCACTTGCACCAGAGGCAACCCATTCACCAAAATAGTCACGTCATAACGGTTAAGCTGCATGCCTTTTTGTTCAAACTGGCTTATCACCTGCACTTTATTGCGTGCAATGTTTTTCTTATCCACCAAGTAAATGTTTTGAATGTGCCCATCATCAAACACAAAGTCGTGGATATAGTTATCATGAATTTTGCGGGTTTTGTCGATAATGCTATCGCTAGGCTTATCTAAATATTCCTCTACAAGACGCTGCCACTCAGCGTCTAAAAATTGCACATTGTTTAAGGTCTGCAATTGCACACGCACATTAGCCAGCATGGTCTCACGTGTATTTAATTCGCGCAGATGTTCGTAGCCCTGATTTTCCAAGTCGGCGATAAACTCACGCTCTAAATCGTATTCACTTTGATAGGACTGATTGACTTGCCATTGCTTGGAGTATTTATCCAAAACGATAAAGTTGTTCGATTCTGCAATTGGCGTAGCGTAATCAACCATTTTGTTTTTCCTCTTGCCAAAAGCCATAGTTATTAACCAAATGATCCAGCAGAAGCTTAACGGTTTCCTTCTCTTGCGGTGTTGGCTCCGCAATGGCTTCGTTAGATAGGGTGCTGTGGCTGGTAAATTGAATAATACGATTTAAATAGAGTTGTTTATCATCAGGTAAAAGCTCTGACCACTTCGGGTAACCTAGATAGCTGGCGGTTTTTTCGTACAGATTACGCAATAGTGTAAAGTGGTACTTTTCAATTTTATTCTCAACAATACCCTGCTCAATTATTTGCTTCAAATACAGATGATAGGAAAAGCTCTTATTGGAGTCACCTTGCTTTTCGTTGAGTTCAAATGTCCCATCTTCATTCCGCACAAGCATATAACAAGCCTTTGAATTAAGCTCATTATGCAGCACATTATAAAAAAGTGGATTATGTGTAGATATGATGAATTTGGCGTCTGACGTACTGGATTTGACTAAAGCTGCCAAATCTACAGCCAACCCAATCAAATGATTTTCGTCTAAGGAGCTTACAGGGTCATCAACAAATACATACTCCAATTGATTAAACTGATCTGTCTCACGATCACTAGGTTCAGCGACATTCAAAACAGCTATCACCTGTCTTAGCAGGCAATAAAATATGCTCCAAATAAAGTTGTTTTCTTCACCTTTTGAAATCTTGATATTTTCAGTGTGCTCTTGATTGCCTCGCTCAAAAGAGAAAGTGACTTCAGAAAAATCCTCACTAAAATGTGGCGTTAATTTTTCATTGGTGTAGTGCTGAAAAATACCTGTCACATTTCGGTCTTGACCTTGTTCTTTAAGCACCCAAGGCGTGAAAGAATTGGGCTGAATTTTAAGTTTTGGTTCTGCGTCACTTTCTAAATCGTTATCCCAATAAAACAGGTCTTCTGTAAAAGCGTTATAGTACAGAATTTTGTTGCGCGCCAAGTCATCTTGCTCATCATCTTCATTTTTCGGTGCAATTAAATCTTTAAACTCACGAGAAAGCCTAGTTTTGCCTGTACCATTAAACGCATAAATCAATTGTACTTTTTTATTTGCATCTTTAAGTTTTTGTGCAATTTCCGCTAACGTTTGCCCCATGCTATGCCTCTACTTCTGCCTTAGGAAAGCTCAAAAGCATATCGCGGTAATATGCATATTGCTGTTGGCGTAATTCAATTTCTCGTGGCAAGCCTTCGGTGAGGGAGTTGGTGAGGGCGTCGAATTTATCCAAGATGGTTACGATGCGGGCTTGTTCTATAAGCGATGGTACTGGTATCGGGAACTTTAAAAACATTGGTCTACGAAGTGATGTAACCGATGAACTCACCGATGCTGTTTGTATGTACCGGTAAAAATATGATGCTATGTAGTGATATACAAATCTCGACTCCATATTTTCGCCTGGGACGATACGGTATGCTCGCTGATGCAGCGCATACTTACCTTGAGCATAATGAAACACTTTTCCTACCCCAGCACCATCTCCAGCGGTAATGATCGCAGTTTCATCGAAGTCAAACACATTTAGCCTTAACGGCTCACGTCCACGAGCATAAAAAACATAATCACCATCCTCAATGGCGTCTTGTGTGTCATGACAGCCTGTACCAATTTTTGCCACTTGGCCCAAAGTCTTCCACTCTACCCCCCCCTCTACCTGACTGTCGGCGGACAGGTCAAAACTCAACAACTGATCGCGATAGTACTTGTATTGTTTTTTTCTGGCTGTAAGCTCCGCTGTAAGCTCCGCTGTAAGCTCCGCTGTAAGCTCCGTGAAATTGTCCAAAATGCGGACAATTTCGGTTTGTATTTCTATTGATTTACTCGGATTTTCTGGACATGGTATAGGGATCGGCTTATTTGCAAAATTGCTTATCCACTGTCTTTTGTGGTCACTGTCTGTTAATTCGCTTGGCAAAGTGTTTAACCAATAGTAAATATATTTCAACAAAACAATTGATTCGTCTTTAGATGTAATCATCTTCATTGCTGATGATTTCGCTTTAAAATCAAAATCCACCCATTTATTGGCTGTTGTAAAGTCATCAAAAATAATTACAGGTGATTCTGATGCTTTGTAAATACCGTCTACCTCATCTGTGTAACCTAGGATAAATGTTTTACCAGCCGTTAATACTGGGACTTCATAGTCATCACTATAATTTGTCGACTGAACAAGATAATTTGTTGGCTGCTCATAATCAGTTACTTGCCCCAAAGGCAACAACTTAACCTCAACATCTTGAAGCAGTTTCCTCATAAAATCTGAACTGCTCAACCCTCAATCTCCGCAACGATGGCATCAATCTCAGCACGCAACTGGTTTATTTTAGTGACTGTGGTTTCTATCTCAGCATTTAGCTGACTAATATCTACGACTTCGCGTGTATCTTTGGTTTCTACATAGCTGCTAACTGAAAGATTGTAATCAATTTTAACGATGTGACCATAGTCAACAGATTTGGCGAAGTGGTCAATATCGGCTTTGCTTTCAAATACTTCCATCATTTGCGCAATATGCTCATTGGTGAGCGTGTTGTTATTGGTTTCTTTTTTAAATAAGCCGCTGGCGTCAATAAACTGGGTTTTTGTGTCGGTTTTGTGTTTTGAGAGCACCAAAATAGTGACCGCGATAGTGGTGCCAAAAAACAAGTTGGGTGCTAAAGAAATAATCGTTTCTACATAGTTGTTATCGACCAAATATTGGCGAATCTTTTGTTCAGCACCGCCACGGTAAAAAATGCCCGGGAAGCACACAATTGCCGCGCGGCCTTTGCTGGACAAGTAACTGAGCGCATGTAGCACAAAGGCAAAATCCGCTTTAGATTTTGGCGCTAACACGCCTGCGGGGGCAAAGCGTTCATCGTTTATGAGGGTTGGGTCGTCGCTACCAATCCAGTTCACCGAATAAGGCGGGTTAGAGACAATGGCATCAAACGGTTTTTCATCACCAAAATGCGGATCTAACAGGGTGTTGCCAAGCGCAATATTAAACTTGTCGTAGTTAATGTTATGCAAAAACATATTCATACGCGCAAGGTTGTAGGTGGTGTGGTTAATCTCCTGACCAAAAAAGCCTTCTTCAATGATATGGGTATCAAAATGTTTTTTGGCTTGCAGCAAGAGTGAGCCAGACCCCGCCGCTGGGTCGTAAATTTTATTGACGCTAGTTTGCTTGTGCATAGCGAGCTGCGCAATCAGCCTAGACACGTGTTGCGGGGTGAAAAACTCACCCCCTGATTTACCCGCATTGGCGGCGTAGTTAGAAATCAAAAATTCGTAAGCATCGCCAAACAGGTCAATTTTGTTATCTTCAAAACTGCCAAAACTTAGTTTTTCTACGCCCTTGAGCACTGCGGCTAAGCGCATATTTTTTTCGGTAACAGTGTTGCCCAAGCGATTACTGGTGGTGTCAAAATCGGCGAACAAGCCTTTAATATCCAATTCAGACGGGTAGCCATTGGCTGAGCTTTCAATGGCAGAAAATACCTTGGCTAAATCTGTATTAAGGTTGGCATTATTATTGGCGTTGGTGACTACGTTTACAAATAACTGGCTTGGGTAGATGAAATAGCCTTTGGTTTTAATAGCATCATCTTTGATTTCTGCGGTAATGACGTCATCAGCAAGCTCTGCATATTTAATAGTTTCATCGCCACCCTCAATATACATGGCAAAGTTTTCGCTAATAAAGCGATAGAATAAGGTGCCTAACACATACTGCTTAAAATCCCAGCCATCAACTGAGCCACGAACCTCATTCGCAATTTGCCAAATCTGGCGTTGTAGCTCAGCACGTTGTTGGGCACTTGTCATTGTAAAATCCTGTTTAAATACGTTCTGAATAGCCATTATTGAATGGCTAGCTTGGCATTATAATGAATTAGGTGAGTGATGTATAAGGATACCGCACCGTAGTGAAGCTTAATTTGAACTAGAAAACTTGCCAATAATGTTTTTTAAAGCAAGCGAGTGATTATTAAATACTCTTCGCCTTTATGGTTATCGACAAGATGTAGAAATGCCAGCTACTGAAACTTTAGAGAACAGTTTAGGTGATTGCTTCTGAAATTAGCTAAAGCGGTGAGAATTTAATGCTGCGAGCGTACGCCCATTCAATCATTTGTTTATCTCTTGCCGCCGGGGTGCATAATTTATCAGGGTTAGGGATTATTCCTACCCTCCCCAAGTCTAGGCGGTCAGCGTCCCAGCACGTTAATACCGTAATATCGCCTTCGAGGTGCCCCAACGTGTGATGTTGGCAGGCATAGGATAACAATTTAAACTCTTCCTCTGTTAAGTGAATACATTTACCACGTAATTTTTCCGCAAAGCTTACAGCACGAGATCCGTGCTCAGGATCGTGGTTATTGTTAAATCGACGTGAATCATGTAGAAAAGCAAACAATTCAACAACTCGTGTATTAGCGCCGGTCTTTTCAGATAAACGCAACCCAATATCTCGAACACGTGCCCAATGACGTGCTCCATGAGTGCCGTGCCAATCTAGACGATACTCTAGTCGTATTGCATTAATTAGGTCAGGAGTAATCACTATAAAACTTCTCGACCGCGGCTCTTAGTGCATCGTCACTCATGTGTGCGTAATACTTAGCAGTTAGCACGATTGATGAGTGACTGCTATTGCCGATACAATATGCATTGGGACACCACTATTTGCTAATCGACTGAGAAAATCATGGCGACAATGATGCGGTGTAAAATTCTCTATTCTGGCGCGACGCATCATTGTGCCCCACTGCTTGCGTGATGGCGCAGTCCAAGAATTGTGTATGGTCAATCGTTCGGCCAATGTCTTGTTTATAGGGATATTGCGACTTTTTGCTACCTTACTTGTCGTAGCTCGAATGGTGATTATTAAATTTTTTATGTCTAAATAGTCAGTGTGCAAACCTCTCAACTCTCCCATACGAGCGCCAGTGTTTAACAACATATATATTCCAGTTCCAACTGCGGGGTCGCAGTCAGCGGCGTCAATAATTCCATACAGCCTGCCTCGTTCTGCATTACTTAACGTGCGAACTCTAGCATCATTGCTGACATGCAAAGGTTTGATACCTTTCATCGGATGGTCATGCAATTCACCCAGTGCCACAGCGTTAGATAAAATACTGCGTAATACGGTACTCATTCGGTTAACGGAAGCTGGTGCAGCACCATTACGGGTCATTTCAGAACGGACTTTATCAATTTGAGCACGACTTATCTCTCGTAATGGTTTATCCAATAACTCAGCCCAATTAACGTTTAAAACCCGTTCCGTTTCCTTTTTAGTTCGTAAGCTTGTATTACTAAAATACTCAACGGCAAATGCTCGAAGAACTTTTTTACCTACATTACGTTCCGGGAATGCCTGTTTCTTAGTAGCCTCCCCTAATTCTATTTTGGCTTTCTCCTGCGCCATTTTGACGGTCATATGAGGCCAAACACCCAACTTATTAGACCGGCGCACTCCATTCTTTTTATAGACCAGTTCAAAAACCTTACGACCAGTAGCACGTATGCGACATATCAATCCACGAACCTCAGTATCACGCAATTCAATTGCCTTATCGACCGCATTGGTATTCTGAACTAATGTGTTGGTTAGTTTGACTGCTGGCATAAGTTTATACTCCTAAAATAAACTGGCGGGCGATTGGCGGGCTTATTATGCCTGATATTGAGGGTAAACGGGGGAAAATGATGGGGCTAAGTTACTGTTTATAAAGGAAGTGATTGTTTTGTAAAGCTATTGGAACGCCCTTTCACGGAGGCGACCGGGGT
>JAYVLK010000026.1:0-74972 GCA_043759515.1 Methylotenera sp.
CGCCTTCACAAGTACTACCGATTCCTCGATAGCTCAGCCGGTAGAGCAACGGACTGTTAATCCGTGTGTCCCTGGTTCGAGCCCAGGTCGAGGAGCCAATAATCTTTTGGCGATAGTTGCAAAGTGCCATATCCAAAGCCGCTTACAGAGACGTTAGCGGCTTTATTTTTTCCGCAAAAAAAGTATTTTCTACAAAAATACTCAAATAATTTCACTAGTACTTTCAAGTTTTTCAATTTTGCAAAAAAATCAAACCGCCAGCGCAGCCAATTAATTTTAATTGCCACTTTTTGATATTTAGTGTTGATTTGTGACAGCTTTGCGCATACTACTTGACAGAACATACTCAGCGCTTCGGTTAAATCGACAACCATAATTTAATTGCCTTTGAACAATTAAGCTGATTTTCTGCATACTGGTAAAAAATACGCTGTGTATATTGCAATTTAACCAGTTACAAAATTGCATTTTATAAACCCATGTGGCTAGAATCAATCTACTTTTTACATTAATTATTGCGAATATTTTGTGGATTATCTAGCGGTGTTTTTCATTTTATAAATGAACTAATAATCTGAAAATAGTACTGATATAAAGGTTAATTTTGTACAGACAACTATTAACTTTGTAAATTATTTGAATTAATCTGATGAATTATTTGTAGGTATGAGTAAATGAACTAAAAATAGTTAAGAAAAGTGTGATTTTAAGTTTTACACTCGTACAACCTTAATGACTATTACGGCAAATCTTATAAAACTCGCATATTGAGTAAGAAACGCTTTAAAAAAATTATAAAAACGGCGTCAATCTTCATCCAATAATAAAAAATTAGAGCGTTTTAAAAATTTCCTTATAGTTACTTATAAACTTAAAATTTGCACCATAAAAAACAACCATAATTTAATCCAATTAACGTATGAACAAAATTTTAAATCGTAGCATTCTTATCAACAATAACGATGCATCAACCATGCGCGAGCAGATTCGGGCATACTTTCATCAAACCGCAGATTTATATGAAAGTTTATTTCAAACCTTAAATGGTGATGAAGCGTATTACGTTAAGCCTATTAGTCTTCGCCATCCACTTATTTTTTATTACGGGCATACCAATACTTTTTTTATCAATAAATTAATATTGGCTGGTTTAATAACCAAGCGCGTTGATGCTGAGTTTGAATCAATGTTTGCAGTTGGAGTGGATGAAATGGGCTGGGATGACGTTAACGAAAAAAATTATAACTGGCCAACGCCCGCTGCGGTTAAAGCGTATAGGGCTAGCGTGCGCTTGATCATTGACGAACTAATTAATACGCTACCGTTGAACCTGCCGATTGATTGGGAGAGCCCGTGGTGGCCAATTTTAATGGGCATAGAGCATGAGCGTATTCATTTAGAAACGAGTTCAGTATTAATCAGGCAGCATGCGTTAAACTTTGTACAAAACTCAGCAAATTGGGCGTCATGCCTAAATGTTGATGTAACTGCTCCTGTTAATAGTTTGGTAACTATTCCTGCAACAGATATCCAACTAAATAAATCAAATGATTACTACGGTTGGGATAATGAATATGGGCAATTTAACGCGCATTGTCCAGCTTTTCAGGCGGCAAAGTTTCTTACGTCTAATGCTGAATTTTTAGCGTTTGTAGAATCTGGCGGTTACCTTGATGACCAATTTTGGCTAGAAGAAGGCTTGGCTTGGCGTCAATATTCGAAAGCTCAATATCCCACGTTTTGGTTAAAACAGGGTGATGTTTGGCGCTTAAGATTAATGACAGAAGAGATTGATATGCCCTGGAGTTGGCCAGTTGAGGTTAATTATCACGAGGCAAAAGCGTTTTGTAATTGGCAAAGTAAGCAATTAGGCAAGCCAGTGCGCCTGCCAAGCGAGCACGAATGGGCTGCTATGTATGAACATGCTGGTTTATCAGACGAAAAAGTAGCCAATGATACAAACGCAAATTTATTACTGGACCATTTCGCATCATCTTGCCCAGTTAATCAGTTCGCGCAGGGCGATTTATATGATGTGGTGGGTAACGTGTGGCAATGGCTTGAGACGCCAATTTTTCCATTTGATGGCTTTAAGGTACATCCGCTGTACGATGATTTTACAACGCCTACTTATGATGGCCGCCATAATATTATTAAAGGTGGCTCGTGGGCATCAACTGGTAATGAAGCGATTAAAAGCGCGCGCTACGCGTTTAGAAGACATTTTTTTCAACATGCAGGATTCCGCTATATTGTGACTGATACCCCAGTAGAAATTAACGCATCAAACTATGAATCTGATAAGCAGTTATCTGAATATGCAGAGTTTCATTATGGCGATACTTATTTTAATGTGCCTAACTTTCCTAAAGCCCTGAGTGATTTTGCCATTCAACATTTGCAATCTAAACCAGCAAGAACGGCGCTTGATTTAGGTTGCGCAACAGGGCGTGCAACGTTTGAATTAGCTAAACATTTTGACCACGTAACAGGCATTGATTTTTCTGCACGCTTTATAGGTCTTGCCTTAAAACTTGCCCAACAAGGCGTATTACGCTATACCATGGTTAATGAAGGTGATTTGGTCAGCTATCAAGAGCGCAATCTAGCAACGCTAAAATTAGAAGGTTTAGCGCATAAAGTAGATTTTTGGCAGGGGGACGCTTGCAACCTTAAACCGCAATTTACAAACTATGATTTAATTTTAGCGGCTAATTTGATTGATCGGCTGTACAGTCCGCGTCAATTCTTAAGCAACATTCACAAACGCTTAAATGTTGGTGGGGTGCTAATGATCACGTCTCCTTACACTTGGCTAGAAGAACATACACCGCGTGAAGAATGGATTGGTGGGATAAAAAAAGATGGCGAAAATGTGACCACATTAGACGGGTTAAAAGAAGTGCTTGGGCAACATTTTAAATTGCTACGCGCGCCAGTTGAAATCCCTTTTGTTATTCGTGAAACACGCCACAAGTTTCAACATAGCTTATCTGAAGTCACACTTTGGGAACGGTTAGTTTGACGCAAAGTTTGAAACATGATTTGAAACATAGCTTGACCCATTTGTTTGATCAGCCAATTTCGCGTGAGGGCACACAATCGTTAAAGTTTGATGGTAGAACCCAAACATTTGACACACATGATGTGATGCCAATGTGGGTAGCCGATATGGATTTTGCAGTGCCTGAAGCCGTTACCAAAGCATTACAAGCAAGGATTAATCATCCAATCTACGGCTATTCTATAGCGCCCGAAAGCTTGTACGATGCGCTAATTGATTGGTTAATTTTAAAGCATGATTGGAAAGTTGAGCGCGAGTGGATTGTGCTAACACCTGGTGTTGTGCCTTCGCTTAACTTGGTAGTGGCAGCATTAACGACAGAAAATGCAGGCGTAATTGTGCAGCCACCGGTTTATTTTCCGTTTTTTTCAGCTGTTACCAATCAGCATCGGCACCTAATAGAAAACCCGCTGCTGCTACAAAATGATAGTCTAGGCAATTTACAATACCAGATTGATTTTGATCAGCTCGATAACTGCGCCAAAAATGCAAAATTGCTGCTACTTTGCTCACCGCATAATCCTGTAGGGCGCGTTTGGAATAAAGATGAATTATTAAAATTATTGGCTATCGCAAACAAGCACGATTTGATTATTCTGGCCGATGAAATTCATGCAGATTTGGTTTACCAAAACGCAAAGCACCAATGCCTAAGCCGTTTAGCAATGCAATCTGAACAACCACAATTAGCAGATAAACATCCTGTTATTACCGCCGTATCACCCAGTAAAACTTTCAATATTCCAGGCTTAGGGTTATCTGCATTAATTGTGCCCGATGAAATTCATCGCCAAGCAATTGTTTCGCATCTGGCTAAAATGGGGGTTTCAACGGCTAATCCGCTAAGTGTTGTTGCGTTTGAAGCGGCTTATCGTGATGGGAATGATTGGCTAATTTCGTTAATGACTTATTTGCAAGAGTCGGTTGAAACAGCAATTGCGTTTATTACGTTAAATTTGCCACAAATTAATGTTATTTGTCCGCAAGGCACTTATTTACTCTGGCTAGATTGCCGAAAATTAAATTTAACTGATGAAGCATTGAACCGTTTTTTTATTGTAGAAGCTAAACTAGGCTTATCTCCTGGTGCAATGTTTGGTAATGGTGGCAGCGGCTTTATGCGCATGAATATTGGCACAACTAAAGCCAATGTTTTAACTGCACTTAATCGTTTAAAAAGCGCTTTAGCCATATAAAAAATAGTTAAGTCATTTTATATTGGCATTTCTTATGTATTTGAAAAACGTTAAAATTTTCAACAAAAAATAACGCGCAAATCAACATCAGCTTGTACGCAATTCCCATCTAACCAACACGTAATCAAAGCCTAAATCATCCTTATGCAACACTTTAAATCAGAATCTCGCGTAACTATTCCCAAGCACAAGCTTCAAGACTGGAAAGTCATTAAACATTTATTACCTTATTTAACCGCATACAAAGCGCGCATTATTTTTACGCTACTGTGCTTGGTAGCGGCAAAAGCAGCCAATTTAGGCGTGCCCATCATGCTTAAAAAAATTGTCGATGCCATGACTATCACTACGCCTTCGCAAGCGTTATTGGTGGTGCCAATAAGCTTAATTGTGGCCTATGGCTTATTGCGATTATCAGCATCTTTATTAGCAGAAATGCGCGAATTGATTTTTTCTAAAGTGACTGAGCAAGCAGTTAGGCAAGTGGGTTTGCAAGTGTTTGATCACCTGCATGCGTTATCGCTTCGTTTCCATTTATCGCGTCAAACAGGTGGCATGACGCGCGATATTGAACGCGGCACGCGCGGCATTCAATCTCTCATCTCATTTTCACTCTACAGCATTATTCCAACCTTAATTGAGCTTGCCATGGTGCTTGGCTACTTTGTTTATGCCTATGATATTTGGTTTGCAATTGTGACTTTTATAGCACTTATTTGTTATGTGTTTTTTACCGTAACGGTTACCGAGTGGCGCACGCATTTTAGGCGCGAAATGAATAATCTCGATTCTAAAGCCAGCCAAAGTGCGGTTGATTCTTTGATTAATTATGAAACGGTTAAATATTTCGGTAATGAGCAATATGAATCAGCGCGTTATGACGTGAATTTAAAAAAATATGCACAAGCCGCTACAAAATCACAAAAGTCATTAGCCTTTTTAAATTTTGGGCAGCAAACCATTATTGTGAGCGGCTTGGTGTGTATTTTAGCGTTGGCAAGCCTAGGCGTTGCCAATGGAAAAATGACTATTGGTGATTTGGTATTGGTGAATGTATTAATGATACAGCTCTACATTCCGCTTAATTTTTTAGGGGTGTTGTACCGCGAGATGAAGCAATCGGTGACTGATATTGATCGCATGTTTAATTTGCTTGAAACCGATCAGGAGATTGCAGATGAGCCAAATGCCCAAGCGCTAAATATTCTTTCACCAGCAATAGGGCCACACGTTAGTTTTAAAGATGTCAGCTTTTATTATGAACAAAACCGCGGCATATTAAATAAGGTGACTTTTGACATATTGCCTGGCCAGACTACAGCGGTTGTTGGTCACAGTGGTGCTGGCAAAAGTACGCTATCGCGGTTGTTATTTCGATTTTACGATGTAACTTCTGGCGCTATTTATGTCGATAATCAGAACATTAAATCAGTGACGCAAGCAAGCTTACGCCAAGCTGTTGGCATTGTGCCGCAAGATACGGTGTTATTTAACGACACTATAGGTTTTAATATTGGCTACGGTAAACCAGATGCTAGCCAAATTGAAATTGAAGCGGCGGCTCAATCTGCACAAATTCATGATTTTATAATGCGCTTGCCTAACGGCTACAACACCGATGTGGGTGAGCGCGGGCTCAAATTATCTGGGGGTGAAAAACAACGGGTGGCCATTGCTAGAGCGCTATTGAAAAACCCTGTTTTGCTGGTGTTCGATGAAGCAACCAGCGCGCTAGACTCTGAAACTGAGCGCTCTATTCAAAGTGAATTAAATGCGTTGGCCAAAAACCACACCACTTTAATTATTGCGCACCGTCTTTCTACGATCACTCATGCCAATCAAATATTGGTGATGAGTGAAGGTGAAATTATCGAGAAAGGCACGCACGAATCATTATTACAACTTGACCAACGCTATGCGCAAATGTGGCGCGTACAGCAATCTCAACAACTATAAATTGTGATTTAACACTTTTAAATTAATTTAAGTTACCCGATTTAACGACAGCGCATTTACGCAATAGCGAAGCTTGCTGGGCGCAGGTCCATCTGGAAAAACATGACCTAAATGCGCATCACAAATATTACAAGTGATTTCTACACGCATTCTACTGATGCTATCGTCAGTTGAATAAGCAACTGAGTTTTGTTCAATAGGTTGTGTAAATGATGGCCAGCCTGTGCCAGAATCAAATTTTTCTGTTGAATCAAATAACAAGGTATTGCAACAGGCACAAGCATAAACGCCAGGCTCAAAATGCGTACACATGGGCGAACTAAAAGGACGCTCAGTACCTGCATTACGGGTGACCTCAAACACATCATCAGAAAGTAATTTGCCCCATTCTTCATTTGTTTTTTCTACACGTCGTGGAGATGGCGGGTTGCCATTTGTTACAAAGTTTTCTATATTCGGCCAAGTAAGCATTTAAGTATCCAAAAGGTTGCAAATTAATAATACAGATTGTGATAAGACTTTTAAAAACTAGTTCTATTAATCAACTACATAATTGTAATGGATGTTTTAAATAAGTGATTTAAGAATCAAAATAAATTAAAGCTTGATTATCTATATTTAGCGTTTGAACTTCGTTAATAATTATCGGCCTCAAGTTTGAAATAAAGTACTGCAAATTTATAGTAGTTAAGGTTAATAAAATGAATAACAATCAACTTAGTAAATCCGACCGCATGCGAGGTGCATTATGGGGCATGTTTATTGGCGATGCCTTGGCAATGCCAGTGCATTGGTACTACAGCGTTTCAACATTATGGCAAGATTTTGGCCAGATACGCGATTATCAAGCGCCCAAAGCGCACCATCCAAATTCTATTATGGCACTGGCAAATACTGGTAAGGCTGGGCGTGGTTCGCAAGATGGCGATATTGTGGGTACTGTCATTTTAAAAGGTAAAAAACAACATTGGGGCCCAGCCAATCGCCATTATCATCAAGGTATGCTTGCGGGGGACAACACGCTTAATTTATTGTGCGCGCGCGTGTTAATGCGTTCTATAACTAACAAAGGTCAATATGACCCAACAAATTTTTTAAACGAATATATCGCTTTTATGACTGAACCTGATCGCCACAACGATACGTATGCAGAATCGTATCATCGCGATTTTTTTGCAAACTACGCTAACGGCATTGCACCTAATAAATGTGCAGGGCCAGATGGTCACGACACAGCCTCTATCGGTGGTTTGGTAGGTTTACCTTTAGTTGTAATGTCTACTTTACTCGCTAATAATTTAGCCACTACGCAAGAAGCCGCCTTAACGCACCAGCGGCTTACGCATCGCTCAAAATTATTAGAGCGTTACACACTTGAATTTAGCGAATTAATGTTTCGCATTTTTACCGATGATATTCCGCAATTAGAACAGCTTGCATACAAAGCTGCAAGCAAACTTGGATTTCCAGCTGAAAGGGTTGTAGAGAACGTACGACGCAACAACAGTGCAGATTCTGAGGTAATTGGTGGCATGCTAAGCCCTGCTTGTTATATCGACCAATCTTTCCCTTCAGTGCTCTATCTAGCCGCCCGTTACCATGACGATTTTGAGAGCGCAATGATTGCAAATACCAATGCTGGTGGCGACAATTGCCATAGAGGAGCAGTGCTTGGGGCAATTCTTGGAGCTACTTTAGGGCTAGACGCTATACCAACACCTTGGATTAACGGATTGACCGCACATGCCAAAATAAATAGTGAAGTAGAACAGTTTGTTTTTCAATACACAAATAAAGTGTAATTAATTACATGGCATTACATGGTTGATTCATAGTTAATGACATTTCCAAGTGCATTGCAGCTCATATTTAGTCATGATCAATAAAATGATCTGCCATCTGACCTAACCTTATATTTTTCATCAATAATTTAAACACGGCTGTTAGTAATAGTTTTGTTAAAATAGTGTTAAAACTCGTGCCAAGATCGTTAATTACCAGTTTTAAAAAAAAAGGCATTTTAGGCAGTACGCCAAGCTTAGTTACTAATTAAAACAATAATTTCAGCTATTCATAGTTTTGAGAGAAACAAAAATTGATGCTAAAAACTTTTAAAGCATCGTTTTTAAAATTTAAAAAATCACAATATTAGGGTAGTTATGATTTCAAGCATGAACATTAACTTAAAGGTGCCATTTAATGAGAAAGATCAAGCTAAATCATTAGGGGCGCGGTGGAATGCGGAGCTTAAGGCTTGGTATGTGCCAATAGGAGTAAGTGCGGCGCCTTTTGAAAAGTGGTTTTTATCATCATCCAATTCACATTCAAATTTGGCGCCATCGCAAACAGCCATTAAGCAAGCAGATAAACTTAAAGCGCAAAATAACATTGATGCGAACATGACAATAAACGATGATATGGATGACATCAACGCGCGTTTGCGAGATGCTTATGAATCGGCGCAGGATGCATTTTAGGTTTTCATGGCGCGGCGTGCAAGTTACAAGGTTTATGTGATTGAATTGTCACTTGACGTGCTGTTTGAAGGTAAATTTAAAAAGTGTAACCCAAATTATTCGACTGGTATGCCATGTGTTTATGTTGGTATGACGGGTTTAGACGTTGACGTGCGTTTTGATAAGCACAAGGCTGGTATTCAATCTAACCGCTATGTGTTGCGATATGGCTTACGATTATTGCCCGATTTATATGAAGGCTTTAACCCGATGACTTATGATGAGGCGGTATTAATGGAAATTGAAATTGGCATCGATTTACGAAGCGCAGGTTTTGGGGTTTGGCAGGCTTAATTTTTTTACAGTTAATTAAAAAAACTAAACCGTTTTAGTGAAAATTTACAAAGCAAATTTGTTGAAGACTTTACTCATGCCAAGCACTAATAATAAGCGAAGAATGTAAATATGACCGCCCCACCCGCCCAACCTAAAAACCCATTGCACGGACTAACGCTAGAGGCAATATTAACCGCCTTGCATGCACATTATGGATGGGATGATTTGGCAAAGTGCGTTCCTATCAATTGTTTTACGCATGAGCCAAGCATTAAATCAAGTTTAAAATTTTTACGTAAGACACCTTGGGCTCGCGAAAAGGTAGAAAGCCTTTACGGTTTTATGTTGCGGGATGCTAATCGTGAGAAAGTAGCCAATAATTTGTAAGACCAATAATTTGTAAGACTTAGAACAAAAAGATATACCTATTTATAATAAATTTTGAGCCAACAAATGCCCGCTCAACCAAGCGCCTTCTACCTTGCCGCCGTTTAACCAATCGCCACATAAGCCTAATTTCAAATTAGCATCCCACGCGCAACCGAGATCTAAATAATCTAAACAATCCGCATAACGCCAGCGATGCACGGTAAATGAGGCAGGCATCTCACCACCTAATTTTATAAACGCATCTAGCATAAGCCTAGCAATTAAATCGGGTGCATCTTCAATATGCGCTTCGCTCCACTCACTATTTGTATGTAAAACCCAAGTTTCTGTTGGATTTGTTTGGTTAACACTGATACGACCTTGTTTGGCGCTGTCGCGCGCCACCCAGCTAAGCAAACTATTATTAATAAATAAGCCATCAAACGGCAATTTGAGTTGATTATTAAATTGACACATTAAAGTCCAGCAACCGCGCATTTTAACGCTTGCAGCTAAGTCAGCTAAAATTGGCGCGCATGTATTAAGTAAAACTTGCGCTTGTGGTGCTGGAATAGCCAAAATAAGTGCATCGAACGTTTCCGAAAGTGCAGCATGCTCTGCCGAGTTAAGCTGCCATTTATCGGCTAAACGCTCAATTTTGTTAACTGTGTGCTTAGTTTTAACATTTAAGCTTTGCGCTAGATATTTTGCAGGTGCATTATTACTTGGCATACCAATGTAACGGTTTTTAGTATTAAATTTTTCACCAAAATTAACCCCATCAAACACTTGCAACCTTGGCTGCCAAAGTTTTGCTACACCAACTTGTTGCCAGCGTTGAACTTCTAACGCAAATTGTGGGTTTTGGGCAGTAAAGTATTGCGCACCATGATCGCACTGCCAATTATCTGCTACACGTGTACTTAGGCGTCCAGAAACACCTCTGCTTTTTTCAAATATGGTAACACTGTAACCCGAATTGCTCAGCGCAGTGGCACAAGCTAAACCAGATATGCCAGCGCCAATAATGGCAATATGTTGTGATTGATTCATATTATTAAAATGAAGATAGTTTTAATGCCAACCACGCTGCCAAATACTGGCATCACTCAATTCTAGCCAAGGCAGTATTTGTTTGCGCTTAGAATGCACCGCTTCTATTAAAATGTGTGCGATGGGTAATAATGGCTGTGCAAGCTCAATTAAATTGATCGCTATAAAATGTTTTTCTTTGTTTAATGGCGCAACTGCGCTCCATTTGCTATTCATTAGCTTTTTAGGATTAATATTAGGTGTTTTGAATTTGGAATCTAGCATGTTAAATACTTAATTAAACAATAAATGGCTAAGTCCAGCTTTTTTAGAAGTTAGTTTTCGATTGTTTTAATTATAGACAAATTACCGTATGATTTTGTTTTGTAATTGATTATTTTGTGAGAATAAATGAAGAATATCTTAATCGCCAATTCTAAAGGTGGATGTGGCAAAACCACGATTTCGACTAATTTGGCTGGATATTTTGCTAATTTAGGCGCAAAAACCATTTTGGCTGATTTAGATCGCCAACAATCGTCTACGCAATGGCTAGCGCGTCGCTCGAGTGATCTACCAATTATTCATGCGTTTAATCCACGCGATAAAGAGCCTATGGGTAAAGCGGATTGGGTAATTACCGATTCGCCCGCTGGGTTTAGGGATGATAAGTTAACTGATGCGATTAAACTGGCCGATTGCATATTGGTGCCCATACAACCATCAGCTTTTGATATTGGTGCTGCAAGCGACTTTTTAGAAATGTTGGTTGAAGAAAAATCTATTCGCAAAAATAAAACTTTTGTTGCATTAGTAGGCACGCGCGTTAACCATCGTACGAACTCTGCTGCTGGATTGGCAGATTTTATGGAACAAACTGATTTACCAGTATTGGCTTATTTAAGAAATTCGCAGGTGTATGTAACTGCGGCAGAACAAGGCTTAAGCTTATTTGATATGCGCTCTTCAATAGTTGCGCAAGATATTGAACAGTGGCGGCCTATTATTGACTGGATCAATCAAACAACTAGAAAGTGAATAGCGTTTACATTATTTACGTAAAGGCTCTAGTAGGCTAGACAAGCCATTATGATCAATTGTTTGCATCAGCTCTAACAAACGTCCAATTTCAGTTTTAGGAAAACCTTCACGCGCAAACCAATTAAGATATTGACCAGGTAAATCTGCGATTGACTGGCCTTTGTGTTTGCCGTAAGGCATTTTGGTTGTTAACAAAAGCTGTAAGTCTTGTGGATTCAATTTACAAAATACCTCCAAAAAAAACCAAAAAAAATGGCCTAGTTAAAGGCCATTTTTAAGAATTACAATTTTGTAGTTCTAGCTTGTTTAAGCTTTTTGGATGTTTGAGGCTTGTTTGCCTTTTGGTCCGTCTGTCACGTCAAAACTAACGCGATCATTTTCTTTTAAGCTTTTGTATCCACTATCTACAATTGCTGAGAAGTGAGCGAATAAATCGTCACCACCTGCATCTGGAGTAATGAAGCCGAAGCCTTTAGAGTCGTTAAACCATTTTACAATACCTGTTGCCATAATCTTACTTTCATACTTTAAAAAGGGAGGCACCCTAAAAGTTTGGGTTTTTAAAATATTACTAGTTAGATAACTACATTATTTAAAAATACAAACGCCTAATGTGCTTTTTACGTAATTCTTAATAAAGTGTCAAGCACTATTTTATAAATCTCGCAAAATTATCAATTTGTCGCATTTTTCATACAGGTTTAGATTGCTTAAAATTGTCTGCAAGACTATAATCCGCCTGCGTTGGGTGGTGTGATTGCAACAGATTGATTCTATATGCACTATTCTTAAATTATGCTGTTAATATTTACAGTTATAAAATTACGTATTAACTGCATATTGGAGCAAATTGATGGCTAAAGAAGAATTAATTGAAATGAATGGTGTGGTAGATGAGATTTTGCCAGATTCGCGTTATCGCGTCACATTAGAAAACGGGCATAAATTAATTGCCTACACTGGCGGCAAAATGCGTAAAAATCACATTCGTATTTTAGCAGGCGATAAAGTCGTGCTTGAATTATCACCTTACGATATCAACAATGGCCGAATTACCTTTAGGCATATTGAGTCTAAAGCAGCTTATAATCCACCAAAAAGACGCAATTATTAATATTGGCAATAAATAACTACTCCAAACTAAAGTCAGCTAAACGCTGGCTTTTTTAATTTTTACACTAAGTATTTTGATCCAAATTAGCGCTAATTTATAAACTAGATTTTGACCATGACATTTAATGATGAAAAACCTTGAAACCGATGTTTTGTTAGTAGGTGGTGGCATTATGAGTGCCACTTTAGGCATGCTGTTGTCGCAGCTTGACCCTACCCTAACTATTACCATGGTTGAGCAATTACCTGAATTGGCTTTAGAAAGCTCAAACTCGCTTAATAATGCAGGTACTGGGCACGCTGGTTATTGCGAGCTTAATTACACACCGCAAGCGCTTGATGGCAGCATTAACATTACCCGTGCTTGCGAAATAAATGTAGCTTTTGAGATTTCACTCCAATTTTGGTCGCATTTGGTTGTGAGTGGCGCTCTACCAAGCCCTGAGTATTTCATTAACAAAACGCCTCATTTAAGTATGGTGTGGGGCGAAAAAAACGTAGCATTTTTAAAAAAACGTTTTGATATGCTCAAAGCGCATCATTTATTTGCCGATATGCAATACAGTGAGGATATTGCACAGCTGCAAGCTTGGATGCCGCTCATGATGGATAATGTGCGTGCTGCAACTAAACATAGCACGAAAATGGCGGCAAGCTATGTTTCGCATGGCTCAGATATTGATTTTGGCGCTTTAACCCGCTATATGGTGACTTATTTGAGTACACAAAAAAACTTTACTTTATTAACGCATACAAAAGTCAAAAAGCTAAATAAAGTAAAAATGCGCGATAGAGATAATAGCTGGCATGTAGCGCTTTTAAACTTGCAAACCAAACAGACTAAAACCATAAACGCTAAGTTTGTATTTTTAGGCGCAGGCGGCGGTGCATTGCCGCTGTTGCAAAAAGCTGACATTGATGAAAGCAAAGGTTACGGTGGGTTTCCTGTTAGCGGGCAATGGCTAATATGTAAAAATGCCGATTTGATTAAAAAACATAATGCCAAAGTGTACGGAAAAGCTGCATTAGGAGCACCGCCCATGTCTGTACCGCATTTAGATACGCGTATCATTAACGGTAAAGCCGCTTTGTTATTTGGTCCATTTGCGGGCTTTACTACTAAATTTTTAAAAGCAGGATCTAAACTAGATTTGGCTAAATCGGTAAAAGTAGACAACCTAAAAGCGATGCTAGGTGTGGGCAGACATAATTTGGATTTAACGAAATATTTAATAAAGGAATCTACGCAAACGCATGAACAACGTATGAGTGCACTACGCGAATTTTTGCCTGACGCCGTTAATAGCGATTGGGTGTTAGAAGATGCTGGCCAGCGTGTTCAAATAATCAAAAACTGCAATCAAAAATGGGGTAAGTTAGAATTTGGCACAGAAATAGTTGCCTCAAAAGATGGCTCATTGGCTGCACTATTAGGCGCATCTCCTGGTGCATCAGTGAGCGTGCAAGCCATGATAGATGTGCTTGAGCGTTGTTTTGCTGTGCAAATGCAGAATGCCGTTTGGACTGAAAAGATGAAACAGCTTGTGCCGTCTTATGGCGAATCGCTAATAGAAAATGCTAATTTGTTAAAACTTGTACGTAAACAAACTTTAAATACGCTAAAGTTAAACTAACCTTTATTTACAAACAAGAATTGAGTGTTCAAGTATATTGCAAGTGCAGCAGATGCAGGGTAGAGTTCATTTATATTAAAACAGTGCATTTAAGACTGATTAATAAATGCAGTCACTGTAAAAATAGTCATTATAAGAATAGTTATTTAAAGTAATTATTAGGGGCATTATGGATGATTTTAAAAATTTGCATTTGAATAACCATCTTTGTTTTGCACTATACACGGCGTCGCATGCGCTTACGCTAGAATACAGTGATCGTTTAAGTGAAGTTGGGCTTGAGTATGAACAATATTTAGTCATGCTAGTGCTTTGGCAGCACCAACATCAATCTATTGAAAATATTGCACAAAAGTTACATATTGCACCCTTGGCATTAATTCCAATATTAAGAAATCTAGAAAACGCTGGGCTTATTGAACATGCCAGCGATGATTATCACGAACACACGTCTAGCGTTGCGCTAACCGTATTGGGCAACCAGATTCAATTTAAAACCAGCCAGATTCAACAGAAAATGGCTTGTGAAACAGGATTAACGCAACTGGAGCATGTGTATCTTCGAGAAAAAATCGATAAGATGATGGCCAACCTTAAAACCACTGTAAAACGCCCAGATGCGTGAATAGCTAATTTACCTAGAGATTTATAAAAATTTGATTTATTAATTTGCTAGGCTACGTTGTCGACGTATTTCGTACAAACATATTCCGCTAGCAACACTTACATTAAGACTTTCTACGCTGCCAAACATAGGGATCGTGACTAACAAATCACAATTTTGTGCGGTCAGTTGACGTATGCCGTCACCTTCAGAACCTAAAACTATCGCAATTGGGCCATCTAGCTTAGTGTTAAGTAGATTGCTAGGCGCATCCATGCCTTTTGGTGCTTCCATCGCGGTGCCCACAATAAAAACACCAGCATCTTTTAACTCGCGCAATGTACGCGCCAAATTAGTGACCGCAATAAAAGGCACAGTTTCGGCGGCACCACTAGCCACTTTTCGCACTGTGGCATTTAAACCCACAGCACGATCTTTGGGCGCGATTACCGCATGTACACCCATTGCATCGGCCACTCGTAAACATGCCCCTAAATTATGCGGGTCTTCTACGCCATCTAACACCAAGAAAAACGCAGGCTCAATCAGATCAGATTCTAAGATATCGTGAATATCTTTGTATGGAATTGGCGTATCGACTACACGCGCAAGCACGCCCTGATGACGCCCGTTCATGCCAGCTAAGCCATCTAAACGGCTGCGTTCCACTTGCATGGTGCGCACATTTGCTGCTTCTGCACTATTAAGTAGATCTTTCATGCGCGCGTCAATGCGATCGCGATCGATTAATATCTCTTCAATGCTAGTTGGGTGTTGTCGCATGCGACTTAAAACGGCGTGAAAGCCAAATAAAATACGTGAATCACTCATATAAACTATCTTTTACCTTTGTTTTTAGTATTTCTATCACGCACTTTAGATAATGGCTTTGATGTAGACCCAGGCGTAGTTTTTGATGTAGACCTAGATGCTGGTTTAGCTGGAGATTTTACAGGCGATTTACCCAATTTTTTTGCGCCCGATCTATCTTTTTTTGCCCTATCTAGCGCACGTGTAGATAGCGGTTTGTAATCAAACTCGAGTCTAGTTTTATTAACACCATCACCTTTTACACCTATCGTACTTTTTGTGGCATTGCTGTTTATTGCGTTACCTTGCAGTGCATTATTTTTATCAACCGAATTGGCTGCAATATCATTGGCAGACGCTAATGTAAAATCAATCTTACTGGTTTCTAAATCTACTCTAACTACTTTCACCGTTAATCTATCACCCAGCCTAAATCTAACACCAGTGCGCTCTCCTACCATTTCGTGGCGGGCTTTGTCATAGTTAAAATAATCGTTACCTAGCTCAGTTACATGCACTAAACCTTCTACATAAACGCCGTCAAGAGCTACAAAAATGCCAAATGCAGTCACACCCGCGACGGTGCCTGCATAAATCTCACCAATTTTATCTTGCATGTAAAAACATTTTAGCCAATTAGTCACATCGCGCGTAGCGTCATCTGCACGACGCTCTGTCATAGAGCAATGCACGCCTAAATTATTCCAATCTTTGGCGCTATATTTCTCTCCATTCACAACAGCTTTAATCGCGCGGTGAATCAGCAAATCAGGATAGCGCCTAATTGGTGAAGTAAAGTGTGCGTAGGCGTCATAGGCCAGCCCAAAATGACCTACGTTATCTGGACTATAAACCGCTTGCTGCATTGATCTTAACAATACAGTTTGTAATAACTGAGCATCTGGTCGTTGTTTAATTTGCTTCATTAACTTGCCATAATCTTTGGCATGTGGTTTGTCGCCACCTGTTACTCCAAAACCTACTTCGGCCATAAATGTGCGTAATGCATCTAATTTTTCTGGCGTTGGCCCTTCATGTATACGATAAAGGGCGGCGTGTTTGTGCGTGCTTAAAAAATCTGCCGCGCAAACATTAGCTGCCAACATGCATTCTTCTATGATTTTATGCGCTTCATTGCGACCTGTTGGTACAATGCGTTCAATTTTACCGTTGTCGTCAAAAATCATCATGGTTTCGGTAGATTCAAACTCTACCGCGCCGCGTTTTTCGCGCTGATTCAGCATTAGTTTAAACAAAGCATAAAGATTTTGCGCATGTGGCATGATGTGCGCATACTCAAGGGCTAATTCGCCTTGTGGGTTATGCAACATTTCGGCAACGATAGTGTAAGTCATGCGGGCTTTAGAACGCATCACTGATGGGTAAAACTGGTATTTTTGTACAATGCCTTCCATATCAATTTGCATATCGCACACCATGCACAAGCGCTCTACATCTGGCTTAAGCGAACATAAACCATTCGATAAAGCCTCTGGCAGCATAGGAATCACACGGCGCGGAAAATACACCGAGTTACCGCGCTCAAGCGCATCAATATCAAGCGCATCATCTAGCTTTACATAAAAACTTACATCTGCAATAGCAACCACCAAACGCCAGCCTTCATTCTTAGCGTCTTTTATTAATGGCTCAGCATAAACCGCATCATCAAAATCACGCGCTGTCTCGCCATCAATGGTAATAAGCACCATTTCACGCAAATCAACACGGCCTTTATAATCTGATTCTTGTACTAATTTGGGTATTTTTTCAGCTTGTTTAATTGCAGCTGGTGAAAATTGATGCGGTAATTTATGTTTACGAAGTGCAATTTCAATTTCCATACCGCTATCAGCGTAATTACCGAGTATTTGAACCACTTTGCCCATCGGATGTGCTCCAGATGAAGGTTGTTCAGTCAGCTCTACCATAACAACTTGTCCAGGTTTAGCGCCTAAGTCTAGATGGTAAGGAATCAAAATATCTTGATTAATACGCTTATCTTCAGCAGCAACAATGGTAACGCCTTGACCACGTATTACGCGCCCTACGAGCATTTTGGTACTGCGTTCTAGCACCTCAACAATTTTACCTTCTGGCCGACCTTTTCTATCTAAGCCGCTCATGCGCACCATTACACGGTCGCCATGCATCACTTGTGCCATCTCGCGCGGGCCTAAAAATAAATCGTCTGGATATTTGGTTTTATCGTCTGGTATTAAAAACCCAAAACCATCTGGGTGGCCAAGCACCTTGCCAGCAATGGCATGGATTTTTTCAGCTAAGCACAATAAACCTTTGCGATTACGCATGATTTGGCCTTCGCGCTCCATCGCGTTTAGGCGTTTGTTAAAGTTTTCACGTTCCTCATCTTTAATGTCTAGCAAATCATAAACTTGATCGTCACTTAAAGGCACGCCTTGGTCTGCAAGCACCTGCAACATTAGTTCACGACTAGGCAAAGGCGTTTCGTACTGACTGGCCTCGCGTTTCGCATGTGGGTCGCTGTGGCGATTAGCAGGTGGTGGCTTTTGAGTTGACAAGTCAATTGCTTTCTATAAAATCAAGGTGGTTAAAAGCCCAGATGGCGGAATTGGTAGACGCGCTGGTTTCAGATACCAGTATTGAAAGATGTGGAGGTTCGAGTCCTCTTCCGGGCACCAAGAAATTTTTTTAGCTGGCATACTTAAGTTTAAACCTGTATTGAGCCCAAACTAGCTCAAAGCGAAATCTGGTATTAGCACGACACCAATTACGATGCCCATGATAGCAAATAGTTTTGAAACCAGCGTATTAAATCATTTTTATATTGCTAGTTAAAATAACTCTGGCCATATTCATACTGCTTTAGTAAATGATTTTTAAATCGGGTGTTGTATAACTTATTAACAAACAAGCGGGCTACTCGAATATTGAGAGAATATTGAGCGCTAAAATTTGATAACTTAAACCTTAAAAACTCAAAGCTTTAAAACCCAAACATTTCACATTCTAGGGCTAGACACCTAATACACCGAATTCTGTACGGTCTTTAATTACTTCACGCACTAATCCCACATCTATTTTATCAACATTGGTTGAGTAGCCATAAACCAGCGCGGTATCGCACAATATATTGATGCTACGTGGAATGCCTCGAGTTGATTCACCAATTAGCTTTGTAGCGGCTTGGGTAAACAAAGGAGTATCGCGCCCTGCAATATGCAAGCGATGGTGAATATATTTATCGGCTTCAAATAACTCCAGCGGTGGAATGAAAAAATCAACAGAAACCCGTTGAAAAAATTGTTGCAAGTCGGGCCTACGTAATAAATCTCTTAATTGCGGTTGACCAACCAAAATAATTTGCAGTAATTGATCTTTATCTGCATTGATGTTTGACAGCATACGAAGTGACTCTAATGCAGCTGGGCTTAGGTTTTGCGCCTCGTCAATAATCAAAACCACTCGTTTATTGTCAGTATAACTTTTGATCAAAAATTGCTGAAAAGCATCGTACAAACCGATGTTTGATAAGCCTTCATATGGCTGATTAAACGATAACATGATCCACCCCAATAAATCATGGATATGTTCATGCGTGTTGTAGACGATGCCAACCCTTAAATCATCGCCTAAATTATTAAGTAAATGGCGTACTAATGTAGTTTTACCGCAACCGATCTCACCACAAATCACTGAAAAGCCAGCGCGGTTTTGAATACCATACTCAAGCATGGCGTAGGCCATGCTATGGCGAATACTAAAAAACAAAAATTCAGGATCTGGTTGAATAGAAAAAGGTTTTTCTTTTAACCCATAAAAAGCTTCATACATTATTATTTTTCCAAACTTTATAACTACAAAGATGCAAGCAATTTGACTGCTTCATCTTTTTGACTAAATGGTTGATTTTTTGCAAGATTTATTGCGTTTTGTAACGATTGTTTTGCTTTTGCGGATTCATTTTTCTTGATATAAACTTTAGCTAAATGATAGTGAAAAACTGCAGGTTCTGGTAGTTTCTCTATTGTTTTCAAAAGTGCTTTTTCAGCATCATCTAATTTATCTACATGGTAACTTGCCCAGCCAAACGTATCTAAAAACTGTGGTATTTCGCTATTTTTTAATATGGAGGCCAAATTATAAGCGCGCTCAAAATCACTTTTACTATTACGATGATCAGTCAATAAGCTAGCTAGATTGTTTGCAACTACTTCAGAATCTGGCTTTTGTTTAATAAGCGCTTCATACATTTTTATCGCTTCCTCAAAGCGGCCATTGGCTTCGTGAAAACTCGCTTGTGTAAGCTGCAAACCAAAGTCATTAGGTACTAGGCTTAAGCCTTGTGAAATGGTCGCTTCTGCTTTTGTATTTAACCCAGCCCGTTGTTGCGCAACAGCTAGTTGTAGGTAACCCACACTGCTGTTGGGCTGCGTATCGATTATTTGCGTAAATACTTTTTCAGCTTCTGGTATATTGCCTGTTTTAGCAAGCAATTGTCCTTGGATGATTTTTGCTTCCACATTACTAGGATTATCGTCCACTACGGTTTTAATAAAAGTTAACGCTTCTTTATCTTTGTTTGCTCTAACAAATGTGTTGACTAGTGCAGCTATAGGTTGCGAGTCAGCTGGTGCTGTAACGTGGGCGCGTTTAAGTGCACTGATAGTCCCATCGAAATCATTTTTACTTGATGAGATCGCACCCATGATCTGATCAGCCAATGGATTTTTTTCATTTAGTTTTTTTGCTTGATCTGATAGCGCTTGGGCGCCTATATAATCGCCTTTATTTATTTTAAATTGTGCAAAAGAACGAATCACATTGGCATCAGCTGGTGCTGTTTCAAGCATCTGTTCAAACACTTTACCTGCACGATCATCAGCTTTACGTCGCAATAAAAATTGCGTGTATGGAATACCATAAGCAGCCGCATACCGACTCGTTTCAAACGATCTTGCATAATGCTCCTCTGCAAGCTCTGGAGAGCCTGTGCTTTCATGCGCGTTGGCTAGCATTAAGCCAGCACCACTTGATTCGGGTGAATCTCTCAATACGGTTCTTAAATCAATAATCGCCGCATCATAATCTTTAGAAGCCAAAGCCATGCTTGCGCGCAAGGTTAATGCCTGCCCAAAGCTTTTATCAGATGCTAAGATTGATTCTAAAATCTTACTTGCCTCTTCTTTTTTACCTTCGCGAATCAATTTGTAAGCAATGACGCTTTGGGCTTTGTAGCCATTTAAACTGTTACCAGCTTTTTCGGTAATTTGTTGTAATAATTTATCTTCGGCAACTGTATTTTTTTGTTGTTGATACAAATTCACAAGAGCAAAAGCCAAATCGTAATTTTCTGGTTCTTTTTTTATATAACTTTCTAATTCAGTTCGCCCAGCCTCAATACCTTTGATTGCGATCACAAATCTAATCACATCTAATTTAGCTTGCAAATCATCAGGTTGCAATTGCGCTATAGCGCGCATTTGTTGTTCTGCTTCTTCTTTTTTACCAGATTTCAATAAAAATTGTGCGTAGCTTTTTTTAACGATCGCTTTATCTGGAAAGGTTTTTAATAGCTTAAGAAAAGTATTGTTAATGCCATCGGTCTGCGATAAATTTTCTAAAACCTTGATTCTAATAAACTGTACTGCCAAATTTTTATCATTTTTTGTAAGTGCTTTATCTAAATACTTAAGCGCGGCTTGATTATCCTTAGCGATTATCCGCTCAGAGGCCAGCAATACATAGGCATCTTGATTATCGGAGTCTATAGCAATGGCTTGATTAGCATAAACAAGCGCTCCGCTTGCATCGTTTAATTTAAGTTGCAGTGCTGAGCGCAAATTTAGCGCAGAAACATTTTTTTTATCAATCGCTAACGCTTGGTTGCTTCGCTCCATTGCCACGTCAAGCTTACCTGCTGCCAATAAAATTTGGCCAGTTTTAACCAGTGCATCGATGTTTTTAGGGTCTTGTTCTACCACCTCATTCATAATGGCAAATGTCGTTTTTAAGTCGCCTTTATTTTCAGCGATCATCCCTAAACCATATAAGGCTTTGGTCATATTTTTTTTAATTTGCAAGGCATTTTGAAATTCAAGTTTTGCCTTTTCAGGATCTTTTTCAATAAGCGCCATGCCTTTTAAATAATATTTTTCTGCTTTCTCTGCTGGTGTAGAACACCCTGCTGTTAGCCCTACTAAGCATACTGTTAGGCAAAGTATTGTGAATTGTGTGGATACTTTATTATTCATACAATTACTTCTTTCTCATTTTAAATTTTAATGGACTTATATTTATTCATAAAAACTTGCATAAAAAACTGGCCTGCTGTTTTACTCTGTTATTTTACTTAGGCACGTAGGCATCTAATAAAGGCACGCTTTTTTCTAAAAATTCTTGTATGCGCGAGTCCGCATTTTCTAATGGTTCTGTTGGGTTCAAATAAGTGGTCACCCGCACTAGCGCGCCATCTGTTCTGTTGATTCTAATAGAATCTAGCAATAAATACCATTTCATATAATATTCGTTAGCAATATGTCTGCCGCGCTGTTCAAACCAATAATAAACCACTTGTTTATGGTTATCTTTATTAATCACAGTGCGATTTACATGAAAATCTTTTTTGCCTGCAACATCAATGGTAATCCTATCAAGGGAAGATATTATCCATCCACCACCAGGCATGCAAACTTGTGGCGAATGCGGAGAAACACCTTTACGTTGCGATGCGTAGTAGGCAACATAAAAATTAACCATGCCTTTTGCAGGATTAGTGTAGTTGGCTAACAAATAGTCATCCACGCCTAAAAATGCTTCAATTTCCTTATCCATTGCAGATTCTTTGGCTATCCAACCATCTAGATTGGTTGGAAAACTAGCTAAACCTTGACGTTCAGGCATTATCTCTTGCCTATCGCTAATAAGATTAACGCCAATAAGCATAACGATGATCAACGCAATGCTGGCATACAAGGGCTTGTTGGTTTGTGTAAAATTAGTGCTGGTTTTAGCGGCTTTAATCACGGGCAAATCAACCGCTTGCCAAAATTTTCTTCTTTTACTAAACCATTCAAACAGCATTACTTCTAATATTAATATGAGCAAGCACACCATGAAGATGATCCAGCCTTCAAAATAATGCAGAAAGCCGTCTGCCATGCCATTACCCCAACGGTTTACTAATATGCCCACCATGGCAATACGTAAACTGTTCATAACCACTGTAACGGGTATTGTTGACAAGAAAATGACTACCCTTTGCCATAGCGACCCTTTATACATATAGGCCATTAAAAAACCAATGCTTAATAGTGGATATAAATAACGTAAACCGCTGCAGGCCTCAACTACTTGCAACTTGTATACGCCTAGGTCAATGACGTTACCTTCTAAAAATACAGAATTACCTAATAGCCTTAAAAACGCTACGCCTAATTCAGAAGAAATGAGTTGTAAGCGCCACGATAATTGAGCGCCTACAAAATAAGGAAGTGGGATTGCAAAAATTAAGAATGCGATAGGAAGTAGAGAGACTTTTAGTAAAGATTTACCGCCGTACGCTAACACTAGACCAATGACGGTAAGCAAAAAGCTCATTTGGATCAATAAAAATATAGCGGTTATTTCGCCCAATAATAAACCCACACTGCCAATCGCTATTATTAAAGGACCCACCCACGATGACTCACCGATACTAGCAATTAACGCATCTTTTCGGCTCCATAAAAACCACAAACTTATCAGCGGAATAAAATAGCCATGGCCATATTCTTCTTGCGTGTTCCAGCGCGTAACCAAATCTTTTAAGCCGCCATAATGCGCGATAAATGCCAATATCAGCCCAAATAAAAACCACTTTTGGGTGACTGATAACTGAAAATTAGCAGGTAGATATGATCGTGTGTTCATAAAATAAAATGCATAGGATTAATGATGGTAAATAGTTTATCAGCAAAAATTGTAAATGGTTTTATAACACCCATTCGGGCTATGCCATTATTGTAAATAAGGGCGTTACATTGCATTATTTTATTCAAAAAAGCGCCGTCATGATGCTATTTTAATTATCTAAATGATTTATAGGGCGCAGCCAAAGGCTCACCAATAAATAAGCCTTGCGTAGGCCAAGCTACGCTTTTCCAGTACGCTTCTATCAAAGTATCACCTCTTAAATAATGATCTACCAATACTGCTGGATTGGGAAATTTTTGCCAATAATTGCAAGGTTCAGATACAGCACCGTAACTGCCAGTAGCACCCGCTTCCAGCCATTTTAAGCTAGACATTTGCGCGTCGTTGTATAGCACACCGCCCGATGACGTTAAATGATCGGCAATAGCACCAGGCAAAAATCCAATGGTCTCTAAATGTGGCACAGTTACCGCACCAGTAAAGTAAAACATCACATCTGGTTTATTTTTGATGCTATCTGCCTTAATAGTGCGTATCCGCAACTTTTTATCTGCGATTACTGTGAAATCTTTAGGAAAAAACGCCTCTCTTGGTTTGCTTCTAGCAGGGTCTGACGTTTTTAAAAAATAAGCAGTCGCATCATTTATTTTAAACGCACTCAAAACTCCCCTATCGATTAAATTTTTAGCCAATTCAACAGAATCTGTTGGCAATAAAATAGATAAGCGCATATTGAAATCAGTTAATGCATGACCATGCATATTATTGAAGTAAGGGTTTTGAACCCCTGTCCCACAGCCATTTTCACATTGTTCTGGCTGATACCCCATTGTTATAGCTGATGTAATTGAATTACAGTTAACCGCAAATGGACGTGTCCAAGTCAATACGATTACTTGTGTATCGGCACTTATTTTGGAAAAAATAGATTCTTTTAATTTGCTAAATTGTTCTTCAGTTAATGTAGCTACCCCAGGCGCAATATCAACCGTGATTAAATTTTGCTTGGGGATATTGCGTGCCTTTAGGTAGTATTCCCCTATAAGCAGGCTATTAACATCGCGGCTATTTACGACTACAGCCACATGATTTGGCAAAATCACATTCGGGTTGGTTCGAGTTAATGCAGCTGCATTTGAAATACTGTTAAAAAAGCTAAAAATCAAGCCGACAATAAAAATGTATTTTTTGGTACTGATATCTTGCAATAACAATTTAATTAATCTGATTATCAAGCTTGCAAGTTTTTTTTGCATCACCATCATTTATAAACGTAAAAGCCACTCTTTAACGATTAATTGTGGAAAAACAATGGCATCAATAAAATAGCGTTTCGCCAACCTTTTAGGCTCACTTAACATTCGATGTAGCCATTCCAAGCCTATGTTTTGCATCCATAAAGGCGCGCGCGCTTTTTCACCCGCAATAAAATCGATAGTTGCGCCCACACACAAAGCTACCTTTACCGAAAGTTGTGCTGCATGTTGCGACATCCACAATTCTTGTTTAGGGGCGCCTAGACCTAAAACAAGCAGATCTGCCCCGCTAGCATTGATGCTTTCGCAAATTGATGATGAGATTTCAGATTTTTTTTCAAAACCAAAATCTGGGCTTAATGTGCCCACCACCTTAATAACTGGCCATTTTGTTTGAATAACTGCGCTGGCACGATCTGCAACACCTGGCATTGCACCTAATAAATAAACGCGGATTGGTACATTATTAGCCTGTGCATGATCAAAAATGGCAGGCACTAAATTGCTACCTGGCACGGTTTCGGGAATGCCTACACCTAATAATTTAGCCGCCCACACCACAGGCTTGCCATCGGTTACAACTAGTGATGCTTGTTTATAAGCGGCTTGTAAGCCAATATCATGCTGAAATTTTACAATATGGTCTACATTAGGCGTGATAACAAATCGACAGGTTTGTTGCGCTTGTTGTAGCCAAAATGCTAACAAAGTGACTGTTTCACGCATGGTTAGCGGGTCAATTTCTGCACCAAATAATTTAACGCGATTTTTTAAAGGTTCAATTGACATTTTGATGGTTAATTTTTAGTATTTTTAAGGTTGTGTTGGTAATAATAAATGTAATCACGCATTTGCGACTTTATCTGATAGCTACTTTACCGAACTTGGTTTTATAAGCACTCATTAGAGCAAGCTTTGTACCATTAAAAAACTCGGTTTTGTTGTTCAATCGCAATCGTATCGCGTCTTTAATAAATTGCAGCAAATCACCAAACATTATCATGGCAACGCTTAACATAGCCGTCAATAATCCATGATTCTTTCTAAAATAAATCAATTCACTTTCAGCTTGTAATACGCTTAGTTGTTTTCCACCGTTACTGATGGTTCCGTCAGATTTAGCACTTTCACCACCAAGGTGGATAACAGAAGTTTGCGCAAAATAAGTCACTTGCCAGCCAGCCTTTTTAACCGCAAAACAATGGTCAACTTCTTCGCTATATAAAAAATATTTAGCGTCAAACAGCCCTACTTGGTCAATAACCGCTTTTCGAACCAAATAATAACAACCTGGCACCCAATCACAGTTTTGGGTGATGGCTGGGTTCCAGTTAATATCATCTACCATTTTTAAGTTTGGTAAAAAACGGTGTAAACCCATGCGTTGGGCAAATAAATTAAATGGGGTAGGGAAATATCGACACGAAGGTTGTTGCTCATTATCTCGGCCTACTAATCGCACACCCAACACACCGCAATTTGCATGTTCTTGCATATAAGTTACAGTTTTAGCTAATGTATCGGGCTGCACAAAGGCATCGGTATTAAGTAGCAATACATAATCACCTTTAATCAATGGTAATACCTGATTATTAGCCCGTCCGAAGCCTACATTGATTTTATTTGCTATTAAATTTATGTTTGGAAAAGCGTTCTTAATCACGCTAAGTGAGTCATCTTTAGAGGCGTTATCAACCACAAATACGTCTAACTCAAAATCTCCTACAGATGCAAAAAGGCTGTTAAGCGCTTCAACGCTTAATTGTGCAGTGTTGTAACTAATTAAGATAACGGAAATAAGCAAATGTATCCTTTAACAAGCGGTGCTCAAAAAATATCTATTCAATTGAACAAATAGTTAATCTCGTTTAGACCGCACCCACTCTACTTGTCTACTCACAACAAATTTGACGTAGAGCGGAATTTTAACCAAAGCGTAAATGGGTGCATAACACAATTGTTTAAAACTAATAATATGGCGCCCAAAAAAAGTCCAGGCAATTAATATGCTTAAAACCAAAACCGCCACGGTTAAAGCTGCATATAAAACCAAACCTGCCATGGGCGAAAATTGATGCACAAACAAAACAAAAATCAGCAAAAATGCACTCATTAAAGCAAGTATAGCTAGGGGCGGTACGATTAAATCTAGCGATAGACCTAGCATTTGCAGATTTTTAGTTTTTAAAGCATTTAAAAACAAGCCAGGCGCTTCGCTTAAAATAACACTTAAATGACCATGTTCCCAACGGGTGCGTTGCGTACGTTCGGCCGCTTGCGAGCTTGGAAATTCGCTACTAACCATTGCCTCTGGCAAAAAAAGAGCAGCTTTATTCACGCGACACAAATTAACACCCAACATCATGTCTTCTGCAATATGGCCATTATTTAATGGCATATTAACAATATCTGCCCATAAAAATGCCATGCCTGTACCCATTAATTGGCATGGCAAGCCTAGTTTTTTATAACCTAGCGGGCGTACTTTATTTTTAACAAGCCAGGCAAATTCTGCGATTTTGGTTTTAAGGCTAGCATTAATGGGCGACACCATTAGGTCTAGCGCTTGAATAGGTGTTTGGTAATGCTGGCAAGCATAAGCAATCTCAGCAATAAAATTTGGTGAAATTGTGCAATCGGCATCAATAATAATCACAATTTGTGGGGGGTTATTTTTAAGATATTGCATGCCAAAATCTAGCGCATAACCTTTACCGCGCTGCAGGTCGTTAAATCTAACAACGGCAGTGGCACCTAGTTGTTGGGCAATAGCAGCAGTATTATCTGTGCAGTTATCAGCCACCACAATAAGTTGATCTGTTTTTTTTAGCTGTGGCAGTATTGATGACAATGTTTTGCTAATGCCTAACGATTCATTGTGTGCAGGAATCAATACAGCGATCGACAAATTGTTAGTATTAGCAGTTAGTGCATGGTGCTTAGTATTTTTATTAGTATTTCTATAAAATAAAGCGGCGATTATTTGCATAAAAAGCACTGCAATAGGCACGGCAAGCGCACTTAGTAATACCAATAATACTATTTGCAAAATATTCATTTTTAATTAGATTTATTATGCGTTGGTTGGCTATATGGCTTAATAAAATGATTTGCAAGTTTTGCAGCTTCACTGTCTATATTGTGCCTAGTAATCACGCGTTCATAGGCAACGTTGCCCATCTTTTGCAATTGATTCAATGGTGTTTTAAGAGCTTGTTTGATTGCATCAGCCAAAGCATCCACATCGCCCGCCGCACACAACCAACCGTTTTCACCGTGCGTAACAAGCTCGGGTATACCTGCCACATAAGTTGAAATAACTGGGCGTCTTAACGACATCGCCTCCATTATCACCACAGGTAAACCTTCGGCAAAACTGGGTAAAACCATGATTTGAGAATCTAATAAATGCTCCTTGACAGCGTGGCTACTTATCCAGCCCGTAATACTCACGTAATCTTGTAATGCATATTTGGTAATTAAAGCTTCAATTTCTTGGCGCATTTCACCGTCACCTGCTAACACTAGTTTAAACGCTACTTGTTCATCTACAAGCTTTTTGGCCGCTTCTATTAATAGAAGCTGGCCTTTTTGCTCGCACAATCGGCCTATGCATATTAATTGTGGTTTGTCAGGCATTGCCACAGCATTTATCTGGTAAAAATCAGGCTCTAAGCCGCAATGTACCACTTTTATTTTGTGCCAATCAGCGTGATTGACCCAACGCTGCAATTGGCTTTTGCCAAAAGATGAAACCGCCACTACAAACTTGGATTGTTTGATTTTTTCACTTAATTTTAAAAATTGCGGTTTATCGAATTCCTCAGGCCCATGCACAGTAAAGCTAAAAGGTAGGCCAGTCAGTGCGCTAGTTAACATGGCAACTTCGCTTGGATTGGTGCCAAAATGCGCGTGAATATGATCTGCCTCAAAATCTTGCACCCATAAACTTGCTTGACAGGCTTCAACAAAATAGATGAGGTGATAAATAAGCGGGCGATCTGCCTTGATACTTAATTTAATTGCTAAACCCAATGCTTTTATAAAAGTAAAGGGATCATTTATAAAAATTTTTAGCGTTGCAAGTAATAAACCCACTGCACCACTTTTCAAAACATATTGCGTATTTGCTTGCTCTTTAACGTCTTGCGCATCTATTTGTGCCTCATTCCAGCCACGCATCGATAACCGTTGTAATGCAAACCCTAGCCGCTCGAGCGCTAATATTTCGCGTTTAATAAATGTATGGCTAACCTTAGGATATTGATTGATGATGTAGGTGATGCGCATCGGTTAAATCAAACTTCTATAATATTCAGCAATACCTTCTTTAATAGAATATTGTGGTGCCCAGTTAAATGCTTTTTGTGCAAGGCTAATATCTAAACAGATATTTTTAACATCAAAACCCCTACCCGCTTCGTAAGTCACATTTGGCTTGATACCAGTTGCCGATTCTATTAAAACCAGCAATTCATTTAAGCTTGTACTTTGCCCACTACACACATTAAATGTACCATCTACGCTTGATTCTGCGGCATTGGCACATAACATCGCTAAATCTTTAACATAAATATAGCCACGGCTTACTTCGCCATCACCCCAAATAGTGATGGGTTTGTGATTAAGCGTATTACCTAAAAAAGTGCCTAAAGCACCTTGAATGCCAGCATTTGCTTGACGCGCACCATAAGGATTAGACGGCCTTAGAATGATTGGGCTTAAGCCATAAAGTGTTTTAAACATACCAATATAATGTTCAATGGCTACTTTTACGACGCCATAAGATGATATTGGGTTAAGTGGATGATCTTCACTAACTGGTAATTGCTTGGGGCTACCATATACAGTGCCGCCAGACGATAAATAAATGAGTCTTTTTACACCCGATTGCTGCATGGCTTTTAATAATTCAACACTGGCAACCAAGTTTTGGTTGATATCGATCACTGGGTTTCTTACAGAAGTGCTAGGTACGGTTGAACTGATGCTGTGAATGACAAGATCTTTATTTTGAATGGCTGAGTTTACGAATACAGTATCTAAAAAATCGCCAAAATAATACTTCACACCTGAAACATAGCGGGTAACTTTATCTCGCGATCTGCATAAAATGCTAACTTCGTTACCACGCAAAATCAATTCATCTACAATGTGCGAACCGATAAAACCATTGCCACCTAACACGATAATCTTCATTATTTATTGATCGCTGTCATTAAAAGGTCTGAACGTTTTTCAGCAACTTTATCCCAAATATAGTTGGGCGCTTTGTTTTTAGCTGCAGTTGAAAACCTTATGCGTAGCTCCACATCTTCGGTGATTTTGCGCAATGATTCTATCCAAGTTGATTCATCGTAAGGGTCGATAACAAACCCTTCAACATCATGCGTGACTACTCCACCAGCACTCATAGGCGTTAATAACATGGGTAAGCCCGCGCCCATAGCCATGTAAGTAACCAATGGGCTACCTTCTTCCAAGCTTGGTAAAATAAACACATTGGCTTCATTGTAAATCTTGGTAAGATCATCTGTAAACGGTATATGCGTAATATTGTGGTGACCATCATATTGAGTAATCAAGGGTTTAAGGGCTGGCTCTATGGTGCCTACTAATAGCAGATTGGCTTTTAAATTGGCTTTAACCCAATAATCAAGCAATAGATGCGCACCTTTACGTACACCTATGCTGCCAACAAAAATGAAGGTTAGCTTGTCTGTATTTTGGTCAATGATTTTGTCTGAGTTGATGTTAATTTTGGACACACAAGTCTTTTCAATAAAGGAGCTTGATAATCCGTATGAGGTTTGCAGAATTTTTTGCTTTGGAACGCCAACCTCAATTAACAAGTGCGTCATGATCGGACTACAACTAAAAATATAATCAGATAAAGCCAGTTTTTCAAGCTCAACTGCAATCGTTTGCGCATCCATGCCATGTGTTGCAGGTAAATTTAATTGGGCATAAGCCTTATTAAGAATCAAAACGCTATTTGCTTCATGCGTATTAACGCATTCGTGAATAATTTTACAACCTTTGTTTTTTATCACTCGGTAAGTTTCAAGGTTTACCCCTGGCCATAAGTAGGCATAATCAGCACTTTTAAGCGATCGCACGTACATAAAATGTGCAAATTTATTCACTAATTTTTGTGGCACAAATTTAAGCACTAATTTTTTAGCCCATTTAGGTACTGCATCAGTGTAAAACTTTTCTTGAAACGCCTTTTCAGAAGCGATTCCCATCAAGCTAGTTTTAACTTCTGCCGACTCCATACCCCTAACAATGCGATAGGCCGCACCTGTGATCGCCACATCATAAAAATAGTTAGGGTAAAAAGCTTTAATTTTCATCATTTATTTTGCAAGTATTCTAGCTGGCACGCCAACCGCAGTTTTACCTTTGGGCACATCAATTAATACAACAGCATTGGCACCAATAATCGCGTTATCGCTAATTGTGATACCACCTAACACTTTAGCACCAGCACCAATATAAACACCGTGTCCAACAATAGGCACTTTGCCATCTGCAAGCTGGCCAATAGTCACTTGTTGCATGATCATGCAATTATGCCCAATTGTAACGTCTTGATGAATGACAATACCATTGGGGTGCGGCAATTGTAAATCAGGCGCGATGTGCGCAAATTTACTAATGTCAGATGCGGTTAAAATACTCCAAAAACGATGATTTAACGATGCAGTTTTTTTAAAAAAAGCACCAAAACTACTGCTGGCAGAAGCTTGTTTTTGATAGCTCAAGATACTTTTAACTAAGCTAGCACTAGGATTGAATTCAAATATTTTCATTTTATTAACTGAATAATTTCGCTATCTGTACTACTTAATATTTTGCTACTAAATGCAGCAAACATTTCATATCTTTTTTTATACATACTTCTTTTTTTAGAGGGTATATCGGCTAGATTTTTAATTGATAGTGCAAGTGGCAATTCATAAAAACCAGTTTTTGTATCTAGCACCCCATTATGTTCTTCCCAAAACGAATTATAGTCGGTCTTAAAAACAGTATGCTCATCTGACCCGAAGTAAGCATGCCTGTGATGCCTATTTTGTTCACATATCGCGAACATTTTTTTTACTTCTAACTTAGCTAATAACACTTTTAACACTTCCAACAATAAACTTCGCGGCCTTAAACCTTCAAAATCTTTAGTCAAATCTCGATAAATATCCAAAGATTCTTTAGCTGGCACGCCTTGATGTATGCCTTGCACCGCGCCTAAAAAAGCCACTTTTACACCTAGATGCAAGCCCAACGCAAATGCAATTGAAGCGACTCTTAAATCTGCTTTAAAAACATTAATCACCAACTCACCTTCACGCACAAACCAGGGTGCTTGGTCTATGGCAATGGTAACATCTTGGGAAATATGATTAAGATCAACGATTTTATGAAAAAAATCGACATCTGTTGGAATAAGGCCCAAGTTAGCATTTTGCATGATCTCATAATGCGTACTAATCTTTTCTAGCCTTGTTTTCGCATCCCAGTGGTTATGTATATATGGCCACTCTATCACACCCAATTTACTATTATTAATGACCAAACCTTTGATATTTGAGGTCACGTAAAGAAATTTGCATATTTCTTGTTTATTTTTATAAGCCACAATATAAAACACCAACGTCTTTTTGATGGCTTTAATAGATTTAAAACCGTAATTAATGCTAGCAACATCAATTATCAATCTAAAGAACTCTTTGTGCGATAAATTGTTATTATTTAACATATGCACTCCCTATATTTTAGTCATTGATGACTAATTAATTTATGTTATACAAATCAATATCTTTTTAATCTTACCAAATCCTTATTTATGCTCTATTAAGCCAATCTTTTGCTTAAAAATACGCCTTTTATAAAATTCTATTTGACCAGCTGCTTCAGGAAATTTAGACATGACTAAATGCGTTGCAATTAACCAATTGCTTGCTTGTTTTGTTTTAAAGGCTAACCTAATGATCTGTAATGGGTAAATCAAAAGCAACATAGCGCACAACTTCCAACTTATCAGTAATGAACCCAAAATCAAAATTGGCAGTACCGCACCCCAAACTATAGCTCTTCTAGATTCTGCCACCCAATGAAATTCTGGCGCATTACCGTGTAAATGTGACCCCTCTGCGAAGGCGTAACCACTACGTTTGCACCGCTTCCACCATTGTTTTAAATGCAACATATTTGCATCGTGTAACATCATGTGAGTATTAAGGTGCCAAATCAGCCAACCTTTTTGGCGTAATCGTACACACATTTCTGGCTCTTCGCCTGCGATTAAACTATCTAAAAATCCACCTGCTTCTTTGAATGCTTTAACACGCATTAAAGCGTTGCCGCCACACGATTTTACGTTGCCAAACGGCATTATCCATTCGTGATTACATAAGGTATTGTAAATAGTTTTATCTGGAAATCGCTCAGTTAATACACCGCTGACAACTGCCACTTTTGGATGCACTTGCAAAAAATGAACCGATGCTTCAAGCCAGCCTTGCAACATTTCACAATCACCATCTATAAACTGCACAAACTCACTGTCTTTATAAAGGGTTAACGCTTTGTCAAACCCTGCATTTCTAGCTCTTGCTGCGCTAAAAGGCAAAGTCATATCAAGCAATATAACTTCTGCCCCTCTTTTTTGCGCCTCTGCAACGGAACAATCAGTCGACGCGGAATCAACATAAACTATTTTGTTTGTATATTTGATGACTGCATCAATACAACGAATAAGTCGCTCGCCTTCATTTCGACCAATAATGACCACAGCTACATGTTGGAGCGCATTATTCAAAGCAAATTTTATGCCTTATTAACATAATCAGTTAGCACAGCCTCAAAAAGTTTTGCTGATGCATCCCAACTGCTGCCCTGCGTAGTCTGATGTGCATGCTCCGAGCAATCTGCCCAGTCATCGGGACTTAAATCCAAAAACCATTTTATGCCATTTGTTAGTGCATTCACATCTTCAAGTTCGGTTAATATGCCATTTTTATAAGGGTTAATCGCTTCAACTGGCCAGCCAGTTTTGGTTGATACCACAGGTGTGCCACAGGCCATCGCTTCCATTGCCGTTAAATTAAATCCTTCAGAGCGACTTGGAGCCAGCCATACATCACAACTAGCATAAAGCGCTCTTATATCGGCTTGCGTGGGGAGTAAATAAAACTCATCATTTTTATTAATAGGCCAATTTTTAAGTTTTAATGTTCCAAACGTAATCACCTTTAAGGTCGGGTAAATAAGTCGCAACTGTTCGAGTGCTTTTAATGCAATATCCAAGCCTTTTACGTGACCAGAGCTCACTAAAAAACCAATAGTTGGGTTTAAATTTTTTTGGCGTTTTTCAAAATAAAAAGTTTGCTTATCTACTGCATTTGGTACTAAATCAATGTTAATACTTTGATATTGTTTTTCTAAAACGTCTTTTAGCCAACGGGACACCACTATTTTTTTGGTATCGGTTTTATAAGTATCAATGGCTCTTAGCTTCGGAATATGATCAAAAACCTCATGACCTTGCACAAAATAAACTTTTTTACCTTTTTGGTCACTTAAATTTTGTAACCACTCTGCAGTTTCCCACCAGGTTGCGATCACAATATCTGCATCTGGCACATCTGTATCCACAATTGGCCTGTAAGCATTGATAACATGATTTTTAATGTTCAATGCATCAAAATGGGATGGCTGTGTTGTAGGGTAAAAAAACTTTAACCTAAGCATATTTTTTAAGCGCAGTTTAATTGATGGTTTAGACGATATTGGTGTGGATACGAAGTTGACATCATGTCCATTTTTGGCCAAAAAATCGGCGTAAATAGCCATCACTTTGGTGCCGCCGCCCATATTGAGCGATGGCGATAAAAAGGTAATTTTCATTCGCCTAAATATTCTAAAAACGTAAAATTACGCTGTTGGCTGGATAAATGTTCATGATATAAAGTTTGTGTTTAATTATTGCTCGTTTACAAACCTAATTTATCTCTTATTTTTATAAATGTTCTAAAAAATATTGGCGGCGTGATGTCTTTTAAATGATTATCAAAGCTAGATCGCTTGATTTCTTTTTTTGTAGCCGCATCATCACTGGCTCTAGCTTTATACATGGTGGAATGTGCTACAGAATCTTCATAGATACGTTTTGAGGCGGTGTAATAATAAAGTGCGATTGATCTTCTTTTTACATGTTCTGGCGTGGTTAGTGGGTCAGGATGACCGTGATAGCTATCTGCATCGGTGTTAAAAATCACGCAACGGTTAAACACGGGGGCAATGCTATGCACTTTATTTTGCATTTGTTTATCCCATAATTCTAAGTGCCCACCATAAGCGTCATCCCAATCTTTATTTAGATAAATGATCATATTGAGTCGTCTATTTAAATGCAATTGATCATTTATTCTAAAATCTGCATGAATGCCAAGCTTGCCACCTGTGGTTGTCTCATGAAACCCGCCACCCAAAAAATGAGGGTCTGATATAAGTGCCGGAATGGTGGTTAACGATTCTAAGAAATGAATAATGGGAAGCGAATTAAAAAAACCGAACATTTCTTTACTAAAGCCATTGCAGTTGGCAGGCGCAACTTGCCTTTTATGCATGCCTGCAAAACCCAACTCAAAAACCACATCTTTTTCCATTTTTTCAACAGGAAAATTATTCAAAATCTCTTCTATAAAAGCGGCGGGCAAAAAATCATCAATAACAACGTGTGGAAATGGATCTGCAAAACAATAACTTTCACTTAAAGATTCGCCAAACAAAATGGCATCTTCGACTTGCAATTGAATGCCATCATCAATTTTTATAGGTAATGTTGCTGTTTGAAACATGTTAAACATCCTGAAGCAAAATTAGTTAACAACAATCTATATGACAAATGGCGTAATCGCAATAGCCTATTTAGATAATGAGCGCGTAAAGTTGATTAAATAGTAAACCGCACAATAAACCAGCTGCTATAAAGGGTAAGGTGATCAATTCTTTTTTGATATCTAACAAGTGAAGAACTTTTTTGTAATAGATGGCTAATGGAAAACTAGAAAATCCACTTAATACAATGATCCAAATAGCACCGTACAAGCCGTAGTATTTGAATGCGATAGGCAATAAAGTAAACATAAACAATGTTCTGATAATAATAATGTAGGTCATTAGTTTTGGTTTACCGAGCGCTAAAAAGCACTGGTCTGTAAGGTTGTATCTTAAAGAGACTAAGCATAAGCCAAGCAAACTTAACATCCAACCAGCTTCTTGGTAGCGATTGTCATACAAAACATTAATAATGGTTTGACCTGTTAATAAGAAAAACCCCGCAATAAATAAGACCGATGCATCAAATGGCAATCTGAATTTGTAATAAATGCGCTTAAGGTCTTCTGGCTTATTCCTTGCAGTTTCACTTAGGGCAGGAAACGCAACATTGGCTAGTAATCTAGAAATAACTAAATAAACCGCACCCACTATAAATGAGGCGATGCTGTAAACACCTAATTGTGCAGGGTTGATCAAGCCACCAAGCAACAATCTATCGCCACTATTAATTAAAAACCCGATGATAGAAGATAAAAAAATCCATTTACCAAAGTGAAATATTTCGTAGAATGCAACTTTATCTATATGAAATTTATTGCGGTTTTCTTGCGCCATAAAACTAACAATTAGTACATGCGTGAGACTAGTCATTAACGAACCTATCACTAACGACCAGACAGAGCGGTAGTAATAAGCCAATATAATCATCAATAAAATACCAGCGAGCTGACTAATGACCTCAATTTTAACAAGCTTAGATTGGTTTAATTCTCTACTGGCAATTGAAGTCCAAGTGGGTTCAAATGCGCTAAACACCAAAGCAAAAGTGGAAGCTGGGATAATAAATGGCAATAATGGATCGGCATAAACTGTATTTGTTGCAAGCCAATTTAAAGATTGTGCAAAATACAAGCTGACTGATACTGCAATTGATGCTATCCATATAAAGATGCCTCTTGCAACCTGAAATGTCCAAACAGTGTTCAGATAATCAGCCTCGTGCGCACGCGTACTTTGAATAATATTTTGCCGTAAGCCCACATCTGTAATTAACACTAAACCCATTAATAAAACGTTAACAATTGCCATCAACCCAAACATTTCAGGCATTAACAAACGGGTCATTATCAAATTACTAAATAGCCTTATACCTTGACTAAAAAAATGTCCTCCAAACGTCCATATGCTTGCATTAATAATTCTTTTTTTAAGTGAAAGTTGCAAAGAGATAATAATTCCTTCTAAAAATCGTTTTGTTGATTGGTACTTTAAGGTAGTTGCACATTCAATTATGTAACATTATGGTATTCTACATAAAAGGTTCTATAACTAATCATAATTTAATCTAAGCTATAAAATATGCCCAGCAACAGATGAAGCCTAGTAATAAATTAAGCCCAGCCATCATTTAATTTTAACTATAATTTAAGTCTATCTATGCAAGAGCACATTAGAGCCCTAATCGTCATCACCATATTAGCGATGATCGGTTTTAATATCGCAAAAAAATTAGCGCCAATAGGCGTATTGCCTTTTGATAGCAAACGTTGGATCAGCTCTTGGCTCGTTATATTGATAATGGCTTTTACTGTTGGTAATTTTTGGATTTATCTTACCTTCAGCGCAATGTTCATTTTTGCCTATAGTGCAAAATCAGCTAACAAAATGGCCATTTTTTTTATTTTGCTGTACATCATTCCCCCTTTAGAAATAACAGTGCCAGGCTTTGGATTAGTTAACTATTTATTTGTGTTATCTCACCCAAGATTTATCATTTTAATCATTTTGCTGCCTGCTGCATTATCTATAGCCTCTAAAAACAATTTTAAATTTACCAGCATTTGGGCTGATAAGTTTTTAATTTTGTACATCATTTTAATTGTGGTGCTAAGACTTAGAGATACTAGCTTTACCGATATGTTAAGGGCTGGGTTTAGCGGTTTCACGGACATTTTTTTGCCTTACTATGTTGCAAGTCGCAGCTTAAAAAATTTACAGCAAATTAAAGTGGTTGCTTATGCTTTTGTTAGCGTTGCAATTGTTTTATCAATGGTTGCAGTGTTTGAAGGCGGTAAAAGTTGGCTAGTCTACAGTGCATTAGGCGTGGCGCTCGAAACAGGAGATCCTTACGGGAATTATCTTGGTAGAGCTGGCAGTTTACGTGCCATTGCGTCCTTGGGACATCCTATTGTGATGGGTTACTTTGTAACAATCGCTATTGGGTTTTATTTATTCTTAATGCCGTCTATAAAACATATATGGGTAAAAAGATTAGGCGGTTTAATTTTAGCCTTGGGTTTGTATGCCCCGCTCTCTCGAGGACCATGGGTCGGCGCTTTTGCGATGATCATTGTGTTTATTTTACTAAGTGCAAAATCTGTGAAGAAATTAACCACTTTATTTTTAGCTGGTTTGATTATATTGCCAGTAATTGCTGTGTTGCCTGGAGGTGAAAAATTGATTAATTTAATTCCTTTTTTTGGCAATACTGAGACTGGTAATATTGCTTATAGAGAGCAATTATTTGAAAACTCTTTGATTGTTATCAAGCGTAACCTGTTTTTTGGTTCAACAGATTATTTGCAAACACCTGAAATGCAAGCGATGGTGCAGGGTGAAGGGATTATTGATGTTGTAAACACCTATTTAAATGTTGCATTAGATGCAGGTATTATTGGGCTTGGCTTATTTGTATCAATCTTTGTTGTAGTGTTATTGGATCTTAAGAAACGATTAAAAAACGTGAAAGATAAAAGTAGTGAGTTTCACTTATTTGGTCGCTGTTTAATCGGGATTATTATTTCGATAATGATTACTATTGCTACTGCAACTTCAATTGGCACAGTTGCAATTACTTATTGGTCAATTGTTGGAATTGGAATAGCTTACACCAGAATGAAAGATGAAGAAGAACCAGATCTCATGATAACGGCAGATGCTACAGTGAAAGTTTAAGATAAACTTTATTAGTTATCTTTTAAAAATTGATTTTAGTTTTTTACTTTTAGATTGAATTTAAAAAACAATACACCAAAGCTTCATTTTACAGTAATTAAATTAATTGAAATCTGCACTAACTTAGTTATAACTGTATGCATTAATCATCATTAAATCACGATTTAACAAACTTAAACTTAATCAATAATTGCTGACTGTTTAAGCTGAAATACTTTGAAATTAAGCTTGTGTAATTTCTGCAAGTATCAAATTAATAGTAATAAGCTTTTGTCTCAATCTCAGCTTTGTTAAACACCACACCCAATAAATTATGTTTTGGCAGATGATGCATCGTTTCTTCTATTTCAGATTGCGTACACATGCCGTTACCAATCACCAATAGTGTGCAATCTACTTGCGGCAATAAAACCATTGCATCGTCAGAGTTCAATACAGGCGGAGAATCAAAAATAATTATTCTAGAATCGTAACGATTTTTTAATTCTTGTATCAAGTTGGTTACTTTGTTGGAAGATAAAACTTCAGCAGACTTAGACACAGGCCGCATTGTAGGCATTACTACAAAACGCTCTATACCTGGATTAAACATGACCTCACCGATTTCGGCTTTGTCAGTCAAGTAATCATTGATCGATTTTTCTGTATGAATACCTAGATAACTGGCAACTTTAGGCCTGCGAAGATCAAAATCCACCAAAATGGCAGTTTTTTGCGGTTGATGAGCGATACTTATTGCAAGATTAATTGACACTACCGTTTTACCCGATTGTGGTGTCGGGGACACAATAGCAATCGTTCTCCAATTATTTTCTTCCATTTTTTTCAAAATCTGGGTACGTAATGAATCGAACAGATAACTGTTTGCATCATTTTTGCTATGCGCTACGATCCTGTGCTTTTCCAAATGATTTAAATCTAATTTAATCACTGGCGAATTTAAATATTTGATTTTATCTAGTTCGTTTTCGGTATTTAAAAATACAGGCTTGGTCGCTATTGGTGCATCCACTTTTTCAATTGCAGGTTGTTCTGCTTTAAACAATGCACTTGATAATTTTGCTTTAGCGAGCGCTTCTTTGATTTTTTCCATAATTTTCTCTAAGCAAATCTAGCCATTAATTTTACTATCAATAAATCCAGCGGCATGACTAGGAAATGCACAATTAATATCATCATCGTTACAAATAAAATAATCGATATGACTAGATATTTTTTGAAGTTTCTCTTTCTTTTAAGCTCTGATTGTGTAGAAATAAAAGGAATAACCACCAATGGTCTCATTTTAATTAATGAGGTTAACGATTCTGCACCACGAACACGCTTATCAATAGTTTCAAACAAGGCTGCAAACGCAAAAGCTGATGCAAAACCCGCAAAAATGCCTAATGCGATTATTTTTTTGCGATCTGGCTTAATTGGTTTATCGGGGAAAAAAGGTGGCTCAAGCATCGTAAAGCGTTCAGCTTTGTTATCTTGCTCTAAATTTTCTGCTATTTTGGCGTTGATTTGTTTGGATTTTACTTCTTCATATTTGGATTTTGCATTTTCATAATCCCGCATCAATGTAAATAAGCCCCTTTCAATTTGAGGACTTTTAACTACTTGCACTTGCAGGTTACCGATTTTCGATTCAATCAATTTCTTTTGTTGTTGTAGTGAGCTCAACCTTATTTTAGCCGCTTCAATTTGAGCCTGAACTTTAGCTACGACTAATTCCGAGGCTAAATTTAACTTTACTGGTTTTTTTTCTTGAGGAGCTGTAACTGTTTTTTCCAAAGTTTCTATTTTGCGCTTTAAAGCTCTTATAGTTGGATGAGTTTCTTTGTACAAAATCATAGAACGTTCCAACTCCATCTTGGATTTTTCTAATTCAGATGTTGGGGAAAATACTTCCCCATCAGATGTCGATAACAACCCTGCTTTAGAAGAGGCAAGCTCCACATCTAAGTATCGCAACTCCTCTTGAGTCGATTTATAGTCACGATCAAGCTCTTTAATATCTGCCTCTGCACGCTGCAAAGTGTTCATGTGCATATTTAAATGCTCAGGCAAAGAATTCGAATTATTCTCTTTAAAGGTAGCAACTTGGTTTTCTACGTTTTCAAGTTCCTTTTTTAAATTTTCGACTTCTTGAGATAAAAATTCAGTAGTTTCAGTCGCACGCTCGGTTCTTGCTTTGACGTTTTCATCTAAAAATAAAGTGACAATTTCATTCGCAACTTTGTGAGCAAGCTCAGGCCGCTCATATTCAAATCCCACTTTAAAAGCAATTGTTGCACTAACCCCTCTGTTATTTTGAACATCTGCATTAAGTAAGATTACAGAAATACCTTTACGCATCGTGTCTATGATGGTGGAGGTTGTTTGAGTTTCTATTTTGTTGGGGTATAAGCTATATTTTTGAATGATCCGATATAGATTATCTCGTGTCATCACTCTTTGTTTAATCACCTCAATGCGTTCATCTGCATAGCTAGTTACAGTAGCTTTAACTAAGTCATCTGGTATTTGTTGAGATTCAATTAAAATAGTACCTGTTGACTGGTAAACTGGTGGCAATAATATGGCAGTGGTGATAGCTGCAAGCAATACCAATATAAAAACAACCAACATTTGAATCCATCTACGTTTTAATATAGATAGGTAATCACTTAAACTTAATTCGTACTCGTTTGCCATGTTTGATTTTTAATTTCTAATTTTAAAATTCTGGTGTGTTATAGGTGAAAAACAGGCTAACGACTTCGCCGTTAACTTTTTGTGTGTTAGATTTATTCTGTTGAGCGCTAACAGAAACTCTCATCTGTAATAAGGGCGTTAATTCGCGCAAGTAAGATCCACCAAATCTTGAGCTTTTAGTTTCGTTGTTTGCACCTGTTATGTTCAAATTACTTTCTGCTGAATTGTTTTTGGAAATAAAATAATCTGCATTTAAACTGCTTTTATCTGACAACAGATAGTTGTAAGTTATGGCAAAACTATCACTCTCTTGAAATTGCCCAATATCACTTGGGCTGGAGTTTCTACCCGCCGTCAATCCAGCCGAATAACGCTCACTAATATAGTCTAAATTAGCGTTTATTAACTTTCCTCGACCACCAGTCGAAATATCGGTAATGCCAGTGCTAATCGAAGTTGATAATTGCGGACTAATCGAATAGCGCAAACCTGTTATGTAATTCTTAGAATTATTGTCAATACTCCCCAAACCACTAGGGTTGAATTTTGTGTAGCTAAATTGTAAAAACGGGCTTACGACTTCATTAACTGCGTAGGTTAGCGTGGTGTTTATAGATTTTCTTAATGAATTTTGTACCAACGCAGAATTGCCGCTGTTAATATTTTTTGTTAGATTTCCACCAAGAGAGTAGTCTAATCTTTCAGTGATGGCGTAGTTCCAAACAGCTGACAACGATTTTGAGACAGATGTGCCATCGTTATCTACAAATCCTGTGTTTCTAAACTCCCTAAACCTTGAACTTGTGCGATTGTAGACACCAATGATGCTAAAACGCCCTCTTTCAAGCTCGTGATCCCAGCCCAAGTTCAGATTTGGGTCTTCTCGATCAGCAGTGATATTTTTATTACTACTGCGCACAATGTTTAAGCCTAGATTAGAAAAAAATCTATTTTTCTCATCTGATGCTGTTACAGAGTATTGAGGATTGAACGAGTACCGCCAAATGGATTCGGCATTAGTTGTCGTTAAGGTTGGATTGTTATCAAACTCAGTATTAGAAGATATCGAAGCTTGTTGTAAGATAATCAAAGCATTAGCATTAATGCTAAAAACAGAAACGCAAACAAGTAATAAGCAATTGCATGCATTGGTTATAGATTTTTTATAATAGTTATGCAAAGAAAACAATCCAGCAAATTTACGATTAAGGTAATAGTTCAGGTAATTTAAGTCTTGGTTTTTTAGCACAATTATTAAAATCAAGATAGCGCCTAACCTATATGCTGGAACAAATAATTTAAACTTAAGCTATTAAATTTAACTAAATTAATCAAAACATCTAGTAGTAAGGCACTAATTATAAGGCACTAATTCTAAGGCACTAAGATAGTGTCTCCAGTATTAAGAAGAATATTTGACTCTAAACTTTGGCCTTTGATTAGCTTATGGTAATTTACAGATATAACTTTTTGCGCACTGCCTAAGCCTCGCAGCACTTTTATATCATCTAAATCTGCAAACCTATCTAATCCGCCTGCAAGACTCAGCGCTTGCATAATAGTCATTGGGCCTGTTAACAAAAATGGGCCTGGCCTTAATACCTTGCCTATAACATACGCACGGTTACCTTCAATATTAGTCACAGTAACGGTCACTTGCGGATCTGGTAAATAAACTTTTAATTTTTCAGTAATGCGTTTTTCGACTTCAGTTGAATTAGTGTTTGCAACTTCAACACGACCAACCAATGGAAAAGAAACGCTTCCATCTGGCAAAACTCTAACTTCTTTTTGCAAACTTTCCTCACCCCAAACTGATATTTCTAAAATATCCCCTTGATTAAGCATGTAGGGCACAGTTGTATCTGCTGATACTGCAAGATTTGAGAATAGAAAAAGTGCTGATAAAAAAATTAATTTTTGATTTGTTTTCATATGTTCCTCCAAGGAGCCAGTAATAAGCTTAGATAGTAATTATCCATGACAATAATATAAATGGTGTTGCTTGTCGCTTTTTAATTCAATTTAAACGAGCAATTTTTTTTATTCAACAATGACTGTTGTTAAATTGTTAATCTAGCCAACAACTGTAAGTCACAAAAATATTACGCATATACTAACCATAATTAAAGTTTTATCAATAGCCATAACAGGCTCGCTATACTAAAACTAATCACAACATTTTATTTAACTCAACTTAATAAACATCTTTGCTATAAAAAACACGAATTGTTCTAACTAGTATAGATAAGTCTAGCCAGATCGACCAATTATTAATATATTCTATGTCTGATTCTATGCGTTTAGTCATCTGATCTATTTCTTTTGTCTCACCTCTATATCCTCTTACTTGGGCTAAGCCTGTCATGCCTGGCTTGATGTTATGCCTTGCGTAATAGTCATTTATCCGTTCCGAATACACTTCGTCGTGTTGAACCGCATGAGGCCTAGGCCCTACTAATGACATATCACCTGTTAATACATTAAAAAGCTGTGGCAGCTCATCAATACTGGTTTTACGTATAAAAGCGCCTATTTTAGTGATACGCGGGTCGTTACGTTGCGCTTGCTTCAGTTCTGTTTCATGTGCGCTATGATGGTTGTTCACCATACTTCTAAATTTCCAAATACTAAAAGTTTTTCCGTTCCAGCCTGTGCGGTTTTGCCTGAAAAATACGGGTCCTGTGCTATCAACTTTTATTGCAAAAGCTACAAGCAATAGTATTGGGCTGATAGCAATTAATATTAAAAAAGATAATATTTTGTCTTCAATTGATTTTGCAAGGCGACTTACTCCCGTTAAAGGCGTCTCAGAAAGCGTTAAAACGGGGATTCCTGCAATTTCTTTTACACTGTGATTAATGAGTCTTAAAGAAAAAATATCTGGAATCCAGTGAATAGTGACATGCTTATCTAACAGTACAAAATATAATTCCTCTAACACTGTAGATGATTCTAATGGCGTGACTATGTAAACTGTATCAATAGAATGTTCATCTATTAATGATGGCAACTCGCTCACTTTACCCAATAAAATAATTCGACTTATCGGGTAATCGTTAAGCTCAGATTTTTCAAATTTTTTACTACGCTTTGTATTGTCGTCTATAGATACATTACCAATAACTCGCTGATTAAGCCAAGGGTTAGCTGTGATCTTGTGTTCTAGATAATTGGCTAATTGACCTTGCCCTACAATAATCACGTTATCTGTGGTTTGCGAATGTTTATTGATGCGGTAATTGATTATTCTTACAACATAATGAATAACCGCCTGCACAACAAAACCTACAACAAAAAATTCAACAATAAAATCTCGAGAGTACTTATAGCTTTGATTCGTTAAAAACCCCACAACAAACAAAGCTAAAAAACTGATAGACCAAGCGTTAAATAAACTGAATAATTTGCGATAAAAGCTTGAACTGGTGCGGTATATTGCGAATCTGTCATAGGTGACAGACACCAAACCTAATAAAACCAGTAAAAAGATGATGTAATCTTGAGTAAGAAAACCAATATTTAGATCAATAAAAAACCACGCCATGCCAATGATGGCTAAACCATCTAATAAAGGCTGCAACACATTAATTAGACTACGCCTTCGTTGCAATACTGATCTATATTTTGAGCGTATAACCATTTTTAAGCTAATTTATGCGGTGCATATTTTGCAACTGCTTGAGCCCTGCATGAAACATCTAGTTTTTGAAAAATGCGCTTCAGATGATTTTTAACTGTATTTGGGCTGATAGTTAATATTATACCGATTTCAAAATTAGTTTTGCCAGATTTAACCCAGTGCAAAATTTCGTGTTCGCGTTCTGTTAATCCACCTAATTCAAAATCTTCTACAACTTCTACTTCTGTAATCGGCGCTTGCAAATACTCTACGCGACGAAGTGCTGAATCTACATGCGGCATTAACAAACCCAACACATGATGCTCAATTGGAAATTCACGTGCTTTATCGAAAAATACGTAAATACAATCGTTTTTACCACGATAATCGCGTACTCCGTACACTAATAGTGAATTCATTCCTACTAGTTGACGAGTAAATTGAGTGGGCGATTGCGCGTTAATGCCTGCCGCATCGAAAAAATTAATGCGATACCATCTTTCCCCATTGTCTAGCCATCTTTGATGCAGATTTGACATTAAATAAGCGAAAACGCCTGGCGCATCTATTAATTTTTGAGTTCGTATGTCTTCAATATTTGAAGAAACATCAAAGTTAAGATCGCCTGTGACAAAATCACCCCATGCGGCTACCAAAATGTCATGCGGAAGGACTTCATTAACGCTTGTTTGGAGCCAATTAAAAAAATGTACATGTTTTTGCACGCTAAACGATTTTTGAATCACTTTAAAAACATGTGCCCAATTATGGGTTATATCATCATAGTTGATTGCTGCATTATTGTTCATCACTGAATTCCTCTCACTATTCATTTCGATTAGATGAGGAAACAGTTGCATTTTTGATACCACCTTTTTAGTTATTTATTTTGTTTTAAATCATAGTGTTGCATAATTAACGTGACTAATAAATCTTAGCACATGCACAAACCCTGACAGTCATGTCGACTATTCAACACTCTACATTACTTTTTAAATACTAACTTAGCATCTATAGTTTTTTTAAAAAATATTAATTAGCGAGTTGCGCGTAAATAGCAGGAAGATTTCTCCACCAACCGTTAATATCCATGCCGCAACCAAAAACATACTTATTTGGTACAGTTAAACCCACATAATCTGCACTAATGGGTTTAGTTTTATCCAACATTTTCTCGACTAATACAGCAACACTAACTTGTTTAGCTTCTAGTTCTAAGCACTCATCGACAATAGCTTTTAAAGTAATTCCTTCATCTAAAATATCATCTAGTATTAGCACATTTCTATTTTTAATCAATAGCTTAGGTTTGACTAACCATTTTACATCTTTACCCATAGTAGAATTGTAGCGTGTGGCATGCACGTAATCCAATTCAAGCGGAAATTTTAATTTTGGCAATATCTGACCAGTAAAATATAGCCCGCCACTCATCACACATAATACAATCGGATGATCGTTTAGATAAACTTTGTTTAAACATTCTGCTAATTGATCAACCGCTTGATTTACCACTAATTCGGAATGGATAAGTGTTGAATTTTGCAAATATTGATTTGGGTTGAATTTTGTCTCTAGCGCATTCATTGTGGATATTTGCCTAAAAACTAGTTATGAACGGGGCAGTGTTTCCAAGTACGCTTTAAAATCTGATGAAATTTCTGCATGTTTAAGCGCGTATTCTACATTGGCTTTCATAAATCCCAGCTTGCTACCACAATCAAAGCGCTTACCATCAAATCGATAAGCCAAAACTGATTCATGTTGCATTAAATCTGCTATACCATCAGTTAATTGGATTTCGCCACCTTTTCCTGGCTGCACTTTTTCTAAGCAATCAAATATCTTTGGGGTTAAAATATAGCGGCCTACTACAGCTAATGTAGAAGGCGCATCTGCTGGTTTAGGTTTTTCAATAATGCTATTAACGCGCAATAGGTTGGGCTCAAATTCGAGCGCATCTACAATGCCATAACTGCCAGTTTCAGCCAATAAAACATCTTCAACCCCTAAAATAGAACATTGCTTGCTTGCAAAAACAGCTGCCATTTGTTGCACTGCAGGTGGGCTAGCATCTATTAAATCATCAGCCAAAATCACAGAAAACGGTAAATCACCCACCACTGGCTTAGCGCATAACACAGCATGGCCTAAACCTAATGCTCTTGGTTGACGAATAAAAATGCAAGAAACATGAGACGGTAAAATACCTTTTAAGAGCTCTAACATATCTTTTTTGCCAGATGCCTCAAGGGAAGCCTCCAACTCACTCGCATTATCAAAGTGATCTTCAATTGATCGTTTATTTCGCCCCGTAATAAAAATAAGCTCAGTAGCACCCGCCGCAATCGCTTCTTCTGCAGCGTATTGAATCAATGGCTTATCAACAATAGGCAGCATTTCTTTTGGGCTGGCCTTGGTAGCAGGCAAAAATCGCGTGCCCAAGCCTGCTACAGGGAAAACGGCTTTGGTAATGCTTTTGATCATTTTTACACTCAATGCAAACTATTTTGTTGTGGTTTAACTTCTACAAGTTGTTCTATATTTATTGGTTGTTGGGGCATATATTCGTTTACCCAGGCTTTTAAATCATTTTTAATCACTAGCTCAGATGCACCTTCAGATTGTTTTATCCATTGCAATAATTTTTGCACCCAAGCTTCATCTACCGATCTTGCAAGTGCGATACGCAACTTTTCATGATGTGTTGGCATTGTGTGTTCATCATCTGCAAGTAACTCTTCATAGAGTTTTTCACCAGGTCGCAAGCCTACATATTCAATTTTGATATCTTCCAATTGCAATCCAGAGAGCCTAATCATATCCGCGGCCAACGAGGCTATCTTAACAGGCTCTCCCATGTCTAACACAAAAATTTCACCGCCTGTGCCCATCAAACCTGCTTGCATCACCAATTGTGATGCCTCAGGAATGGACATAAAATAACGGGTAATATCTGGATGCGTGATAGTAATTGGGCCGCCAAGTGCAATTTGTTCTCTAAATTTGGGTATAACACTGCCACTGCTACCCAATACATTACCAAAGCGCACCACAATAAACCGCGTACATAACGGGTTATTCAAATCGCTTTCTTGTAAACCTTGGCAAATCATTTCACCCAAACGCTTGCTTGCACCCATTACGTTAGTTGGGTTAACTGCTTTATCTGTTGAAATTAGCACAAATTTAGCCACGTTAAAATCTTTACAAGCTTGCGCTATCGTATGAGTACCAACTGCATTATTCGACAATGCTTCCCAAACATTGCCATTTTCCATTAAAGGTACATGTTTGTATGCCGCTGCGTGAAAAACTATAGAGGGCTTGTATCGGCTTAATACGTCTTGCACTCTATTTTTATTTTTAACGTCCCCAGTTAAATATATTAATTGAACACGGCTTTGAAAAAGGTTTAATTCTTGCTCTAAATTGTAGAGCGCAAATTCAGATATATCAAGGCAGACTAAAATTGCGGGATTGTATTTTAAAATTTGCCTGCAAAGTTCTGATCCAATAGACCCACCTGCCCCGCTAACCATAACAGATTGATTTTCAATCAAATGCGTTAAGCCTGTATTATCTAATTCAACAACATCACGCCCTAATAAATCTTCAACATCCACTTTTCTAATATGTGAAATATTAACTTCACCACTAATCAATTCGCCAATTGCTGGCACAGTTAACGCCTCTAAACCAAGCTTATTTGCTAGTTCCGCTGCTGCTCGCCTTTTTTGATGGGTGGCTGATGGCATTGCGATAATGACTTGTTTTACATCGTAAGCCTGGTTGATTAGCGAAAGGTCAGATAAATTTCCCATGACTTTTACACCTAAAATCTCACGTTTATGCTTTGCTTTATTATCGTCAAGTAATGCAACTACACGCCAATGTTTGCTTCGTGAAAGCTCTTTAACAAGTGCGATAGCAGCAGCGCCAGCCCCCATAATGATAACTGGCTCACCCTGTTTAATTTGTAAGCCATATGTAGAGTATTCTTTTAAAATACGGTAAGCAAAACGGCTACCGCCCATGATTAACAATAAAAAAACGGGATATAAAACCAACACTGTGCGAGGCACAACATAGGGCGTGCTTAGCATAAATAAAATAGCAGGAATAATTAATGCGCCTAATAAAACCACCCAAATGATGCGCATCAAATCTGTGGTGCTGGCAAATCGCCAAATGCCCTTGTACAAACCAAAGCCTACTAAAAAGCTCATTTGCAATGGCATTATCCACAATATAGATACCCACATTGAAGCTAAATGTTCAGGCGGGATAGATAAATTAAAACGGATTGTAAAAGCAAACACCCAGGCAAACAATATAGCAAAAGCATCGTGCAATATTGCGGTTGATGTGTGCAGATTAAAGTTAGGCCGTTTCAAATTGATTATGCTTTTGTTGATTAATTATAAGTTTGCGATTGTTCAAATTTAAGTATTTTATACAGTGAAAATTTAAATTGAATTGAATTGAAGTTTACTAACTTTACGCTAACTTTAATTTTAAATTTTTAATGGCAATATATAGAAAACCAAGCATAAGCCCTAAAAAAGCACCTGCCACAATAAAAATACTGTATCTAGGGAATACAGGCTTTTTACTCACTTCCACTTTGCCTAATACATGCGTGGCAAATGTACGCTCGGGGCTTAGTTTTTCTTCTAAAACGCGTTTAGTATCTCTAAAGTATCGGTACTCTTGATCTTTTGATATACGTAAACTGTTTAACAACACTGTTTGCGAAAATTTAGTGTCGGTAATTTTATCCGATTGCATTTCTAGCGATTTCAATATCTGTGTGGATTCGATTTCTGCAAGCTTTAGCTCATCATTTATTGAATCTAATTCTAACTTTAACCTTGAAGCGGTGGGCGCTAACATTTTGTTGTGTATCTTATTAAGCTGGTTCACAACTTCTTGCATGATAACAACGCCTTCAGCACGACTCAATGATTTTAAACTAAGTGAAATCAATTCTGATTTTTCTAGCTTAACTTTAAGATTTTTTCTAAATTGTTGAACTAACTTATCTTCATCGTCTTCTGTAGATACACCTAAAGACTCTAAAACGGTATCTTGAAAAGAATAGCTTTTAATTCGATCAACCACTTGCAAACCAGATTCAACAGGCGAACCATTAATATTTTCACTACCGATTTGGCCGATCTTAATTAATGCTTTTGCCTCATATTGTTTTGGTAACAATACTGCAATAATAATCGCGCACAAAGCGCCAAGCAAAACACCCCCAACTAAATATTTAACGTTTGTGACCAAAAAATTAATCGCTTCAGCTAAATTTAAATCATCACTAACATCATCATGCAAATTATCTGAATGATTCATTTCTTTTTTTGTGTAACTTGTATCACTCATCTTTACATATCTTTCTTTGTCATTATTATTATTTTACAACAACCACTGCTTTAAAATAGCGAATGGCTTGAATCATATCAAGCATTTAATAAAGTTTTACGCAGTGTAACAAAGTAATACCTATTAATTTAATGCGTAACACCATCACGCTGCAACACTTTTACAAAAGTCAACGCAATGATTTTAATATCTGCATAAAAACCTTTATTGTTTAAGTACTCCACATCTAGCTGCACTTTTTGCGGAATAGGTAAATCATCGCGACCATTGATTTGCGCCCAACCTGTTAGCCCAGGCATCAACGCATCTACCTTGTAAAAGGTACGCAGTTCAATTAAATCGTGCTGATTAAATAATGCTGGCCGTGGGCCAACAAAACTCATGTCACCTTTTAAAATACTCCATAATTGTGGCAGCTCATCCAAGCTAGATTTGCGCAAAAAAGAACCGATTGGCGTTAAAAACCGTGCAGGATTTACTAATAAATGGGTGGCAACAGCAGGGGTATCTAATCGCATGCTACGAAATTTAGGCATTTTAAATACTTTGTTATGGCGCCCTACTCTTTCAGACCAATACAGCGCATTACCATTGGAGGTAAGGCGTACTAAGATCGCAGTCATGATAATGAAAGGTGCCAATAAAAAGCTTAAGAAAATAGCTAGAAATAGATCAAAAAAACGCTTTATCATTCTTGTTTTTCAATAGTCTTGTTGATAAAAAATAAGCTTTTTTGCTGAAGCTTTAAAGCAAACCATTGCTTGTTAAATACTTCTCTATTCTTGCCATAGCGTCTTTTAACAAACTTACTGCCTCTACAGATTGATTTAAATAACTGGCTTTAAGGGCATTGTCTTGTGGATAATCGTGAGAAAATTGGTTTTTAACACTCTTAACAAATGCCAATCTTCTGTACTTGATAAAAAACCTAGCTGCTCTAGGCGATTTAATTTATCTAGCATTGGCATGCTTGCCGATGGTTCTTGCAAATAATCTAGTAAAGCGGCATAAGTTCTTGCACCCAAAGTATCTTGCAACTTAATAAAGCGTAAAATAAATTGATCCCAATCTTGCACTGTTTCATCATCTAAAATAGCAACGTTATTAGCAGTTGCGGGCAATTTTGGCGCTAAAGAGGTCATTGCGTGATTAAGATGATAAAGGTGATGTTGACATTGCTGCCAAGCATCTAGCAAACGTGTAAGGTCTGTCATAGCAGTATGCCCTCTGCTTTAGCAATATTAAAAATAGCTGGATTGTTTTGTTTGGTAGGGTAATCAATCAACACGTCTATTTTTTGCTCACCCAAGCGCGCATAAACCATTGCTAAAAACGCCAAATGCGCTTTAGCAATTGCTGTGCTATCTGTCATGCTAGTGTTAACTAACAAATCAATATCTCCACCTTTAGCATTGTCATTAGTGCGCGAGCCAAATAAACGCAATTGTGCATCGCTATTAAAGCAGTGTAATGCTGCATTTTTAAGCACAGCTTGCTGGTGTGTACTAAGTCTCATGAGGTAATTATAACAGGGTGATTATTTTGTGCATAAAGTCACTAGCGTATGGGGTAGTGATTACTAACGAGATTGGCCAAAAAAAATAAAAGTAGGTTTTAGAACTGCTCAACCCTTATTAACAGCACGTCGTAAACCTTCATCTAAGCTAATAATTGGCTGCCAGCCTAATGTTTTTTGCGTATGGCTAATATCTACTTGTAAATTGCCCAGCAAGCGTTGCGCAATATCTTGCTTACCAACTAACTTGGCACATAAATTTAATAAAGCCACTGGCACAGGAATTAAACGGCTAGAAAATAATCGGTTATTAACGTTTTGGGCTAATACCATTTTGCGCAATAAATCGGTGGTAGAAACATCCTCATTATCACTCACCAAAAAGGTTTGGTTAGCGGCATTGGGGTGATTGATGCAGGTAATAATTAAATCGATTAAATTATCTAGCGCCACAAAGCTACGGCGGTTTTGCGTAACCGCGCCTAATGGTAAAGGCAAGCCGCGTTTAACTATGCGTAAAAGTGAGCCAAAATTACCTGGTGCATTTTTACCGTAAATTAAAGGTGGGCGAATAATGACCACTTCCATTCCTGTTTCAGCCGCTATTTTGCGCAAACCTATTTCTGCTTCATGCTTTGAAATAGCATAGTAAGAATGAGGCGCGGGTATATCGTGATTGGTAAACGGATTATTAAGTGATGTAACTGCACCATTAACACCAATTGAGCTTAAAAATACAAATCGCTTAACACCAGCAGCTGCTGATTGACGGGCTAAATTAAGTGTGCCCGCCAAATTTATCGCTCTAAATTCAGCTAACGGATTCGCGGCATTATCATGCATCATGTGTACACGAGCTGCTAAGTGCACCACTATTTCAACATCTACTAAACTCTGTGACCAATCCGCTTCAATTAAACGCTGACTGCTTCGTATCACATTGTGGTTAGCAGCCTCTAAATCATTACATAAAGATGAACCAACAAAACCTGTAGAACCTGTAACTAAAATCATTTAATATTAATTTCCAGTTGGGGCATTAACATATCTGGCTTACTAAGTTAATTTAATATGTTATCTAGCAAACTGATACAAAAGCTTTCTAAATATAGGTGGAGGCAATCTCAAACTAGCGCGAATGATTAAGTTAATTAAATACTCATATGATGTTAGAAACCCAATATCTTTTTGGTATTTTAAAAGTTTAATCTCTCCTTTAAAAAAATTTATACCTCTGCGGCTCATAAAATCAGACCCTGTACGCATTTGCAAAAGTACTTCAGGAATATTTGCGAATTTGTAGTCTTTAACTAACATTAAAGACCAAAGGGCGTAATCTTCTGGAAAAATAAGTGGGTAACCCCCTACTGCAATTACATCTTTTTTTCTGAATATAGCAACTGGATGATTTATTGGACTACGTCGTTTAGAAAAGACTAAAATCTCAAAGTGTTTCTCAGGTAATTTTTTTACAAAACCCACCTTTAACATATCATAACGCTCTTCTATCCATGAACTTGATACGCTGATTTGACTATTTTTTCGCATAAACGCAACTTGCTTTTCAAAACGGAATGGCATTGCAATATCGTCGGAATCCATGCGAAGCACTAAGTCGTAAGTACAAAATTTAAGCCCTTCGTTTAACGCGGCAGCTAGGCCTTTATTACGCAAAATCTTAACATTGACTATAGGCAGTTTCTGACTATAATTTTTAATAACGTAGTCTAGTTCAACCGTTAAATTACCATCTTCCACAAGAATAATTTCGGCGGCTTGTGATGTTTGCAACAGAATACTTTTTAAAGACTCCTCTAAATAGTTTGGATTATCTTTAGAATATACAGACATCAAAACTGAAAATTTCATTTTAGATCACCTGTAAAATCTGTATCTATTTTACCTACTTTTTTTTGTATAGCGGCTTTTAAACCCATTAAAATAAAGTGTCTTCTTACTTGGCTATCTTTAAAACATAACGAATAAATAATCATTTTAAACATATTAATAAATGCTCTTTCTAACTTCCATTTGAAAGGCACGTGTTTGTAAAAAAATAACCGTAGCGAATTTCTATATTGGTAATAGTGCCTAATAGGTGCAGGTATTCCGACATTTAAAAACAGCAATTTCAAATGTCCTTCTCCAAGTAAATGCAGCATGTGAATATTGGTGTCAATAAAAATCTCAAACCCAACAAATCTTGCTCGCCAACACCACTCCCAATCAACATAATCAATAAAGAGTGTTTCATCTTTATCACCAATAATGTCAAACGATTTTTTTGAAAAGAAAAAGCCTGAACTCAATGCTTTATCAACAGGAATTATGCCGCTATTTCTTTCGTAATCACCATATACAAAACCATCTGCACGAATAGGTAATGAACCAATGCCCGCGATCCGACTGCCGACTTCAACTGAACTTAAAAAAGATTTTCTAATTTTATCTACATAATTATCTGGCAAACTTGAGTCTTGATCTATTTCCAAAAAATATTGAAAACCTTGGTTTATTGCATAATGTATTCCAATATTTTGAGCTGCTGCAATTCCGACATTACCTTTCATTTGCAATACAACAACATTGTTAATCTCACGCTTCAAAGAAATTAAGGCTACTTGCTTATCAACCAGCGTTGAGTTATCACAAATGATAATCAAATCAAATTGATAAGCATAATCCCTTAAGTTTTTTTTAAATCTGTCTAAATTAGGATTAAAAGTGGTTACGATTGCTGCAACACTATCTTCGGTGTAGGAAAAATTTAATTTATTCAATTTTTACTTAACTCGTAATTTTGATTTATAGGCAATATAAAACACAAAAGTCTTATTCCAATAAATATGATAAGTACATCAATAATATATGCCATCCCCACTGCAGGCTCAATAAGTATTGATAGTCCTCTTAGCCATAAAACTGACACTAAAGACGCGTGATAAATATTTCCTTTGCCAGCTTTAGCCATTTTGATAATAAACGCCAATGTAAAGCTAGTAAAGGCTACCCAGACCCATCCAAAATAAGGATTAAAGTATTTGTACACAAATAAATCAAGATGACTGGTTGCCCCCCCTGCAGCTTCCTGTTTAGGAAAGTGAAATAAAACTATTTGCCGTCCAACATCGTACTCACTAACATCATATTTAAGTATTGTACTTAGTTTTGTAATACCAACTATTGGCGACAAAAGTCGTATGATTAAACTGTCTGTTTCAATTTCATCAATGACATTATTTGGTAAAGACCAATAATACTTATCAGCATTAGCTAATACCCTTAGAGCAAGGCGATCTAATAGTAAAGAGTCAAAATTAAAATATTGCTCTGTATTTTCAGTGTTAATGTTAGTTTTTTCTAAATTTGTAGATAGCACTAGCAAGGCAAAAGAAAGTACAGTTATAAAAATACCAGCTATTTGTGTAATGCTAAACTTTGGCCTTTTGTCAAATATAGCAATCGCTACAAAGATTGAATATATAAAGTTTAAAAGTGCCATTTTTGCACCATTTATAACGGACCCTAAAATAATAAGGGTAATAATAAAAATCATCAAAATAAATTGCTTAGTCACCATTTTGAGTCGGTTTTTTTTCAAATGAATGTACAGCAATATTGATAAATAAGAAATTACGAATGGACCAAGTGCATCAGTTAAGCGAATAAATATACCAAAACCACGGTTGTGTTCAAACCTGTTAACTTCAGCAAACATTCCGTAACCATTTACATAAACGATCAAAATCCACAGTGTTATTAAAATAAACAAAGCACAGTAAAATTCTTTTCGTCCATATTTAGTGGGGATTAATAGAAATGAAAATCCTGATATGATTTTTTTTAACTTAAATTTTACAAACAGCTTGAAAAACAAAACAAATAGTAAAGCATAGCCAATAACCACAAGGAACAACGTATTAGAAATATGGCCTAAAATAAATAGCCCGATAACAATGCCATATGCAGTTCCAAACGTGAATGTCCAAAAAAAGTGAATAGGATCAAAATAACCTGCAATAGCTTCTTTTTTTACATTTAAGTACAAAATGAATGTTGAAGCAAACATCCAAAATAGAAATAACGTATATTCGTTTGTAAAAAGATTAAAAAAATCGACATCTTTCATTTTATTTTATTTTTGAATACTGTTATGAGTATTATAGGTATATATGCCAAGGCGTAAGGATAAGATGCTTTTGGCGCTAATTTAATTATTTCTATAATTGTTTGAATATTTAAAGTGCGCGCTGCCAACACTGAGTAATAGGCTAAAGATTTTCCTATGGCTCTATTTTTAATGTCTATAGGTGCAAGTAAACTCATTGACTGGCAAACGATATAAAATATTTTTGTTAATTTCTTATAGCTGTTTGTACCATGATGTCGATACATAATTAATTTAGTTTCTGGCATAAAAATAAAATCTTTATTATTGACAGGAAATTTTTTAAGTATGTTTACAAACAAAGGATAATCATCCAAGATTAACTTTGTATCCCAACCGCCAATAGCAGTTAAAGCGCTTAGTCTGAAAACAGTTGACTGTAATAAAAGTGGATTTGGATAGTTTAAAAACATCTCACGATTTCTTACTTTTTCATCTAAGTTAAAAAATATTTTATGTCTAGGACCATAAATAACTGTATCTGGGCTACCGTCTTCAAAAAAGTTACTGCCTCCACCTATATAAAAATGACAATACATATTACTACTTAAATAATTTACTGCAGTTTCTATTCCATCCGCATTCGGTACGTCATCTGAGGCTACCATATAAAAAAATTCTGAATCTGCCTTTTTCAATCCAAGATTGAGAGAATGCACAATGCCAGAATTTTTTTTGCAAATTATTTCAACATCATTGTTAATATTCAAAATAAAATTTTTTACAACCTGAACAGTTCCATCTGTTGATTCGTCGTCAATGACAATAATGCGTTTTGATTTTATATTTATGGAGTTGACAGCTGAAAGACACGCCAATATATATTTTTCATGATTGTAAGAAGGTATGATTATTGTTAGCGTGTGCATATCAGCCATATTTTAAAAACTTTAGTAGTTTGTATACAATTAAAAAATAAATAATATAGTTAACTATATAAGCCCAATTGGCGCCATTTACGCCGTATTTACCAACAAAGATGTAAGCTAATATTATAAAGCTGATGGCAAAAATAATTTCTGTTGCCATAAACCACTTGGTTGCTCCTAAAGAAAGCATTGGAAAAGCATACAACCAAGCCAATATCTTAATTACATCTCCCATTAATTGCACAGCAAAAAGGTTACGTGCCGGGCGAAATGCTTCAGTAAAAACTAAGCTTATTGCGATATCGCGAAGTAAATATACAACTATGGCCAAAACAATAACAATGGGCATAACCACTTTTGCGGTATTTTGTATTTCAGTTAAAACAGCGTCTTTACCCTTTAACGTAGCTAATTTAGGTAAAAAATAAGTACTCAATGCTATTGTTATTACACCTAAATACACCTCTGATATTTTGTACACAGCCTGCCAGTGGCCAGCTTGCTCCCAACCAACATTATCTACCAAAATATTACGCACCATTAATAACGCTAGCGGCATGCAAGCGGCACTAGTAATGGCCATAGCCACATAGCCGCCCACACCTTTTAAATGGTTTTTATTAACACTGCCCCACCAATATTTAAATTTAAACCACGGCTGCATAAAAGAGCCTAATAGCATTACAAGCCCCGATATGCTCATAAATAAAGCTGCTGCAAGTAAAGCGCCATTTAGCTGCATTTTTATGATTAAGACAAGCATAATAGCTGTAGCAATAATAACGGCTACAAAACCCAAACCCACAAAGCGGCGATACTGTTGCTGGCCGTTAATGACTGAACCTACCAAACTATTTGCCGCTGATAATGGCAATGCAACTGCCGTTACGATAACCAGCCAAGCATAATCATCACTACCAAGCGCCCATTGCGCTATCGGCTTAGCAAAAATACAGCTGATAGGCACTATTATAGCCATTAACAGCAACATCCATTTAAGCGATGCCCGCCACCAAGGGGCGCATGCTTCTAAGCCTTGGGCATGATTTTCTGCCGTGTATCGAACCACACCACTACCAGCTGGCGCTGCAACAATACCGTTCATAGCTGTAAACAAACTTTGCACTTGCCCTAGCATGGCAATACCCGTTGGGCCTGTATGTATAGCAACTGCTTTGGCAATAATAAAACCGCTAGCCATGCGAACAAGAGTGAGTAAGCCACTAAATAACGTGACTGTAAGTAACTTTTTCAAACCTATTATTTATTCAATTACTAGGGCTTACTAAAAGCATTAACCGCACTGCATACGGTTATGGCATTAGTTAAACCTAAATGCGGGCCAATGGGCAAACTTAACACTTGCTCATGTATGATTTCTGCTACTGGAAATGAACCCTGAATATAATTAAGCTCTGCATAAGCGCTTTGTAAGTGTGGTGGAACGGGATAATGAATAACAGTACCAATGCTTGAATCATTTAAATGCTGCTGCAATTGATCGCGGTTTTTAGAGCGCACTACAAATAAGTGCCAAACCGGGTCTGCCCAATCTGGCACAAAAGGCAGTATTGAATTTGAAGCATCTAAATTTTCCTGATAATAAGCTGCTATTTGTTTACGCCTTGTATTCCACTCGGTTAGTTTACGTAGCTTTACGCGTAAAAAAGCTGCCTGCATTTCATCTAATCTTGAGTTGTAGCCTTTTACCTCGTTAAAATATTTAACTCGCGATCCGTAATTGCGTAGCACTTTAAGTTTATCGGCTAGCTTGTCATCATTAGTTGTAATTGCACCGCCATCGCCCAATGCGCCTAGGTTTTTACCTGGGTAAAAACTGTGCCCAGCAGCATCACTTAAATTACCCGCTAATTTACCTTTATAGCCCGCACCTTGCGCTTGAGCGGCATCTTCTATTACTTTTAAATTATATTTAAGTGCTATTGCATTAATAGCATCCATATCGGCTGGTTGACCATACAAGTGAACCGCCATAATCGCTTTGGTTTTAGGCGTTATTGCGGCTTCTATTAATGCAGGATTAATGTTGTAAGTACGTTCATCTGGCTCTACAGGTACTGGTGTAGCACCCGCATAAGATGCAGCAAGCCATGTGGCAATATAGGTATTAGATGGCACAATGACTTCATCACCTGTGCCAATATCGTATGCGCGCAATATTAAATGCAATGCATCTAAGCCATTGCCAACACCTATACAATGTTTTGCGCCACAAAAAGCAGCATATTCATGTTCAAATGCTTCAAGTTGTTTGCCTTGAATAAACCAGCCGCTCTCGAGTACTTGTGTAAAGGCTTCTTGCAGGTCTTCACTTAGTTCTTGATGTGGTAACTTAAGATCTAGAAATGGAATCATTTTTTTTATAAATATTTAAGGTCAAAAAGTTATTTGTTTTCATCTACTACGCGTACAAAATCACCGTAATCGTGATAATAATCAGCACGATCATACAAAGTTGAAGCCAATACAAGACAAACACCTCCAGAAGAAAAGTTTTCAACTTCACGCCACATCAGTTTAGGTATATACAAGCCATAATAAGAGCGATTAAGATGAAACTTTTTTCTTTCATGTCCATCATCAACGATAACATCAAAGCTACCCGACATTGCAACTATTAATTGTTGAAGCTCTTTATGTCCATGACCTGCTCTTGATGAGCCGCCAGGCACGTCATATAAATAATAAACGCGCTTAATGTCAAAAGGAACGTGAACTTCACTTTCAATCACAGATAAATTACCGCGAGGATCAGTTATTTTAGGTAAATCGATTAATTTGCATTGAATAATACTCATTCATTTTTCCATTTATTCAAATAATTTATTGTGTGAACTTGATTATTTTCTTTTGCATAATCTAATATGTTTTTATTAAATGCATCTTTATGATACACATCAGCCCCAGCATTTAATAACATCTCAAACGCACTAAAATCTTCATTTTTTTCACATTCTTCCTTTGCATACATAAGCGCAGTAGTACCATTCTGATTTGTAAGATTGGTTTTAGCGCCTTTTTCAAGTAACAATTTAATTACTTGTTTATTACCGTAGTAAGCTGCAATCATCAAAGGCGTCCAACCTGAAGAATTAGTCACATCAACATTAACATCCTTTGTTAATGCTTTAGCTAATTCATTTGTTGTTAAGTTTTGTATCAACGTAAAGATCTTTTCATTTTTATCAAAATAACATTCAACGTCATAATCTATTGTTGAAATTACTATTTTATATTTGTTACGTATGTAACTGCCTACTTTACCTATGCTACGATTATTAGTCACATTGTGATTGCCTATCTTGAACCCATCTAAATCGGGAAGCTGAAATTCTTTAAATGAATATGCTCGGATTTGGCGACTTATAACTTCAGCTGTTTGTACCGTATCAATTTTCAAATCGTTATAATTAATCGACTTTTTAGAGTAGTAGGTGGAACCCACAGACTTTTGCATGCGGGAACTAATTGTTCCAGTGGTAATAGCTGATAGATTTTTTAAAAATAAAGTTTCAGAGTGATGTAAATACTTAAAATATAAGGTTCTAGCTGTTTCATTACTATCAAGACTAAAACATAATTGATCAACAATTTCGCCAGTGTCAATTCCATAATCAATTTTATGAAGCGTTACTGCGGATTCTGTTTCACCATTCAAAATAGGCCAAGCGGAGGTATACATACCTTTGTAAGCAGGTAATTTTGAAAAATGTATATTGAATAATTTGCTAGACTTAAAATTATGAGGCTCGATAATACTGTCAAATTCTAAAGAAATAAAAATTAGGTTTTCAACCATATACAAATCTTCAAGACTGACAATTTTTACGTTTAACTCTTGAGCAAAACGAACCAATGATGGTTGCCAGCTTGATTGGCCTTTATCCGTTTTATTAGGACATACCAAAACTGAGTTTGAACCAAATATTTCTACAACTTTTTTTAGTGCGAATACAGCGATAGAATTTTTACCTGCAATACAAATTTTCGGACTACTAATTTGGTTCATTTAAATCTCTCATGCATCTGAGTGCGTTTGTGTTTGAGTCTATAAATTACTACTATAAAACACCTTGGCATATAGTTTTGTTTTAAATTGCAAATAACTGATTGATTTTTCAATTGAAGCAATAAATAATTATTTTAAAAAGTATTAATTGATCCCAACATACTTAGCTAACACAACTTTTAAAGATTTAACATCGTGGGATGTAAGTTGCCCAACAGTCTTCAAAACCAAATTTTGATCCAACGTAAACAATTTTAATCGAACGTGGCAAGCCACTTTTAACCCTATTTCTTGCCAATGCATTAATGAAACATCACTAGACCAAGCATTATCTGGGGATGTGGTAATCATTGCTAAAATAAGCTGATCATGCTGCTGGTTAAATAACGTGTTAGATACTACCAATGCTGGGCGGCGTTTTGTGGCTTCGCGATCAGTAAACGGAAAAGGCACAACTACTACATCAAATGCATTAAAGGCCACGCCAAGCCTCGTTGTCCTCGGGTGAATTCCATTCAGACAAGGTTTCTTGCAATGCTATTAGCTCACTGTCAATAGTCGATTCAATGCGCCTAATGATGATCCTGTTATTACCATCTAAATCGAACGCCAGCATATCGCCCTCTCGAATATGAGCGGCTTCTCTGATGCGCTTGGGGATTGTAGCCTGACCTTTGGCTGTAACGCGTGCAAGTTCCATCATATTATCCATTAATTACCACAAGTATTAATTTACTACCTTTATTACTGTAGAGCAATAATTTTAAAAAAATGCGCAGTGTTTAAAGTTATGGACAAGATGGCTGCTAATTAATAAATACTAGGCTAAATAAGCGCACTGTTGAACAACTATGCCTAATATCAATGTGATTTTTATATTTTAGATTTTAATTAAATAATATTTATTTATGTGTTAAAACTTACTTGCAATAGGCTTACATAAAAACTCACCAATCATTTGGTGTCCATTATTTGTTATCAGCTTATAAATAATATCAATATCCACGTTCATGTAATCATGCACAATGCGGTTACGCAAGCCAATCGTGGCGTTCCATTGCATTAACTCTTGTTGTGTAATGTTGCCGCGCCGCTCAAGGCTGGCAAAAGCATCATAGGCGGATACTGGTATAGGCTCATCAAGCGATTTAAGTATGTGTTTGCATTTACCAATCGCATTTTCAATTAAAACTTGCAAGGCATGCAATACGCCATTTTTCTCTAAAAGTGATAGCGATTCACCCAATGCAATACGTTGTTTAACCTCGTTAAGTAGCGCTATTTGATCTTTTGCGATTCGCTCACATTCGGCCAGGTAAAGATCAGGCCGCATGCTGTTTTCGCCAATAATAGTCTTCTAGCTCGGCCCACGTTTGGGTCAAAAAGTGATACCACTTTATCGAATCTTCGCCTTTTAATAGGATGCCTTCTTCAGCAATTACCGCACGCATGGCTAAACGCGCTGTTTTGATGTCGATTAAATCAATCTTATCTGCGTGGCTGTTTATAGCTTGGGCAATTTCATGTCTTAGTGTTTCTGTTTGTACCAAAACACTTAAATCATTCAACCCTTTTTGCCAGCGAATGGCAATATCCCAATCGCTTTGCTCATTTGCTACACGCTTAATTGTTGTAGTTGCCGTTGGAGTTGAAATAGTCGGTTTTTCAAAATTTGGTATTGCAAGATTTGCTGCCTTAAAATCTGCAGCACGGCTACCAACTAATATTGCTAGTTCAAGCTGTGGGGTTGTATGCAACAAGCGCTTTAATGCTTCAAATTCCAACACTAATTCACTCTGCCATAACTGTCATCAAACCGCACAATATCATCCTCACCCACATAATCGCCGCATTGCACTTCAATAATGGTTAATGGCGCGCTACCTTTGTTTTCTAGGCGGTGTTTATGGGTTTTGGATATGTAGGTTGATTGGTTTTCGTTAAGGTTAAATTCAATTTCGTTATTGGTGATTGTAGCAACGCCAGAAACAACCACCCAATGTTCTGAGCGATGTTTGTGCAGTTGCATGGATAATCGCTGGCCTGGGTTAACAACGATGCGTTTGATTTTGAAATTAGTGCTTTCTTCTAAAACTGTATAGCTGCCCCACGGGCGAAAAACAGTTTGGTGAATCTCAGTTAAGGCGGGATTATGCGTTTTAACTAAACTCACTAAGGTTTTAATATCTTCAGCACGGTTTCTATCACAAATTAATGTGGCATCTGCGGTTTGTATCACGGCTATGTTATCAACACCCAAAACGGCTAATAATTTTGATTCTGTCCATAACAAACTATTTTTAGTATCAACAGATAGCACTTCGCCATGCGTCACATTATTTTGAGCATCTTTATCGTGGCGCTGGTAGATAGAATCCCAGCTGCCTAAATCGCTCCACGCCATATCTACTGGCACTACGGCTACTTTGTCTGCTTTTTCGGCCAGGCCATAATCCATTGAAATATTTTCTAATTCACTGTAGTTTTTGGCCAGATTTTCACTGTTTAAACTTGCGATTTGGCCATCCATTTCAGGCTGATGCTGCGCAAGCATTTTCATAAATACGCTGGCTTTAAACACAAACATGCCGCTATTCCACAAGTAGCCATCTTGCACAAATTGGGCGGCCTTTTCTGCATTGGGTTTTTCAACGAATTGGGCTACTTTATGCACGGGTAGTTTGGAACTGTAATTTAAAGCATCACTGGGTTTAATGTAGCCATAACCAGTTGCAGGTTCGTGCGGTTTAATACCCAACAATACCAGATAATCATCAAGGGCTACTTGTTCGGCAGTTTCCCAAGCATCTAGAAAAGCCTGTTGGTTATCGATTGCGTGATCAGATGCAAAAACACCGATAGTGGCATTGGAGTCGAGGCTGATTATGTTGCTCACTGCCCAAGCGATAGCTGGTAAGGTATTTCTAGCACACGGCTCTGCAAGCACGTTTTTAATTGTTGCAGGGGCAATTTCTGCTAGCTGGCCTTTAACTTCAAATTTATGATCTTCATGAGTGACTATATATAAACTAGTCGCATCAACATGGGCTAATAAACGCAATGCTGTTTGTTGCAATAACGTTTTATCGCCATTTAAGGGCAATAATTGTTTGGGTCGCAATGTGCGTGATAATGGCCACAATCGAGTGCCAGAGCCGCCGCACAATATAATGGCGTAACGATGTTCATTCATATTATTGTTATTAGTTTCTTAATTTGCTTTTTTTGACGCGCTTGCAATCAATTTGGCTAGTTTTCATTGGCATCAAACTTCACGTGTGTCAAAGTTAAATCAATTTTATCAAGTTTTACCAAAATCAAGCAAGTTAATTTAAAAACATGTATTTGCCAGTTTTGTTTTTATAAGTTTGCTCAAGTTTATAAAATTGGATTGTGTGTTTTATTAACCGAGAGGTTATCGCGACGAGGGCGTCGCTCCTACAAATAATTCGTTAATAAATACCAGTAAATTTCTTAATATCGCGTTGTTGGCGTTTAGTTGGGCGCCCAGCGCCTCTATCTCTATTGCCAATATCATATTCACGCACTAACACTGCTTGCTCACGCTTTAATTTGCTGCTATCCGTTTCGGCATATAATAAAGACGCATCTGGCGCGCCGCGGCGTATTGTGCTTAATCCCAATACGGTTACTTCTATTTCAACATCTTTATTGCGAATAGCAATAAGTTGACCAAGCTTAACCTCTTTTGCAGGCTTAATGCGGTCATTATCTACACGCACCTTGCCGCTATCAATGGCGTCAATCGCTAAACTACGCGTTTTAAAAAAGCGCGCTGCCCACAGCCATTTGTCGATTCGGCATTTATCGTCATTTGGGTTTTCAATGGTTTTATTCATTGCATAATCTTATAAATTAAATCAAATCAAGCTGTCTTTTGGCTTGATACGGCTGATTCGTTTCCAACGTTTTACGGTAATTAGCTAATACTTTTTGCACATGTCCCATCACGGTTTCTGGCGCGTACACGCCTTGTGCATCTTGTTCGCCAGCTTTTAATCCCGTTAAATATTCAATGCCTTCAAGCACATGGTCTATTGTAATAATATGAAACTGATTATCTTTAACCGCTTGCACCACTGCTTCGTCTAGCAACAAATGGCGGAGATTTCGCTTAGGTATAATCACGCCTTGCTTGCCATTTAAACCTAGCGCTAAGCAAACCCTAAAGTAGCCCTCAATTTTTTCGTTCACCCCACCAATTGGCATTACCTCACCAAATTGATTTAAGGCACCAGTAACTGCCATGCCTTGATTGATAGGCAAACCAGCCAGTGCCGAAAGTAACGCGAATAATTCCGCACAACTAGCCGAATCGCCCTCAACACCGTTGTATTCCTGCTCAAACACTAACGATGCATTTAGGCTTAACGGCGCTAAATGGCTAAAGCTGGCACTTAGCCAATTTTGTAAAATAAAAATGCCTTTGTCGTGGTTAGGCCCGCTCATGTTCACTTCGCGGTCTATATTAATTAGCCCTCTACCACCTGGGTAACAACGCGCAGTAATGCGAATGGGTGAACCAAAACTAGCGTCACCCAGCTCAATATGCGTTAATCCGTTTACTTGCCCTACTACATCGCCATGCACTTGGATCAACAATTCGTTATCGATAATCGAATCGCGAATTTGCGTTTCAAAATATTGATTGCGGGTAGATTTTGCTTGAATAGCGGCTTTTACATGGCTTTCGTTTACGATTTGTTCACCATAAGCAAAAGCTGCACTTTCTAACATTAATCGTTCTAAAAAAGCTAAATTAGTGCTAATACGCGTTTGGTCTTCTTCTAAACGTTGCAGCGCGCCAATAAGCGCTTCAACCGCATTGCGCTCAAAATGTGCAATACCATGCTGCACGCATTTTTGCGCCACAAAACCTGCTATTGCAGCATAATTTTCGGTGGTGGCAGGTATGCGTTCAGCAAATTCTACTTTGATGGGAAAGTGATTAAAAAAGTCGGGTTGCTCGTCTAAGCAATCGTAAAAATCATCACGTGTGGCAATTAAAACAAGCTTTACTTTAAGCGGTATTAGCGTGTTATTGGTCACATAACTGGTGCTTTGCGCGTTATTACCAGCATCTTCAATCTGCAAAGTACCGTTACGTAAAAACCGATGCAGCTTTTCAAGTATTTGCGTGCCATTTTGTTCATCATTAAGCAAATCGCGTAAATGCAGCATTAGCATACCGTTGTCGCATTTATGCAAATTGCCTGCGCGTAGCCGCGTGTAATCGGGCGATATAGCAGAGTCGGACGCGCTTTCAAGCCCGCCAAATAAGGATTGTAAGCTAGGATCGTTATCAAGTATTATTGGCTGGTTTATTATTTTTATTTGGCTATTATCGTTTTTTCCAAGGTTTTTAAATGTGTCGTTTAGTGCATTATCTTGATTAGATTTAGATTCAATCGCACTGGTCAAATGCCGATTATCAACCAACACGTTAACCCGAAACCGCGCAAAAAAAGCTTCGCTGATCAAGCCTTCAAGCGCATTGTCTGAATCACTATTAACTAGCGGCTGCCAAGCTTTTAAATAAGCTAAAACTTCGTTTATCAATAAACCAAAATAAGCCTGCAATGGCTTAACATCTGCTTCAAAATTTTGCTTCAGCGCATTAACGCTAATATTTAACCAGTCATTGGCTTTGGTAAGCATGCTTGGCTGATCTTTAGCTGCCACAAAATTAGGTAGCTCTGCCATTAAAGCACGTGCAAATATATCCATTTCAACGCGTAATTTGGCACCATTACCTACAATCAATTTTAAAAGTGCGGGCTGGCTAGGCTGTTCAAAATTATATAAAGCTACTAAATCAAACAGTGGTAATGATTTATTGGCTTGCGCGTTATTTTTACTCACCTCTTTCATCGCGCTTTGCATAAGCGATGTACGTCCACTTCCATTTGCGCCTAAAACCAATACATTAAAGCCTGCTTGCTGCATATTCAAGCCAAACAACGCTACCTTTTTAGCCTCACTTTGGGCAACCCAAGCATGGCTATCTGGCTCATTAAACATTGATTCATTAATTAATTGTGCTGTGGTTTCAAATGTAAAAGCATTCAAATTGACGCTGGCGTTTAATTCATTATATTTTAGTTTTTGCATAAGTCTTTTTGTTTAAATTACTGTTTCCAACTTGCAGTGGCTGCATCGTCTGTTAGTTTAGCCTCCACCCAACGCTCACCTGTCGGCGTGCTTTCTTTTTTCCAAAATGGTGCTTTAGTTTTTAAAAAATCCATGATGAATTCGCACGCTTTAAAAGCTTCACCGCGATGCGCGCTGCTAACGGCCACTAACACAATTTGATCTAGCGGTTTAAGTGTACCTACGCGGTGAATGATCAAACTATCAATAAGGTTCCAGCGGCTTTTAGCTTCTAATTCAATCGTTAAAAGTGCTTTTTCAGTCATGCCCGCATAGTGTTCTAAAGTGAGTGTTTGCACAATTTGATCATCGTTTAAATCACGCACTTGGCCAATAAAGCTGACTACTGCACCAATTTTTGGGTTTGCTAAACGCAAATTTGCAAGCTCTAAGCCAACATCAAAATCATCTGTTTGAACTCTTATACTCATGGTTTTTAATTAGCATCAAGCTGATTAAACATTAGCCACCCGTTACAGGTGGAAAAAACGCCACTTCATCATTGGCATTGATGTTGGCCATATCATCGACTAGTTCATGATTGATCGCTGCGCGAATCACTTGCTTGCCGTTGAACAAATTAGCCCAATGCTCACCGCGTATTGCTAAATGATTTTTAAGCGCTGTAATGGTTTTAACATTATTTGGTAAGTCAATATCTTCATCAGAATAATTGACCACTTCTTTAAGTCGGGCAAAATAGAGTATTTTAATTTGCATGTTTTATTGATTACTATTCAATTACTTAGTTGGATTTTTATCAATTGTTAAAAATAAATCTGGCGTATCACTGGCTATATCAATGTTAGATTCAATACTGGAATCAATTGAGTCCTCAATCAAATCCAGCAAATCTGCGCTTTGATTGCTTAGCTCTACACGCTCAATTTGTTTGAATCGATTAGTGATTTTTTGGCTGCTTATGTGCACATCTTGCGCTTGCTCATGCGCTTGGCGAATATTATCGGCCAGTTTTTTCATGCGCACATCAAAGCGCTCAAAATCTTTGCTCAATTTGCCTAACTCATCCTTAATAATATGCACTTGCTTACGCATTTCTACATCTTTTAATACGGCTCTAGCCGTGTTAAGTACCGCCATTAAGGTAGTGGGCGAAACAAGCCAAACCCGTTTAATCATCGCATAATCAATTACTTCGGGATGATAAGCATGTATCTCAGCAAAAACCGCTTCAGCGGGTATAAACATCACAGCGCCGTCAGATGTTACGTTCGATATAATGTACTTACTGGCAATATCATCCACATGCTTTTTAATATCGGCTTTAAATTGTTTCTCGGCCACTTTTTGGGCAGCTTCTGATAACTGGCTATCAAACATCTTATGGTAGTTTTCAAGTGGAAATTTGCTATCAACCGCCACTGTGCCAGTGGGTTCTGGTAAAAATAAGGCGCAATCTACCCGCGCGCCATTTTCAAACGTGTGTTGCATTTTGTAACCACCTGCTGGCAACACATTACGCACCAAGCTTTCTAATTGCACCTCACCATACGCACCACGGCTACGCTTATCGCCCAGCAGTTCTTGCAAACTCACCATATTAACCGTTAAGCCATCGATTTTTTTCTGTGCTTCATCAATGGTAGCCAAACGCGCCATTACGCTTACAAAAGTCTCATTGGTCTTTTTGAAGCCTTCATCCAAGCGCTCATTCACTTTGCCGCCAATCACTTCCAGACGGCTATCCACTATTTTGCCAAGGCTTTCAACGCTTTGAATGAGCGTAGTAGTGGCTTTTAGCATAGTGTCAGTAATCAGGCTTTGTTGGGCTTTACCTTGCTCACTTAAAGTTTTGTGCATGGTATCAAGCACGGTTTCACGGGTAAGCGCCAGGCTATTGTTTTGAGCCAGTTGTAAAGCTTGCATGGCATCGCGCGTGGCTAGTAACTCTTGCGAAACAGAGGTTTTTAACATTTCGCTATTGGCTTGCAAGGCAGTGTTAATGCGCTCACTGGTGTTTTGCGCGCTCATATTCATGCGATCACTTAGTTTATTTAAGCCATCATTTAAATCAAGCAACATCGCGCGATGTTTAAGCTCCAATTGATTTTCAAGCTGGTTTAACAACAAAGTGGCCGAATGATTTTGATGACTACGCCATAGTATCCACAGCAATAAACAGGCGTTAACAACACTTAAAATAATCAAGATAACGGTAAAATTCATTACGTATTATAACTTATGCGTGGTTAAACGACATTGCACCGCACAAACAAAAAAGCCTCTAGGTGACTAGAGGCTTAGGTAAACCTTAATCTATATTAAATTGATTTTTTACGACCAAATCCTGCAAAACCGAGTAAGGCTGAACCAAACAACCAAACAGCGCCTGGAACAGGTACTTCGCTTGGGTTAGGGTCAATTGGGCCAACTGCACCATCAACACCATCTAAATTAATGCGCCAAAATGTGCCACGCAAGTTACCTTCATTTGCGGGCTGGTCAAAATTGGCTATAGGTATAGGTTCTTCGTCATCAGCTTCAAAACCTTCAGAAATATTGTCACCGTTTGCTTCATTTGGATAAGCAGCTACAGTAAAAAAATAATTACCAGCTGCTAAAGTTGCTAAAGAAAAGCCAGAATCAAAATAAGTTTGACTAGGATCTATCGAATCATCGTCATCATTTTCATCTAAAAGTTCGCCTGTATTCGTATTTCATAAAGCAGTTACTGGGTCAAAGTTAGTGCCTGGCCCATTTTGCGTAGGGCCAGTAGCCAAAAAAGAGTCTGTCCACACTCGAACATTGGTTGCATCATTTGCTAAAGTAAAATCCACACGTACAATATCGTTATGGTTTGCAATATTTCCACTAAATGTAAATGATGCTGCATGTGATATTGTAGCTAATCCTAACATGCATATTGCTAATGGTATTTGTTTAATAAACATAAATTACTCCTTTAAAAATCAATATCAAAACAGCATTAAATTAATGCAAATTTAATACTATATTTGGCATAGTTAATGTCAATCACTCAAATTAGGTATTGCAATATTCAACTTTTTTATGACTAAATTCAAACTTCTGCTCGGCCAATGGCTGGCAAACATCACCCGCAAGCTTAAAAATAATTTCTACCTTTATTTAGCCACGCTTTTTAGCTTAGTTGTATTGCTTGATGCCAGTACGTTTGGTGTTGGCTTGAATATGCGAGATAAAGCGTTTGATTTTATGGTGAAGTATCGCGTTTTTGTGCCAGCGGCTGATAAAGATATTGTGATTGTGGATATTAATGAAGCTAGTTTAGCTGCTTTTTCTAAAGAGTATGGCCGCTGGCCGTGGCCGCGCCAGGTGATGGGCGAATTTGTAGAGAATATTCAGGCACAAAAACCTAAAGCCATTGTGTTTGATATTGTGTTTAGTGACGCCGATATTTATAACCCAGATTCGGACGCTTATTTTAACGAGGTGATTGCAGCGAGCGGTAACACGTTTTTTCCCATTCTACGTTTAGATCCTAGCCAAGATCATTTAAGCCAAATCACGCCAGACAAGATTCCAGGCATTAAACGTAGCAAAGGTGTTGAAACTAAAAATAACCAAACAAATAAGCCGATTGCAGTGATTTTGCCCTATTTTAAAGGCGCACTTAAGGCAGATAGATTAGGCACACATAATGTTTACCCCGATAATGACGGCGTTGTGCGCGAATACCGTATGTTTCACGATGAAAGCGGTTGGCGCTTACCTTCGCTACCGATTGTGTTGGCCAATTACAGCGGTGCTAACACTGCTAAGATTCCTCAAGATATGTTGATTAACTGGCGTGGCAAGCCTTTTACGTATACTTATGCCAGCTTTAGCGATGTGTTTACCGATTTAGCAAGTCAAAACAAAAAAAGACCACAAAATGAATTTACCAATAAAATCGTCATTATTGGATCAACCGCACCTGGCCTTTTTGATATAAAACCAACGGCCATGGATAAGCAATTTCCAGGCGTTGAGATTTTAGCAACTGCAATGGACAACGCGAAACATGGGGATTATTTAAAAGTATGGCGAGGCCAAACGCCTTATGTGTTGTTAAGTTTATTGTTGATTTGGCTCACCACTTTTGCGTTTTATGTAAAAGTGGATCGCGATAAATTCAATACTATTTTTACCAGCAGCCAAATCGGGTTGTTAGTGTTGTCGTACGTTGCTATTAACGTGAGCAATACTTATCTAGATTTAACCGCGCCAATATTGTGGGCTGTAGCGTATTTCAGTATCGCTAAAATATACGCATTAGCTACTGACCGTGCCTTGCAACGCTGGCTAGCCTTTGGCGTATCATCTGACACACCAGAAAATGGCGTTTTAGTGATGCCAATTATTATTGAAAGTAAAGAGGCGTTAAGTGATGCGCTTTTAAAAAAATTAAAGCGCAAAATAGAGTTAGCCAGCATTACACCCAACACCATTGAGATTTTGCAAGGCATTCAAAGCGGCATATGGGGATTATTTGGCGATATGGTGGTGGTTAGCTGGATATATGCGCTTAATAAACCAGAATATGCTCAAGCCGCATCACAAGACGCACAACAATTAGGCGATGCACTGCCTGCTTTGGTTTTAGAGTTGGGTCTACCAAATACCACCATTACACGTTACATTGCGCATGAAAGCAAATTAGTGAGTGTTGAAACGTTGTCATTGGCATCACAGTGGCGTTTAATATTCGCGCAAAGTATATTAAAGCTTGAGCATCCTAACACCGAGCAAACCGATCATAAAAGAACGAAGGATTTAACATGAAAAACGAATTAAAAATGATTTTATTATTAGCATTAATAAGCCCTATCATTGGTTTTTCTGGCACACCAGGCACTGCCTTAAAACCAGATAGTTTACGCAAAGAACCGTTTTCTGATGCTAAAACAACGGGAAGTTTAACCAAAAACGAAAGCGTTGATATTTTGCAAAAAAAAGGCGCTTGGCTACAAGTTAAAACAAATAAAACCACAGGCTGGGTACGCTTGTTGTCAGTTAAACAAGGTGGTGCGTCTAGCAATAATCAATTGGGTGGCGCAATAGATGTAGCCACTGGCCGCGCCGGCACTGGCAAAGTGGTTTCTACCACTGGCATTAGAGGTTTGAGTGCTGAGGAATTAAAAGCTGCCAAATTTAATGAGGCTGAAATGGCAAAAATGGAAGCTTACGCTGTAAACCCCTCTCAAGGCGAGCAATTTGCCAATGCTGGCGGGCTAAGTGCAAGCCAATTAGCTCATTTAAAAGGAGTTAAATAATGAATAAATTATTAACAAGGTTATGTTTATCTACTGTTTTAGTTTATACGCCATTAATTTCTACCCTAACGTTGGCTTTCGATTTTGGCAAAGTGCTTGAAGATGCAGCTAAACAAAAGATCGAAGAGATGCAAAATGGTGATGGGACTACTAACAATAATGCTAATAACAACGCACCTCAAATTGACCCTGCTGCACCTGCAAACGAATCCAATACTACCAACAATCCCGCTTCAAGCGAGGGCAAACCTACTCAACCAAGCGCGGTTGCTGAACCTAGTACCCAAGCTCAACCAGAAAAACCCGCGTTCAACTGGAAAAACCCTAGCGTAGAAGAAGAAGTAGCATTGGGCCGCGAAATTACGGGTAGCTTACTAGGTGCAGCGCCACTGGTTAATGACGAAGCGTTGCAAAAATACGTGAATAAAGTGGGGCGCTGGGTTGCCAGCCAATCGGAACGTGCTGATTTACCTTGGAAATTTGGCGTGATTGAAAGTAATGATTTAAACGCTTTTGCAGCCCCTGGTGGTTATGTGTTAATCACCAAAGGCTTGTATCAAAAATTAACTAACGAAGCACAATTAGCAGGTGTATTAGGCCATGAGATCGCGCATATTGTTAAAAAACATCAGCTTAAAGTGTTACAAAAACAGCAATTATTGAATATTGGATCAAACTTTATAACTGAAAAATTTGGTAAAAAGAATAAGCTTGCGCAAAAAGCACTAGGTACAGGTGCAGAGATTAGCGCACGAAGTTTAGATAAAGATGCTGAGTTTGAAGCTGATCGTATCGGCATCATATTAGCCGCGCGCGCTGGTTACGATGTTTTCGGCTTAGCGGAAGTATTGCAAACAATTGGCCAAACCAACAAAACCGATAACAGCGTGGCACTATTGTTTAAAACCCACCCACACCCAGATGAGAGGTTAAGCAAATTAGGCGATAGCGCGGGGAGCCAGTTAGATAAGATTAAAGTAGGTAAAACGCTTGAAAACAGATTTTATGTGTTGCGATAATGATCTACAGTTTGATTAAACACTCATTTATTATTTTTTGTTTTGTTTAATAGTAAGTTTTACTTTAAAAACTTTTTTAAATAAGCAGTCTTATTAGGCAATGTTAATGAACAGTTAACAACGTTGTAATAACCAATTTTGTAGAATATAATTAATTGAATTGACGCGTTTAATCTAATATAGCTCAAAGACGTCTGTTATAAACTCCATTAAAAAGTTCTTTTAAAGTATTTGCAAACATTTAGATAAATAATGAAATTTAGTACAACCTCAAATAAGTTACAAATCAAATTGTTGTTTGCAACAATGCTAATTGCAGTGCTTGGTTTTGCTCTTTTTCTTAATGCTAGTGACAACTCTTATTCAAACGACACTTCATCTCGTGTTGTTGTTTTTGAAATGCAAGAGTTTTTTGATGACGTTGAGCCGCCACTGCTGCAAAACGATTCCTTAAGTTCTTTTACGGTTAGCTTATCAATAGCGCTTACTGCCATAATTTCAATATTGGCCAGTTCGCGTAGCAAAATCATCCCTCGTCTTACATTTTTATACCACATTCAACCCCGCTCTCCCCCATTACAAACATCGGTTTAAACCGATGTTTGTATGACAAACTTTAATACGATTTATTTAAACAAGTAGCTTTTGTGCGGTATGTTTTTTTGGCCGTTAGATTAAAAATCACTTGTTGAATCAATTTTTAATTCAGTTGTAAATCAAAACACTTCATCAGTTTAATCCCAACTCAATATGCATTGGTTTGCATAATCACGCGTGTAAAAAACGTATTTATCGTTCGAGCATTTTAATAAAAACAAGAATATTTTGGTATACACGTAACATAAACTTTTTCTAATTTTAAAAAACTGAAATGAATATGAACAATAAATTTATTGCTGGTTTATGTATGGCGGCCTTGTTGTTAAGTGCTTGCCAACGTAAAGAAGAACCTAAAAAAGAGGTTGTAAAGTTTGAAGTTACCAACCCCTTTCGCAAAGATACTGCTATAACAAAAGAGTACGTTGCTCAGATTCACGCTTACAAACACATTGAAATGAGGGCGCTAGAGCGCGGTTATCTGCAAGATATTTTTGTAGATGAAGGGCAATCGGTGGTTAAAGGCCAGCGCATGTTTAAAATCATGCCCAATTTGTACGAAGTTGAATTGCTTAAATCAAAAGCCGAGGCTGAAATGGTGCGCATTGAATACGAAAATACCAAAGCGTTAACTGAAAAAAATATTGTTTCCGTTAATGAATTGTCACTTGCAAAAGCCAAGCTGGATAAGGCAAATGCAGAAATAGCTTTAGCGCAAACGCATTTAAACTTTACCAATATAAACGCACCTTTTAGCGGCATTATGGATCACTTCAATGTGAGAAATGGTAGCTTGCTGGCAGAAGGTGAATTGCTGACAACCTTATCTGACATTAGCAAAATGTGGGTTTATTTTAATGTGCAAGAAGC
>JAYVLK010000027.1:0-3280 GCA_043759515.1 Methylotenera sp.
TAATGATCGCATTTGCACCTGTTTTATTGGCGGTTTCTGCTGCATTGTTTTGGTTAGGGCTGTCTGATTTTGAGCAGGCAGATAACAGGGTTACAGCAAAAAAGATCGATGAGACAAAAATATTGTGAGCCAGCATTTTCATTAGTTAAACCTTATCAATAAATTATTCTTGGGATTATATGACACTAATATGACAAAATGATGACAACTGCAAAGCTAATTAAATTGTTTAACGTAATAAAAAAAGGCGACTAATGACAGTCACCTTTTTTATACTTCTAGTTTTAAAAATCTAGTAAAACTATTTAATACGTGCTAATAAATCTTCTATTTTCACGCCAACTTCTGATGTACCGTCAAAACCCGTACCTGGTTTTAATGATTTAAAATGCTTTGTAACGGCAGCATATTCATTAGCTGGCAATGGAATGTATTTAACTTCTTTAACCAAAGTTGGTGCGTTAGCTAAATAGAAATCAACAAACGCTTTCACTTCTGGCTTAAATGCAGCTGAAGTTGCATTTACATAAATAAAGATTGGGCGCGCAAGTGGTTGGTATGAACCATCTTTAACGCTTTCAAACGATGGCATAACCGCAGGCGCACCTTTTTTAGCCACAATTGGCACCGCTTTAAGCTTATCTTGGTTCTCTTCGTAATAAGCGAAACCAAAGTAGCCTAACGAGCCTTTGTCACTTGCCACACCTTGCACAACTACATTATCGTCTTCTGAGGCGGTGTAATCACCACGGCTTGATTTTGCTTTGCCAACAATGGCTTCAGTAAAATAATCAAATGTGCCAGAGTCTGACCCTGCTCCAAATAGTTTTAACGGCGTATCTGGATAGCTGGCATTGATTTGTTTCCATGATTTAACTTTGCCCTGCGCTGCTGGCTCCCACATTTTCTTTAATTCTTCAACGGTTAAGCTTTTAACAAAATCATTATTTTTGTTCACAACTACTGTTAAGCCGTCATAAGCAATTGGCAATTCAATGTACTGAACACCACCTTCTTTACAAGCATCCATTTCTTTTTTAAGGATTGGTCGTGATGCGTTTGAAATATCAGTTTCACCACGGCAAAACTTTTTAAAGCCACCACCCGTACCAGAAATGCCTACAGTCACTTTAACTTTAGTGGCTTTTTGATATTCCTCGGCTACCGCTTCGGTAATTGGGTAGACCGTACTAGAGCCATCAATTTTGATTAATTTATCTGCAGCCGTTGCATACGATGCATAAAAAGTAGCCGCTAACACAGCCGCTACACTTAAACCTTTAACTAACTTAGTTTGCATTAAAATCTCCTTAAAAACTTACTATCATGTAATGTCGCTGTAACTTAAATTTGTTGTACTGCGTTTATCCAAACATCATTTATTCCAAATCAATGGTTTAAAAATAATTTTGGTAAGAATAATCAATAAATTCAACTTTCATCATATAAAAAATTTGTGACAAAAATGTGACAAAAAGTCAGTTTTAAATAAGGTTGTACTCGAGGGTTTTAATTGGTTAAATGCACTACTGATTTTTAAAGTGACCACACTTAAACAGCACAAGGTTAATATGAACAAGAATGAATTATTAGAAAAAACTGGTAGAAACGTAGATGATGTTGATTTCAAAATAGGTGCTTTTGAAAAAAATCTGACTTGGTGGGTTTTGGGTTGCATTTTAGTGGGCATTGGTTTAGGCCAATTAATGCCACAGTTTTTTCAAGCAATTGCAGGGATAAAAATTGCGGAGGTAAACTTGTTAGTCGCCGCTCTCATTTGGCTAATGATTATCCCCATGCTGTTGAGAATAGATTTTGGCGCAATGCGTGAGGTGTTAGCCCATGGGCGCGGCATTGGCATTACGCTATTTATTAACTGGCTGGTTAAGCCCTTTACAATGGCTTTATTAGCCTGGATATTCATCAGGCAACTTTTTGCAGATTTTCTTCCTGCAGCGCAAATTGAAAGTTATATTGCCGGCTTAATTTTACTAGCAGCCGCACCTTGCACGGCTATGGTGTTTGTTTGGAGCAATCTATGCAATGGTGAACCGAAATTTACGCTTTCGCAGGTGGCCATTAACGATGCGATCATGTTATTCGCTTTTGCGCCATTAGTCGCTCTACTACTGGGGTTATCAAATATAACCGTGCCTTGGAATACGCTTTTTTTATCAGTGTTACTATTTATTGTAGTGCCCGTCATCTTAAGTCAAATGCTGCGTTATTTTTTGCTTAAAAATAACACGCTTGAGCTGGCATTAAGGCGCATGCAACCTTTATCTATGCTGGCTTTGTTAACTACATTAGTTCTGTTATTTGGTTTTCAGGGTCAACAAATTTTAAGTCAGCCCATTATTATCGGCCTGCTTGCTGTGCCGATTATTATTCAAACCTATTTTAATTCGTTGCTGGCTTACTGGTTAAACAAAAAATTCAGGGTAGCGCATTGTATTGCAGGGCCATCTGCATTAATTGGTGCATCAAACTTTTTTGAGCTTGCGGTAGCAACCGCCATTGCCATTTTTGGATTTAACTCTGGTGCTGCTTTAGCAACGGTAGTTGGGGTTTTGGTCGAAGTTCCTGTCATGCTATCCATCGTTTCAATCGTCAATAAAAGCCGTAACTGGTATGAGGCTGCTTAGTTAGTTTTCAACAACGCTTAACCGCAATAAAATTATTGAAAGGGAATAAAAATGCACAGCGTGATTATTTACCATAATCCATCATGCGGCACTTCGCGTAATACTTTGGCGATGATTCGTGCTAGCGGCGTAGAGCCTTTGGTAATCGAATATTTAAAAACACCGCCAAGCCGCGAAAAACTGCTTGAGCTAATAGAAAGCATGCAAATTACGCCACGTGAGTTATTGCGAGCAAAAGAAAAACTTTACACAGAGCTAAATTTGGCAGATGAAAATTTAAAAGAGTGCGAATTAATAGATTTTATGCTGCGTCACCCCATTTTAATCAACCGCCCAATTGTAGAAACGATAAAAGGCGCAAAATTATGCCGGCCATCGGAATTGGTTTTGTTGTTATTAGAAAACCCGAATATTGGTTTGTTTATTAAAGAAAACGGCGAAGCTGTTACTGCTACAAGCAAGTAGGCGCTTAAGTGTTTGCGGTATAATATCGTTTTTTTTGCCAGTCACCCGTCATTATGGAAGCCGAACAACTTAATAGTATTGCCAATCGCTTAATTGATTTAAGCGAGCGCCATCTTGCTCTTCGGGGGTATCTTTGACTTTGAAAACAAAAGCCAAAAATTAGAAGAAGT
>JAYVLK010000028.1:0-42919 GCA_043759515.1 Methylotenera sp.
ATCGAATTTGCCGCCAGCGTGCAATTCGGTCATCACGATTTCAGCCGCTGATCGTTTAGGGTCATGCTTATCATCATCTTTAATATCAGTAGGAATGCCACGCCCGTTGTCTGAGACGCTAATACTGTTATCTGGGTGAATGATGACCTTGATATCATCGCAATGGCCTGCTAAGGCCTCGTCAATAGCGTTATCAAGCACTTCAAACACCATGTGGTGTAAGCCGCTACCATCACTTGTATCGCCAATATACATACCAGGGCGTTTACGTACCGCGTCAAGCCCTTCTAAAATTTTGATACTGTCTGCGTTGTATTCACTTGGTGCTGGTGCTTTGGCCATGAGGTTTCTTTACTTATTTAAAAAATTTCTATTGGATTTAAATCAAGGTTTCACGTGGAACAATTGTTTAGTAACGTGGCGCTAAATACGCATGGGCATCACTACATATTTGTAATTTTCATCAGTGGGAATAGTGATCAAGCAACTGCTATTAGCGTCTGCAAATGAAAAAGTGATGGTTTCATCACTAACATTATTTAACACATCAATTAAATAGGTGACATTAAAACCAATATCCAGGCCGTCTTTAATGTAATCAATATCTAATTCTTCTTCGGCTTCTTCTTGCTCGGTATTTGTGCTAATTAATTTTAAATTATTTTGCGTGATAACCATACGAATACCACGGTATTTTTCATTTGATAAAATTGAAGCGCGTAGCATGGCTGTTAATATCATTGTGCGATTAACCGAGAAGCTATTTTGATGTCCTGCTGGAATCACGCGATGATAATCAGGAAATTTTCCGTCGATTACTTTTGAAATTAAACGAATATTGCCAAAGGCAAAATTAACTTGATTTGCGTTTATCTCTATTTCTACCTCGTCATCACTATCGTTTAACAACTTAATCAGTTCCACAACGGTTTTACGCGGCACAATCACATCATTTTTTTCGTATTGTTGATTAAGTTTGGTAGAAGCAAAACTTAATCGATGCCCATCTGTACCCACAGCAATCAGATTATCACTAGCCACTTCTAACAATAAACCATTTAAATAATAGCGAATATCTTGCTGCGCCATTGCAAACTCTACTTGCTTAAGTAGTTTTTTTAGCGCTATCTGGCTAATCGTCACATTTGCGTCAGTACTCGCGCCTTTTGTCATTACTGGGTAATCGGCTGCGGGCAAGGTTTGCAAGTTAAAGCGGCTTTTACCTGCCTTAACCGTCATACGGCTATCGGTTGTTACCATGTCTATATCTACAGAATCGGGTAAGGAACGGCAAATATCTAAGAATTTTTTGGCTGATATAGTGGTAGATAGCTCACCATTAAAAGTGGTTTCTACGCTCAGCGATATTTGCATTTCCAAGTCAGTTGCGGTTAATTGAATTTGACTATCTTTGGCAACTAATAACAAGTTAGACAATATTGGCAAGGTATGACGGCGCTCTACAATGCTAGTCACACTAATAAGCGGTTTTAATAAGGCTTCTCGGTTTATTTTAATTTGCATGGTTTATATCCAAAATTAAATCTTTAATTGAATGATTGTTAAAAATGTTAGTTTTTTAAAGGAATTCTAGTTATTTATTTAATGCATATATAAAACTAATAATAATAGTAATAAAGCACTTTTGTGTGGATAACATTATAATCTTATTTAAATCAGTTAATTAAGCGTTATTTTGCCTTGTTAACAAGCTGCAAAAACAATGTGCATGGTTTGTGGACAAAAGTGATCAAATTACCTTTTAAAGCCTTATTCAATTTTAATCCACAGTTTATTCACTCAAGTTATCCACAAGGCCTTATTATCTCAACCATTATTTTAATCCCTAATAACTTGGGTTAAAAACCCAATATCGCGTGCAATAGTTTGATCATTAAGCCGTAAATTCTCAATTTCCTCGCAAGCATGCATTACAGTTGTATGGTGACGGCTACCAAATGCTTCACCAATTTCAGGGAAGCTATGATTAGTGAGCTCGCGCGCCAAGCTCATGGCGATTTGTCTGGGACGTGCAAAATTACGCGAGCGTTTTTTGCTATACATCTCGCCCACTTTAATTTTGTAGTAATCAGCGACCGTTTTTTGAATGTTTTCGATGGTGATTTGGCGCCCACGCACGGCAATTAAATCACGTAGCGCATCTTTGGCTAAATGCACATCGATGGCATGGCCAGTAAAATTAGCCATGGCCACAATGCGATTTAATGCGCCCTCTAGTTCACGCACACTTGACCTTATTTGTTTGGCCACAAAAAAAGCCACATCTTCAGTAATTTTAATCTTTGATTCTTCAGCTTTTTTAAGCAAAATAGCCACGCGCATTTCAAGTTCTGGCGGTTCTACAGCTACTGTTAAACCCCAGCTAAAACGGGTGCGCAAGCGTTCGTCAACATCTATGATCTCTTTAGGGTAAGTATCGCAAGTGATGATGATTTGTTTTTTTTCTTCAATTAATGAGTTAAACGCATAAAAAAACTCTTCTTGCGTACGCGTTTTTTTAGCAAAAAACTGAATATCGTCAATGAGTAATAGATCAAGCGAATGATATTGCCGCTTAAATGCATCAAACGCTTTATTCTCATAGGCTTTAACCACATCAGAAACGTAGCGCTCAGCATGTAAATAACGAATTTTTGCGTCTGGCTTAATCTGCTTTAAGTGGTTTCCTATGGCTTGCAACAAATGCGTTTTGCCAAGCCCTACGCCACCATAAATAAATAAAGGGTTATAGGCTTGGCCAGGATTATCGGCCACTTGAATAGCAGCGGCGCGCGCTAACTGATTAGCGCGGCCTGTAACGTAATTATCAAAATTAAAACTAGGGTTGAGCCCAGACCCACGCTCGCTTATGGATTTAGTCGTATCACTATTAGGCTTGGGGTTGTTAAGGTTTGTGGAAGCTTTAGGTTTATTAATATTAGTATTAACTAGATTATTTTGCGGCGAGACATTATCATTCGTTTGATTTTCATTACTGGTTGACAACTCATCAAGCGTAAAAGTAAGCGCAGTCAACTGATTTTTAACATTATCGTGTGTTGTAGAGCTTTTAGCGGCGCTGGCATTGGTGGCCACCTTTTTTGAAATAGCCAATTCAATTTTGGTATCAGCTGGCAAAATTTCTGCGGCAATACTTTCAATCTTGCCTAAAAAACGTTCTTTAACCCATTGGTGTACAAATTTATTGGGCGCAAGCACACGAACAGTATTTTCCACTAGCTCTAATTGCAATGGCTTGATCCAAGTATTAAATTGTTGCGTAGATAGCTCTTGTTCAAATCTGTTAAGACAAGTTGGCCAAAAGTTATCCATTGATTGTGCTTAATACATGCATAAAACTTAATACCGTCGCAAAAGTTACTAAAGAAATGATGTTAGAAATATTAATTTTTGACTCTAGTTATTTAAAATATTGCATTGATATAAAAAACCGTTAGCTTGTTATTTTAGACCTTTTAATGCGACTTATCCACAGGCAAATTCTGAAACAACTTAACTAAATAGTAATTGACATAAAGCACCATTTTAATGTTTAATGCAGGGCTTTGTTGCCACATCTATTGCAGGAGATTTAAATGAAACGTACTTACCAACCATCTAAAACGCGTCGTGCACGCACTCACGGTTTCCTTGTACGCATGAAAACAAAAGGCGGTCGTGCGGTTATTGCTGCTCGTCGTGCTAAGGGTCGTAGCCGTTTAGGACTGTAGTTTTCGAGCATTTTTGCACGAATAAATACTCTAATTGCTGGCTGTGTTTAGCTTAACTAAACAATCCAAACTAATTAAAACGGATGATTTTTCATCCGTTTTTAATTTTAGAAAACGTATCGCAAGCCCCTTTTTAGTGATTCGTTTTAAACCTAATACCAAGCTTTTGCCGCGTTTAGGCTTAATAGTGGCTAAAAAAACAGCTAAATCAGCGGTCGATCGAAATTATATGCGTCGCGTGATAAGAGAGTTGTTTAGACTAAATCAGCAAAAAATCGCGCCTTTAGATTTGGTTATACAGGTGCAAAAAACTTTTTTAAAGCCTGATTATCTCATTATAAAAAAAGAGTTTGATGGTTTATTAAGTAAATTGCCCGCTAAACAAATCACCTTAAAATAGCCATTGACCGCGTACATAAACTCTTTAAAAATTTAATATGAGACATTTTTTTATAGGTTTAATTAAGCTTTATCAATTGACTTTAAGCCCATATATTGGGCAACAATGCCGATTTACGCCAACATGCTCAAAGTATGCGATTGATTGCTTGCAAAAGCATGGTGCCATTACTGGGGTTGCATTAACGGTTAAACGCTTGCTATGTTGCCATCCGTGGCATGCAGGCGGGCATGACCCAGCGCCTTAATAAAATCTATAACCCTAATTAATCCTTTAGAGCTTTAGAATAAACACATTAAGTATAAACATACTAAGAATAAACACATTAGTTCACCAAAACACAACTGGTCACAAAAATCATGGATACACGCCGTTTAATACTCTTCGTTATTTTTTCTTTTTCTATTATGATGCTGTGGGATGCATGGCAACGTAAAGATGCACCTGAGATAGTTGCATCTGATCAAGCAAAACAAAATCAATTAAATCAAGATCTTCCTTTATCTAATATTCCAGCTACAAACTCAGAAATACCAAGTACAGAAACGCCAACTACCTCAAAAGTGATAGCCCAAGATGGGCAATTTAAACTTGAAACTGGCCAACGCGTCACAGTTAAAACTGATTTATTTACAGCTGAAATTGACACGATTGGCGGCGATTTAAGACGCTTGGCGTTAAATAAGCATGCTGCAGACAAAGTTAAAAATGCGCCTTATTTGTTGATGAGTGATGCGCAAAACCCAATGCTCTATATTGCGCAAACGGGTTTAATGGGCGCAAATCTTCCTAATCATAAATCTGCTTTTACCACCACCGCAACATCGTACAAATTAGCAGATGGCGCGCAAACCCAAGAAGTACGTTTATCTTGGGCAGGCGATGCAATAATTGTTGATAAGGTATACACGTTTACGCGTGGTAGCTATGTGATTGATGTACGTTATGAAATCAACAACGCTAGTAATGTAGCCATCACACCTTCTGCTTATTATCAAATTGTGCATGATAGCGAATCGAACCAAGGTTCAGCCATGATGCCTACTTTTACGGGTGGGGCTTTTTACACTAAAGCAGATAATTTTGTAAAAATTAAATTCGGCGATATGGCCGATGAATCCTTATCAAAAACTAGCCAAGATGGCTGGATAGGCTTGGTGCAACACTATTTTGCCAGCGCGTGGATTCCAGCAACCAATGCAACACGTGAGTTTTATACAAAACAGTTATCAGATACTCTTTTTGCCATAGGCGTAGTTGTACCAGGGAAAACGATTAACGCTAACGAAAAATCTGTTGTCAGTGCCCAGTTTTTTGCAGGTCCTCAAACTGAAAAAGCTTTATTGGCAGCCGCCCCAGGCTTAGAGTATGCGGTTGATTATGGCTGGTTAACCATCGTTGCTAAACCTCTATTTTGGGTGTTATCTAAAATTAACAGTTATGTGCATAACTGGGGTGTGGCTATTATTTTATTAACTGTTTTAATCAAGGCTGCTTTTTACCCCTTATCGGCAAAAAGTTATAAATCAATGGCGCAAATGCGCGAACTTGCACCGCGGCTGCAAAGCATGAAAGAAAAATTTGGCGACGATAAGCAAAAAATGCAGCAAGCCATGATGGAAATGTATAGAACCGAAAAAATAAATCCTATGAGTGGCTGTTTGCCAATATTAGTGCAAATACCTGTTTTTATTGCACTTTATTGGATGATCTTAGGATCGGTAGAATTACGTCACGCGCCATTCTTTGGCTGGATTCAAGATTTGTCAGCTATTGACCCATGGTATATTTTGCCAGTATTAATGGGTGCGACCATGATTATTCAAACCTATTTGAACCCGCCACCGACTGACCCGATACAAGCAAAAGTGATGAAAGTGATGCCTATTGTGTTTAGCATATTCTTTTTCTTCTTCCCCGCTGGTTTAGTATTGTATTGGTTGGTTAATAATGTGTTATCGATACTGCAACAATGGTATGTGAACAAATCTATCCACGCTGCAGCACTACTAAAAAAAGGCAATGCAAAATAACGATACAATTGCTGCTATTAGTACAGCCAGTGGCGCGGGCGGTATTGGTATTGTTAGAGTATCTGGCGAGTTAAGCCAATTAATAGCTGAGCATATTTTAGGTCGTTGCCCTGCCCCACGTTATGCGGCATATTTGCCTTTTTATGATATAAATCAATCGCTTATTGATAATGGTATTGCCATTTACTATCCAAATCCGCATTCCTATACTGGCGAAGATGTATTAGAGCTGCAAGCCCATGGCGGCACTGCATTAATGCAGATTTTGTTGGCGCGTTGTATAGAATTAGGTGCGCGTCAAGCATTGCCAGGAGAGTTTACCCGCAGAGCTTTTTTAAATAATAAGATTGATTTAGCGCAAGCAGAAGCCGTTGCCGATGTGATTAACGCAGCCACTGCTGAAGCGGCGATTAGCGCTGTGCGTTCATTGTCAGGTGAATTTTCAAACAGCATTAATGAAACCTTAAATGCATTAATTAACTTACGTATGTATGTAGAAGCTTGCTTGGATTTTCCTGAGGAAGAAATAGATTTTATTACACAAGGCAATGTTGAAAATAAACTGAATGTAATTGTAGAAGCGATTGCGACTGTTTTTACAAAAGCTAAACAGGGTAGCCTTTTACGCGAAGGCATTCAAATTGTTTTGATTGGCCAACCAAATGTCGGTAAATCAAGCTTAATGAATGCATTAGCGGGAGAGGATGTAGCGATTGTGGCATCAATTGCTGGCACTACCCGCGATGTGATTAAGAATGTGATACAAATCAATGGGGTACCGTTGCATATAACCGATACGGCAGGTTTACGCGATACCAATGATGAGATAGAAAAGCTTGGTATTGCACGAACTTGGCAAGCCACGCAAAGCGCTAACATCGCATTAATTTTGGTTGATGTAGCCCACGGCATTACTGATAAAGAAAAATCGATTCTAGGCCAGTTGCCGTTAGAAACAACCAAAATTTGGGTGCACAATAAAATTGATGTGACCCAAGAGCTTGCGTCAAAACAAGAAATCAATCATGAAACGCATATTTGTCTATCTGCAAAAACTGGCGAGGGTATTGATTTATTAAAAGCGCATTTACTTGAACTTGCGGGTTATCAGCAAGGTAATGAAGGTGTTTTTATGGCGCGATCTAGACATATAGATGCTTTAACAAAAGTTGCGCAACATTTAAACATAGCACAAACCAATCTTAATTCTTCTGAGTTGCTTGCTGAAGAATTACGATTAGCGCAAATAGAATTAAGTAGCATCACAGGTCAATTTACGCCTGATGATTTATTGGGTGAAATATTTAGTAAATTTTGTATTGGTAAATAGAACAGCCAAATATGTAAATAAACTAATAGTTAGTTAAAATAAAAAAAGAAGGCAGTTTACGCCTTCATTAATTATTACAACTAATTACTTAATAAAATTAGCTAATAAATTGAATTTTTCAGCCAATAAATAATAAAAAGCCAAGCGTGATTTTAAGCGTGCATCTTTCATTTTCACGCATACTTCTTCAATAGCTGCATTTAAAACGTCATCACTTTGCGTAAGACCTAACTTCTTTTGCAAGAAATTCTTACGCACTGTATCTTTTTCGGCTGCATCGCCACATGAAACATTGCGAGAATCTTGCTTACTTAGTACTAATGCATAAGTGCGTGCCATACCCTGCAGCGCCGCTTCGTTAATGTTGTTGGTATATTGTGACAATAAATCTTTTTGTTCTTGAATATCAGCCATTGTTCTTCCCCAATTAAATATAAGAATAAATCGAATTTTAAAATTTTAGTGAGTGTCTGTGCAAGCAACGTAATTAATAATGTTAGTAAATAGATGCCAGCTTGTAAATCACACTTAATTGCTCATATCACTATAGGCGCACAACAACCTTTTCGTCAATAGTTGATGCATTAAAATTTGTAAACTATTGTTTCACGTGAAACAGCGTTATCAATTGCTTTTACATGACTTAAGGTTGCGAATAAAGTAAAATCAACTTCCTTGCCAATTCTTTGCAAACTTTTTGCAGATTTTTTCAAATTTATTGAAAGTTAAGTTGTAGCTAATGGATTATCCCGAAATTTTTGATGTGATTGTAGTAGGTGGTGGCCATGCAGGAACTGAAGCAGCGCTTACAGCTGCACGCATGGGTCAAAAAACCCTATTGTTAACCCACAATATTGAAACATTAGGTCAAATGTCTTGTAATCCCAGTATTGGCGGTATTGGCAAGGGGCATTTGGTAAAAGAGATCGATGCTTTAGGCGGTGCAATGGCGCAAGCTACCGATATTGGAGGCATTCAGTTTCGAATTTTAAACTCCAGCAAAGGGCCAGCCGTACGTGCAACGCGCGCGCAAGCCGACCGCATTTTATACAAAGCAGCCATTCGGCATAAATTAGAAAATCAACCCAATTTATGGCTGTTTCAGCAAGCAGTTGAAGATATTATTTTAGATAAAGAACGTGCAGTTGGTGTAGTTACACAAATAGGCTTACGTTTTGCATCCCGTAGTGTGGTATTAACGGCTGGTACGTTTTTAGGCGGCTTGATTCATGTTGGTTTACAAAATTACAGCGCTGGTCGCGCGGGCGACCCGCCAGCTGTATCACTTGCAGCCAGATTGCGAGAAATTGGCTTGCCTGCTGGCAGGTTAAAAACTGGTACCCCACCACGTATTGATGGGCGCACAATTGATTTTACGCAAACCTTAATTCAGCCAGGCGATAACCCTGCGCCAGTTTTCTCATTCATGGGTAATGCAGCACAGCACCCAGCGCAAGTGCCCTGTTGGATCACGCACACCAATGAGCACACGCACGATATTATTCGAAGCGGTTTAGATCGTTCACCCATGTACACAGGTGTGATAGAAGGCGTTGGCCCGCGTTATTGCCCAAGTGTTGAAGATAAGATTCATCGTTTTGCAGATAAAGATTCACATCAAATTTTTCTAGAGCCTGAAGGCTTAACGACCAATGAGATTTATCCTAATGGTATTTCTACCAGCTTACCGTTTGATATTCAGCTTGCGCTGGTGCGATCAATTAAAGGGCTAGAAAACGCACATATATTGCGGCCAGGTTATGCTATTGAATACGATTATTACGACCCGCGCGCGTTAAAAAGCAGCCTTGAAACCAAAGCAATTAAAGGCTTGTTTTTTGCCGGGCAAATTAATGGTACCACTGGGTACGAAGAAGCCGCAGCACAAGGCTTGTTAGCAGGTGCAAATGCCGCACTTTATGTACAAGGCAAAGAGGCTTGGTGCCCTGCGCGCGATGAGGCTTATATTGGTGTAATGGTAGATGATTTAGTGACCACTGGCGTAACAGAGCCCTACCGCATGTTTACTAGCCGTGCAGAATACCGCCTGCAATTGCGTGAAGATAACGCCGATATGCGTTTAACGGCAAAAGGTAGAGAATTAGGTTTGGTAGATGATGAGCGCTGGGCTGCTTTTGAGCTTAAACGCGAAGCGGTTGCTATTGAACAAGCGCGTTTAAAATGCACTTTTGTTCAGCCTAGCCCTGTTGAAAACGATGTTTCACGTGAAACACAAATTGCGGTATTAGGTAAAGCGCTGGATCATGAATACAGCTTGTTTGAATTATTACGGCGTCCAGAAGTAAGCTACGATAGCCTTCAAACTTTAATGGCAACACAGCCAACAATAACGGCTGAGGTAAAAGAACAAGTGGAAATAGCCGCTAAATATCAAGGTTATATTGATAGACAAAATGAAGAAATAGCCAAACAAAAAGGTAGTGAAAATATAAAACTGGATGAACATATTGATTATTTAGATGTGCATGGTTTAAGTATTGAAGCGCGTCAAAAGTTAACATTGCATAAACCTGAAACATTAGGCCAAGCTAGTAGAATTTCTGGCATAACCCCTGCGACAATTTCAATATTACTGATTCATTTAAAACGTAAAATTAAAAATCCAATAGACAAAAAAAATTCGCATGCTGCATGATGCTTTTAGGTTTTTAGCATGACAGAAGCAAAGCTACTAGCCGACGGCATAATAGAAATGAATTTAACGGTGCCTAAAGAAGCACAAGAAAAGTTATTGGCTTATTTAAAGCTGTTACAAAAATGGAATAAATTTTATAACTTAACCTCAGTTCGCGATCCGCTTGACATGGTAACTTTGCATTTATTAGATAGTTTAAGCGTTTTGCCATATATTCAAACCAGTAATTTGTTAGATGTAGGCAGTGGTGGAGGCTTGCCAGGTATAGTATTAGCCATTTGCTTGCCAGAATTACAAGTGACAACTATAGACACTGTGCAGAAAAAAACCATATTTATGCGCCAAGTGAAGGGTGAATTGGGCTTGAGCAATTGTGAAGTGGTGCATTCTCGGGTAGAAAAATACATGCCGCAATTTAAGTTCGATGCAGTCATTTCACGTGCATTTTCAGATATTGCGTTATTTATAAAGTTAACTCAGCATTTAATAACGCCTAACGGGCAGTGGTTAGCCATGAAAGGCTTAATACCAACAGCTGAAATACTAGACATTGTAAATAGGCCAACAAGTATAATTCCACTAAAAGTAGCCGGCTTGACTGCCGAACGCCATTTGTTGTTGTATAACAATAAAATTGCTGATCGAACACCTTCAAAAAATAAGCCAAGCCTCGAGAGCAGCGAATGAAAATATTAGCGATTACTAATCAAAAAGGCGGCGTTGGTAAAACAACCACTTGTGTTAATTTAGCGGCGAGTCTGGCCGTTAATCACAAAAAAGTGCTGTTAATTGATCTAGATCCGCAAGGTAATGCCACAACGGGTAGCGGCATAGATAAAGCGCACCTTAAACTAAGCATTTATCATGTTTTAATTGGTGAAAAAACTTTAAAAGAAGTGATCATTAGTAGTGAAAAAGGTGGCTATGACATTGCACCATCCAACCGCGAACTTGCAGGGGCTGAAGTGGAGTTGGTCAGTGAGCTCGCACGCGAGATGCGTTTAAAGCAAGCGCTAGCAACCATTACTGATTATGATTTTGTGTTGCTAGATTGCCCGCCTGCACTCAATCTAGTCACCGTAAATGCATTAACTGCTGCCAACACGGTGATGATTCCCATGCAATGCGAATATTACGCGCTTGAAGGTTTATCTGATTTAGTTAACACCATTAAAAAAGTGCGCAGTCATTTAAACCCTACTCTAGAAATTGAAGGCTTATTACGCACCATGTTTGATAACCGCAATATGCTTGCGGTTCAAGTATCGCAACAGCTTGTTGATCATTTTGGCCACAAAGTTTATACCGCAGTTATCCCGCGAAACATCCGTTTGGCCGAAGCGCCAAGCTACGGCTTGCCTGTGTTGGTATATGATAAAGCATCTAAAGGAGCTGCAGCTTATTTAGCCTTGGCTCAAGAAATAATCATTAAAAATCAATTAGTTGAAGAAAAAGGTGTAGTTAATGGTTAAGCTTAAAGGTTTGGGACGTGGCTTAGATGCACTGTTAGCAAACGATAACGAAGAATTTGTAGCGACTGACACTTTAAAAATGCTGGATGTAACACAAATGCAAGCTGGCCAATACCAGCCTCGCAGTTATATGGATGAAGCAGCTTTGCAAACCTTAGCCGATTCGATTCAAGCGCAAGGCATAATGCAGCCCATATTAGTACGCCCAATTAACGATAATCGCTATGAAATCATTGCGGGTGAGCGTCGTTGGCGCGCTGCCAAAATAGCTGGTTTAACTCAAGTGCCAGTTTTAATACGTCAAATTGCAGATGAATCGGCATTAGCCATGGCGTTGATAGAGAATATTCAGCGCGAAAATCTAAATCCACTAGAAGAAGCATTTGGCATAAAACGCTTAATCGATGAATTTGCAATGACGCACGAAAAAGCCGCACACGCGGTTGGGCGCTCACGCGCTGCAGTCTCTAATTTATTGCGATTATTAAGTTTATGTGCCCCTGTTCAAAATTTATTGATGCAGCAAAAACTAGATATGGGCCACGCTCGTGCTTTGATTGGTTTGGATGCAGCACAACAAATCATGTTGGCTAACAAAATAGCACAAGATAATCTATCGGTTAGAGAGGTAGAAAATCTAGTTAAAAAAATTGACCAGAACCTTGGCCAAGAACCTGAAGATAAACCCAAACAGCAAGCGCTAAAAATCAATGCCGACAGAGATGTTTTAGCATTGCAAAATAATTTAAGTGAAAAAATAGGCGCGCACGTGAATATTCAAGCCAAACAAAACGGCTCTGGCCTACTTAAAATTAGTTATACCAATTTAGACCAGCTAGACGACATCATAAAAATAATCATGAACTAGGTGAGTTATTTAGCCTTAAGCATTCACAATTAAGTTCAAGTTAGTGCTTGACTAAAATCACGGTTTAATTCAAAATCGCGGACTTTGTTAACTAGCGTTTTTGATTAAGTTAACAGTTGTGCTTTTCAAAATCTATATAAAAGCTATAAGCTTTGCCGTACAAAAAGCTATAAATGATTCTAACTAATCGCGTTTTTGCAACCATGCTTGCATGGCAAACTGGTGCGACAAGTGCCTTGGCTAGTATTGTTTATTTTTTTTATGGTAAGCACGCAGCAATTTCAGCATTTTTAGGTGGTTTTTCCATCATATTTGCTGCTGCAATCGCCAGTATTATTTTTGTGCGCAATAGAAACAAACATGATGCTGCAGCAATATTAATAAGTTTAATTTTGTCTGAAATCGTTAAGTTGTTGTTTATATTTACTTTTTTGTTTTTAGTTTTTAAGCATTACAAAAATCTAGTGCCAGTCGCGCTAATAGTAGGTTTAATTGTAGCCTTATTGATGTCAGGTGCTGCAATGAGTAAGTTAGTTACCAAGTAAAAATGATCAAGTAATAATAATCAAATAATAATAAATTTGGGTTAGTTGAACCGATTAACCAGACAATCAATTTTAATAGAGTAAATATGGCCGTAGAACATACACAAGAAGCATTAACGCCAGCAAGTTATATTGCGCATCATCTAGGTTTTAACACGCAAAATGTAGGGGATGCTGGTGGATTTTGGCGTATCAACATTGATACCCTATTCACTTCTGTTTTTTTAGGTCTTTTAGTTATTGGCCTAATTTGGTTAGTTGCTCGCAAAGCACAGCCTGGCGTGCCAAGCAAAGCTCAAGCATTTGTAGAGATCATATTTGAATTCGTAGATGAGCAAGCTAAATCCATGTTCCATGGCGATCGTCATGCCTTTATTGCCCCAGCTGCATTAACAGTTTTTTTATGGGTTTTAGCCATGAACATGATGAGCTTTTTACCAGTTGATTATGTTGCCAGTGTAGTGGAATTAATTGGTGGACATGAAACACATTGGCGTCCAGTCCCTACATCAGATATCAATACCACATTTGCATTGGCTTTGTCGGTATGGATATTAATGATTTTCTTTTCTATCAAAGTTAAAGGCTTTGGTGGATTGATCCATGAAATATTTTATGCGCCTTTTGGTGGCCCAAAATTGTTTAAACCTAAAAGTGTACTTGGTTTTATTGGTCTAATTGCAAGCCCACTACTTTTATTAGCCAATTTTATGTTCAACATGATTGAATATATCTCCAAACCGCTTTCACATTCTCTTCGCTTATTTGGCAATTTATACGCTGGCGAAGTTATTTTCTTGCTATTAGGTATGTTGGCTGGTTCTGGCCTTTTAGGCATGGTAGGCGCAGCATTTTTAGGTGCAGCTTGGTCAGTGTTTCACTTATTAGTAGTGCCATTGCAAGCATTTATTTTTATGATGATGACAGTGGTTTATTTGTCAATGGCGCACGAAAGCCATTAAGCTATAAGGTGTTTTTAGTAAGTAAGATTTAATTTTAAGCAGTAATTTTTAACTCAAAGGGAATTAAAATGGCAGATTTAGCAATGGTACAAAGTTACACAGCAATTGGCGTAGGTTTAATGGTTGGTATTGGCGCTGCAGGTGCTTGTATCGGTGTAGGCAATATGTGTTCAAGCTTTTTAGATGGCGCTGCACGTCAACCAGAAATGATCCCACAATTACAAAGTAAAGTATTTTTACTATTAGGTTTAATTGATGCGTCGTTCATTATTGCTGTTGGTATCGCGTTATTGTTTGCTTTTGCAAACCCATTATTAAGTGCTCTTGCTTAAATTTTGCTTTTATAGCGTTCGCTATAAACAGCTTAATTAACTAGAACACAACATTTGGAGCAAACATGGATATCCATTTAACCTTAGTTGCGCAAGCCATTGCATTTGCGGTGCTTATTTGGGTGACCGTACAATTTGTATGGCCGCCGCTTTTAGGCGCAATTGAAACACGTCAAAAAACAATCGCTGACGGTTTGGCTGCAGCGCATGAAGGTAAAAATGCGCTTGAAGTGGCTGCAAAAAAATCAGAAGTAACGCTTAATGACGCTAAGCAAAAAGCCACTGAAATTATCGGTCAAGCGGAAAAGCGCGCCAGCCAGATAGTTGAAGAAGCAAAAGGTAATGCAAAAGTTGAAGGCGAGCGTATTATTTTAGGCGCAAGGTCAGAGATTGATCAAGAAGTGAACCGTGCCAAAGAAAGTTTACGTGCACAGGTTTCTAGCTTGGCGATTGCAGGCGCTGAAAAAATATTACGTAAAGAAATCGACAGTAAAAATCACAGCGATTTGCTATCTAAACTTGCGGCTGAACTTTAAGAGAAACCAGGGAAAATATGGCTGAAATATCAACCATCGCAAGGCCTTATGCAGTAGCAGCTTACAAGCTAGGACGCGAGCAAAAAGCACTGGCTAATTGGTCAACTATGTTGGGTTTTGCAAGTGATGTTGCAACGCATCCTTCAATGAAATCTTACATTGAAGACCCAAATATCCTTGACAGCGATTTGCAAAATACTTTTTTAAAAGCTTGTGGCGATCAATTGAACGAATCTGGCCAAAACCTGATTAAATTGTTGATAGAAAACAAGCGTATTACGCTTTTACCAGCTATTCAAACGGCTTTTGAAGCGCTAAAAGCACAAGACGAAGGTGTGCTGGAAACGCAGATATTTGCTGCTGCAGACTTAAGTGCCGCGGAAGTGAAAGATTTAGTAACGCGTTTAGAAGCTAAGTTCGGTAAAAAAATCGAAGCCAGAGTAGTGTTAGATCCAGAATTGATTGGCGGCATTAAAATAATTGTTGGCGACACCGTGATCGACGCGTCCGTCAAAGCTCAGTTACAAAATTTAGCCTACACGCTTACCGCGTAAGGCACGAAAAACTTAGGAGTCATAATGCAGTTATCATCATCAGAAATCAGTGAACTGATTAAAAGCAGATTAGAAAATTTTTCAGTTAGTAGTGAAGCGCGTACCCAAGGCACCGTTATTTCGGTCACAGACGGTATCGTTCGTGTTCACGGATTATCAAACGTGATGGCTGGTGAAATGATCGAGTTTCCTGGCAATACGTTTGGTTTAGCGCTAAACCTAGAGCGCGATTCTGTTGGTGCGGTTGTGTTAGGTGATTACGAGCATATTACTGAAGGCGATACCGTCAAGTGTACTGGTCGTATTTTAGAAGTGCCAGTTGGTCCTGAGCTAATTGGTCGCGTCGTTAATGCGTTAGGTCAGCCAATTGATGGCAAAGGCCCAGTTAATGCAAAAATGACTGACAAAATTGAAAAAGTAGCACCAGGTGTGATTGCGCGTAAATCCGTTTCGCAACCTGTGCAAACTGGCTTGAAATCAGTCGATTCAATGGTACCAGTTGGTCGCGGTCAACGTGAATTAATCATTGGTGATCGCCAAACGGGTAAAACAGCCGTAGCGATTGATGCCATCATCAATCAAAAAGGTCAAAACATGACCTGTATTTATGTGGCGATTGGCCAAAAGGCTTCTACAGTTGCTAACGTGGTTCGTAAATTAGAAGAAAATGGCGCAATGGCGTACACCATTGTGGTTGCTGCAACTGCATCAGACTCCGCCGCATTGCAATTTTTAGCCCCATACGCAGGTTGCACGATGGGTGAATATTTCCGTGACCGTGGTGAAGATGCATTGATCGTTTATGATGATTTGACTAAACAAGCGATCGCTTACCGTCAAATTTCCTTGCTATTACGCCGTCCACCAGGACGTGAAGCATATCCAGGTGACGTGTTCTACATTCACTCACGTTTATTAGAGCGCGCTGCTCGCGTGAATGAAGACTATGTGGAAAAATTCACTAACGGTGCCGTTAAAGGTAAAACAGGTTCGCTTACTGCATTGCCAGTCATTGAAACTGCCGCAGGTGACGTTTCAGCATTCGTGCCAACAAACGTGATTTCAATTACCGATGGCCAGATTTTCCTGGAAACGGATTTGTTCAACGCGGGTATTCGTCCAGCGATCAACGCGGGTATTTCAGTTTCTCGCGTAGGTGGTGCGGCGCAAACTAAAGTCATTAAAAAATTAGGCGGTGGTGTGCGTTTAGCATTAGCCCAATACCGTGAATTAGCTGCTTTTGCCCAGTTTGCATCTGATTTAGATGAAGCGACTCGTAAACAACTAGATCGTGGTCGTATGTTTACCGAATTGATGAAACAAGCGCAATACGCACCTTTGAGTGTTTCAAAAATGGCGATTTCATTGCTTGCTGCAAACAAAGGCTATTTTGATGATGTGCCAACCAATAAAGTGCTGGCGTTCGAGTCCGCATTGCATGGTTTTATGGGTTCTAAATATGCCAAATTAATGGATGGTATTGAAACCAGTAAAGACCTTGCCGGTGATAACGAAAAAGCGGTTGAAGCGGCAATTCAAGATTTTAAAGCGACTAATGCCTATTAATGGCGCCTACTAATTACTTATTAGGACTATAAAATGGCTGGTAGTAAAGAGATTAGAACCAAGATCAAGTCGGTAGAAAATACCCGCAAGATAACAAAAGCAATGGAGATGGTGGCTGCTTCTAAAATGCGTAAAGCGCAAGATAGAATGCGCGCAAGCCGTCCTTATGCCGACAAAATTCGTAACGTGGCAGCGCATTTGTCTTATGCAAACCCTGAATATAAGCATCCTTATTTGATCAAACGTGAAGTAATTAAAAATGTTGGTCTTATTGTGGTTAGCTCTGATAAAGGATTATGTGGTGGTTTAAACACCAATATGTTGCGCTTATCGGTTAACCAAATGAAAACGTGGGAAGCAGACGGTAAAGCCATTGTAGTGAGTGCCATCGGCAATAAGGGTTTTGGCTTTATGAACCGCGTGGGCGCAAATGTTAAATCGCACACAATTGGGTTGGGTGATGTACCGCATCTGGATACGTTAATTGGTACCATCAAAGTGATGCTAGATGCTTATGAAGCTGGTGAAATCGATCAGCTTTATATTAGCTACACTAAATTCATCAATACCATGAAGCAAGAACCTGTAATGGAGCAATTATTACCATTAACAGGTGAAAAACTGGGTAGCCCTACAGGTCATTGGGATTACATCTATGAGCCAGAAGCGCAGCCAGTGGTTGATCAATTAATGATGCGTTATGTTGAGTCACTTATTTATAACGCCGTGGCTGAAAATATGGCATCAGAGCAATCCTCACGTATGGTGGCCATGAAATCAGCATCTGATAACGCAAAAGAAGTGATTGGCGATTTGAAATTGGTATATAACAAAGCGCGTCAAGCAGCTATTACCAAAGAGATCTCAGAAATCGTTGGCGGCGCAGCAGCAGTTGCTTAACGAGCAACAAAACCAAATAAGAGTTTAATTAACATTCAAAAATAGAGTTTGAATAGGATAAAAAGATGAGTACAGCAAACGCAGTGGTTAAAATGGGTAAAGTGGTTCAGTGTATTGGCGCGGTGGTTGACGTTGAGTTTCCACGCGATCAAATGCCAAATGTGTACGAAGCTTTAATTATTGACGATGCTAGCAGCCAAGCTGAAGCTGGTTTAACGCTTGAAGTTCAACAACAATTAGGTGACGGCATCGTGCGTACCATTGCCATGGGCTCATCAGATGGTTTATCACGCGGTACAAATTTTAAATCAACTGGAACACAAATTACTGTACCAGTGGGTGTAGGCACATTAGGCCGTATTATGGATGTGTTAGGTCGCCCTATTGATGAAGCTGGCCCAATTGAATGTGACGAGCGTCGTGCCATCCACCAAAAAGCGCCTACTTTTGAAGAGTTATCGCCAAGTGTAGATTTATTAGAAACTGGCATTAAAGTGATTGACTTGGTTTGCCCGTTTGCTAAAGGCGGTAAAGTTGGTTTGTTTGGCGGTGCGGGTGTTGGTAAAACCGTTAATATGCTTGAGCTTATTAACAACATTGCCAAACAGCACTCTGGTTTATCTGTGTTTGCAGGCGTGGGCGAGCGTACGCGTGAAGGTAATGACTTCTACCACGAAATGGCAGAAGCTGGCGTTATTAAGCTTGATAACATGAAAGAATCAAAAGTAGCCATGGTGTTTGGCCAAATGAATGAGCCACCAGGCAACCGTTTACGCGTTGCACTATCTGGCTTAACCATGGCTGAAAAATTCCGTGATGAAGGCCGTGACGTTTTATTCTTCGTTGATAATATTTATCGCTACACATTAGCTGGTACTGAAGTATCAGCGTTATTAGGTCGTATGCCTTCAGCGGTAGGTTACCAACCTACTCTGGCGGATGAAATGGGCCGTTTACAAGAGCGTATTACGTCAACTAAAACAGGTTCTATTACGTCTATTCAAGCGGTTTACGTACCTGCGGATGACTTAACTGATCCATCTCCTGCTACAACGTTCCAACATTTGGATTCAACCGTTGTTTTGTCACGTGACATTGCCTCACTTGGTATTTACCCAGCGGTAGATCCATTAGATTCAAGCTCACGCCAGTTAGATCCATTAGTAGTTGGTGAAGAGCATTATCAAGTGGCGCGTTCAGTACAACAAACGCTACAACGTTATAAAGAATTACGCGATATTATTGCGATTTTGGGTATGGATGAATTGTCGCCTGAAGATAAATTGGCAGTGGGTCGCGCACGTAAAATCCAACGTTTCTTGTCACAACCGTTCCACGTGGCCGAAGTATTTACTGGCGCACCAGGAAAATACGTACCATTAAAGGAAACCATCAAAGGCTTTAAAGCCATTGTTGCTGGCGAGTATGATCACTTGCCAGAGCAAGCTTTTTACATGGTGGGTGGTATTGAAGAAGCTGTAGAGAAAGCAAAAACACTTAATTAATTAATTTTATCGTCGCATAGCCGCGTTGCGCGTAATTTTATTAAACGACACGGGCTTCCTTACCGCACTTCATGTGCTGTCTGCGTCGCTGCGTAGCTTGTTCAAATAAGCGCGCCTTGCTTTGCTTAGATAAAATAAATTAACAGTTAAAGGAAAAACATGGCAAATACCGTTCATATTGATGTAGTAAGTGCTGAGGCAAGCATATTCTCAGGCGAAGCCGAATTTGTAGTGGCTCCAGCTGGTGCAGGTGAAGTGGGTATTTACCCAAATCACGCGCCGATGATTACCAGCATAAAACCAGGTGCATTACGCATACAATTAGCTGATGCTGCTGAAGAAGTCGTGATTTTTATTTCGGGTGGCTTGCTTGAAGTGCAACCTGGCATGATTACGGTATTGGCTGATACGGCTATTCGCGGCCACGATTTGGATGAAGCCAAAGCTATTGCAGCCAAAGAAGCGGCAATGGAAGCCATGAAAAACAGAAGCTCTGATATGGATTATGCTAAAGCCCAGGCTGAATTATCAGAAGCATTGGCTCAAATTCAAGCCATTGAGCGTTTACGTAAAAAGCATTAATGCTGAAAAGTGATGCAACAGAAAAAAAGGTAGCCTAGGCTGCCTTTTTTGTTTGTGTCATCTTTATACTTTACAATGATATTTACTAATTAATCTTTTTTAAACATGACAATAAACAAACTAAATATCGTAATTCTCGCGGCTGGAAAAGGCACGCGTATGCATTCTAGCCAACCAAAAGTGCTGCATAAAATTGGCGGCAAAGCTATTCTAGCGCATGTTATTGATTGTGCTAAAAGTTTAAATCCCCAAAAAATAATTGTGGTGTATGGCTTTGGTGGCGAGATTGTTAAAGATGCGTTTGCGTTTGAGGAAATTACTTGGGTTAATCAAGCAGAACAGCTTGGTACGGGTCACGCTGTGCAACAAGCCGCGCCCTATTTAGATGCAAATGCCAACACCTTGATTATGCTTGGTGATGTGCCATTAGTAGATGCAAAAGCTTGCGAGGCATTAATTCAAAAAGCCAATAATCAATTAGCAGTTTTAACATTTAACAAGGCTGACCCGACAGGATATGGCCGAATTGTGCGTAATAATGGTTTGGTTGCAGCAATTGTTGAACATAAAGATGCAACAATTGAGCAGCGCCAAGTTACAGAAGTGAATACTGGCATCATGGCCATGCCAAATATCCATCTTAAAAACTGGCTAAATCGGCTAAGTAACAGTAACGCACAAAATGAGTATTATTTAACTGATATTGTTGGGTTTGCAGTTGCAGATCAAATTGTTGTGGTGGCTGAAATAACTGCTGACGAATGGTCAGTAACGGGCATTAATTCAAAAATAGATTTAAGCCAAATTGAGCGCGTTTACCAAACACGTGTAGCAGATGAGTTATTAAAACTTGGCGTTACTTTATATGATCCCGCGCGAATAGATGTACGTGGATCGCTTAACTGTGGTTTTGATGTAGAAATTGATGTGAATTGTGTGTTTGAGGGTAATGTAACTCTGGGCGATCATGTAAAAATCGGCGCAAATTGCGTGATTAAAAACGCAACAATCAGTGCTGGCACGCATATTGCTGCTTTTACACATATTGATGATGCAAATGTGGGAGAAAATAGCCGTATTGGCCCGTTTGCGCGATTAAGGCCAGGTACGGTTCTACAAAGCGAAACGCATATTGGTAATTTTGTTGAGCTTAAAAACGCGCAAGTGGATACTGGTAGCAAAATCAATCATTTAAGCTATGTGGGCGATGCGATTATTGGTAAAAACGTAAATGTAGGTGCTGGTACTATTACATGTAACTACGATGGTGCGAATAAATTTAGGACAATTATAGAAGATGGCGCATTTATTGGGTCGGATTCGCAATTAGTGGCACCTGTAACCATTGGTAAAAATGCAACCATTGCTGCAGGCTCAACAATTACCAAAAATGCGCCTGCAGATGCATTAACATTTTGCCGTGCTAAAGAGCAAAAAAGTATCGTTGGTTGGAAACGGCCAGTTAAAATTAAGTCATAAAGCTACGGTTAAACAGGCAGTAATGTAAAACTAAAATAATTGGTTAATAAAAATAAATAAAAAAACAGCCAATTAATTGTAATTAAGAATTTAAATTTGTTATGAAAGTAAATCTATGTGTGGAATCGTTGGCGCAGTCGCTAAAAGAAACGTTGTATCAACGCTTATTGAAGGTTTAAGCCGCTTGGAATATCGCGGGTATGATTCGGCTGGTGTTGCCGTGCTAAACAGTAACGGCATTGAGCGAGTGCGCGCAGTTGGCCGCGTAATTAATATGACTGAAAAAGCCATTGACGCGAATTTAACAGGCTTTATTGGCATTGGACATACGCGCTGGGCAACGCATGGTGGCGTCACTGAGAGCAATGCGCATCCGCATGTTTCACCTAGTGAAAATGACGCGCAAATAGCCGTTGTACATAACGGCATTATTGAAAATCACGATGAGCAGCGCGATAAATTAATGGCTCTAGGCTATGTGTTTACCTCGCAAACTGATACCGAAGTGATCGCTCACTTAATTCATCATCATTTAAAAAATAATGATTTATTAAAAGCCGTAAAGCAAGCCGTGGCAGAGCTTACAGGCGCATTTGCCATTAGCGTGATCACGGTAAATGAACCAAACGTAATGGTATGCGCGCGCTTGGGTTGCCCGTTATTAATCGGCTTGGGTAGCGATGAAAACTTTATCGCATCCGATGTTTCAGCGGTGCTATCAGTAACGCGTAAAGTGATTTATTTAGAAGATGGCGATGTGGCCACGCTAACCACAGATGCTGTGACCATTTATGGCAAAGATGGCAATTTAGCCACGCGTAAAGTGCACACTAGCGATGTTTCTTTGGCCAGTTTAGAGCTTGGCCCATATAGCCATTTTATGCAAAAAGAGATTTACGAGCAGCCAGTAGCATTAAATGACACCATTGAAGCCCTAATTGACGACGGCGCATTTAGGCCGGAATTGTTTGGCACAGGCGCGGCGCAAGTGTTTGATCAACTAAACAGCATCTTAATATTAGCCGCAGGCACTAGTTATTACGCCGCACTAACCGCTAAATATTGGCTAGAATCCATCGCAAAAGTGCCATGTAATGTAGAGATTGCCAGTGAATATCGCTACCGCGAATCGGTGCCAAACCCAAACCAATTAATCGTCACCATTTCACAATCTGGCGAAACGCTAGATACGATGGAAGCGTTAAAACACGCTAAATCATTAGGCCAAAATCTAAGCTTAAGCATTTGCAACGTGCAAGAAAGCGCCATACCACGCGCATCTTTATTAGTTTTTTACACGCGTGCAGGTGCTGAGATTGGCGTAGCATCTACCAAAGCTTTTACCACGCAATTAGTAGCATTATTTGTATTAGCCGCCACATTAGCCAAACAAAAAGGCCACCTAACGGCTGAAAAAGAGCAAGAATATTTAAGCGCATTAAGGCAATTAGCAGGCAGCGTGCAATTTGCGCTTAATTTAGAGCCGCAAATTCGCGAGTGGGCAAAACGCTTTGGCGATAAAGAACACGCCCTATTTTTAGGTCGCGGCGTGCACTACCCTATCGCTATGGAAGGCGCGCTTAAACTAAAAGAAATATCGTACATTCATGCAGAAGCCTACCCCGCAGGCGAACTCAAACACGGCCCGTTAGCACTGGTAGATAACAATATGCCCGTAGTTGTCATCGCACCCAATGACGCCTTGCTAGAAAAAGTAAAATCGAACATGCAAGAAGTAAAAGCACGCGGCGGCGAGTTATTTGTGTTCGCCGATGCCGACAGCCACTTTAGTGAAAGTGAAAACGTACATGTAATCCGCACTCCGCGCCATGTAGGCGTACTCTCCCCTATTTTGCATACCATTCCGGTGCAGCTGCTGGCGTATCATGCGGCATTGTTGAAGGGGACGGATGTGGATAAGCCTAGGAATTTGGCTAAGAGTGTGACGGTAGAATAATGAAATTTTCACAAAGATTGGGTATTGTTTTAGCTGAAAAAGCAATTCAAATTGAGTCGTTGGATCAGGATTTGCGCAACTCACTTTGGAGCCAGCTCACCATTTATTATTGGGATAAATTTAATAAACAAAAATATGACTTTGGCAGCAGGATTGATTATATTTCTGGAAGCAATTTGAATAGTCTTTTTAATGGCTTGTGGCTAAGCTATTTTAAAAAACCTATAGATACAATTCCAGATTATTACTATGACGAGCCTTATGGGTTGGGAATACTTCGCAAATATTTTTTTGAAGCTAAATGGTATGAAGTATACGATTTCATTGAATTTATAAGTGGTTATTCCATCGACGGTAAGAGAGACAATTTTATTAATGATTGTAATAAGATTTTTGGAAAAGAGAATTCAGGCTATCGTTTTGTTGATGGAAAAATTATTGAAATAAGTTCTTCTGACGAAGTAAATGAAATTGAGAAAGCAATTGAAAATGCCACACCTTATTACGGTGTAAAACAACATTTAGTTAGTGCAATTACACTAATCAGTGATAAACAAAATCCTGATTATAGAAACTCAATTAAAGAATCAATTTCGGCAGTCGAATCACTTTGCAAGAAAGTGGCAGGTGACGACAAGGCAACTTTAAGCACGGCATTAAAGCTTTTAGAGAAAAAGGGTCACTTGCATTCTGCTTTGGAGAAAGCATTTTCAGCTTTATATGGATACACAAGTGATGCTGATGGTATAAGGCATGCATTAATGGAGCAAAGCAATTTAACTAGCGCTGATGCACGCTTTATGCTTATTAGCTGCTCAGCTTTTATAAATTACGTTATTGCTACTACAGAAAATAATAGTAAAAGCTAATTGTTTGTCGGGGTTGCCGACAGCAAGTTACTTTCTTTTGCTTGTCCAAAAGAAAGTAACCAAAGTAAACGACACCCCATGCCATGACCTTCGGCAACACTTGCGCTACTCAACAAATCAGGCGGCTGCGGAACTCGCCCTCAAAACAAAATCGGGCTCAGACAGTCCTCGCCGAAAACTCCTGATTCGTCTCGCGTTGCTCGGCATGGCATCAGGGGATTACAAGTCAAAACCCGCTAAGCACCACTCTCCAGCTGTCATTCCGTGCTTGACACGGAATCCAGCGTGTTTAAAAAACACTAGATTCCGACTTTCATCGGAATGACAAATATGGAAGATTTAATATGTACTTACTTGTTTAAAAATCGCTGGCGCAACCGTAAAACTACCATCATCATTACTCACCAATATTTCACCATCAGAAATGGTGCAAGCTAGATTAATGCTTTTAGCCGCAAGCCGCGCCAGTTCTTGTGTTTCGGGCAAGTTGATCACTGTTAAATTATTCAGTTTTAACAAGCCTTTACTGTTTTGTTCCCACCACATATCTGCAATTCTGCCACCATAAAGCATTACCACTACTAGGCGTGATCTGCCGCAGGCTTTGCGGATATCTTTTTCTGTGGGCAGTCCAACATCCATCCACAATTCAATTGCTCCAGTTAAGTCTTTTTGCCATAAATCGGGTTCATCATCATCGCTTAAGCCTTTGCCAAATATCAATGCTTCATTGGCATAAAGCGCAAAGCCAATTAAGCGCACCATTACGCGTTCATCGGTTTCGGATGGGTGTTTGGCCAGCGTTAAGTTGTGTTGCGCGTAATATTGCCTGTCCATATCGGCAATGTTTAGATCAATTTTGTAGATGGTGGATTTTAGCGCCATTAAGCATTCCAATCATACGCACCGTTGCGCGCTCTGGTAATAGTTGCCATGTGAATTGCCTTTTTCAAAAGTAGCCACATTATACCTACACACAAGAGCGCCCTGCTTACCAGTTGCGCCTGCTTTCTGTTAAGCTTTCAATCTTTCAAATCTACAAAGCAATCCCATGGCTCAATATGTAATGTCTATGCTACGTGTCAGCAAAATCGTGCCGCCAAAAAGGCAAATCATCAAAGATATTTCACTATCTTTTTTCCCAGGTGCAAAAATCGGTTTATTGGGGTTAAATGGATCAGGAAAATCGACCGTGCTACGCATTATGGCCAATGCCGATAAAGAGTTTGAAGGTGAAGTGCAGTGGCAACCCAATATGACGATTGGCTATTTGCCGCAAGAGCCGCAAATGGACGCGCTTAAATCGGTGCGCGAAGAAGTGGAAAGCGGCATGGGTGAGGTGATGCAGGCGCAAGCAATGCTTGAGGCCGTTTATGCAGCTTATGCCGAGCCAGATGCTGACTTTGATAAGCTGTCTGAAGAGCAAGCTAAGTGGGAAAATATTATCGCGGCTAGTGGATCTGACTTGAATACGCAATTAGAAATTGCTGCCGATGCGCTACGTTTGCCACCGTGGGATGCAAAAATCGGCCCATTATCGGGCGGTGAAAAGCGCCGTGTGGCCTTGTGCAAATTGCTGTTATCTAAGCCAGATATGTTGCTGTTAGATGAACCCACTAACCATTTAGATGCAGAATCGGTTGAATGGCTAGAGCAGTTTTTAGTGCGCTACACGGGTACTGTTGTGGCTGTTACGCATGATCGATATTTTTTAGATAACGCGGCAGAGTGGATTTTAGAGCTTGATCGCGGGCAAGGTATTCCGTGGAAAGGCAATTATTCTAGCTGGCTAGATCAAAAACAAGCACGACTGGCCTTAGAAGAATCGCAAGAATCATCGCGCCGTAAAGCACTCAATACCGAGCTAGATTGGGTGCGCCAAAACCCGAAAGCGCGCCAAGCTAAGAGTAAATCGCGCCTTGCCAGGTACGAAGAACTAGCCAGTGCTGAATATCAAAAACGCAATGAGACGCAGGAGATATTTATTCCCGCAGGTGAGCGTTTGGGCGATCAGGTGATTGAATTTAATAACGTGAGCAAAGCGTTCAAAGACCGATTGCTGATGGACAACTTAAGCTTTAGCGTGCCAGCAGGCGCAATTGTCGGCATTATTGGCCCAAATGGCGCAGGTAAATCAACGCTATTTAGAATGATTATGGGGTTAGACACGCCAGATAGCGGTGAAGTTAATATTGGCCAAACCGTGAAACTGGCCTATGTAGACCAAAGCCGTGATGATTTGGGCAATACCAAAACGGTGTTTGAAGAAATTGCCAATGGCTCAGATATTTTAACGGTTGGCAAATACGAAACACCAAGTCGTGCATATATTGGCCGCTTTAACTTTAAAGGCGGCGATCAGCAAAAAATCGTTGGCCAGTTATCTGGCGGTGAGCGTGGGCGGCTACATTTGGCCAAAACGCTTATTTCTGGCGGCAACGTGTTATTGCTAGATGAACCATCAAACGATTTAGATATTGAAACATTACGCGCGCTAGAAGATGCCTTGCTGGAGTTCGCTGGCTGTGTATTAGTGATTTCGCATGACAGATGGTTTTTAGACCGTATTGCCACGCATATTTTAGCGGCTGAAGGCGATTCACAATGGACGTTTTTTAATGGCAATTATCAAGAGTATGAAGCCGATAAACGTAAACGTTTAGGTGAAGAAGGCGCTAAGCCTAAGCGGATAAGATATAAGCCTATTACTCGCTAATCTAGTAAGTTGCACCGAAAACTAAAATAATGAAATTTTTATTAACCTTTGTTATAAATTTTTATAAAAAGCACATTTCTCCCTACAAGAGGTTTTCATGTGCATATCGCATACATACCGGACAAGCTAGCTGCTCAACACTAGGCTTACGTGCAATTCTAAGATATGGTAGTTATAGTGGACTAAAAGTTTTAAGACAGCGCCTTATGAAATGCGGTGTTGCTCATCATCGGTACTCAAATATTTCTGTGAGATCGCGTAAGCAAGGTGGCTACTGTGATGTCCCATGCGACTTGAGTTTCGACGATTTGACTTCTTGCTGCGACTCTTGTGATGGCGGAGGCTGGGCAAGTTCTAAAAAAAATCAAGATGATTTGAATGGAATATATATTCCGCCTAAATTTAAATGATGAAGATGATTTAAAGTTAAGCATGTGTTGCCTCGATAGAGGATTGCGAAATCAAGGTTTGCTGGTTCATCCTCGATTCCATTTCATTACATCGAGGCTACAACGAACAACTACAATACGCTATTTAAGCAAGGTATTTTATACAGCTAGCGTAGCCTTGATGGAGCATAGTGCAATCAAGGGTTATTACTCAACCTTGATTCCATTTCATTACATCAAGGCTACAACTTAACTTGAAAAATCAATCTACCTCACCATAGCAGCGCAGCTGGTATCCAGCCTAGATGCAAGTTATTGTAAGTGCATTAATTCGCACTGATAAACATGTCGCTTGCCTAGATTCTGGCCTTCGCCAGAATAATGGTGATGGTTTTGTGATGTTTTTTATCAAAACAAAAAATCATAAATATGTAATTGCGAATTTAAATAAACTTAGGCGTGGCAATCTATCTTTTAACATCGTTTGAACTTGGATTGTCGCGCGATGCCTGTATTGACAACTAAATAATTATAGCAAACATAGCCTTGATAGAGCATCGCGGAATCAAGGTTTGCAACTTAAAAACGCTATGTAATTTTAAAGTGCACAGATTTATCTTGTTAAAACTTTATGGTTAGTTTTTACCTTGCCTACTTTTTTGCAGTTTTTGCCTTGTCTGTGCGCACATTACCGATTATGTAATCGGTTACTCTAAGCGCTTGTTCATTACCACCAGCCATTGTGCTTGATGTAATATATTTGCCATCAATAATCAAACTAGGCACGCCAGTGGCACCTGACGCACGAAATAACTGGGCAGCGCGATTTAAGTTAGTGTTGATGGTAAACGATTTGAACGCTTGTTCCACTTTAGCTTTATCTAAACCACTCGTTTTAGTCACCCACTCTATGGCCGCTTTTTCGTTGGTAGGGTTCAAGGTTTTTTGCTTGTTAATCGCATCAAACAAAGGAGTATGCAATTTTTCGCTTAAACCTAAAGTCTCCATTGCATAAAACGTTTTAGCCATTGGCGCCCAGCTAGCGTTTGGCAATGCAGGTACACGTTTAAAAACAACATCGGCTGGCTGCTTTTTAACCCAAGCATTTAACAGCGGATCCATTTGGTAGCAATGAATACAGCCGTACCAAAAAATCTCCATTACTTCAATTTTTGCAGGGTTATCTGTAGCAATGGCTTGTGTTACTACATCAAAATCTTCACCAGCTTTAGGAGCTTCGGCTAAAACAGCGGAGCTTAAAAAGCTAGTGCTAAACAAAACGGCAAGGCTTACAAAAAACTTTTTCATTACAAATTCCTTAATTTTTGTTAAATATTTTTGTTCATGTTAGCTAAATGGCAGCTTGTGCATTAACGACCATTATGCATAACTAGATGACAAGCTAGTCGGCTTTTGTTTCAGTATGCACTTTAATTAAATCGGTGTTGAAGCCTTGCGTGGTTAAGTCGCCACGCATTTTATTGATTTGGTCGAGCTCGCTTAAAGGTCCAACCCGCACCCTATGCCAAACGCCTTTTTCAGGAATAGTGGCGGTTTGCACCACTGCTTCAAAGCCTTGCAAAGCCAAATTGGCTTTCATATTGTCAGCCTCCGCTTCGTCTTGAAAAGCGCCTACTTGAATAAAGTAATTATCTTTTTTTACGGTGAGCGAGCTATCTTTTACTTCTTGCTCAGTTACTGCACTCTCGGTTTCGGGCAAAATCGTGTAAAAATCAAATTGGCTATCCGCTTTATTTTTAGCGACTATTTCAGGGTTTTCTTCTACAGGTAATGCGCTTTCATCGGCGATTTTTTCTTTGGGTAATTTCTCGCTCAAAATTTCGGCATTGGGTTTATTAATTTTATGGTCTTTAAAAGGGCTATTTTCGCCTTTAATATACATCGTTAAACCTAGCGATAAACCCACGCCCAGCAATAAGCCAACTAGCAAGCCTGATAAAAATGGGTTACCTTTAGTGTTAGCCCTTCGCGGGGATGGCTTGTAGTCTCTACTCATTGCATGATCCTAATTTCATTTATTGCTGTTTAAAAATTATTCTGTTGGTACACTTGCCAGCGCTACATTTGCCAGTGCTAAATTTACTTGTAGCTTAGTTTTTTCGATGCTTCTCAGTCTAATTTTACATCTTAGCTGGCGCACTCACACCAAGCAAATTCAGCCCGTTTTTTAATACTTGCCTAGTGGCACTTATTAACGCCAAGCGAGCCAATTTAGTTGGCTCATCATCTACCAAAAACTTTGTATCATTATAATAACTATGCAAATCGGCCGCACAATCTTTTAAATAATTGGCAACGGTGTGTGGGCTTAAATCAGTACACGCATTGATAACCACCTCTTCATATTCACTCAAACGCTGCATCAATTTAGCTTCATTTGGGGCAGTCAGCGGGCTTAAATCTACATGTTTTAACAATTCAACATCGTCATTCCATTGATTTAACACGCTGCAAATGCGCGCATGGGCATATTGAATATAATAAACAGGGTTATCGTTGGTTTGCGCACGCGCTAAATCAATATCAAATATTAGTTGTGAATCGGTGCGTCTAGCTACTAAAAAATATCGCGTTGCATCGCATCCTACTTCATCAATCAAATCTCTGAGCGTCACATAACTGCCTGCGCGTTTACTCAATTTAACCTCTTCACCGTTACGCATTACCGTCACCATTTGGTGCAGTACGTATTCTGGCCAAGCTGCTGGTATGCCCACATTTAGCGCCTGCAAGCCAGCTCGCACGCGGGTAATCGTACTGTGGTGGTCAGCGCCCTGCTCGTTAATCACACGCTTAAATCCGCGGTTCCATTTGTCATGATGATAAGCCACATCGGGCACAAAATAAGTATAACCGCCACCACTTTTACGCATTACGCGGTCTTTATCGTCGTTAAAATCAGTGGTTTTTAGCCAAAGTGCATCGCCATCTTCATAGGTTTTGCCGCTTTTAATTAGCGCTTGCACGGTGTTTTCCACCTTGCCAGTGCTATAAAGCGCGCTTTCTAATGAAAACACATCAAACTTGATTTGAAACGCTTTTAAATCCAAATCTTGCTCATGGCGCAAATAGGCTACTGAAAATAAACGCACTGATTCCACATCATCAATATCGCCAGTTGCAGTTACTTGAATATCATCGGCCACTACCGTTTCTTTGGCTAAAAACGCAGTGGCAATTTCCATAATGTAATCGCCGCGATAACCATTTTCAGGAAATTTTGCGTCGTCCGTCGCTAAACCTTTACAACGGGCAAGTACTGAAATCACCAAATTTTCAATTTGCGCGCCTGCATCGTTATAATAAAATTCACGCGTTACATTCCAGCCATTGGCAGTTAACAAGCGTGCTAAACAATCGCCCACCGCTGCCCCACGACCATGGCCCACGTGTAATGGGCCTGTGGGATTAGCCGAAACAAATTCAACTTGTACGCTTTGATTTTGACCAGTTAGATTGCGGCCGTATGTGTCACCTGCCGCTAAAATACTGGTAACAACGCTTTGCTGGGAAGCCGCATTTAAAAAGAAATTAATAAAGCCCGCGCCTGCGATTTCTACTTTGGTTACATATTGGCTTGCAGGCAGCTCATCGATCAAACTTTTTGCAATGTCACGCGGGCTTTGGCGCATAAGCTTGGCTAGAATCATAGCCAAATTACTAGCAAAATCGCCATGTTCGGCTGATTTAGGTCGATCAAGTGCAATATTGATATCGCTTAAGTCGGCTCCTATTTTTGTAGCTGCAACTGTTAATAAATCGGTAATGTGAGATTTCAAAATAATCGTTATTTTTGTGAAAACAGTATTTTAACCTATGCGCAGCCTTATAATCAAAGTACTGGTTAATCTAACTTGAATCTCGTTTTTATCAGAAAAATTTTATAAAATGCAAAAATTTCGCCTAAATTTTAACCAAGCCTGTTCGTATATCAACTTGTAATAATGCAAACTAATGTTTTAAAAGTTGCGCTAGACGTGCCAATTGATCGATTATTCGATTATTTGGATGGTAGTTTTAAAGCAATTGTTGGCAATCGGGTAGCCGTCACATTTGCTGGACGGCGGCTGATTGGCGTAATTGTTAGCATTTCACAAACTTCCGATTTGCCAATTGAAAAATTAAAGCCTGTTAGCCATGTGTTTGATGATGTGGTGTTTGATGCACCATTGTTAAAATTACTTCAGTTTTGTGCCGATTATTACCATTATCCGCTTGGCCAAGCGCTTATATCTGCCCTGCCGCTACGGTTACGCCAATTAAAGCCTGCGGTTTCGCGTAAACAGTTTGCATACTCTCTTTTACCCAATGCAGATATTAGCCAAATTTTGCCGCGAAAAGCACTTATGTTGCGTATTATTGCTGCCCTGCAAACCACGCCAATGCTATCTGATAGCGATCTTGCATTGATATCATCAGGCTGGCGTAAGGCAACTGTCGAATTAGAAAAGTTAGGGCTAATAATTGCCACAGAAGTGATTGCAATTAAAGCCTCACTGCCAACATCATCTAAACCACCGCAATTAAACAATGAGCAAGCACAATGCATTAAGCAAGTGTTAGCACTTACTCACATTTTTAAGCCTTGGTTGCTGTATGGCATCACTGGTAGTGGTAAAACAGAAGTATATATTCAAATTTTGCAAAGCGTTTTAAGCCAATCAAATGCACAAGTATTGGTTTTAGTGCCAGAAATAAATTTAACGCCGCAATTAGAAGCACGGTTTAGAAGTCGATTGTCCCAACACGCTTTAGTTACGTTGCATAGCAATTTATCTGAGGCCGAGCGTTTGCAAAATTGGCTGGCAGCAAGTACAGGCGCGGCTAAAATAGTGATCGGCACGCGTTTAAGTGTTTTTACGCCCATGCCGTATTTAAAAATGATTGTGATTGATGAAGAGCATGGCGGTAGTTATAAACAGCAAGATGGCATGCGCTATCATGCGCGCGATGTGGCGATGGTGCGGGCAAAACAGCTTAATATTCCGATTATTTTAGGCAGCGCAACGCCGTCATTAGAAAGCTGGAGTAATGCTAATGCTGGGCATCATGCTTATGCGGGCAAAAGCGCAGTTAATCAACGATTCCAAACACTGAAAAGCACTCAAAAACAAGCTTATGGATTATTAACGCTAAAGCAACGCGCAGTAGTAAACGCGGTTTTACCTAATATTTTTTGTATCGATATTGCAAAATCACCCTCTGAAAACGGCTTGTCACCGTTGTTAGTAATTGCCTTGCGAGATCGCCTGGCGCGTAACGAGCAAAGTTTGTTATTTATTAACCGCCGCGGTTATGCGCCCGTGTTGCATTGTAATGCTTGCCAATGGGTTGCGGCTTGCACGCGCTGCTCGGCCAGATTAGTAGTGCATTTATCTCAGAAACGGCTTAAGTGTCATCACTGCGCGAGTGAGCAAAAAATACCGCCAAAATGCCCTAGTTGCGGCAATGCCGATATGCGCCCAATTGGACAAGCAACGCAACGCCTAGAACAAACCTTACAAAGCTTATTGCCTGCTGCCCGAATAGCTCGGGTAGATCGCGACAGCATGCGTAATAAAAATGCGTTAACACAATTGTTGGCGCAAGTTTACAACAATGAAATCGATATATTAGTTGGCACGCAAATGTTGGCAAAAGGCCATGATTTTCCTAATTTAACATTGGTGGGCGTAATTGACACTGATAGCGCGTTGTATAGCCCCGATTTTCGCGCCAGCGAGCGCTTATTTGCACAACTAATGCAAGTGGCTGGCCGTGCTGGGCGCGATGTAAAAGCGGGCGAAGTGTTAATACAAACCGCATTTCCACAGCACACGCTGTTTCAAGCTTTGCGTGCGCAAGATTACGTGGCATTTGCCAATGATTGCTTGCAAGAACGCGCTGTAATGCATTTTCCACCCGCCAGTTTTTTTGCGCTATTGCGCGCAGAGGCTAGTCAGTTTACTTTAGTGAATGAATTCTTAAGTAAAGCCGTTAATTTAGCCAGACAATTTAATAACCAATCAAATCATCATAAAAAACAAGTGACGATTAAAGAGGCTACGAATAAAGAAGTGACGATTTATGATCCATTACGGCCGCAAATGGAGCGATTAAAAGGCATGGAACGCGGCCAAGTATTATTGCAAGCCAATGATCGTCTGGCTTTGCAAAGATTACTCAAAGTTTGGATGCCGCAATTACGGGCCTTACCGCATAGTGCAAAAATACGCTGGAGCCTGGATATTGACCCGTTAGAGTTTTAATCGATGCAGCAAAATTTAAACTAATTAAATTGTACTAATCAGAAAATTTTCTGCGCTTAATCGTGTTGCCTAGTAAAATAGTGATTGATTTAACATTTATTGCCTAATAATGGCTGTTATTTAATTGTTGAGTATTAATTCACTATTTTTGTTGAACAATTTTAATTGCTGTCAAAAGCTTTACAAGAATTTACAGGAAGATTAAAAAGCATGACAGAAACACCACCAGTAGTACTCACGTTTGCTGCTACCGACCCCAGTGGGGGTGCGGGTTTGCAGGCCGATATTCTAGCGCTGGCGAGCATTGGCTGCCATCCACTATCAGTTGTTACTGCAATCACTGTGCAAGATACCGTAGGTGTTGAAAGCGTGATGGCACTAGATGCTGATTGGATTAATGAGCAAGCGAGGACTATATTAGAAGATGTACAAGTTTCTGCATTTAAACTGGGCTTACTTGGCAGCGTAGAGAATATTGCCGTTATCGCCGAGATTATGGCGGATTACCCCGATATACCTTTGTTAATCGACCCGATATTAACCTCAGGGCGTGGCGATGAATTGGCCAATGAAGACATGCAAGCAGCCATGTGCGAGCTACTTTTTCCACAAGCAACGCTGATTACACCCAATAGTTTGGAAGCGCGCCGTTTGGCTTTTTACGATGAAAACGAAGGTATTCACAATTCATCTTTAGAGGAATCAGCCTTAAGATTATTAGAGCTAGGTGCAGAATATGTGTTGATCACAGGCACGCATGAGCGTAGCCATGATGTAGTGAATTCTCTATATGGAACAAGCGAAACAGGTGCAAGCGGGTTAATCAAAGCTTATCATTGGGAAAGATTAGCAGGTAGCTATCACGGATCTGGCTGTACATTAACTAGCGCAATTGCAGCTTGCCTAGCACATGGTCTAAGCATGGAAGAGGCGATTCAAGAAGCGCAAGAATATACATGGCAAACGCTTAAAAATGCATTTAGGCCAGGCATGGGGCAATTTATACCCGATAGATTTTTTTGGGCGCGTGAAGATGACGAATTGGCTAGTGACACTAAAACGCCTTTTATTCAGCATTAACCAAGCTTAATTTTTATGGTTATTAAAGGCTTATACGCAATCACGCCTGATATTGCAGATACCGATATATTGCTTAAAAAAGTAGAGGCCGCTTTGCAAGGTGGCGCAAGCGTTTTGCAATACCGCAACAAACTGGCCAATCATCAATTACAAACGCAACAAGCAGGCGCATTGCTATCGCTATGCAGGCAATATAACGTACCGTTAATTATTAATGATTCAGTAGAGTTGTGTGTGATGTTAGATGCAGACGGTGTACATTTGGGCGCAGAAGACGGCAATTTAGCCGAAGTTAGAGCAAGAATAGGTCAAGATAAAATCTTAGGTGCATCTTGCTATGATCAATTCGATCTAGCATTGCAAGCTCAGGCGCAAGGCGCAAACTATGTGGCATTTGGTGCATGTTTTACGTCCACCACAAAACCTAATGCGCCTGAAGCTGAGCTAAGCTTGCTTACTAAAGCTAAAGCCGAACTGAAAATTCCAGCCGTAGCGATTGGTGGAATTACCTTGCATAATGTACCTCAATTGATACAAGCAGGCGCAAGCGCTATTGCTGTTATTGATTCAGTTTTTAACTCATCAGATGTTTACAAATCTAGTCGCCTATTCACTCAGTTATTTAATCAATGTGAATAATAAGTCAAACTACCAAAATTTTGCTTGGCATATTTTGTTGGCGTTGGCTAGCAGAGAAAATGTTACCAGCGGACTTATACGCATTATCGTCTGCTATAATTTTATGATATGGTGACTTCGAAAAAAATTGCTGCAATTGATATGTTTTGTGGCGCAGGTGGGCTTACTCACGGCCTTAAATTGTCTGGCATAAATGTTATTGCAGGGTTTGATATTGACGCGACCTGTAAATACGCATACGAAGAAAATAATCAGGCAAAATTTGTTTCTAAAGATATACGACAAATTTCTGCCAAAGAAATTTTAGATTTTTTCCCTGAAAATTCAGAAAAAATTATGGTTGGTTGCGCGCCATGTCAAACTTTTTCTATGCATACCCATAAAGTCTCTGATAAAGAAAATGACCAAAAGTGGGGATTAATAGCTGAATATTTAAAAAAAATAATTGAGGTAAAACCATCGATTGTTTCAATGGAAAATGTCCCAGGAATTACAAAATATCCAATTTTTGAAAGCTTTGTAAGCTCACTAGAAAAAGAAGGGTATTTAGTTTCATATCAAATCGTTTATTGTCCAGACTATGGCATATCTCAAAGTAGGCGTAGGCTCGTTTTGCTAGCTTCTAAATATGGTCCAATATCTTTAATTAAGCCAACACGCACTAAAGATAATTACCTAAAAGTTAAAGACATAATTGGAAATTTGCCAGCTATCAAGGCTGGCGAAACTGATAAAAATGATTCATTGCATTTTGCTGCATCGTTATCGCAATTAAACAAGCAACGAATGCGATTATCAAAACCAGGAGGTAGTTGGATGGACTGGCCTATGAGTCTGCGTGCAGAATGCCACAAAAAAGCAAGTGGTAGCACTTACAAAAGCGTTTATGCTCGAATGGCTTGGGATGCTATAGCACCAACAATCACAACGCAATTTTATAATTTTGGCACAGGTCGTTTTGGACATCCATCGCAAGACCGTGCTTTATCAGTACGAGAAGGCGCATTAATACAGACTTTTCCACTTACTTATAAGTTTGTACCTAAAGGTGAAGTTATAAAGAAAAGTACCGTTTGTCGAATGATTGGAAATGCTGTGCCTGTTAGATTGGGTCAGATAATAGGCGAGTCAATAATGCAGCATTTATCTGCAAATCAACGCTTGGGTAATTAAATGTCCAAATATCACATGTCAATTAGCTTAAATATTCTTCATCATTTGGGGATTAATTTGTATAGCAACTCAGTTGCTGTTATTACTGAAAGTGTGGCGAATGGATGGGATGCTGATGCAAGCCTGGTCACTATTAATATTGATTCTGAACATAATTTAATCACTATTGAAGACGATGGTATAGGTATGACTGTAGAAGAAATTAATGATCGTTTTCTACATATAGGATATAACAGGCGCAAATGCCCAGATACTGTTGCAACGCCCAAAGGCAGAAGCGTTATGGGGCGAAAAGGACTAGGTAAGTTATCACTGTTTTCTATAGCTCAAAGTATCAAAATCTATACCAAGAAAATAGATGGCAGTGTAAATGCATTTTTAATTGATGTTAAAAAGATTGAGACACAAATATCTCAAAATGATGTAAATCAGCCATTTGTTTATGAACCTGAAGAAATAATCGAAATTCCTAATAACATCATTTCAAATTCTAGCGGCACTAAAATAGTTTTGAGTGACTTGAAAAAAAGTAGAATTACTTCAGAAAGCCAGTTAAGAGCTAGGCTTGCCCGTAGGTTCTCTGTCATAGGCCAGAAACATGGCTTTATTGTTAAAGTTAATGACGCTGATATTGCATTAAGTGACCGACATTACTATAAAAAATTGCAATACATTTGGCTGTTTGGCGATCAACATTTTGCAGATGAGATTACAAATTACTGTGGTACAACTTTATTACGTAACTCTTACGTTGACGAAAGTATACCTGGAACTACTGGTTCTAAAATTACTGGATGGATAGGTACTGTTAGTAATAGCGGTCAACTTAAAGATGAAAATGCAGGCAACCTTAATGGCATAGTGTTGTTAGCAAGGGGCAGGATTATTCAAGAAAATATTTTAGATAATTTCTCAGATGGGCGCCTTTATACTAAGTATTTAATTGGTGAAATAAACGCGGATTTTTTAGATGACAACTTGTTGCCAGATATGGCAGCAAGTAGTAGACAAAAGTTAATTGAAGACGATGAAAGATACTCAGTATTAACGGGTTATCTGAAATCAATACTTAATGATATTGCAAATAAATGGACTGAGTATCGCAATGAAGATGGTGTGAAAGAGGTCGTACATAATTATCCAAAAGTGGCTGAATGGCTGGAAAAATATAAAGCAAAACCAGACACCATAAAAGCTGCAGTTAAAGTTATTGGACACATTCAATCGCTGCCTGTTGAGAAAGAAGACGATAGAAAAGAGTTATTAAAGTACGGCATTATTGCTTTTGAGCGATTAAGAATAAATGATCAATTGTCCAAGCTTGACTCTCTCTTAACTTTTGATTCGATACAGTTTCAATCAATTGTATCTAACGTGGATGAAATTGAAGCCAGTCTTTATTATCAAACAATCCAAGCTCGTATCGGGATTATAAAAAAACTGGAGGAATTAACAGACTCTAATTCATTGGAAAAAGAAATTCAGACACATATATTTGGACATCTTTGGCTACTTGATCCTTCATGGGAACGGGCAGCAGGCTCCGAAATTATGGAGCAAGCTGTAATAAAAGAATTTGGCAAAATAATGACACTTACTGTTGATGAGTTAAAGGGCAGACTAGATATTAGATACAAGAAGTCTGCGGGTTCACATGTGATTGTTGAGCTAAAAAGATCTCAACGACCAGTTTCAGCAAGTGAGTTGTATGAACAAGCCAAGAAATATAGAAATGCCTTGGTTAAATGCTTAACGAAACAAAATGAATTAACACCCAATATTGAAATTTTGTTTTTATTGGGCGATGAGCCAAAAGAAGATTTTCCAGGAGAAACCACACGGCTTTTTAATACCATAAATGCAAGATTTTTAACTTATAAGCAAATTGTGCATTCTGCGATGATGACTTACTCAGAATATCTTGAACAAAATAAAGAAGCAGGTGTAATTCGCGAAATTATTTCATCGCTATAAATTAACAGAGACAAACTACATAATCTTATGACATCACTTAACCAAACCCTTTTTGATAAATCCCAAGCGCTTATTCCAGGAGGTGTAAATTCACCCGTACGCGCGTTTCGTAGCGTTGGTGGCACGCCAGTATTTTTTAAAAAAGGTTTGGGTTCAAAATTATGGGATGTGGATGGTAAAGAATATATCGACTATATTAATAGCTGGGGGCCGATGATTGTTGGCCATGCACATCCTGAAGTGATCGCCGCCGTGCAAGCGGCTGCGGCAAATAGCTTGTCGTTTGGTGCGCCTACTGGTTTAGAGCTTGAAATGGCAGAGCTTATTAATAAGCTGATGCCAAGCATGGAGCAAGCGCGGTTAAATAGTAGCGGCACTGAGGCGACCATGAGCGCGATTCGTACCGCGCGTGGCTTTACTGGGCGCGATTTAATTGTGAAATTTGAAGGCTGTTATCACGGCCATTCTGATGGCTTGCTGGTTAAAGCGGGTTCGGGCTTGCTGACTTTTAATGATGAAAATACGAAAGGTGTACCTGATTCAGCGGGTGTGCCATTGAGTGTTGCCGCGTTAACTTTAACTCTGGAATACAACAATACGCAACAACTGCAAGATTTGTTTGATCAAAGCGGCGATAAATTAGCCTGCGTGATTATTGAGCCAGTGGTTGGCAATATGAATTTAATCGTGCCTAGTATGGAATTTTTACAAACGCTGCGTGCGCTTTGTACCAAGCACGGCACAGTGCTAATTTTCGATGAAGTAATGACAGGGTTCAGGGTTGCTCTAGGTGGTGCGCAAGCGCTTTATAACATCACGCCAGACATGACAACATTGGGGAAAGTCATCGGCGGTGGTTTGCCAGTAGGCGCATTTGGTGGGCGTAAAGATATCATGCAATTTTTAGCGCCTGTTGGTAAGGTGTATCAAGCAGGAACACTGTCAGGCAATCCTGTTGCGGTTTCGGCTGGGTTAGCCACGTTAAAATTAGTGCAACAACCAAATTTTCACAATAAATTAACAGCGCAAACCAGCAAAATGGTTAATGGCTTGAAAGAAGTAGCAAAAAATGCTGGCGTTACATTTAACGCACAAAACGTAGGTGGCATGTTTGGCTTATACTTTAGCGAACATTGCCCAATTAATTATGCGCAAATTGCTGAGCACAATAATAAAACGCATTTTAACCAATTCTTTCACAGCATGTTAGATAGTGGCATCTACCTTGGCCCATCAGCGTTTGAGGCTGGTTTTGTGTCTGCTGCGTTAACAGATGCAGATATTGCCTTCACCATTAAAGCAGCTGAAAAAGCCTTTGCCAGCATCGCCTAAATTAGTTTTAAAACCAATTATTTGGCTATTTTTTAAGCAGCGCTTTAAAAATAAGCTTTACTGCTGGCCTATCAATGAATCATTTGTTGCGGTGACAGTTGCACTGTTTGTTGTGTCACTGCTTTGCTTATTGCAATAACTTGATCAAGCTGCAAACTCGCCTTCATCATCACATTAGCCACTTGCTGAATCACATCGGGGCATAGGCGCACAGAAACCGCGCCAATTTCTAGCTCTACCACGTTACAATCTTGGCAAAAAATTAGCTTTACGCCTAAACTTTCGCCCAAAATAATTTTCTCACACCGTGCAGTTTTCATTATTAATCCTTAAATTACATAAAAGAGTTCAACCAATATAAATTAAATGATAATCATTCTCATTTGTAATGTCAATTTATTAACAGGTTTATCGTGTTTAAACAAATAAAATTAGTGACAAATTGCGCTTAAGCAATTGAACTTGCACGTATAAAACGGTATTATTGAAGGTTCCTCTAAATGTTTTAATCGTCACAATTTAGGCAAAAAATATGCAGGTCGTAAAGACACAAAATTTGCAAGCAAAAATAATAAGCGCTATAGATGGGCAACACAATGAACAGCCTTATCAAGAGCCGCTTGCAATGAATAGAATATCTAAAAACAGCACACCCAAAAACCAAGGTTTATACAATCGCAGAAATGAAAAAGATGGTTGCGGTGTGGGCTTTGTGGCACACATCAAAGGCAAAAAAAGCCATGAGATCGTGCAACAAGGCTTGCAGCTATTAACCAATTTAACCCATAGAGGTGCAACAGGTTATGACCCTAAACTGGGCGACGGCGCTGGTTTACTGATGCAAATGCCTGATGCTTTTATGCGAAAAGAAGCATTAAAATTAAATATTAATCTGCCAGAAACTGGCCAATATGCCGTTGGTAGCTTATTTTTGCCGCAAAATGCGCAAAACCGCGAAACATGCGAAGCGTTAATCACAAAAATAATCACTGAAGAGCAGCAAACCTTTTTAGGCTGGCGTGATGTGCCTGTGGACAATAGCAACATTGCCGATGCAGCGCGCGAAGTAGAGCCAGTAATGCGCCAAGTGTTTATTGGTAGTAAATCAAATAATAGCAATAATGATGTAAACCAGTTTGAACGTAAATGCTTTGTGATACGTAAACGTATTGAGCATGCTGTGCGCGCGCTTAACTTGATTGACAACGCACAATTTTATATCCCTTCATTATCATCCCGCACCATTGTTTATAAAGGCATGTTGCTAGCCAACGAAGTGGGTATTTACTACACCGATTTAAACGATGAAACCGTGGTTTCAGCCCTTGCCTTAGTGCATCAACGCTTTTCTACCAACACTTTCCCTGCATGGGATTTGGCGCACCCTTTTCGCATGATTGCGCATAATGGTGAAATTAACACCATGCAAGGCAATGTTAACTGGATGACTGCACGGCATGAAACCATGAAATCTGCAGTCTTGGGGGATGATTTAGAAAAGCTTTGGCCGTTAATTGCTGAAAACCAGTCTGATTCAGCTTGTTTTGATAATTGCCTGGAATTGCTAGTAGCGGGTGGTTATAGCTTGCCCCATGCCATGATGATGTTGATCCCTGAAGCTTGGGGTGCAAAAGACGCGAATAACAATCCACTTATGGATGCGGATCGCCGCGCGTTTTACGAATATCACGCTGCATTAATGGAGCCCTGGGATGGGCCTGCTGCGGTTGCATTTACCGATGGCAATTTAATTGGCGCAACGTTAGATAGAAATGGCTTACGCCCAGCGCGCTATTTAGTGACCGATGATGACATTGTGATGATGGCGTCAGAAATGGGTGTGTTGACATTTCCACAAGAAAAAATCGTTAAAAAATGGCGTTTGCAACCAGGCAAAATGTTGTTGATTGACATGGTGCAAGGTCGCATTATTGACGATGCTGAAGTTAAGACAAAATTAGCCACTGCCAAGCCTTACAAAGCTTGGATTGAACAATCGCGTTATCACTTAAGCGATTTAGTAGATACAAATGCTTTGTCGGCAAAAGTAAATGAATTAGTGTTAGCTGAAACGCTTTTAGATACGCAACAAGCATTTGGTTACAGCCAAGAAGACATGAAATTTATCTTGCAACCCATGTTTGTTAACGGTGAAGAAAATGCAGGCTCAATGGGTAACGATGCCGCACTGCCTATATTGTCAAACAAGCCAAAATTAATTTATAACTATTTTAAACAGTTATTTGCGCAAGTAACCAATCCGCCCATTGACCCGATTCGTGAAGAATTAGTCATGTCGCTAGTGACATTTATTGGACCAAAACCAAATCTATTAAGCGTTGATGAAACCAATCCGCCATTACGATTGGAATCTAGCCAGCCTGTTCTAACTTTAGCTGAATTAGCACAATTAACGGCAATTGACGGTGCTACAAAAGGTCAATTTAAAGCATTAGTGCTAGATATTACTTATGATGCGTTTGCAGATAAGCAGGGTTTAGAGATTGCAGTTGAAGCGCTAAATAAAAGCGCAGAACAAGCTGTGCATGATGGATTTAATGTGCTGATATTGTCTGACAGAGCTATTGCAAAAAACCGCATTGCCATCCCCGCACTACTTGCTTGCTCATCCACACACGGGCATTTAGTAAAAGCGGGTTTACGCACCAGCACTGGCTTAGTTGTAGACACGGGTTCAGCGCGTGAAGTGCATCATTTTGCGCTACTTGCAGGTTACGGTGCTGAGGCGGTTTGCCCTTGGCTAGTGTACAAAACCATAGAAGCATCAGGTCTTGATAGCACAAAAGCCAGCAAAAACTTTGTTAAAGCCATCGGTAAAGGATTGTATAAAGTCATGTCTAAAATGGGCATCTCAACTTATCAATCGTATTGCGGGGCGCAAATTTTCGAGGCGATTGGCCTAAATTCAGCGTTTATCGACGCTTATTTTACAGGTACTACCACACAAATCGAGGGCATCGGTATCACCGAAGTTGCCGAGGAAGCGCTGCGTTTACACAATTTAGCATTCGGTAATGACCCTGTACTGGCGCGCCAATTGGATGCTGGC
>JAYVLK010000029.1:0-17626 GCA_043759515.1 Methylotenera sp.
TGGCTAACATTTTCAATATGATACATTTTGGTTTTAACACTCGGTGGTGTATTCATGCCAAATGCCAAGCCCAACCAAATAAACATTAACACCGCGCAAAATATAAACACCGCTGAATAACCAATGGTGTGAGATAAGTAGCCACCTGTGGTTGCACCTAAAAACATGCCAAATGATTGGGCGGTGTTATGCACACCCATGGCCGTGCCTTTAGATGCGGCGGGCGACATTTTTGATATGAGTGAAGGTAATGAGGCTTCTAAAATATTAAACGCAATAAAATACGCAAATAGGGATGCAACAATGCCCCAAAAAGTGTGAATGCTGTAGGCAAAAGCCAGTTGCGCAGCCAACATTAAGGTGACTGCGCCAATAAATACAGGTTTAAGTTTTGCGCGTTTTTCTGCATAAATAATCGCGGGAATCATCAATAAAAACGATGCCACTAATACTGGCAAATACACTTGCCAATGTTGATTCTCGTTCAAACCGCTGGTTTCTTTTAAGGCAAATGGCACTACAATAAACATGGCCATTTGTGCGCCATGCAGGCAAAAAGTGCCAAAATTTAAGCGTAATAATTGGGTATCACGTATTACATCTTTTATCTTTGCAGGCGCTGTTTGCGCATCAGAGTGAAAATGAGTATGCACGGGGTTTGGAACGGCATATTTCACAACACCAATGGCTAAAATCGACAAAATCGCGGTTAGCCAAAATATGCCAGAAACGCCAATCAGCTGATTTAATAATGGCGCAGCTACGAGTGAAACCGCAAATGTTAAACCAATGGTAGCACCTATAATACCCATGGCTTTGGTGCGGTGTTCTTCACGGGTAGAATCCGCCACCAGCGCGGTTACCACGGCAGAAATAGCCCCCGCACCTTGAATAGCACGGCCAATAATCACGGTGATAATATCGGCGCCAATTGCCGCAACCACGCTACCTGCCGCAAACAAAATCAGGCCGATATAGATCATTTTTTTGCGACCATAATGATCAGACGCCATGCCAAACGGCAATTGCAAAAGCACTTGCATCAAACCATATGCGCCAAGCGCTAGGCCAATCATGGTGTGATTACTGCCACCCTCTAATTTTTCTGCATAAATTGCAAAAATCGGCAAAATTAAAAACATGCCCAACATGCGTAAGCCATAAATCGAGGCCAAGCTTATGGTTGCGCGTAGCTCGGTACGCGTCATGTTTTCAGATATATTCATTATTGGTTGGAAGTATGTTGAATAATTGCGTATATTAACAGGTTGCCCTTTATTTAGTGTTGAGTGATGGAATTTATTAAAATACGCGGTGCTAGAACGCACAATCTTAAAAATATTTCGCTAGATTTACCGCGTAATAAACTGGTGGTGATTACTGGTTTATCAGGCTCCGGTAAATCTAGCTTGGCGTTTGATACGCTTTATGCTGAAGGCCAACGTCGTTACGTAGAATCATTATCTGCTTATGCCCGCCAATTTTTAGCCCGCATGGATAAGCCCGATGTTGACTTGATTGAAGGTTTATCGCCGGCTATTTCTATCGAGCAAAAATCAACCAGCCATAACCCGCGCTCAACCGTTGGCACGGTGACTGAAATTCACGATTATTTGCGCCTACTTTATGCAAGAGCAGGCGACCCAGAATGCCCAGAACATAACATTAAGCTAGAAGCGCAAACGGTATCGCAGATGGTTGATAGCGTTTTGCAGCTGCCAATTGATACCAAATTAATGATTCTCGCACCTGTGGTTGCAAACCGCAAAGGTGAGCAAGTCGATTTATTTGAGCAACTAAAAGCGCAAGGTTTTGTGCGCTTGCGGGTAGATGGCAAAATTTACGAAATAGATGATTTACCTAAGCTAACCAAAACCACTAAACACAATGTAGATGTGGTGATTGACCGAATTAAAGTAAGCGCAGAAATCAAGCAGCGACTTGCAGAAAGTTTTGAAACCGCGCTGCGATTAGCTGAAGGCAAAGCGATTGCGGTTGAAATGGATACTGACGTATCACATACCTTTTCAGCCAAATTTTCATGCCCGCAATGTGATTACTCACTAGCAGAATTAGAGCCACGTTTATTTAGTTTTAATAACCCCATGGGCGCTTGCCCAAAGTGCGATGGCTTAGGCAATATCAGCTTTTTTGATCCAAAACGTGTGGTGGCTTTTCCTACATTATCGCTTGCCAGCGGCGCGATTAAAGGCTGGGATAAACGTAACCAGTTTTATTTTCAAATGTTGGCAAGTTTGGCCTCGCATTACCATTTTGATTTAGAAATGGCGTTTGAAGAATTGCCAGAAAAAATTCAGGATATTTTATTAAATGGCTCTGGCCGCGAAACCATTACCTTTAAATACCTTAACGAGCGCGGTACGTTTTTTGGCAAAACGCATACTTTTGAAGGCATTTTAAATAATTTACAACGCCGTTATCGCGAAAGCGATTCAACTGCCGTGCGCGAAGAGCTGGCCAAATACCTAAACAATCAAGCCTGCCCAGATTGCGCTGGAACTAGACTACGTATTGAAGCGCGCCATGTGAAAGTGGGCGGGCAGAATATTCATGATGTTTGCAGAATACCTTTAAAGCAAGCGCTTACTTTTTTTGAAACCTTGGAATTGCACGGTGCAAAATTAGCCATTGCCGATAAAATCGTCACTGAAATTGCCAACCGCCTAAAGTTTTTAACCAATGTTGGGCTAGAATATTTATCGCTTTCGCGCTCTGCCGAAACATTATCAGGCGGTGAAGCGCAACGAATAAGGTTAGCCAGCCAAATTGGTAGCGGCTTAACAGGCGTGATGTATGTGCTAGATGAACCCAGTATTGGCTTGCACCAGCGCGATAATGACCGATTGCTGGAAACCCTAAAACGCCTACGCGATATTGGCAATACGGTGATTGTGGTTGAGCATGATCACGATGCGATTTTAGAGGCCGATTATGTGGTAGATATTGGCCCTGGTGCAGGCGAGCATGGTGGCCATGTGGTGGCAGAAGGCACACCGCAACAAATTAAAGATAACCCAAAATCACTTACTGGCCAATATTTAAGCGGCAAAAAACAAATTGAATATAATCGTGCGCGCACCAAAGCCGATCCTGCAAAATGGCTAAAATTAAGTAATGCCACAGGCAACAATTTGCGCGATGTATCGGTTGAGATTCCAGTTGGCTTACTTACCTGCATCACGGGCGTATCGGGCAGTGGCAAATCAACCCTTGTTAATGACACTTTATACCGCGTAGTCGCCCAACATTTATATGGCAGCAATACCGAACCTGCGGCCTTTGGTGAAGTGGATGGTTTAGCGTTTTTTGATAAAGTAGTCGATGTTGATCAAAGCCCGATTGGGCGAACGCCGCGCAGTAACCCTGCTACTTACACTGGCTTATTTACGCCAATACGTGATTTATTTGCTGGAGTGCCAGAAAGCCGCGCGCGTGGTTATGGGCCTGGTCGCTACTCGTTTAACGTAAAAGGTGGGCGCTGCGAAGCCTGCCAAGGTGATGGCGTATTGCGCGTAGAAATGCACTTTTTGCCCGATGTATATGTGCCTTGCGATGTGTGCAAAGGCCAGCGCTATAACCGCGAGACGCTGGAAATAAATTTTAAAGGCAAAAATATTCGCGAAGTGTTAGAGATGACAGTTGAGCAAGCGCACACGTTTTTTAGCGCGCAACCCGTTATTTCGCGCAAGCTTAAAACCTTGTTAGATGTGGGATTAGGCTATATCACACTCGGCCAAAGTGCTACCACTTTAAGCGGTGGCGAAGCACAACGCGTAAAACTGTCTTTAGAATTAAGCAAACGCGATACTGGTCGCACGCTCTACATTTTAGATGAACCCACGACTGGCTTGCACTTTGCCGATATTCAATTATTGCTAGACGTGATTCACCGTTTAAGAGACGCTGGTAACACGATTGTGATTATCGAACATAACTTGGATGTGATTAAGACAGCGGATTGGTTGATTGATATGGGTCCAGAAGGTGGGGATGGGGGTGGATTAGTGGTAGGTGTTGGTACACCAGAAACATTGGCTGAAAACAAAAAAAGTTATACAGGGAAATACTTAAAAGCAATGCTTTAAACATTCATTTGGTGTTTAAATTTACTGTTTCTGATTGCTCTGCAAGCCAATATCCATGCGGCTTGCAGAGCATTTTTTTTGCTCATAATACTGCATTTTACAACCAACCATAATAAGCATTTGCAAACACAGTTAGCATTACTAGCACCAGCACGATTTTTACACCAAGTGCTAATACAAAACCCAAACCAGCGGCGATGCCAACGGTTGTGGCTTTGCTGGTTGCCTCTTTGCTCAAATTTCTATGTACATATAATTCGCCAATAACAGCGCCGATTGCGGGGCCAATAATCAAGCCAACAATACCGCCTGCAACACCAACAATTGCACCAATACCCGCGCCCCATAGCGCATATTTACTGGCACCTACTTTTTTTGCGGTAGCAATTGATGCAAAAAAATCGACTACCCAAGCCAATGCGGCAATTACGCCAACAATCACCATGGTTAAAATGCTCACTTGCGCAAATCCGCCATGCCATGCCACTAAAAGCAAGCCTGCAAATACTAACGGCACGCCTGGCAACATGGGTAGAACTGTTCCAGCTATACCAACTACCACCAATAATATTGCAACGATTATTTGCCAATCCATCACATGCTCCTCAATAACCCACCGAGGTAATTTTATACCGCTAACAACTGCATGCATGTCGGCCAAAGCCTTAATTATCAAACTATCTAGTTGTACGCTACATTTAACTGGGTTAAGAATACATTTAAGGTAGTTCTGCAAAGCGCATTCTTGCTTGTATGGTAGCCGTGCGGCGGTTTAAATATCGCGTGTTGCGATGATCATCATAAAACCTTGGGTTTGGCACCATGGCGGCTAGTTTGGCAGATTGTGTTTTGCCTAATTTACCCGCGGTGGTTTTAAAATAATGTTTGGCGGCGGCTTGCGCACCAAAAACGCCATTGCCCCACTCAATCATGTTCAAGTAAATTTCTAAAATACGCTGTTTTGACCACATTTTTTCTAGCATTAAGGTAATTACCGCCTCCTCCGCCTTGCGCCAAGGGGTGCGGCTACTTGATAAAAACAAATTTTTTGCTAACTGCTGGCTAATGGTAGAGCCACCGCCCACTATCTTGCCTTTTTTGATGTTTTTTTCGTAGGCAGCTTCAATGCCTTCCCAATCAAAACCTTCATGATGCTTAAATTTTGCATCTTCACTGGCTATAACCGCACGTTTTAAGTGTTTTGAGATATTGGCGTAATCTACCCACTGATGCTTTAATTTGGCCTTCGGATCACTTTTTTGAATAATTTCTAAGCGTGTTTGCATAAAAGCACTGGTGCTGGGATTAAATTTAATCCACCAAGCAATGTGCAAAAACACCCAAATCTGGTACAAAATCAAATATGCAAAAAATATTACAACGAGTCTTTTAATCAACCCACCCACACCCATTTTTGTTGCATGTGGATGAATATTAAATAGCCAACTAATCATGCCTAACGTAACTGCGCAATAACTGGCACGGTTTGAGGCCTAACACCGCGCCACAAATAAAACGCTTCGGCTGCTTGTTCTACCAACATTCCCAGCCCATCTGAAACTTGTGCACCAGCTGATCTCGCTAATGTTATAAAAGGTGTTTCGCGGCTATACATCATGTCGTAAGCCAAAGCATTTACTGCAAAATTGTTAGCATTTATCTTAGGCAAATCGTTTGTTAATCCTGTTGATGTAGCATTAATAACAATGTCAAACGTTTGATTGTTGAACTGCGAAATATCGCCCGCTTTAATTAAAGCATGACCTAATTTTAAATCGTTAAATGTATTTGCAAGCTTTAATGCTTTTTCTGGCGTACGATTTACTATCGTCAAATTAGCGCCAGCTTCAAGCAGTGGCAAAACCACACCATATGCCGCCCCGCCTGCCCCCATTAACAATACATTTTTATGTTTAATATCAATATTCAAGTTTTGGCTAATATCACGAACCAATCCCTCACCATCAGTATTATCTCCATAAATTTTACCTTTTTTAAAAGTTAGGGTGTTAACAGCACCAGCCAGTTGAGCACGTTTCGTCAATTCATCACATAAATTAAACGCTTCGAACTTAAATGGCACAGTTACATTGATGCCTTTGAATCCCAGCTTTATTAATTCATCAACCTTGCTTTTAAATCCAACTAATGTGGCCAAAATCCCCTCATAACTCATCTCTTGATTAGTTTGCTTTGCAAATGCAGCGTGTATTATCGGTGATTTACTGTGCGAAATAGGGTTGCCGATCACGGCATATTTGTCTGTCATGCGCAAACTTGCTTTTAACTTAACTTCATTTAAATACATAACTTTCAATTTTTACTTAAAACTTTAATTAGTCCAGGGCAAGCCAGCATGTTTCCAGCCATTTATTAAGGTGCGTTGCTTGTTCGCGTTCGCATCCCCTTCAAAACCCTGTGCCATGTTATACACGTTTACATAACCTAATTGTTGTGCCACAACAGCAGCAATATGGCTACGCCCGCCCGTGCGACACATAAATATAATCGTTTTATCTGCATTTACTGCTGCTTGCAATTCATAGCCAAACTGCGTATTAACCACCATGCCTGGGTAAAAAGCCCACTGCACATGAATCGCATTAGGCACACGGCCAACTAAATCAAGCTCTGGCATACTTCTTACATCTACAATCACTGCATTTGCAAGCTCCACTGCCTGAAACGCTTCATTTGGTGTTAATTCACCCGCATAAGGTAAATTTTTTGCGTTAGCACGTTGTTTAGCTTGGCTCAAAATATCTTCAAGTGACTTCATGTCAAACTCCTACAAAATTAATCAGCTCAAAATTATAACGCCAAATGCTTTAACTATTAACAAATGCTTATAGCACTTATTTGGTGCAATTTTTGTGCAGTGCATGCATATTGTGCATAGTCTTTTGCAACTATTTACAAGTCATTACCCATAATTGGCTTCATGGCTATTTTTTGCTGGCACAGTTCCTGCTAAAATACTACCGTTAAAATAATATAAAAATCTATTAAAAATCTTTCACGAAGTATTAAAATCGGCAATTCAAAATTTAGGAGATTAGCAATGTCAGTTGCAAATGTAATGAAAATGGTAGCAGATAACGACATCAAATTTGTCGATTTTCGTTTTACCGATACGCGCGGCAAAGAACAACACGTAACCGTGCCAGTTTCTGCATTTAATGAAGAAAAATTTACCGAAGGCCACGCATTCGATGGCTCATCAATTGCTGGTTGGAAAGGCATTCAAGCGTCTGACATGCAATTAATGCCAGATGCATCTACAGCTAATATCGATCCATTTATGGACGAACCAACACTAATTATCACGTGTGACGTTGTTGACCCAACAGACGGCAAAGGTTACGAGCGCGATCCGCGAAGCCTAGCAAAACGTGCTGAAGCTTATTTAAAATCAACAGGCTTGGGCGATACGGCTTATTTTGGCCCAGAGCCTGAATTCTTTATTTTCGATTCGATCAATTGGTCGGTTGAAATGTCTGGCAGTTCAGTAAAAATCAATTCTGAGGAAGCTGCTTGGTCATCAAGTGAAAAATTTGAAGGCGGCAATACTGGCCATAGACCAGGCGTTAAAGGTGGCTACTTTCCAGTGCCACCAGTTGATTCATTACACGATATGCGCTCTGCCATGTGTATGACGCTAGAGTCAATGGGCGTGCCTGTTGAAGTGCATCATCATGAAGTAGCAACCGCTGGTCAATGTGAAATCGGCACTAAATTTAGCACATTAGTGCAACGTGCGGATTGGACACAATTGTTAAAATACGTAGTGCTAAACACTGCGCACGCTTATGGCAAAACAGCCACATTTATGCCAAAACCTATGTTTGGCGATAACGGTAGCGGCATGCATGTGCATCAATCTATCTGGAAAGATGGCAAAAACCTGTTTGCGGGTAACGGATATGCAGGCTTAAGCGATTATGCGCTGTACTACATTGGCGGCATTATCAAGCATGCCCGCGCACTTAACGCGATCACCAACCCAGGCACTAACTCATACAAACGCTTGGTTCCGCATTACGAGGCACCTGTAAAATTAGCGTATTCTGCTAAAAATCGTTCTGCAGCTATTCGCATTCCTTTTGTGCATTCTGATAATGCACGCCGCGTTGAAGCGCGTTTTCCTGACCCAATCGCTAACCCATACTTGGCTTTTTCAGCCTTGATGATGGCTGGCTTAGACGGCGTACAAAACAAGATTCACCCAGGTGAGCCAGCAACAAAAGATCTATACCATCTGCCGCCTGAGGAAGATGCATTGATTCCAACTGTTTGTTCATCATTAGAGCAAGCGTTGGAATATTTAGATAATGACCGCGAATTTTTAACGCGCGGTGGTGTGTTTACTGATGATTGGATCGATTCATACATTGCGTTAAAAATGGAAGAAGTCACCAAGATTCGCCAAACACCGCATCCAGTAGAGTTCAGTATGTATTATTCTTGCTAATTAATTATTTAGCATTTTTAAAGGCAACTTAGGTTGCCTTTTTTTATGGCGTAAGCTGTACTTTTGTTGTCATTTAAACCAATAAACTGCATTACAACAGGCATGGTCAACCATATTAAGCAAACCTTCGTTGCTAACTTTAAGCGTCTCATCTAAACTATTAATATGTATAAAAATTTATTCATTCTAAGTTTTTTAATTTCTGCCATTACCTTGCCTTATATGGCTTTGGGCGAGATCTATAAACAGGTAGATAGTGAGGGTCGCGTCACCTATTCAAATGTGAAACTTAAAGGCAGTAAAAAGCTAGAGTTAGAGCCAACGGACACCAGTTTTGGCAATGAAGTAACTGCGCCAAACCGTAGTGTTACACGTAACCCAAGCAATAAGACACCCACGCCGAGTGCTTTTCCTAAAGTTGATGCCAACACACAAAACCAGCGCGATGGTAAACGTAAGGACATATTGCTTTCGGAGTTAGAATCTGAAAAGCGAGCGCTTGCTAATGCAAAAATAGCGCTTACTGAGGGTGAAAAAAATCCTGAAGTTTATCAAAGAAAAAATGCTAATGGCACTTCAAGTACGTTTCGCAATGTGGCTAAATTTGATGAAAAAATGAAGGACCTGCAAAGCAATGTAGACGCCCACCAACGTAATATTGATCTATTAAGCAAAGAATTAGGTGCGCTAAATTAATTTTTATAAATGCAAATAAGCGTTAATAAAGCAATTTAAAAGCTGGCTTGCCTCTTGCTTAAATCATAGTGATTCCTCAATTACTGTAGTATTAAAGTCATGCTTCAAAAAACCCCATCAGAGTTTTCAGGTTTAGAACATCTTGCCACTGCGGTGATTTTGCTAAATATTGCGCAAAAAATTGTGTATGCCAACCCCAGTGCTGAGATTCTATTTGCCCTAAGCGCTAATCAAATTAAAGGTAATCATATTGCAGAGGTTTTTTTACACTGTGAGATATTGCAAATAGCCATTGATAATGCCGTTAAAAATAATAGCCCTTATCGCGAACATGAATTCGCAATCACCACAGTGCGCCAACTTTCAACTGCGGTCACCTGCACGGTAACACCAATAGAAACGAATCAAGCTACCTTATTGCTTGAGTTTCAGCAAATGGATCAACAATTGCGTATTGCGCGTGAAGAACGCATGTTAATTCAGCAACAAGCTAATTCTGAGCTTTTGCGCAACTTAGCACATGAGATACGTAACCCTTTGGGTGGATTACGTGGCGCTGCGCAGTTGTTAGAGCATGAACTGCCTAACCCAAGTTTGCGTGAGTATACGCAAGTGATTATAAAAGAGGCCGATAGGCTACAAAGCTTGATGGATAGGCTTTTAATGCCGCACCGCGTGCCAAAGTATGAGCTTACTAATATTCATGAAGTGTTAGAGCGCGTGCGCAGTCTTTTACTGGCCGAGTCGCCCAATAATATACGCGTACAGCGCGATTACGATACCAGCCTGCCTGAGCTTATTGGCGACCGCGAAAAGCTGATACAAACCGTGCTAAATATTGCGCGTAACGCTGTACAGGCCATGCAATCTAGTAACACCCCAAGTGCATTGGTAATTTTGCGTACCCGAGCTGAACGCCAAGTCACTTTATCTAAAAAACGCTATAAAGTGGCCATTAAGCTGCAAATTATTGATAATGGGCCAGGCATTTCTGCTGACATAATAGATAAGATTTTTTACCCGCTAGTATCGGGGCGTGAAGGCGGTAGCGGCTTGGGGCTTGCCTTAGCACAAACATTTATAACCCAACATCACGGCATGATAGATTGCGAAAGCATTGTTGGCAACACTTGCTTTACTATTTTGTTGCCAGTGGAAGGCCCCGCGATGAAACAAGCTAATATTTAACATTAACCAATAAATAATGACCATTGTAGGAGGGGCGCCCCCGCCCCGATAACCGTGGCATACATTTGTACCATTTTTTCGCGACGAGGGCGTCGCTCCTACATAAATAGGCTGTAGGAGGGGCGCCTCGCCCCGATAACCGCGGTTGAACGCTTAACAAGCTATACAAGTAACGAGGTAAATATGAAACCTATTTGGATTTTAGACGACGATAAATCGATTCGTTGGGTATTTGAAAAAGCGCTTGCCCGCACCGATTTAGCGTTTAAAACGTTTTCTTCTGTGGCAGAGGCATTGAACGCGTTAAACCACGATCAGCCTCAAGTGATTGTGAGTGATATCCGTATGCCTAATGGCTCTGGCATTGATTTTTTGGCTGAAATCAAACAGCGTTTTCCCGATATTCCTGTCATCATCATGACCGCATATTCAGATCTAGAAAGCGCTGTAGCAGCTTTTCAAGGTGGTGCGTTTGAATATTTAGCTAAACCATTTGATGTAGATGTGGCCGTTGATATTATTAAACGCGCGGTAGATGAAAGCTTGCGCCAAGCGGTTGAAAATCAGTCGGTTGAAGAAGTGGTTTTTGAAAAAACGCCAGAGATTATTGGCCAAGCGCCAGCTATGCAAGAAGTATTTCGCGCTATTGGCCGCTTGAGTCGAAGCCACGCAACTGTATTGATAAATGGCGAATCTGGCAGCGGCAAAGAGCTGGTTGCAAGTGCGCTACACAAACACAGCCCACGCGCCGATAAACCTTTTATTGCCATTAACACTGCTGCAATACCCAAAGATTTGCTGGAAAGCGAATTATTTGGCCATGAGAGAGGTGCTTTTACAGGCGCTGCAGCTGCGCGGCGTGGGCGCTTTGAGCAAGCAGATAACGGAACCTTATTTTTGGACGAAATTGGCGATATGCCAGCCGATTTACAAACGCGTTTATTACGTGTGCTAAGTGATGGCCAGTTTTATCGCGTGGGTGGGCATCAGCCGTTAAAAGTAAACGTACGCGTTATTGCTGCCACCCATCAAAATTTAGAAGAGCGCGTAAAGCTTGGGCTTTTTCGCGAAGATTTATTTCATAGGCTTAATGTGATTCGCCTAAGATTGCCACCACTGCGTGAACGACGTGAAGATATACCGCATTTAACCAAGCATTTTTTAGCACAATCAGCTATTCAATTAGGAGTTGAACCCAAGCAATTATCTGCCGCAGCATTACGTTATTTAGCCGCTGTTAATTGGAGTGGCAACGTGCGCCAATTAGAAAACGTATGCCATTGGTTAACCGTTATGGCGCCAGGCATGAGTGTAGATGTGGCCGATTTACCGCCAGAAATAAAAGAAGATGCTAGCAAAACAAGTATTGGCACTAACTGGCAAGAGGCATTGGCAGCAGAGGTAGCCGATGCATTAAACCGAAATGAGCAAAATATATTAGAAACACGCGCGCGCGAATTTGAGCGTGTGTTGATCACCAAAGCCCTACAGCACACCGATGGTCGTCGTATCGAAGCTGCAAATCAACTGGGCATGGGGCGAAATACAATTACCCGCAAGATTCAAGAACTAGGAATAGATGAATAATCTGTAAGAGGGGCGCCCCGCCCTGACAACTGTAGGAGGGGCGCCTCGCCCCAATAAAAACGTTGTATATTGCATAAATTTTGCACCATGGTCTCGCGACGAGGGCGTCGCTCCTACACACTATTAAAATGCAATCTATGTAGGAGGGGCGCCTCGCCCCGATAAAAACGTGAAATATTGCAACAAATCACTACATATTGCACCATGGTCTCGCGACGGGGCGTCGCTCCTACACGTTTTTTTGTAACGAGGGCGTGAGATTTACACGCTTGGTTACTAAAAAAATGTAAAACACTTCATTATCAAAAAATCAAAGAATCAAACCTTAATCGCATTAACCCGACTTATCGGAAAAACACTTTGTTTTTTAGCATCTATCTTATTAATGAAAAACACCTGTGCCAATCGCGAATCCTCAAGCGTTTCACCAAAAAATTGATTAGCCGCATGGTAATGGCGACCTTCGTAAATAATCAGCGTGTTATACACATTATTCACCCGCACAATTTCTTCAAACATGTGGTGGTAATCGGTTTCCATCACAATATCACCCGCTTTAAATCGCACATCGTTGGCGTCTAAGGCTTGTTGATATTTAACCTCATCAAAACTTTTACTTTTTCTAAAAAGTGAAGTACCAGTGTTTAATGGCGCATCTGGGCTTAAATATAGCACGCCAGCAAATACAGTATTGTGATCAGTGTGGATAACGCCCTGATTATATTCTTGCGTCACGCTTTGAAAGCTACTTGATATTAGCCAACGCATGGTGTCATGCTCGCTGTTATGAAAAACCGTGACTAGTTTTTTGCAAATTTGCTCATGCAATTTGGCATCAATATCAAACAAATCTTTAGTTCTGCTACCAGGGTACACATACTTAATATCTTTAACATCATGGCAAAAAGTATATTCTTGCGCCAACGCAAATTTGCGAATCGCATCGGGGTTAAGATAAAAATTTTCAATTATTGCTACAGGGTATAAATTCATTTTATGACTTATTGGTAGGATTTAATTGTGGAGTCTAATTAGGCTTTTTGTTTCAGCATTAAAATTTGATAGTACTTTCGCTTATTTAATGTGCTTAGCTCTGCTACTGGCTCTTTTTTCTTTCGTATGCTTATCTACCAAATAAAAGCTTTCTTTAACATCAAAATTTTGAATTATAACTTCACGCGCGAGAAAATTTTTGTAAGCCCAGTCAATTTGGCTATATTTTCTAATCTAGCTTCAATATCAGCAGATAATCTAATAGTTAACAATGCTACCACCAGTTTTCTATTTGTGTTTTAAGCATACATTAACTTGCCAGCTGCTTGCGGTATAGGTCTGTTTTGTAAAAGTGCAGTTTCAATCCATTCATCAATAACGATTTGTGTATTGGCTACTGCATTTTGGTAACTATCACCATCTGCCATACAGCCAGGCAACTCTGGCACCTCAACAATATAACGCTGATCATCAGCGCTCCAATAAATAATTAATTCGTATCGACTATCCATTTTTTACCTCGCTAACTTATACTTTAATATCAAATCTCTCACTTGTTTTACCTGGTATGCTTTTGCTTTACTACCCAACGGTTGAATATTAATAATCTCAATCATTGATGGATGAGTATAAATAAAATGGTCGCCCTTTACACGTAATTCAAAGCTTAAAGACTTCAAAATATAACTTAAATCGTTAAAAGATATATTATTATCTGATGTTCCACGCAGAAGAATAGCCAAAACACTTTCAAATTTGCCCATGAATCAAGTTTTCTTTGTTTTATAAAGCATATTTTACAACAAAAAGTTAACGTGTATAGTGCAATAAAAAAGGCAATCGAAGTTGCCAAGCTACACCCGTAAGAAATGCTAACTCCAATCTATATTTATATTTTGAATGCGCTCAATACTGATTCCATGATTTTCGGTTCTAGTATTAACAGTTAAGCGGCTAACTTAATACTGCTCACTACGAAAAGGTATCAAGCCTGCAGCAATTGCGTCTAAAATAACTAATTGAACAATACTTCCATCTGCTGCATCAGTAGGTCTAATTAATTTCTCGTTCATAATGATCAAATTCCCTCTTGTTTGCAGAACAAAGGCTAATAATTCGTCGCACTGTTTTTCTATTTACAAACACAACAAAATATAGGCGTTGATTCATAGGCACTAAAGCTAACGCAACGGCTCAATTTAAAATGCAGTTTCAAAATTGACGGCTAATTCCCAATTGGCTAAGAGAGCATCTTGGTTGATTATTGTATCTCTACACATACTTTTTCTTTGTTAAGCAGTTGTTCTTTAATAAAATACTCATTATTTAATAAAAGAGCTAAAACTTCACTTTTTGCAACATTACAAACGCGTAACCATATTACTTTTGGCGCATTTACTTGATTTAGTAAGCTTAATTCGTAAAAGTCTGCATCCCTAGTTACTATGACAAAGCCGTGCAATTTAGCATATTCCCAAATTTGTAAATCTGTAGAAGATTGTAAATTGATGAGTGCTACGTGAGTGCTGTCTGAGTAGATGTTTTGTAAAAATGGAACTAGACGTCTAGATAAATTTTCATCTAATAATAATTTCATGCGCTGGCAACACGTACTATGTCATGCTCTCTTTGTGCAGCATAGCTTAAGCAAGCCTTAATATCTAACTCATCTAAATCTGGAAAATCCTCTACGATTTCTTTATGCGTCATGCCAGAGGCTAGCATCTGCAATACATCATATACGGTAATCCTTATCCCTCTTATACAAGGCTGGCCGCCCCTTTTACCTGCTTCAAGTGTAATTCTGTCCATTATTAAATTCCTTTTTTTCAATACTTTAATAGTATAAAAAGCAATTATTAAAAGCAACAATAAAAAAACGAAAACCGAGGTTGCTAATTTTAAAACAACATATTCTTTTAATTGTTGATTTTTTTAAGATTTATTAGTAATTGTTATTATTGATTTATCATATAAAGTAGTAGGCGAAATATCTAAACTCCCAGGCCAGCAAACAGTGTCAAATGCTACATAAGCTTGATTGAACAATGTTGCAACTTTTAATTTCTTAAAAACACCTTTTTCTAAATAAGGTGTGGCATCAAATATACGCAACTCGCCTGTGTTGAACCTAAACTCTAATAAATGATTATCTTTTGGTGTTACGCTCAATACAGATTCCATGTTATTTGGTCTTGATAGTAAAAACTAAGCGGCTAATTTGGAATATTCACTATGAAAAGGTATCAAGCCTGATGCGACTGCGTCTAAAATAACTAATTGAACAATACTTCCATCTTCTGCGTAACTTGCGTTAACGTTCCAGTCTTGTGAAGTTTCACGTGTGATGGTTTTATCGCTAAAAACAAGCTCTAAAATATCATCTTCAGGGTAATAAAGTGTTTTCATGTTTACTCCAATTTAAAATGGTGCATTACCGTTTTAATCACCAACACAGATTCTACGACAACTGCAATACATAATAAGTTATCGTCTCTGTCTTCATATGCTTTATAAATCCACAGGCGTTTATCATCTTTATAATGCGTACTACCAGTTTCAACTAAATCTAAAATAATTTCTTCAGTAATATTACGTTCAATCATACGAGTTTTAGCATGATTGCTGAGTCTTATTTCTAATGAAAATCTTAGGCTATGCATCTGCAAATCATACTCCAAATATTATATTTTCCATTTAAAAAAATTGCTAGGATTGCCACACTGCGTTTGCAGTGACGGTTGATTGTCATTGCGAGGAGTGAAACGACGAAGCAATCCAGACGATGTTACTTTATTGAACCAGTTTTACTTATTAAGTTGGGTTGCTTGGGATGTCGCACTGCGCTCGCAATCTCGGGGGCGTAAAAAAACGGCAACCGAGGTTGCCGTTTTTAATTAAGAAAGCTCAAGTCTGCGTTCTAACTTTTCAATACGATCTAAAATTCTGTCATAACTAAGTTGCTGTTGTGCGCTTACGGATGATTGATGTCCAATATGTTGCATTAGCGAACCTTGGCCAGATTCCAAATTAGCTAATCGATTTTTTATCTCTTTTACATCCTCTTTTACAATGCTAACATCCGCGCGAATAGCACGAAGGTGTTCAATCACCAAGCTTTCAATATTCTCTAAGGCCATTACGGTATCCATTTCAAATCGTGATATTAATTATAACGCTGTTATATGATTTGAAAAAGAAAAAGAAAAAAACGGCAACCGAGGTTGCCGTTTTTAATTTATTACTTCTTTCTCTGTCATGCTGAACAAGATTGAGCATCTTGAGTTAGATGAGATTGCGGGTCAAGCCCGCAATGACATTCTAGAAGAATAAGATTGCGCCTAAAGCGATAGTTTTTGATTTACCTTCTAAATCAGAAAAACCTCTTCTTTGAAAATCTGATCTAACATCAGAATATTCAGCAACTAAGTTTAAATGTTTAGTAATTGGGTGGTAAGCACCAATTGTCCACATTGAATCTTCTAACTGATCAAGTGTTTCGCCACTGTTGCCATCTAATGTAGATTTACCATAAGAAGCGCCTAGTTTAGTACCTACGCCTGGTAGTGTATAAGTTGCTTGAACATAGTAACCATCTGAATCACGTGAATTACCTCTAGCATCGAAACCATGATTTAGTTGTACTGTTTGACCAATACCGTCGCCGTTATAGTAGTAACCAGTTAGTCCAAAACCAGCTAAGTTAATTGTTGCGCCAATGTCATATGCAGATGCACGATCATCTTCAGTAGTTGCACCCACACGTAAGCTATCAACTTTTTGAGTCATACCAGAAACCCATACTTTACCACCAACATCGCCAGCCCATTCATAAGCAGCCTTACCTTCGAATGCTGGAGATGAACCGCCACGTAATCCATTAGTTGAAGATACGATAGTTAAAGGACCAGTAACGCCGGAAATTGCTGCTGGACCATTTACTGATACCGCATTCCAAGCTTGTGTTACGCCTGCTGTGAAACTAAAACCACTAAAGTTAGGTGATGAATATGCAATTTGTGATTTCCAATCTGCATAGATAAAACCAGTACCGATACGGCCTAATGTTGTTGTGTTACCAGCTAAACCACCAGCACCAGAACCAACACCTAGTAATGTCATGTCATTCAAAATAGCGTCAGATGCGAAAATACCTAAATCTTTACCGATTTTGATAGAACCCCATGATTTATCGCCGAATGTTAAGAAAGCTTGACGATTTTCTTGAAATGCAGCGCCGCCAGAACCGAATGATTGTGCACCAGCACTGCGTGTTGAAGAACCTGGGTTGATGCTGATTGTGAAACCAACATCTAAATCGTTTTGGCGAGTTTTACCAGAAACGCTTAAGTAATTTGGCAATAAACCAGTAGTGATATTTGATTGTGAATTGTCTGTACCACCAGCTAAAGCCTCGTTAGTACCACCGAATGCCAAACCGCCGTAACCAGCGCTATGACGATCACCGCTTGTGCGTGTATGTGTGTAGTAAGTATTTACAATACCACCAATGTCTAATGTCCAATCGCCAGCTGGAATCATGATACCAGCGTTAGCGCTTGATGCTGCTGCTAATAAAGCGGCT
>JAYVLK010000030.1:0-30504 GCA_043759515.1 Methylotenera sp.
AATTCTGTTGTGAATTGATTTCTTGCTTTGCTCATTTTGCACCTCTTAAAATTAATTATAACCTCTAAGAAAGTGTCTCGTTAAACTAGACCATTACAAATGGTGGGTTGGCTAATACGTAATCAAAGCGTTTGCCATCATCAGCCACTAACGCGTCGTTGGGTGAAACCATGCTCATCCCATCAATTTCGCCTATGTTATGCAAAAATATATTCATTAAGCATAAGCGGCGTGTGCCTGCCACAATTTCGTTACCAAAAAAGGTTTCGTGTTTTAAAAACGCTTTTTGTGGTTTATCTAGCTGGTGGGTTTCTACCAAAAAATCATACGCCGCTAAAAAGAAGCCGCCTGTACCGCACGCTGGATCTGCTATGCTTTTATTAGGCTGCGGGCGTACACATTCCACCATTGCCTTAATCAATGCACGCGGCGTAAAGTATTGCCCAGCACCAGATTTTGTATCCTCTGCGTTCCTTTCAAGTAATCCTTCGTAAATATCGCCTTTAACATCAGCGCCCATGGTCACCCATTCGGTTTCGTTAATCATGTCGATTAACCTGTAAAGCTTGGCGGGGTCTTGTATTTTGTTTTGTGCTTTGGTGAATATTTGGCCTAACATGCCAGATTTATTGGCTCACTCGCGCAGCATGGTTACATAGTGCACCTCAAGCTCAGCACCACGCTTGGCTTTTAAGCTAGGCCAGTTATATTCAGCGGGGATTCCCACATCACGGTTATAAGGCGGCTGGCTGTATTCATCAGCCATTTTTAAAAAGATTAAATAAGTCAGTTGCTCTAAGTAATCACCATAACCTACGCCGTCATCGCGCAATGTATTACAAAAACTCCAAACTTTGGAGACAATTGAAGCGGTAGCATTCATTTTTACAAACCTTCTTTATGCGTTATGTTTATATTATTTTGCAATTCGTTTTGCAGTTCGGCTTCAATATCTTTAATGCTTGGCAAACTCACATCTAATGGCTTTGGCAACGCCCGCACCAGCTCATAATTGGCGATGCCAATTGGTTTATCTATACCTGATAGCGCATATTCAGCCACTAAGCGATTTTTATCTTTGCACAACAATAAGCCAATGGTGGGTTTATCATCATTTGCTTTTATTTGAGCATCCACAGCACTCAAATAAAAATTAAGTTGCCCTGCATGTTCAGGCTTAAATGCCGTCGCTTTAAGCTCCACCACCACATAACATTTAAGCTTGGTATGATAAAACAGCAAATCAATAAAAAACTCATCACCATTTACTTCAATGCGATATTGCTTGCCGATAAACGCAAACCCCGCGCCCAGCTCCAATAAAAAACGCGTGATATGGCGTATAAGCGCATTTTCAATATCTCGCTCATGTGCTGCTTCATCTAACCCTAAAAAATCAAACAAATACGGGTCTTTTAAAGATTCATGTGCTAATTTTGATTGTGCCTCTGGCAAGCGCACCGCAAAATTACTCACGGCTTGCGCTTGGCGTAAATGCAATTGATTTTTAATTTGTTGCGATAATACTGTGCGCGACCAACCTTGCGCGACAGTTTGCATGGCATACCATTCACGTAAATCTGGGCTTGATAACTTAGTCATAATCAACACAATATGAAACCATGGCAATTGGTCAGCAGCCTGCTGACCAATTAAGCCCTTGGGGCAGTTTTCGGCAAAAACCCGCATATATTTCAAATTGCTACTTGAAAACCCTTAGTCTCAGGAAACCCGTCTTGCAAATCTTTTGCCAAGTGATCGATGACTTTTGCGCCCCAGCCCTGCTGAGTTTGGCGTTGTAAAATCTCTTGCCCAATTTGTAAATACAAGTGAATTTGCGCCTGATTAACACTTAGCGCAGCACGTTGACGCGCAGAAGCAATACGCGACTTTAATTCAAACAACCACTGTGAATAACCTTCAGGAATCGCTAATACTATTTTTTCAGTCATGCTTCACCTCATAAGGCTCGAATTGCTCACATTTCCTAAGCACAGTTCGCCCTTTTCCCATAGGTACTAGCTGATGCTCTCGCATCCAAATCAATGCTTTAAAAAATCGCTCTCGCTCAATTTTCAACTTGTCTGTGTGCCAGTTTTCTCTTGATTCATACACAATGTCTTCGTCGCTAGGTGCTTGCCCTAATAAAAGCAAATTATTCCAAGCGGCATAAAGTGTTGCCACAATTTCTGCCTGACGAGTATTCATAGGCAATAATAATTTAAGAAGCGCATCTACTTCACTTAAGCGATCACCTAGCTTATGCACAGTTTTATCAATCAGCGCATCAAAACCTTTTAATCTATTAAATACGTAAGCCCTACTATTTTGTGGTTGACTAACAGTATACCAACCCGATTTAACGGCGCGCGACTCGACCTTTTTTAGATGTGCGTAGTCATTTGGCCCAGCAGCATCCTTATAGGGTATTCGCTCTAAATCTATACCTAAATGCGCCTCTACTAAATGGCTGATTTTCTCGGCTTTTACATGGCCATAGTAAGCAAGATGTGTCGAGTTTTCATGAAGCTGATAAGCCCGAGCAATAATGCCAGCATGCAAATCTGTAGCAGAAATGTTGGGGATTTTGACAGGGAAAGAAATTACATTGGTTTTAACTGGCTCAATTAAAGCCTGTGCCTTTTGAGTCTTACGCGGTTTGGTCGTAACCATCTGTGCGGCTTTTTCTGCTTTGATGCGTGCCAATAAAACAGAAGCAGGTTCGTCATTAGCATCTTGCGCAACTAAAGTACCTGAAAATGCTTTTTTAAGAATCGATTGGCGTAGGGCTTCTGATTGTTGCAAGGCCGTAGTAATAGTTTGGTCAAGTTGATTTGTAATTGATAGTTTTTCATCAATTAAGTTAACGATTTCAAGCATTTCACTAGTGCTACATAATGGAATAGTCATGTCAGACACTCGCTCTTTATTTAGCGCTTTTTGATTATTACCGGATCCTATTTTTCTAGTTATCTCATACTGATAAGCAAGATATTGATACAAATAATCAGATGGGAATCCTGTACCAATAACTCTTATAGCTGCTGTATTTTGATTGTGGCATGCTTCAATATCTAGAATGGCAGGTTGCCCTCTTGTTTTTCCTTCACCAATCATAGTAAGCAAAATTGTACCGACTGGATGAATTTCAGTTGAAGCACTGGCATAACCATCTTTTGTTATTTTTTCTTTTGTATCTTTAATTCTACAAAATGCTACTTCACCACTACTGACCCATGCAATACTCCCGTTCCAAAAGTCCTCACGTTTTCTGCTTGGTGTAGAACCTACATAAATATCAAACACCTCACCGAACTTCACCCAAGCACAACTCTCTGGCAGTTCAGGTAGTTTTGAGAGTTCTTGATTGGTGAAGGGTATTAAAAGTTTAGGGGCTTTGGGTTTGCTGCCTGGTTTGCCGTTAGCTTCCCAATCAGTAAATTGCTGATGGTGGCGGGCGGCGCGTTCACTATGTATGCGCTGCTGTAATGCTGCGGCGGTTTCAAGTTTATCTTTATTTTTCTCGCGCCAATCTGCGGTGAGTTTGCCTTCAAACGCATGTTTTAATAAAGCTTGGCGGTAAACCTTAAGCTGCTCACGGGCTATTTTTAGGTTTTCAACGCCCTTGTCTAATTCAGAAAATAATTCTTCTGTTTTGGCAACAATGCGATGTCGTTCTGCGAGCGGTGGAAGAGACATTTCCATAGCCTCAACCTTACTACTTGATATATTCGGTTGTGCACCGCCATATGCATCTTTTTCAATTCTTCTTTTTAAAGAAAACAGAAGGTAATAAACAAAAAGCTTGTTTATTTGGGTATCTGAAAAAAGTTTTAAATTTCCAACACGTTGATTTTGATATGCCTTAACACTTCCCTTGTATATTCCGAACTTACCAGTTGTTGCTCCTGACATAGCAATTAAAATGTCGCCAAAACCTACTGTAAATTTTTCGAACTCTTCATGCTGATATATATGTTTTGAATTTATTGTATCGACAACACTCTCGTTAATGTCAGAAATTCTAATAATTGGAATTCCTTCTTTTTGATACTCATCACTTTTAAATGCATATCCATTTCCTAAAGTTGCAATGTCGCCTAAAACACAATTCACCCATAAATCACTTAATTTCATTACGCTACCAACACTTCATTTAATTCATCCAACAAACTATCCATTTGATTCCCAAACAATTGGTGCATTTTGCCTAAGCCGCCTTGTGCGTCGAACGGTGACATTTCTAAGTCATCTTTTTCTATGTGAAACGAATTAGCTACATGGTCGCGCACCATACGTAGCCAGTCCATTTGCGCTTCGTTAAACTTAGCCGCGCCACCTGAGTGGTGTTTCATAATCCAGTTTTGAAAATTACGCCGCACCGTGCCATCAAAAGTATCGATATTGCTATCCAAGCCGCACACGCGGCGAATAAGCGCTACTAATGCTGTGAGTTCGCTCATCGGTTGCTCACCTTTGTAAGCGTCTAACTGCCTGTAAGCTTGCCATACACGCATTGGTGCAAGTTTAGGTTGGTCTGTTTTAAGCTTGTCTAACACTTCGCGAATCATGTCAAAACTTAACTCGCGCCGTCTATACGGTTGGCTAAAAAAGATGGTGAGCGCAGTAATGCTATCTTGTTGGCTGGTTAAATATTCGGCAAATTCATCTACTAAACCTTGGGCGTTATTAGCGGCATTTTTATCCCACTCGGCACGTAATACAGTGTCTAAATTATCGTGGTCTATGGTTTGTTCGTGATCGCGACGAATGTTGTCTAACAGCGTAATTAAATCACCCGTGAATATATTGGCGGTTTGAGCCACCAGTTGCTCTTGTGCGCTTTGGCGGTTCGTGTCGCCTGGGTCTTTACCAATCGGCTGACCTGCAATTTCTAAAGCTTTAGCTTCCACCATGTCAGCATCTATGGCATTAAATAAACCACCAATAATATGAGTAAGCTCTACGCCATTAGTTTGGCTGCGAATTTGGCGTTGCTCATCTGGACTTAGTTGTTTATTTAACCTTGCTAAGCGGCCTGCCAGAGAGCTTACAATGTCTGCATCAAACGCGCCCATCATCACTTGCATAGCTAAATCTTTAAGCGGTAGGGTGGGCTTAGTAATCAGTGGCTGACTAGCAGTTTTGAGAGATTTCGTTACGCCAATTGCATCCACAATCACATAATGTGTTTTAGCAGAAGTGGCAGATGGCGTGACCTTGCGTAAGTCATCAATATCGAGCGTGCGAGTACCGCGACCTTTCATTTGCTCAAAGTAATTGCGGCTTTTAACATCGCGCATAAAGAGCAGGCATTCAAGCGGTTTTACATCAGTACCAGTGGCAATCATATCCACAGTCACGGCAATGCGTGGATAATAGGCATTACGAAAATCTGACAATATAGACTTTGGATCTTCTTCAATTTTATAAGTGAGCTTCTTACAAAAGGCGTTGCCTTCACCAAACTCCTCTCGTACTGTTTGAATAATGTCATCTGCATGGGAGTCTGTTTTAGCGAATATCAGTGTTTTAGGGACTTCTAAGCGGCCTGGGAATATTTCAGGCAATTTGTCTTTAAACGTTCGAATCACTGTGCGAATTTGGTCTGGATTCACAATATTGCGATCTAGTTGGGTAGCTGAATAGGCCTCGTCTTCATCGGCTAGCTCCCACCGCTTTTTGCGAGTGAGTTTTTCGCGGCGCTCAATTTGCTGCGTTGCGGCAATTTGCGCTCCTTGCTGGCTAACTTGTGTTTCTATTGTAAAAACTTCGTTGCCTACGTTTACACCATCAGCTACTGCTTTCTCGTGGCTGTAATCACTCACAACATTCTTTTTAAAAAATCCGTAGGTGCGATTGTCAGGCGTGGCTGTTAGGCCAATTAAGCTTGCGTCAAAATAATCGATGACTTGTTGCCATAAGTTATAAATGGAGCGATGGCATTCATCAATAAAAATAAAGTCAAAAAACTCTGGCGGCACTTTTTCGTTATACACCACAGGCATAGGCTCTTTGGCTGGCTGATATTCATTAGGGTTAACATCTTCAGCTGATTCATCTAACTCTTTATTTTTAAGTATGGCGTAGAGCCGCTGAATAGTGCTTATACAGACTACGCTGTCTTTAGCTATAAATGATGACTTTAGCCGATGAGTTGTATATAACTCAGTGAACTTCTGATTACTGTCAGTTGGTGTAAATGACATCATTTCTTGCTCAGCTTGCTCGCCAAGGTTTTTAGTGTCCACCAAAAACAGTATGCGCTTATTCTTTGCAAATTTTAGTAGGCGATAAATAGATGTTATAGCTGTGTAAGTTTTACCAGCGCCAGTCGCCATTTGGATCAATGCGCGAGGTTTATCTGCCTTAAAAGATTCTTCAAGGTTTGTAATGGCCGTTTCTTGGCAATCTCTAAGTTTTAATTTACTAGCAGGCAATTGCTGTGGATTTAATGGCGGAATATGTTGTAGTCGAGCTCGCAAACTAGCGGGTTGTGAGAGCCATTCTTTTAGCGTTTCTGGCCTGTGAAAATTAAATACCTCGCGTGAGCGCGGCTTGGGGTCGCGTGCATCAGTAAAGCGAGTAATGATGCCTGTGCTTTCGTATAAAAAAGATAGCGGCTCTTTGTTACTCACCCATTTAAGATTTGCGGCTGCATAGCCTTCAGTTTGCTGCTCGACGGTTGTAATAGTATGTGCTAAGTCCTCGCGTTTAGCTTCAATAACGCCCACGGCCTTTTTATCTATAAATAATACATAGTCAGCAGGGCCTATATCAGTTTGGTACTCACGCGCTGCAATACCAATACCAGCGCTAAAATCCATTTTTTTGGAATGCTGAATGATCCAACCAGATAGACGTAGTAGTTCGTCGATGTTGTCACGCGCTTTCTGTTCTGGATTTTGGTTATCGGTCATTTTTTTCTTAATTTTATGTATGCAGATAGTAGTAGGGCTTATATTTTTATGTCCATTACTTAATCAAGCCTTTTAACACCGCAAATGGATTAGGTTTTTCACCGCTTTGCATACTTGTTTTAGAACACGCGTTTGTGTGCATAGGTGAAATTGGCATGGCTAATAATAGCTCATCTTCGATCAGCTCATGAAAATCCATCTCTGTATTAGCTTGCACCCAATCTAGGTCATCATTTTGGTCGTCATTTTGATTTAGCTCATCTAGAGGCGTTTCTGAAATCAAGTAGTTGAATTGCAAATCTATTGCAACTTGCATAATTTCTAAGCAGCGCTGGCAGGTAAATGGTAATTTTGTTTCTATACGCAAATGTAAGCTAGGCTGACGAAAACGCTTGTAATCGCCTGTAATTTCAAAATTTACCAGGGTTTCAAGATTTACCTGGGTTTCAAGATTAACTTGAATTTTATCCGCTTTTTCGCCACTATTAACATCAGCCAAAGCCAGTAGTTCTGCTAACCGTTTAAAGGTTAATACATCAAAGCTGTCTTTTATATTCTGCTGTTTTTGGGCAAATTCTAAATTGTTAATCAGTGGTTTTGTTAGTGGGTTTATCATCAATATCAACATCGTAAAGTGTTAAGTTAATCGGTTTTTACGCCCCGCCATGTCTTCTAGACTGCGCTCGCGTGTTATAATCCAGCGGTTTTGACAGTTAACAATTAAGGTAATTTGTGTTCAAAAAAATTCTAGTTGCTAATCGCGGGGAGATCGCTGTTCGTATTGTACGCGCTTGCTCTGAAATGGGCATTAAGTCTGTGGCCATTTATGCCGACGCTGACAGGCAAGCCCTGCATGTTAAAAAAGCAGATGAAGCTTACAGTTTGGGTGCTGACCCAGTGGCTGGCTATTTAAACGCGCACAATATTGTCAATGTAGCGGTTGCGGCTGGTTGCGATGCGCTACACCCTGGGTATGGATTTTTATCTGAGAACCCTGAATTGGCTGAAATATGCTCACGCCGTGGCATTAAGTTTATTGGGCCTAATGCATCAGTTATCCGCCAAATGGGTGACAAAATCCAAGCACGTAACGCCATGACTAATGCTGGTATTCCTTGTACGCCAGGCTCAAATGGTAATTTGGCTAATCTTGATGAAGCTATAAAACTAGCCAATAAAATTGGCTATCCCGTTATGCTTAAAGCCACTAACGGCGGCGGCGGACGAGGCATTAGGCGTTGCGATTCTGAAAAAGATTTATTAACCAATTACGACCGCGTGATTAGTGAAGCCAGCAAAGCCTTTGGCAAGCCAGAAGTTTTTCTCGAAAAATGCATCGTTAACCCGCGCCATATTGAAGTACAAGTGCTGGGTGACAGTATTGGCAACGTGATTCATCTATTTGAGCGCGATTGTTCTATTCAACGGCGTAATCAAAAGTTAATTGAAATAGCGCCATCGCCACAGCTAAGCCAAGCCCAGCGCGATTATATTGGTAGCTTAGCGGTAAAAGCGGCCAAAGCGGTAGGTTATGAAAACGCAGGCACGGTCGAATTTTTGCTAGATGCTGATAACACGTTTTATTTTATGGAAATGAACACGCGCTTGCAGGTTGAGCATACGGTAACTGAAACCATCACTGGCGTTGATATCGTGCAAGAGCAAATCCGTATTGCTTATGGCTTACCTTTGCAATATAAGCAATCAGAGATCAGCTTTCGCGGTTACGCGATGGAATATCGCATCAATGCTGAAGATCCAAAAAATGACTTTTTACCGAGTTTTGGTAAAATTACGCGTTATTATTCGCCAGGTGGGCCAGGGGTGCGTATGGATGCTGCGATTTACACGGGCTATGTTATCCCGCCCTATTACGATTCTATGTGCGCCAAACTAACTGTTTGGGCGCTAGATTGGCCAAGTGTAGTTGAGCGCGGGCGCCGTGCGTTGGGCGATATGGAAGTGTATGGCGTTAAAACGACGATTCCTTACTATAAAGAAATTATGAAGCACCCTGATTTTAGAAATGCAAACTTTAATACCAGTTTTGTAGAATCGCATCCTGAGCTAACTCAATATGCAACCGAATTACCGCCAGAATTGATTGCTGCAGCTATTTCGGCTGCGATTGCCGCACATGAAGGCATTTAATATTAAATAATAATCATTAAAATCAAATATTTAAAAAGTTAACCTAAAGCAAAGAATTAGATTATGGCTAAAATACACATTACAGAATTGGTCTTGAGAGACGGTCATCAATCAATGATTGCCACACGTTTACGCACCGAAGATATGCTGCCCATTTGTGCAAAATTAGACTCAATTGGTTTTTGGTCAATTGAAGCCTGGGGTGGCGCGACATTTGACGCCTGCGTGCGCTATCTTAAAGAAGACCCGTGGGAGCGCTTGGCCAAATTACGTAAAGCTTTGCCAAATAGCCAAATCAATATGTTGTTACGTGGCCAGAATTTGCTGGGTTATCGCCATTATTCTGATGACGTAGTGCAAGCTTTCGTACAAAAATCGGCTGATAATGGTGTTGATGTATTTAGGATTTTTGATGCCCTAAACGATACGCGTAACTTGCGTGAAGCCATTAATGCAGTTAAAAAAGTAAAAAAACACGCTATTGGTACGCTTGCCTACACCACAAGCCCTGTGCATGATATCGCCTACTTTGTGACTATGGCTAAAGAGCTTGAAAGTATGGGAACGGATAGCATTGGCATAAAAGATATGGCTGGTTTATTAACGCCACAAGTTGCGGCTGATTTAGTTAAAGCGTTAAAAGCAGCCGTTAATTTGCCTGTTCATGTGCATAGCCACGCAACTTCTGGCTTGGCTAGTATGGTGATGCTTAAAAGCATTGAAAATGGCGCAGATATTATTGATACCTGTAACTCGTCATTTGCTGAAGGGGCAAGCCATCCAAGTACTGAAAGTATGGTGGCTGCGCTTCAAGGCACCCTTTATGACACGGGTTTAGACTTATCCAAAATTCAAGAGATAACTGCTTATTTTAGAGAAACGCGCAAAAAATACTGGCAATTTGAAAGTGATTTTACAGGTGTAGACACGCGTGTTTTGGTCAACCAAGTGCCAGGCGGCATGATTTCAAATTTATCTAACCAATTAAAAGAGCAAGGCGCGCTAGAGCGCATGGATGAAGTGCTGGCAGAGATTCCGCGTGTGCGTGAGGATTTAGGCTATCCACCACTTGTTACGCCAACATCGCAAATTGTGGGCACGCAAGCGGTTTTAAATGTAATGACAGGCGCGCGTTATAAATCGGTGACCAATGAAGTTAAAAATTATTTATTAGGCCAATATGGCCAATCGCCAGCACCTGTAAATACACAAATGAAACAGCTTGCAGTGGGCGATGCAAAAGTAATTATCTGCCGCCCTGCCGATTTATTAGCGCCCGAAATGGCTAAATTACAGAGTGAAGCAGAGCGATTTGCACAATCAGAAGAAGATGTGCTCACCTATGCGATGTTTCCGGATATTGGTAAAACGTTTTTACAAGAGCGTAATGCAGGCAGCCTTAAACCTGAAGCTTTGCAAACAAAAGAAACCGCGCAAACATCTGCCGCACGTTATGCTCCAAACGAATTTAAAGTAACGCTGCACGGCGAAACGTTTCATATTAAGCTAACTGGTAGCGGCCATGCAGGTGAAGAACAACGGCCATTTTACGTATCTGTAGATGGTATTGCAGAAGAAGTGGTGGTTGAAACATTAAGTGAAATTGAAGTTTCATCTGGTACTAATAATAGTTCAAGCAGCAACGGCAATAAAAGCAAAAAGAAATCAAGCAACGCCAATGAACGCCCACGCCCCACTCACGCGGGTTGCGTAACAACCGCCATGCCAGGCACAATTGTGGCAGTTAAGGTAAAAGTGGGCGATAAAGTTAAAGCAGGCGATGGCGTAATTGTGATTGAGGCCATGAAAATGGAAAACGAGATTCAAGCCTCAAAAACAGGTACTGTGGTTGCCGTGCATGTGGCTAAGGGTGATACGGTTACGCCTGATGAATCGCTACTTGAAATACAGCCAGATTAATTTTTTTACCCTTTATAGCTGATTATTAAATAAGCCGACATCGTTAGGTGTCGGCTTTTTTTCATATTTTCTATTATTTATTATTGCAATTATTTGAAACAAATACTATGAAACAAGCCTTAATCCTAGCCTCATCATCAAAATATCGGCGCGAGCTGCTGCATAAGTTACAAATTCCATTTAGCAGTATCTCGCCTAAAATTGATGAAACGCCAATACAGGATGAAAAACCGCACGAAACTGCCTTGAGATTAGCCCAGTTAAAAGCCAGAAAAATTGGCAAAAAGCACGCACACGCATTAATTATTGGTTGCGATCAAGTGGCTACATTAGATAACGAACAACTAGGCAAGCCGCTTAATCACAATAACGCCGTTAAACAGCTACAAATGATGCGCGGGCGCGAGGTAACTTTTCACAGCGCAATATGTTTATACAATGCCGCAACTGATAATATGCAGGCCGAAGTAGTGCCTTATCTGGTGCGTTTTAGGCAATTAAGCGATGCGCAAATTGAAAATTATCTAATTAAAGAACAGCCTTACCACTGCGCAGGCAGTGCTAAATCTGAGGGCTTAGGCATAGCTCTTATTGACCGCATGATTGGCGAAGACCCAAACGCGTTAATTGGCTTGCCGCTTATTAAGCTTGTGAGCATGCTAATAATCGAAGGTGTCAGCGTAATTTAGAATAACTGCGTTAAGTAATCACCATCACATGGAGACTTAAATGCTCAAACCCCGCGCAATCGTATTAATGTTAGCCAGTATTTTGTCAACAGGAGCATTTGCCTTGGAAGATACCAAAAACACAAGACCCAATTTGCCTACACTTGTTGATGAAACCACCAGCAGCTTGGCTGATCAACAAAGTGTGGCAGTTACAATTTATAACCAAGATTTAGCGCTGGTAAAAGATACCCGCATGTTACAAATTAAAACAGGTATAAACGCCTTGGCACTTAGGGACGTAAGCGCGCAAATTATGCCAGAAACTGCCCTGCTACGCAGCATTAACGCGCCTGGTAGCTTAGTGTTGCTAGAACAGAATTTTGATTTTGATTTGCTAACGCCGCAAAAAATGTTAGAAAAATATGTGGGTAAAACAGTCAGTATTATCAAAACTAACCCCGCTACAGGTATCGAAACGGTCGAGCAAGCAACCGTATTATCAGCCAATAATGGCGTGGTGCTAAAAATTGGCAACCGCATAGAAACTGGCCTGACTGCTAATACTTTGGGCAGAATTGTGTATGACGATGTGCCTGCCAATTTACGCGACCGCCCAACATTAGTGACCCAAATCAACAATAAAGGTGCGCAAGATCAAACTGTGGAGCTTAGTTATTTAACTGGTGGATTAGGCTGGAAAGCCGATTATGTGGCAGAACTTAGCCCAAAAGAGGACACCATAGATTTATCTGGCTGGGTAACTTTAACCAATACTAGTGGCGCCAGTTATAAAAATGCTAAATTGCAGCTAGTGGCGGGCGATGTAAACCGCGTGCAGCCGCAAATACAAGCACAAATGATACGTAAAAATATGGATATGGAATCAGTTGCAGCATCTGCGCCAATGGCTGAAGAAGGCTTGCTTGAATACCACTTATATTCGCTAGAGCGCCCTACCAACATTATGGAGGCGCAAACCAAGCAAGTATCACTTTTATCAGCAAGCGGCATCCCTGCGCGTAAAGAATTAGTATTACGCGGTGCAGATTATTACTACACATCGCAATATGGTGAAATCGGCACCAAAATGAAAGTGGCTGTGTTTATTGATTTTGAGAATAAAGAAGCCAGCAAACTTGGTATGCCGCTACCAAAAGGCGTTCTACGCGTGTATAAAAAAGATATTAAGGGTAACGCGCAATTTGTGGGTGAAGACAACATTGACCACACCCCAAAAAACGAAACCGTGCGCTTAAAATTGGGTGATGCATTTGATGTAACGGCAGACAAAAAACAGACTGATTTTAAAGTATTACCCAAACCAGCCAAAGGTCAAAACCTGTATGAAAGCGCATTTGAGCTGGTACTTAAAAACGCTAAAAAAGAAAAAGTAACAGTCACTGTGCAAGAACCCATTAGTGGCGATTGGAAAATAACTAAAGAAAGCCAACCGCATACCAAAGTTAACAGCCATTTGGCACAGTGGAAAATTGATGTACCTGCAGAAAGTAGTACCACGCTAACTTACCGTGCGGTTGTTAAATATTAAGCTGTTAAATTATCAAAAAATTGTTATGACTTTCATAAAGTTCTAGCACGAGAGAGTATTAATGCCCTGCAAGCCGCATAGATGTTGGTTTGCAGGCTTGCACTGGAATGATTTAGTCCAGTGGCATGTGCTTTAAGAGTTTTATTTTTCGTCGCATATATTCTTTCGCAAACACATTGATACTAAACCGTCATTCTGGCGTAGGCCAGAATCCAGACCACCCACAACACAACGAATACTGAAATTTTAAAACACCTTAACCGCATAGTTGACTAGATTCTGGCCTACGCCAGAATGACGATTAAGCCTAGATTGCGTACAATACCCAGTATGGCAAATAACACAACTTACGGCACCCTTTACCTAATCCCAGTAACCCTTGGTGACGAAAACATCGCCGAACTACTACCCAGAAGCTTACCAGTTGAAGTGATCAAACTTGCTCAAACCTTAGAACATTTTGTAGTAGAAACCGAAAAACCCGCCCGCCAATTTTTAAGCGCAATTAAAACCATAAAACCCGTGCGTGAGCTTAGCTTGAATTTGCTGAATGAACACACACCAAATAAAGATGTAGCCGCCCTATTAACGCCCCTATTAGCAGGTAAAGATGTTGGCTTAATGAGTGACGCAGGCTGCCCTGGAATCGCAGACCCAGGCGCAAAATTAGTCGCGCTAGCACATCAAAAAAACATAAAAGTTGTGCCATTTGTAGGCCCAAGCTCAATACTGCTAAGCCTAATTGCAAGTGGCCTTAACGGCCAACAATTTGCATTTTTAGGCTATTTGCCTGTAGATAAAAATGCTCGAAATTTGAAGCTGAAAGAAATCGAAAAGCGCTCGCAAACGCATAATGAGACGCAAATATTTATCGAAACGCCCTACCGCAATCAACATATGCTGGAAGCGATTTTAAGTAACTGCAACGCCAATACCCGCTTGTGTATTGCTTGCAACATTAGTTTGCCAGATGAAATGATTACGACGAAGCGCATTAGTGAGTGGAAACAAAGTGCGTTGCCAGATTTAAGCAAAAAGCCGACGGTGTTTTTAATACTTAGTTAAATTACTTAACTGGTAATATAGAAATGCTTAAAAATAAATACAAATGTAATTCATATAACCCAATTAACTCATTGGATGGCAAAAAAAACTACAAAAAGGTGTTCAGAGTTGAAAAAGATGGCTCAATAGTCGAAAGGATTTTTCTTGATACCAAAGAAAAAGAGCATCGCGAAAACTTAATTTTCATACATTACTTAAGACACTTGACACGATTCTTTATTAAACAGGATGTGGGCGTTAATATTTTAGAGAGAGATAAACCGTGGGATTTTAAATGTGAATTAAGTAATGGTTTATGCTTCAACGTAGAAATAACTTCGATAGCAGACAATCGCGAGCAATTTGAAATAAATAATAGAGAAGAAAAATTATCTAAATGGAGAAACAAACCAACAATCCCGTTAAATCAATTAATAAAATTAAACTACTTATTCCCCAACAGAGAAATAGATGAGGTTATTAACATTTACAAATCTCAGAGTAATACAAAAAGTGATAATGTAAAAAATCCATTTTTTGGTAACGAATTGAATATTCTTTTAAGTCGACTGCCCGAACCAAGTTTAAGATTAAAAAACTTAATTAGCGATGTCATTTCTAAAAAATTAAGTAAAAATCATCCAGACAAAAATAAAACAATATTGATAATTGACAATAGAACCAGTGCTTTTGATACGTGTGATTACTTTAACGTGATTGAGTCACTAGAACATTTTATTGATTCAGCTCCATTCCCAGAAATTTGGTTTTATACAGGTTATTACTCAGATGAAGATGGCAGTAACGCTGAATTCAGTTTCTCACCTTTAAAAGTAACTAATGAACAGTCTAAAATTTTAGATGAGATTAAAGATACTGTTGACAAAAATAACTTTTTTATATGGTAGCCCTACAAAACTACCTTAACAGGCGCATAACTTAATCGGTGTTGCGAGCAAATGCCGTGTGCTTGCAAAGCCAATAAATGCGCTGCTGTGGGGTAGCCTTTATGTTGTGCAAAGCCATATTGCGGGTAAATTTTATCTAATTCATACAACTCGGCATCGCGGGCGACTTTTGCCAAAATAGATGCGGCTGAAATGGCTTGAACTTTACTATCGCCTTTTACAATCGCCTCACATGGCAAGCTAATTTTAGGGCATTTGTTGCCATCCACTTGTACTAATATTTCACGCATATCAAGAATATTATTAAACTTTGCTTGCATGGCATCAATTGCGCGTGCCATTGCAGTCAAGCTTGCTTGAAGGATATTGATTTGGTCAATCTCTTGAACTGTGCAGCTGGCAATGCCCCAAGCCAGTGCTTTTTGCTTAATTTCAGCACTTAAAAAATCACGCTTTTTTTCGGATAATTTTTTAGAATCCATTAAGCCGAGAATAGGATTATTAACGTCAAGAATCACCGCAGCCGCATAAACACTGCCTGCTAACGGTCCACGTCCAGCTTCATCTACACCGCAAATAAGCTGTATTTTTTGCATTAAGTTGTTGAAAAATTACAAGTAAGACAAAATTACCGCGGCCGCTTTTTGCGCAGCATTTTGTTTTAAGCTTAAATGTATTTTAGTGAATTCTTGCTTTATTTCTTGTAGATAGTCGGTATCAGTTAATAGCCTTTTTGCAGCATCGGCTAAATTTTGTGGTGTAGCTTCATTTTGCAGTAATTCTGGCACCAAAAACTTTCCCGCTAAAATATTCGGCAAACCTACAAAAGCTTGATAGCGCATGCGCTTTAAAATCCACCAACTGATTGCAGGCATGTGATAAGTGATCACCATCGGTTTTTTAAGTAACGCCGCCTCAAGCGTAGCGGTGCCAGATGCGACGATGACGATATCGGCCGCCTCCATTGCATCATGCGCATGGCCAAACAATATCTGCAAATCTAGCTCAATTTCAGGGTAATCGACAAAGCTTTGATGTAATGCGTGCTGAAAAATATCGCGGGTTTCGCGCGTGATTAGGGGTACTAAAAATTTGACTTCTTTAAAAGCAGCGCCTTGAAGGTGCGTTTGGCTATTATCGGCTGTCATTAAATGCGCTGTTTTTACAAATAACGCCGCATGTTGTTTTACTTCACTTTGACGGCTACCAGGCAACATGGCTACCACTAATGCATTTTGCTTTAACTTCAACGTCTCGCGAGCCGCATGAATATTGGGTTCTAGAGGCAGTTCATCGGCTAGCGGATGCCCTACATAAGTGACAGGTACATTTGCAGCTTTATACAAAGCTGGCTCAAACGGAAATAGCGCTAACACATGCGATACCGCGCGTTTGATCTTGCCCATACGACCACCGCGCCAAGCCCAAATTGACGGGCTTACATAATGAATGGCGGGAATATTTTGTTTTTTAAATTTACGTTCTAGCCAAAAGTTAAAATCTGGCGCATCTACACCAATAAATAGCGCGGGCTTTTCGGCTAATAGTTGTTTAAATAGATTTTTGCGTAATTTCAATAATCCATAAAGGTGTTTCAACACTTCTACATAACCGCGAACAGATAGTTTTTCAATCGGGTGCAGTGATTTAGCCCCTTGCGCGATCATTTTAGGGCCTGCAATGCCGATAAAAGATAAGTCGCTGCGCTGTGCTTTTAGCGCCTGTATCAAATGGCTACCCAGCAAATCCCCCGAGGCTTCGCCAGCCACTATTGCTATTTTTGGCATGGTGGTAACTATCTAGCGGACGATGCCGCGAGTTGAAAGTTTTAAAAAATCGCTTAATAAGCCGATTTCGCTGCAATTGGCTTGCATGGTAGCCAATTCAATTTTAGCTTCTTCTAAAGTTAATTTGTTGCGATACAACACTTTATAAGCGCGTTTTATCTGTGTGATACTTGTTGGAGTGAAGCCACATCTTTTTAAGCCTTCTGCATTAATACCGTGCGGTGCGGCGTCGTAGCCTGCCGCTGTTATGTAGGGTGGAATATCTTTAAATACCACTGTGTTAACCGCCGTAATCACGTGTGCGCCCACTTTGCAAAATTGATGAATAAGCGTGAAACCGCCTAATATGGCGTAATCGGCAATTTCTACATGCCCCGCCAGCGAGCTATTGTTGGCTAAAATAGTGTTATTAGCAATGATGCAATCATGCGCAATGTGCACATAGGCCATAATCCAATTGTCATTGCCAATTTTAGTTATGCCTTTATCTTGAATAGTGCCGCGGTTAAACGTACAAAATTCGCGGATGGTGTTGTTATCGCCTATTTCTAATGTTGTTGGCTCATTATTGTATTTTTTATCTTGCGGCGCTTCGCCCAATGAGCAAAACTGAAAAATCTGGTTATTTTTGCCAATAGTGGTTGGACCTTTTAGCACCACGTGGCTAGAAATCCGCGTGTCAGCTGCCACGTTAACGCCAGCCCCGATTACTGTATAAGCGCCAACTTCGACGCCAGAATCGAGTTGTGCTTTCGGGTCAATAATAGCGGTTGGGTGAATTTTAACTGACATTACTTTAGTAACTTTAATATTAAGTGTTTGATTATATTTTTGGTTAATTTAAAAGCTGGTTTTAATAAACTTTCTACCACCTAATTTAATTTAAATCATTTTTTTAAAACTATTTTATTTCACGATGGCTTTTAAAATACACATCATACTTGCCTCTGCAACCACAACCCCGTCAACAGTTGCCACACCAGAATATTTCCAAATACCTTTTAATACACGATCAATTTTCACGTTTAAAATGATTTGATCGCCTGGCGAAACTGGTTTTTTAAAACGTGCGCTATCAATTCCTGCAAAATAATACACAGAATCGTTATTAGGCTTTTTGCCCATCGTTTTAAACGAAAGCACAGCGGCAGCTTGTGCCATTGCCTCAACAATAAGCACACCAGGCATAACTGGATGATAAGGAAAATGGCCTGGAAAAAATGGCTCATTTATAGTGACATTTTTAAGTGCAGTGATTTCTTTGCCTAGCTCAATTGAAAGCACGCGATCGATTAAAACAAATGGATAGCGATGCGGTAAATGATCTAAAATCTCGTGTATATCCATCCCGCTTGCAGCTTCAATGCTTGTGTTTGGCGTATTTGATTTATTATCGCTCAAAGTATTATCATTAAAAGTATCATCGTTCAAATTTTGGCTGTTAGCAGCTTGGTCAGTGGTTAAATCTATCATATTAGCTTCCTACTCATTATCATTATTGGTCAGCTTTTTGACTAATGCTTCCAAGTGCTTTATTTTATCTGTTAAATCATTTAAATGGCGAATATTTGCAGCCGTTTTAAGCCAATCGTTATGTTCTTGAAACGGCATTAAAGCCGTGTATGTTCCTGCTTTATTAATTGAGCGCATAATCATCGACCCTGGAGATATAGTCACGTGATCGGCTATGCTTAAATGGCCCAAAATCATTGCGGCACCACCAATTTTACAATGCCTACCGATTATGGCACTACCTGCAATACCTGTGCAACCTGCAATGACAGTATGCGCGCCAATTCGGCAGTTATGGGCAATTTGTATCAAGTTATCCAGTTTAACGCCTTCTTCAATCACAGTATCGTCAATCGCACCGCGGTCTATGGTAGTGTTTGCGCCAATATCGACATGATCATGAATGATCACGCGACCTATTTGTGGAATTTTAACCCAGCGTGTTAGGTCATCTTCAGTTGATTCTTCTGCATAACCAAAACCATCATTACCGATCACACACCCTGAAAATAAATGACAATTAGCACCAATTTGAACATGATGTTTAATGGTGACATTTGATTCCAAAATAGTATTGTCACCTATTAGGCAATAGGATTCTATTACACAGCCCGGCCCAATGATCACATTTTGGCCAATGACAACATTATTTAATATAACTACATTAGCGCCTATACTGCAATTGGCGGCTATTTGAGTCGTTTCATGGATGATCGCACTAGAAACCGTGCCTGGTATAGGCACAATAGCTGGATTTAATAGTTGCGAACATTTAGCAAAAAAAGCGTAGGGATTATCGGTTACGATTTTTGGTAGCGTTGTTAAATGCGCATGCTCTTGTTTTAAGATTACCGCACTGGCTTTTGTGTTCTGAAGCAAATCAGTATATTTAGTGTTATTAAAAAAACTGATCGCACCCGCTTGTGCGTGTGCAAGTGAGCCTACTCTATTGATTTTGTTGCTATTATTGTCAGCTATAAGGTCATTACCGGTTTTAACAACCGAGCTAGCATCTAACTTGCCGCCAAGCTGTTCAATTAACTCATCAAGCGAAAACCCAAAAATTGGTAGATTAATACTCATGGATTGTAGCCATCCAACTAACTGCTAGCTTACTTTTTGCCTAAAAGTTTTAACACTTTGTCAGTCACATCAATTTTTTTGCTAGCAAATGCAACGCCGCTATACACCACTAAATCATAACCTTCTGCCTCAGCCACGCTTTGCACGGCTTTATTTATGCGGTCTTGCAAACTAGCTAGTTCTTCATTTTTACGTAAATTAATATCTTCACGCAGTTCGCGCTGTTTACGTTGAAACTCTATTTTTAAGTTTGACACTTCGCGTTCTTTATTGCGACGTTCTGTTTCAGCTAGTGTGATTCCATCTTTATCTAACAAGGCCTCAATATCACGAATTTGCTTTTGTGTGCGATCAAGCTCTTGCGATTTTGGGCCAAATTCGCGCTCTAACTTTTTGCCACTTTCCGCAGTTTGCGGCGCTTCTTGCAATATTTTATCCACTTGTACATAGCCTACTTTAAGCTCTGCGGCGGTTAAACTTGTACTTAAACTAGCTAATAAAGCAAATACACTAGCTGAAAATAAAGTTTTAAACGGTTGATTCAAGTTCTTCTCCTGACTGCACGGGCTTTTTAACCCAATTAATGTGTTGCAATAATAGTTAGCTTATTGGCTACTTTTTACGATGGTAGTACGTACTAAAATTAACGCAATAAAATTTCACTTAACAAATCCTCTTAAAAACCCATGCTTAAATATCCCGCTTAAAACTGTTGCCCTAGCTGAAATTGTAGTGATTGTGTTTGATCATTCTCTTTTTCGTTAAGCGCTTTGGCAAATACGAGCTTTAAGGGCCCAAACGGTGAAAACCAGCTTACGCCCACACCAGTTGAGTAACGCAATTCACCTAAACTAAACGACTCTTTATCACCGTAAACATTACCCGCATCAAAAAACGCACTTAAACGAAATTGCGATGAATTTTTGAGTAATGGTACTGGGATAAATATTTCAGCATTAGCTAAGACGCGTTTTGTGCCGCCGATCGCAAAATCTTGATTAGTGTTTACATCAATATCACGCGGGCCAATAGCGCCGTTATCATAGCCGCGCACTGAGTTTACGCCACCAATGTAAAAGTTTTTAAAGAAAGGGTATTCTTCACCGCCGTAGCTACCTGCGTAACCTAATTCGCCATTAAGTAGTAAGGTGGTGTCTTTAAATACTTCTTTATACCAAGCATGTTTGTATTCGAGCTTGTAAAACTGCAAATCAAGCCCAGGCACACTTGCTTCACCTGTAAGACGTTGTAATACGCCCTTATTGGGAAACAGAGTATTGTCTCTAGAGTCATGCGTCCAACCAACTGATAATTGTAGTGAATTATTGGTACAACCGCTTGAGTTGCCACAAAAATCTCGATATTGTTTGGGGCTATTGGCAGACAACTCAATTTTAGTAGAATCCGCTGTTAAACCTGCACTAAAGAAATCGCGCTCACTTAAGGGTAAGCCGAAACGCACGCCTGCACCATAAGATGAGCTGTTATAAGTACCAATATCAAGAGATTGCGTGTCTACATCACGTCTGTAAACATCGAACCCGCGGCTAATGCCATCAGGCGTAAAATATGGATCGGTATAAGATAATGAATAAGTTTTGTTAACACGGCCAGTGTTGATTTGCGCAGAAACACGGTTACCCGTGCCTAAAAAGTTTTGCTGGTTTACAGTAACGCCTAAAACCACACCCTCGTTACTTGATAATCCTGCACCAAACTGCACACTGCCGGTAGATTTTTCTGCTACGTTAATATTTAAGTCAACTTGATCAGTTGTGCCTGGCACTGCAGGTGTTTCGATATCGACATTATCAAAATACTGCAGGCGTTCTAAGCGCTCTTTAGAACGCGCGATCTTGTCACCCGCATACCAGCTAGATTCTAGCTGTCGCATTTCGCGACGTAACACAGAATCGCGCGTGCGCGTGTTGCCAGTTAAATTAATGCGGCGCACATAAACGCGTTTGCCAGGGTCTACAAAAAAAGTAAACGCTGCTGTATGATTAACTTTATCAATATCAGGAATAGCATTAACATTTGAAAACGCATAGCCTTCATTACCTAATTTATCACTAATCGCTTTACTGGATTCTGTGACTAGTTGACGATTAAACACATCGTCTTTAGCTATTTTAAGCAAGGGCAAAAGCTCTTCTTGCGGCACTTGCAATTCACCAGCTAATTTAACGTCGCTAATGGTGTATTTTTCGCCTTCAGTTACATTAACTGTAATGTAAATATCTTGCTTATCGGGCGAGATAGACACTTGTGTAGAATCAATTGAAAACTCTAAATAGCCTTTATTCATGTAAAAAGACTTAAGCGTTTCAAGATCAGCCGTTAATTTTTGTTTAGAATATTGATCGTCTTTATTCCACCAACTCATCCAGTTTGGTGTGGTTAACAAAAATTCTGCGCGTAAATCATCCAAAGTAAATGCGTTATTACCTACCACATTAATATCACGGATTTTGGCAACTACGCCCTCTTCGATATCAAAGCGCACACCAACGCGGTTGCGCTCTAAAGGAGACACAACAGTTTTAACCGTTGCCCCATATTTACCTTGCGCTAAATATTGGCGTTTAATCTCTTGCTCGGCGCGGTCTAATTGCGATTTATCGAAAATCAAGCCTTCTGATATGCCGATTTGCTTTAAACCTTCGGTCATTTTATCGGATGGAAACGATTTATTACCGCTAAAATCTATTTTGGCAATAGCAGAGCGCTCTTGCACAGTAACAACCAGCACTTCACCATCGGCCTCTATACGCACATCTTTAAAAAAGCCTGTGTTGTAGAGCGATTTAATGGCTTGCGTGGCTTTTTCATCACTCATAATATCGCCCACTTGCACGGGCAAATAGTTAAAAACCGTGCCGGCTTCGGTACGTTGCAAGCCTTCTACACGAATATCTTTGACGACGAATGGCTCTAGCGCTAAAACTTGCTGGCTAAAAAGTGACAATACTAAAGCTGGTATATAGCGTAATTTAAACAAATCATTAATCCAGATTAAATTGAAGTGTACAGGCGATTAAAATCGTTAAATAAAGCAATGGTCATCATCATGGCCAATAATATAAATCCGATTTTTTGTCCTATTATTATTATAGATTCTGATACTGGCGAACCTTTGATTATTTCAACCATATAATACATTAAATGGCCGCCATCTAACACTGGAATTGGCAAAAGGTTAAGTACACCGATGCTAATACTCACCAAAGCCAAAAAGCTTAAAAAGGTTTTTATGCCTAAATTAGCACTCTCCCCTGCATATGTAGCAATGGTCACTGGGCCGCTTATTCCTTTGATCGAAAGCTCGCCCATGATCATTTTACCAAGCATTTTTAGGCTAAATATGGCCGTATCCCAGGTTTTTGCCACGGCTAATTCAAAACTTTTAAATGGAGAATAATTTAATTCAACCAGCAATTTATCAGTTAATTGCTTGTTAACCGCCACACTCGCACCAAGGCGACCAATCAATTGGCCATTTTCTTTTATGCCTTGCGGCGTGGCGTTCATCGTTACAACGCTGTTATTTCGTAATACCTTTAATTGCAATTGTTTATTAGGACTAACTTTTATCGCATTAACAACCGCATCCCACGTTTGCATGTTCACGTTGTCAACGCTTAAAATTTTATCGTTAGGCTGTAACTGGGCTTTTTCTGCGGCGCTATTGGGTAAAATCTCGCCAATAATTGCTGGCAATTTAGGCATCACCATATTGATGCCTATTTTTTCAAGCACGTCTATTTCAGGGTCGCTATCAATGCCATCAAAACGCAAGGTATGCAGATGAATTTCGTTATCATCACTTAAGGCTTCTATTTCCACTACTTTATTATCAAGTGAGTTTTCCAACAAAATCCAACGAGCGTCTTGCCAAGATTGTACTGGCTCACCATTGATCTTTTGGATGATTTCACCACTTTTTAAGCTAGCAGCCGCTGCTAAGCTATTGTCTTCAACCACTCCTATTATTGGCCGCAAGCCTGTAACACCTTGCATAAATAGTAACCAATACAGGGCGATTGCTAGCAATAAATTGGCCACTGGCCCAGCTATTACAATGGCAATGCGCTTGTATACAGATTGCCTGTTAAAAGCGCGATTTAGATCGGCTTCAGAATAAGTTGCTTGTGATGTCAGTTGAGTTTTTTTTGAATTGGCAACTTGCGATTCACGCTCGGCTTCCAACTCTCTTTCATCTAGCATTTTAACAAATCCACCAAGTGGAATTGCAGCTAATACAAACTCAGTTTGATCTTTGCCAAATTTTTTGATTAAAAGCGGCTTACCAAAACCGATTGAAAATCGCAAAACTCTTACCCCACAAAGGCGCGCAACTAAAAAATGACCGTACTCATGAATGGTGACCAATAAGCCAATGGTGACGATAAATGCTAAAACGGTGATCACGCACATACCCCATTATTGGCCATGTTTGTAAGCTGTGCTTGTGCATAAACCCTGGCTTGCTTGTCTACTTCAATAAGTTGCTCAAGCGAGCTTACTGCTTGCGCATTTAATGCTTCAAGCGTATTGGCAATTAAATTGGCGATATTTAAAAAACTTATTTGTTTATTTAAAAATGCGGCAACGGCTACTTCATTGGCCGCATTTAAAATAGCCGAGGCAGTGCCACCAGCTGCCAACGCGTCATAAGCCAGTTTTAAACAAGGGAATCGCTTAAGATCTGGCGCTTCAAACTCTAATTTTGCAATTTCTATCAAATTTAATCGTGCCACGCCAGATGCCATTCTATTCGGGTAAGCCAGTGCATAAGCAATTGGGGTTCGCATATCGGGGTTGCCCATCTGCGCTAACACGCTGCCATCAACATATTCCACCATAGAATGAATAATGCTTTGTGGATGCACAACGACGCTTATTTGGCTTGGTTCTGCATTAAATAACCAGTGCGCCTCAATCACCTCTAGGCCCTTGTTCATTAGTGTGGCTGAATCAATCGTTATCTTGGCACCCATTACCCAATTAGGATGCTTTAAAGCTAATTCTGGTGTGACTGATTCTAGCTGGGCTTGTGTGTATTGCCTAAATGGGCCACCAGAAGCGGTTAAAATAATTTGCGCAATACCTAATTGATCAAGCGCATTATCGGCTAAATGCTGTGAGTGCGCTGGTGGCATCACTTGAAAAATCGCGTTATGTTCGCTATCAATGGGTAGTAGCGTTGCACCGCCTTTTTTAACCGCATCCATAAATAAACTGCCAGCCATGACCAGCGTTTCTTTATTGGCCAATAAAATGCGCTTACCCGCAAGGGCGGCTGCCATGGCTGGTTTTAATCCAGCTGCACCCACAATGGCTGCCATTACAATATGCACTTCTGGGTCGGCCGATATTTGTTCTAAGCCAGATAAACCAGAGATAACTTGCGTTTTGCTGTTGTAACTTTTAAGCATGCCATGTAACTTTAATGCTGCTATTTCACTTAACATGACAGCGTATTTAGGTTTGTATTGAACGCATTGTTCAAAAAGTTTTTCTACATTGTTATTAGCAGATAATGCAAAAACTTTATATTCATTAATGTGGCGTGCAATTACATCAAGCGTTTGCAAGCCGATGGTGCCAGTACTACCTAAAATGGTGATGTTTTTCAAGTTAGATGACCGTGGCGTAAAAGTTATAAACGTAGATCATTAATATACCAATTGGTAAACTGGGAATAAAGCCATCGATACGATCTAATAGCCCGCCATGGCCTGGTAACAGGTTGCCACTATCTTTTATATTGGCTTGACGTTTTAACATCGATTCAAATAAATCTCCCATTACGCCAAGCATGCTCATTACCCAAAGTGCTGGAAAAATGGCCAAATTTTTAATATCAAAACCAAGGTATAAAATAATGCCAAAGATAGTAACTCCAATTAATGCACCGCCTACGCCTTCCCAAGTTTTACTAGGGCTGATGTTGGGTGCTAGTTTGTTTTTGCCAAAAGTTTTACCTGCAAAATATGCAGCGCTGTCGGATATCCAAATACTTGCTAACAATACTAATAAAAGCCAAGGGTTGGCTACTTTTGCGCAAACCATTGCTAACCAAAGTGAGCCGATTAACAAAAAACCTAAGCTAACTGTCAACAATTTGTTGCTTATTATAAATTTTGTTTTAAACCAGATGGGTACGATAATTAACCAAAAAAATGCTGTGCCCAAAAAAACCATAATAGAAAGATAAAATAAATTATGTAGGCCATAGCGTTCTAAAGACATGACTGTGTATGCACCAATTACAGCTGTTAAAGTCACGTAAAGTGAAAGTTGGAGTTTACTTAATTTGAATAAACAGCCCCATTCAAACAAAGCAATTAGCGATAAACCTAGCATTGCACCTGCCCAATAAGTGGCTGATAACAGAAATAACGCAGGTATGAAACAAGCAATAAGTACACATGCGGTGATTATTCGGGTTCTAAGCATGCAATCTCAATTGAAGAATATTAATAGTGAACACTTAACTATTGACACTTAATTGTTCACTAGTACGGCCAAAACGACGCTCGCGTTGTTGGTAAGAAGTCATTGCAGTTTTAAACGCATTTACATCAAAATCTGGCCAAAGGGTATCGGTAAAGTAAAACTCTGTGTAGGCAAGTTGCCACAGCAAAAAATTACTTACCCTCTTTTCACCGCCTGTACGAATAAACAAATCGGGCTCTGCCGCATAAGCCATGGCCAAATGCGGTGCTAAGTCTGCTTCGGCAAAAGGCTCTGTTTTATTAGGATTAGCTAAGATCATTTTATTGGTTGCGTGCAAAATATCCCAGCGACCGCCGTAATTAGCGGCAATAGTTAGCACCAAACCTGTGTTGTTGGCTGTTAAGGCTTCGGATGATTCAATTTGTGCAATTAAATCTGCATTAAAACGACTGCGCTCGCCAATTAACACCAAACGGATATTATTTTCATGCAATTTGCTCACTTCGCGCTTAAGCGCATCCATAAATAAGCCCATCAAAAATGACACTTCATCGTCTGGCCTGCGCCAATTTTCGCTGCTGAACGCAAATAAAGTTAAATATTTTACTTTAGAAAGTGTGCATTGTTTTACCAGGTCGCGCACCGTTTCCAAGCCACGTTTATGGCCTGCCACGCGCGGTAAAAAGCGCTTTCTTGCCCAACGACCATTTCCATCCATAATCACCGCAATGTGACTTGGGATCTCATTGATAACAGGGATTGACTGTGTAGAACTTGAAAAAAAACCCAATTTAGGTGGCCTTTGTATCGATAATTAGGTGTGTAACTAAAACTCAAATCCAAACCCAAGCACTGGGCATAAATTTTAAATGCAATACTTGCAATAATGCTTGAGTTTGAAGAGTTACTTTTATCTAAAGTTAAACTGCCATTAAATCTACTTCTTTAGCTTGAAGCAATCTATCCACATCTCCAACCGCTTTATCTGTCATCTTTTGCACTTCATCTTGCGCACGACGTTCATCGTCTTCACTGATTTCTTTATCTTTTAATAATTTTTTTAAAGTCTCATTTGCATCGCGACGCACATTACGAATGGCTACTTTTGCGCCTTCGCCTTCATTACGCACAATTTTGGTCAAATCGCGGCGACGTTCTTCGGTTAGCATTGGCATGGGCACACGAATCAAATCGCCATTTGTAGCGGGGTTCAAGCCTAAATCACAATCGCGAATAGCTTTTTCTACCTTGCCAATCATGTTTTTTTCATATGGCTGAACATTAATGGTGCGCGCATCACCCAAATTAACGTTAGCTACTTGATTAACCGCTACCATTGAGCCGTAATACTCCACCATTACATGATCAAGCAAACCAATATGCGCGCGGCCTGTACGCACTTTTGCAAGGTCATTTTTAAGCGACTCTAATGATTTTTGCATTCTTACATCAACTGTTTTTTTTATATCATCTAACATCGTGTGCTCCAGCTCAACTTAATTTAAGCAATTTTATTTTAGCAATTTTACTGATACATCTTTTACGTGTAGCTATCAATATAGCGTTTATACTTCTAAAGTTAATCAACAGTAACCAAGGTGCCTTCTTTTTCGCCCATCACCACCCGAGTAAGCGCGCCTTCTTTAAAAATATTAAATACGGCAATCGGCATTTTGTTGTCGCGGCATAAAGTGAACGCAGTTGCATCCATTACTTTCAAATTCTTATAGATAGCTTCATCAAATGTCACTGTTTCATACATGGTTGCATTTACGTCTTTTTTTGGATCAGCCGTGTAAATGCCGTCAACTTTAGTGGCTTTAAGCACAATATCAGCGTCAATTTCCATGCCGCGCAATGCTGCTGCGGTATCTGTTGTAAAAAATGGATTGCCAGTGCCCGCACCAAAAATTACCACACGGCCTTTTTCTAGCGCGCGTAAAGCTTTTGCACGCACATAAGGCTCTACAAATTCTATACCCAGCGCAGATTGTACACGCGCTTCAACCCCAATGTGGCGCATTGCGTCTTGCAAAGCTAGTGCATTCATTACCGTTGCCAGCATACCCATGTAATCGGCTGTCGCCCTATCCATGCCCTCAGCAGCTGGGGCAACACCGCGAAAAATATTGCCACCGCCAATCACAATGCCCACTTCAACACCTAAATCAACGATTTGTTTAACTTGTGCAACAATATTAGTAATAGTTACACGATTGATGCCATAAGCATCGTCACCCATCAGCGCCTCGCCAGATAGTTTAAGCAGTATGCGTTTATAAGCTGGTGTTGCCATTTTAAAAGCCTTGAAAAATTTAAATTATTTAAACACAAACTCAAGCGTTTATGCCATAAATCATTGTGTTTTATTTGCAGTATTTGTTATAAAACTTGAATTTTGACGAAAAAAAAGTGGGCTAGTAGCCCACTTTAATTACTCTAAATTAAATCTTTGCTGCCGCGGCTACTTCGGCTGCGTAATCAACCACTACCTTCTCAATGCCCTCGCCCACTGTAAACATGGTGAAAGATGCAACTGATGCGTTTTTTGATTTTAATAAAGATTCAATGGTAAATTTATCGTCTTTAACAAAAATCTGGCTTAAAAGCGTTACTTCTTTCAAGAATTTTTGCACAGTGCCATCAGCGATTTTTTCTAACATCGCTTCTGGTTTGCCTGCTTCTTTGGCTTTTTCAATCGCCACACGGCGTTCAGTGTCGATTAGATCTTGTGAAATACCACTTGCATCTAATGATTTTGGTTTTGCAGCAGCAATGTGCATGGCAATATCTTTGGCCAATGTATCATCGCCACCCACTAAATCAATTAACACACCTATTTTGCTACCGTGTACGTAACTAGCTAATTTGCCAACGGCATTTAATTTAACAAATCTGCGTGGTGTGATATTTTCACCAATTTTACCAACTAATTGCGCGCGCGTTTCTTCTACCGTTGCGCCGCGCATAGCAAGTGCATTCACTTCATTGATGTCGTTGGCATTACTATTAGCCACAGTGTTGGCTAAATCTGAAACAAATTTTAAAAAATCTTCATTTTTTGCGCAAAAGTCAGTTTCACTATTAACTTCAATCATCGCACCTGTTTTACCATCGGCGCTAATTGATACGCCTACAGTACCTTCAGCAGCTACACGACCTGCTGCTTTGCTGGCTTTATTGCCAAAGCGCACGCGTAAAATTTCTTCACCGCGCGTCATGTCGCCTTCGGCTTCGGTTAATGCTTTTTTGCAATCCATCATTGGCGCATCGGTGCGCTCACGTAATTCTTTTACCATTGATGCGGTGATTTCAGACATTTTTAGCTCCTAAACTATTATTTAATCTTGTATTTTTAACTATTTTTAAATAGAAAAAGGGGCTGTGCGCCCCTTTTCAATGCAATTGATTATTCCGCAACAGCTTCAGCAGGCGCTTCAACCGCTGTTTCTTCTTTAGCAGATTTAATCATTTCAGTTAACGCATTGGCACGGCCTTCTAAAACCGCATCAGCCACACCACGCGCATATAAACGGATTGCACGACTAGAGTCATCATTACCTGGAATAATATAAGCAACGCCATCTGGTGAATTGTTGGTGTCCACAATGCCAATCACTGGAATGCCTAATTTAGCCGCTTCAGTAATCGCACCACTTTCATGACCAACATCAACGATGAATATCGCATCTGGCAAGCCACCCATTTCTTTAATACCACCAATTGAGCGCTCTAGCTTTTCAATTTCACGTTTGTAACCTAACGCTTCTTTTTTGCCAAATTTTTCTAAGCTGCCGTCTAGTAACATCGCATCAAAATCATGCAAACGTTTAATAGATTGCTTAACTGTTTTAAAGTTAGTTAGCATACCACCCAACCAACGGTGATTAACATAGGCACAACCTGCGCGCACGGCTTCTTCTTTCATGATGTCGCGCGCTTGGCGTTTAGTGCCCACAAATAAAATGCGGCCTTTGTTAGCAGCTAAAGTGCGCGTGTATTTCATGGCCTCTTCAAATAAAGGCAATGTTTTTTCTAGGTTTACAATATGGATTTTGTTACGATCACCAAAAATGAACTCAGCCATTTTAGGGTTCCAATAACGGGTTTGGTGGCCAAAGTGAACACCGGCCTCAAGCATTTGACGCATCGTAACTTCCATTGTATTGCTCCATGTAAGGGTTAAAAATTACATTCGCCCACAATATTCGCTATAGCGAACACCCTGTACGGGGCGATGCATTTATTTGCTTAATTAACGTGATTGCCAATTAACAGGAGCGATTATAACCAATATTGGTTTTGAATTCAATGAGTACTTGCGTTGGTTAATTCCGCCTATTCATTATCGGTATTATTTTAAAGATGTTACTCATAGGCTATAGACTTATAAGTATCATATCCGCGACTACTCTATAATGAATATTCAAGAAATTTTTGGGCTTAATGTAAAGAGAATCCGTGAACAAAAAGGATGGTCTCAAGACCAACTTTCAG
>JAYVLK010000031.1:0-47821 GCA_043759515.1 Methylotenera sp.
ATCAAGGCTTTAATTGGATCTAATGCAGTAAAATCTACCAATGTGCCAACACCTGTGGCAAAAATAAGCACTGCATAAAAACCTTTTGCTTCAGTCAAAGTACGGTCAAGCCCTGAACGCCAGTGAAAAATATCGGCTACTGCATAAGCTGCAGAGCCAGCTAATACGGGTACCGCCAGCATGCCCGTACCAATAATGCCTAATGCAAATAAGGTAAAAGCAAAATCACCCGCAATGGGTCGCAAAGCTTCAGCCGCTTGTTTAGTGGTTTCAATACTGGTGATTCCTAACTGATTTAGCGTCACAGCGGTTGCTAACATCACACAAAAAGCGATGACATTAGAAAAAATCATCCCAATAATCGTATCAAGCTTAATGCGGGTTAAATGTGCTAATTCAAACCGCTTACTGTGTGCATTTAAGCTAGCTTTTTGGTGATGCTGACGTTGCTCAGCTTCTTGTGAGGCTTGCCAGAAAAACAAATATGGGCTAATGGTTGTGCCTAATATGGCAACAACCATCATCCAATAATGGCTGTTACGTTGAAAATGCGGGATGAAACTATCTAATAACACTTCTGCCCAAGCAATGTTGAGCATTAACACAACACCAACATAAGATAACAAAGCTAATGTAAGCCACTTTAAAATGCTTGTCATGGTGTGGTAATTTAGCCAAACGGGCAATACCGCGCATAGCAAGCCAAATAAAATAGCATGCCCGTGCGCAGGCCCGCCAATAATCAACTGCAATGCATCACCCATGGCAGCGATATCAGCGGCAATATTAAGCGTATTGGCAAATACCAATAAAGCCACTAAAGAGATTGCAAGCCAACGGGGCAAAATACGACACATACCAGCTGCCAAGCCCTGCCCAGTAATCCAACCAATGCGTGCGCTAATTGTTTGAATAGCGATCATAAGCGGTGTTGTTAAAGCCAGCGTCCAAAGCAGGTTTAGGCCAAACTGCGCGCCTGCTTGAGAGTAAGTTGCAATGCCACTAGGGTCGTCATCAGCGGCACCTGTAATAAGGCCTGGGCCTAACTTATTAGCTAAGTTTTTGGTGTGACGTAATGAAAATTTTGAAAGATTGAAAAAATCAAACACTAGCAATTTCACCTTTAAGTTGGTTTGATAATAATTGCCTTTAAACGATGTCAATTATTTTAAATAATGACGGCATCAACAGGTCGCCTTAGTGATTTTGGCATTAATTTGCCACGTCCAAATCGTACTACTAAATCAATTCTACTTGCACCTGCACTTTCATCAATATTAAGGTGGCTTGCAAATTGATGGCGTACAGCTGACACCTCAGCTGCTTGATTTATAAACGCATGGCGAATATTTAATGCTGTTGCTTGCAACGCAAAACGCTCATAACAACGCCCAACTTCTACCCAGTGCGCGTGATCATTTTTATCTGACAAAAAAATAGCCACGCCTGCAGAGCTACGAATATGTTTAGCATATTTGTTATTTTCGCTTTTTTCATTAAATAGTAAATTAAAAAGTGGCTTGCCAACCCAGCTAGGAACCGACGGATTACCTGAAGCGCCGCTATATAAACCATCGCGCGACCGTAGCGCATCTTGCGTATTAAAGCGTATCCAAGATTTTAATTCGGCTATAAACGCAGCATCTTGCATTTGCACGCTGTTACCTGCCACCACGTAGGCAAGCACGTTTTCTATTGCTTGGGTCTCGGTGTGCAATAAAATATGCACACCTTCCCCAGTGCCTTCAAGCTCAAGTGAGTTTAATTCTGCTACCGTTAAATGACTACCGTCGTATTCAGTACGCGTGCATTGCCTATTGGGAATGGCTTTAAATAAGGGGGAATTAATTGCTTTGGTAGGCGTTAAAGCTATATTTATAGTTGGAGTTGCGCTGATTTCATCGTTGATTTGGCTAAAATCAACTTCACCATGTAAACCATTATAAAGTGCTGCTTGCACCAGGTTTTCTGTCGCAGCGCCAAGGGATACAAACAAGTGATGGTCGTCAGGGTCAACCGCAGGGCAACGCCTGGCAAAATCTGGCAGTATGGCAATGCTATTATCTTTTATTTTAAATTTCCAACACTGAGTATTATGGCTTGACGCTGCCAGCGTGGCATAGCGCACTAACTCGCGTTTAAGTAATATCTGATCGGTAATGGGCGCCGTAATCGGCTGCCAAATTTTAGCAACAGCATTATCAAAACTTTCAAAGTTTGCATCAGTTTGTGCTGCATGAGCATGTTGAGAAATTGGCAACGCGGCCATTGAAGCCACAAGCGCAATAAATTCTCTTCTAGTAAATTCAGATCTGTTTATCTCTCTTTGAATCTGGTCTAGTTGAATGTTCATTTTTGAAGGCTGAGTTGCTGTAATTGCGCTTCAAGCAAGCGTATGCGCTCTAAATAAACCAAGATTAAACTTAATGCATTATCTTCAAGCTCAAAATCAGCTTTTAACCTGCATAAAGTGCGAATTGACATTAAGCTTTGGCTACCAAAAATCCAAGTATTGGTATCTTGATCAACAATTAAATTGATGGGGTCATTTTGAACGGTATTAATAGATGAAATCAACAGAGCACCCTGTTCAACTAACGTAATCAGCTCACGTTGTGATAAGCCAGATAAAGCAAGCAAATCGTTAAATGACAGTGTTTGATGCCCATCAAGCCAAGTAATGTCTAGATCTTCGTTCGTCATTTTATTGGGCCTAAAGGATGCATTAATTAGTAAAATGCGCGCGTGGGTTAAAAGTAGATTGAGCTTTAAGGGCTGTGAACAATTCGCGCTCTTGTTCGCTCATATTATCTGGCAAAACCATTTTTATAATGGCAAATAAGTCACCATAATCGTCATGCTTTTTAGGTAACCCGCGCTTGGCTATGCGCATTTTTTGTCCACTTTTGCTTGCCGCTGGTATTTTTAAATTAACCGCACCTTCCAAAGTAGGCACGCTAACAGTTGCACCTAGTGCTGCCTCCCAAGGTGTTATGGGTAAGTCTATTGTTAAATCATGCTCATTTGGCTTAAAAAATTTGTGCGGCAAAAAATAAATAGTTAAGTACAAATTACCATTGGCACCATTATTAACACCCTTGCCACCTTTGCCACGCAATAACATTTTTGTGCCATCAATCACCCCTTTTGGAATGCGTGCTTTAAAGTGATGTTGCACTTGCTTAACCAAACCTTGAGCATCTTGTTCTGGTACGCTAAAGTTTAGATCTAGCGTGGTGCCACTATTTGCATCTTCTAGTGATATTGAAGTGCTTAATTCATAATCTTGACCAGATTGCGCTTGGTTGCTACCAGCACGATTGCTAGCCGAAAAGCTGGCAAATAAATCGGCTAGATCAATATCATCAAAAGGGTTTGATTGGCCATTTCCTTGCCCATTTTGTGAGTATTGATTTTGCGAATAACGTTGATTTGACCCGCCCCAATTAGGCGGCGGGCTAAATTCTTCACCCGCGCCATGTTTACCTAAATCATCATAAGCTGCGCGTTTTTCTTTATCTTTTAAGGTGGCATACGCCTCGCCAATTTCTTTAAATTTCTCTTCGCCTTTTGGATCTTTAGTTACATCGGGGTGATATTTGTGTGCAAGCTTTTTATATGCCTTTTTAATGTCATCGATAGCTGCGGTGCGCGCAACACCTAAAATTTCATAATAATCTTTAAATTTCATTTACTACTTTGTAGGCGAGTTTAACCATTATTTAAATGCAATAAATTGAAGAAAAATTCTTTCACAAAAATCATTCAGTTGTTTTACCGTCATACTCTTCATCATCTTTTTCTGCATCTTCAGGTGTTGCATGAATAACGCCATCTCTGTGATGTGGGGGCGCGTATAGCGTGTAGAGTTTTAATGGTTTATTGCTGGTATTAATAATATTGTGTTTAGCACCTGCAGGCACTAACACAGTAAAACCAGCTTCAATTTTGGTAGTAACGCCGTCTAGCATTACTTCTCCACTACCTTCTTCAACCCTAAAATATTGATCTTCTTTATGTACTTCTTCGCCAATTTCCTCTTTAGGCTTTAACATCATGACTACCAATTGAAATTTTTTAGCGGTGTAAAGTACATGGCGAAAATTTTGGTTAGAAGTTGCGATGCTTTCAATGTTTTTGATATAACCTTTCATAGCGAATCCTTAAGTTTAAGTATTTAGTAAACGTAAAAATACTAAAAACTTAAGCTTTTGTATGTACGCTAACAGACATTAAACATTAAAGCTGTTAAACATTAAACCCACGCCATAAGTCACTAGCATAGCCATTGCGCCCCAAAAGCTTACGCGCCAAGCACCTTTTAGCATATTAGCGCCACCTACCTTTGCGGCAGTTAGCCCTAAACAAGCTAAAAATACGAGCGATGTAACCGATATCCATAAAATTACATTTGCTTGCGATGCTAAAAATAACACTATTAACGGTAGCGCCGCACCCACAGCAAAACTGGTAGCAGACGCCATTGCGGCTTGTAAAGGTTTTGCGCTAAAACCATCTGAAATACCCAGCTCATCACGCGCGTGCGCGCCCAATGTATCGTGCTTCATCAGCTGGGTAGCTACTTGATTTGCAAGTGCTGTATCTAACCCGCGCAATTGATAAATAGCCGCTGGCTCTGCGGTTTCGGCATCACTGTCCGTTTCAAGCTCTTTTTGTTCTCGTAGTAAATCTGCTTTTTCAGTGTCAGCCTGTGAATGTACTGAAATATACTCCCCCGCCGCCATTGACATAGCACCTGCAACCAAGCCAGCCACGCCTGTAACTAGCAACATATGCTGGCTAACGTTCGCTGCTGCAACACCAATAACAAGGCTAGCGGTAGAAACAATGCCGTCATTAGCGCCTAACACACCAGCGCGCAGCCAGCCTATGTGTTGGGTTCTATGCTTTTCAAAATGGCGCATTTCTTATCCTTTATTTAAACAAATTAAAATCTGGACGAATTAATATTTAAGCGAATTAATATTTAAGAAAAATTAATTACATTGATTAATTATTTACTAACGGGCAACAGATTTGCAAAATCTTTAGGCTTAAATAATTGCGATTTAATCGCCTCCATCAACATCAACACACCAATGCTAGCCGCTAAACTTATCCCAAATAAATGCCAGTGAAATTGACCAAAATGAAACAACGATTTGGCGGGTGGCCAAGAAACGATGATGGCTAAAATGCCGCTCACCGTCATTAATAAAATCCAAAGTGCGCGATTAGGTTTAAAAAGTGCTGTATATAAAGATGCACTGTATGACCGATTAATTAAAATCAAACCCATATTTAAAATAACTAAGGTTGAAAAAACAAAGGTACGCAAGTCTGCTTCTGGCATTTTCAAATCAACTGCATGCATTAAAAGTGTTGTTAATACTGCCAACACGATTAAACCTTGTATTAGCGCCCAAATCACCCGTTTACGCAGTATTAGTGGGCTTTTTGGGTTGCGCGGTGGCTTTTTCATCGTATCTTTTTCGACATGCTCTGCCTCAAACACGATAGAACATGCTGGGTTAATGATCATTTCTAAAAATACAATATGAATGGGAGCGAGTATAAGCGGCAAGCCCAGCACAAGCGGCAATATGGCCAAGCCCGCTATCGGAATATGCACCGCAATAATATATTCAATGGCTTTACGTAAATTATCATAAATACGCCTACCTAATTCAATGGTGCTCACAATCGAGCCAAAATCGTCATCCAGCAATACAAGATGGGATGCTTCACGTGCCACATCCGTGCCGCGCCCACCCATGGCAATGCCAATATCGGCGGCCTTAATGGCAGGTGCGTCGTTTACGCCATCGCCTGTCATTGCGACAATTTCTCCTTGTTTTTTAAGTAATTGCACAAGTCGCAATTTCTGATTTGGCTTTATACGCGCAAAGATAGCCGTTGTTTTGATTGCAGTAATCAGTGCTTCGTCTGTCATGGTTTCAATTGCATCGCCACTTAATACATGAACCGAATCTATGCCCGCTTGATGCCCGATTGCTTTGGCAGTTGTAGGATAATCGCCAGTGATCATCACCACTTTAATGCCCGCTTGACGACATTGCGCCACCGCTGCAGGCACGTTGGCGCGCAGTGGGTCAGCAAAACCGATTAAACCCACATAATCAAAAGCAAAGCTTTTTATTGAATCAGGCAGGGCCTTTAATTGATCGGCACTAATGACTGATTTTGCTACACCCAACACGCGAATACCATTTTGGGCGAGCGCATCGGCTTGTTGTTGGTTGCTCGTTAATTGGTTTGCAGGTAAATGACACAGCTCAGCAATGGTTTCTAGCGCGCCTTTGGCATATGCGCATGCGTTTTGATTATCATCACTCCATATATTAGCCACCGCAAAACAGTCTGGTCTTAATCCATAAGCGCGAACGAGTTTGAAACTTTTTAAATACTTAACATCTGCTTTTATTTGTTGCTCTGCCAGTTTATGAATAGCAATATCCATGGTGTCGCTTGGTTGTTTTGCACAAGCTAATAAGGCCGTTTTTAACGCATCTTGAATAATTGGCGTGTTAATTAAGTCATCGGCTTGTGCCCACGTTTCACGTTCAGCTTGAATAGCCACAACGGTCATTTTATTTTCAGTTAATGTGCCTGTTTTATCAGTGCATAATACGGTAACAGCACCGAGCGATTCAATGGCAGAGGAGCGGCGCGTGAGTACGCGCGCCTTAGAAATGCGTCAGGCACCCATTGCCATAAACACCGCTAAAATCATTGGAAATTCAGCAGGCAATAACGACATGCCAAGGGCAATGCCGCCTAGTAATGCTTCAAGCCATGATCCGCGTAGTAACCAAAACAACAAAATGGTTAAAATCGTCACAACTGAGCCAATTAACGCAAAGTAGCGTACAAGGGCGCTTAATTGTTTAGTTAATTGTGGTTGCTGAGTTTCAATGCTTTGCAGTGAATGTCCAATTTTGCCCATTTCGCTACGCGCACCAGTGGCAGTCACCACTGCAGTTGCTGTGCCACGTACTACCAATGAACCCGCAAAAATAGTGGTTGAATCGTGACCTAAATCTTTACTGTGAGCCTTTATATCGTCGGCATTTATTTTTTGTTTTGCATTTAATGCTAGCGTAAATTTAAGGTCAGCAAAATTAGGGTTAGCAGATTTAGGGTCAGCAAATTTAGCCACCGCTACCGATTCGCCCGTGAGTAGCGATTCATCTAATAACAAATCTTGCGATGATATTAAGCTTGCATCAGCGGCCACGCGGTCACCTTCTGCAATCAAAATCAAATCTTCACGCACCACCTCACGCCCTGCAATATGCACTTGCATGCCATCTCGCATAACCAATGCGCGCGGGCTAGCTAAATTACGTAGCGCTTCAAGCACTTTTTCGCTGCGCGACTCTTGCACAATGGTGATAATCACCGACAAGCATGCAAACACTAGTAAAAATATTGCATCCAACAAATTACCTAATAGAAAATAAACCACCCCGCCGCCCATTAATAAGGCAAACATGGGCTCTTTAATAATGTTAATAACAATATGCAATAAGCTGCGTTTTTTAGCGTTTGGCAGCTCGTTATAACCTTCAAGCTTTAAACGTTTTGCAGCAACTTCACTTGCAAGCCCACTATTTTCTAAAGTAGATTGATGTGAAACCGAATTGGGTTGATGATTTTTTTGCAACATTTGGATTACCAGTAAGCTGATATTAGTTCGTTGATATTAGTACGGTGATATTAGCGAGCATTTAATCGCGATTGATTAATATACAAAATTTGTATTAAAACGATCATTGGGATGGGTTAAGCAACATCGGCTGTGCGCTGTTTGTCATTATCGTTATAGATGTTTGCTAGCTGAATTTAGAACACATAGGATATTTCATATAGCAACATAACAATTTTAAGCAATGTACTCTGTGCAGTAGCGCACTTAAATTATGTTAAGTATCTTTTGTTAAGGTTTTATAATGTGCTTGTTGTGGCTTTAATAAGCTTAAAGTGTGCTGTATAAGTTGTTGAAAACTAAATTAATTTTCAACTTAATGAAACTAATTGGGATTAAATGCGTGCACTAGGCGTTGCAATTTTAACAACAACTGTGCGGACGGTTGGCGGCTAAATTGTAAGGCGTTGTAATGGTTTGCAATATCCATTATTACTTGGCTGTGCTGCGGCAATGCTATTGCAGCGCGCGTTGCAAAATCAAGCGCGCCTTCACCTGGCTTGGGTGTTAGATAATAATTTACGTTTAAGGCTGGCACTCTTGTTGCGTTTGCATTTAAGTTAAGCGCTAAGTTAGGCTCGTTAAACTGGTGATTTACAGCAATTTTTGCGCGTTTTAACCGCTTTAAATAATCACTATAAAGCTGTTGAACGGGGCTAACAGGCATTTTATTTTTTTTCAGTAAACAATACGCCGTCACCATCATTACCATTGCAATTGCAGCAACCATAGCAAAAATCATATCTTGTAATTGTGCGTTTTTACCACTTAATTGTTTTAAAAATGCGAGTTGCTTTTGGTCGTCATAACCTAGCACCCATTGATTCCAGCCGTTATTAACGCTATCCCAATTTAAAAAAGCACGGCGTAACAACGGGTAATCGCGGCGCGACATTAGCGGCAGTTCGTCAATCTCATCAATTGCCGCATCAATACCTTGCTCAATTCGCTCAGGTGATACAGCTGCTGTTGGGTCTACCCGCACCCAGCCTTGGTTTTCCAACCACACTTCGGCCCAAGCATGCGCGTCAGATTGGCGCACGATTAAATAATTACCGTTGGGGTTCAATTCACCGCCTTGATAACCAGTCACAATGCGTGCTGGCACTTGAGCTGCGCGCATTAAATACACAAAGCTACTGGCATAATGTTCGCAAAAGCCTTTTTTAGTGTTAAATAAAAAGTCATCTACGGGATCATTACCCAATACAGGTGGCCTTAAGGTATATATAAAAGGCTGTTGGCGATACAGGCTCAAGGCTTTTTGTACTCTTAACTCTGGCGCTAATTCAATCCAAGTGCTTGCTAGCGCTTTGGTACGCGCATTTTCACCTTCGGTAATTTGCAGCGTCATAATACGTTCACGCTCATTAAGTTGAGTGCCAAGTTTATAATTAGTGTGCGAAACTGCGTTATAGCGTATGCGCGAGCGCACAGGGCTATTGGCAAGTACTTGATAATCATGGCTTAGTTTGGCCTGCGCAGGCACAAGTGTTGGCATATCAAGCATTAACAGCCATAAACGATTATGCGGCTCTAGTGTGACGGTGTATTTAATAGGCGCGTTTATTACACTAAGGCTTTCTTGAGCCAGCCCGATGGTTTGGCTACTCATTAACCAATTACGGTTTTCTTGATGCCATAACACTGGCCCACGCCAATACAATAAATTTTTTGCAGGTGTTGCACCCTCAAATTGCACTCTAAATGCAATGGCGCTATTTTTAGTGAGTTCACTGATATTGCCAAATGATAAAGAATCACTTAAACCCGTCATGGCATTATTAGCATCTTGCGGCAAACCCCATAACGGACCAGGAATACGCGGGAACAATATAAATAAAATGATCATCACAGGCACTGCTTGCAATAATAATTTTCCTGCTAATAAAATAACAAATTTAGGGGTTTGGTTACTATTAATGCTATTGTTTTGCAGATTAATTTGATTGCTATTTTGATTATTATTAAGCAATTTATTTGTTTTTAAGCTCACATTAATTAGCGTGGCTGTGAGCAACAATAAAGGCAAAATACTGATTGCAAACGTGGCAATGGTTTGATTAAACAAAAACAAATTACCCACTAAAAAATACGCCAAAATAATCATGAGCATGTAATCACGGCGCGTTTTTGTTTCTAACAATTTTAGCGACATCATCACAACCAATAAGCTTAGCGAGGCATCACGGCTAAAAGACCCTTTAAAAGTCACTACTATGGCCACACACATCAATAAAGTGATGAGTAACAACACCCAAAAATTAGGCATGGGTAATTTTTTTTGTTGAATAAAATAACGCCAGCCGCCAAAACTTAAGCATGTGATCAATACCCAAAAGGGTAAATTAAACCAATGCGTTGCTAACACCACCGCAAGGGTAACAAGCAAGTAATTAAGAGATTGTGAAGATAACTTTAAAATCATTGTAATAAGGCCAACGCAGTTAATGCTTGGTGATAGTGAGCTTGGCTATTATTAGGTTCAAGCTTAAGCGTTGGTAAAGCTAAACCATAATGTTGTTGTGATTTTTGGGCTTCAATCACCCAATAAGTCAGTTGTGAAATTCTCTCTTCAAATGCCAAACCTTCTGTTTGCGCCCAATCTAGCCATAATGTACTTTGGGTTGCTGCACTGTATAGCTTAGAAACCATGCCAATACCGCGGCTAGATGCTTTCCAATCAACACGACTTTTAGCGTCTATAGTTTCATAGCGTTTATGCCCTAAAAAATCATCATCACCCGCCATTAGTTGGCTTTGTGTGGAGCTACCCAGGTTTACAGTTGCGTGATTATTAATGGGTATCGTTTGACTATTGACACTAGGTTTTGCATAAACCATTAGTTGCAAGGGATTTTGCACCACCGCCCAAGCGTTAAATAAGCTTAATGGAAACTCTGTATAAAAAGTGATGCGCGGTATTGGTTGATAGCCACGTTTTTGCGTTTCAAGCGGCAGTGTAAAAACGCACGTACCGTTGGCGGGTATATCAATAATCGCTTCTACGTTATTAACAAAATGTGCGGCAATTGCATAGCGATGACGATTTCTGGTTTCAGTAAGTTTAAGTGAAACTTCCGCGCTATCGCCCGCAAATACAGGTTCTGCATGAATCACCTCTACTTGCAAATGCACAATATTACGCCAAGTGTGCAACATGGCGATTTGACCAAGCGAGGCTAATAAAAAGGTAACGTAATAACCTAAACTTAGGGCGTAATTAATAGAGCCAATTAATAATGCTAACAGCATGATGGCGTATAACAAGCCCCAGCGCGTGGGCAATATATAGATTTGCCTGGGGTTTAAGCTGGCGATATTATTGTTAGAAAAAGATACCCTAAACCATTGTTGCCAAAATGATAGTTTCCAAAAATTAAAGGGTAAAAGTTTTGTAGTTGTCACAAATAACTATCTCATGTAATACTTTAATTAAAATATATATATTGTTGTTTAATAAATGAATTTAGTAAAATTTAACTATTGATTAATGCTCACGTTTTCAAGTATTTGTTTAGCCACATGATGATTATTTTCAGCCAATAAACGATGTGATACTACACTTGGCAACACAGCTTGAATATCTTCTGGAATCACAAAATCGCGGTGTTCAAGCAAGGCCCAAGCTTGTGCGCATTGACGCAAACCAAGGCCCGCACGCGGTGATAAACCCACACTGAAATGGGTGCGCGTGTAGGCAATTAAAGCTTGTAAATAATCAAGTATTGCGTCAGACACAAAAATGGTTTGCACTTTTTGTTGCAGTTGCAATAAAGTTTCTGCATCGCACACTGCTTTTATTTCGCCAGCATGGACACGCCCACCAAGATTTTTAAGTAATGTGCGCTCTGAAAGCGTATCAGGGTAACCCAAGGTAATTCGCATTAAAAAGCGGTCAAGCTGCGATTCTGGTAGGGCAAATGTGCCAATATGGTGCTTAGGATTTTGCGTAGCAATGACAAAAAATGGCTTAGGTAGCGCATTGGTTGCCCCGTCAATACTCACTTGATGCTCTTCCATCGCTTCTAGCAATGCACTTTGCGTTTTGGGTGTGGCACGATTGATTTCATCTGCCAATAATACGTTAGTAAAAATTGGGCCAGGATGAAATTGAAAAGACGAGCTTGCGTTATGATAAACCGATACACCCACAATATCTGCAGGCAAAAGATCGCTGGTAAATTGCGTACGCCTGAACTCTAGCCCCAATACATGAGCCAATGTATGCGCAAGCGTTGTTTTGCCCATACCAGGCAAATCTTCAATGAGTAAATGACCATTTGCCAGTAAACAAGCTAGGCTTAATTTTATTTGCAAAGGTTTGCCTAAAATAACTTGAGATGCCGCACTTATAATGCTGTTTGTAATCAATTGCATAATGAATAGTTTATTTTGGAATGTGTGTTATGAATGATGGTTGGATAAGAACAACTGTACGAATTACAATTTTAACCAATAATCTAATTAAAGGCTCGAAACATTTACAAAAAACCATTTAGCTTAAGCTGGCTTTATCAGCATTACTTTGGCTATGCTAAAATGTGGATTAAATATTTAAGAAGTTAGTTTATGACCATCACTATTAATAACGCAGACGATATTGCTAAAATGCGCATTGCAGGTCAATTAGCATCAGAAGTGCTTGATTATATTACGCCTTTTGTTGTTAATGGGGTAACGACTGAAAAGCTAGACCAGCTTTGTCACGATTATATCGTCAACGTACAGCAAGCCGTTCCTGCGCCACTAAATTATGCGCCAGAAGGCCATACGCCTTACCCAAAATCAATTTGTACATCGGTTAATCACCAAATTTGCCACGGTGTACCAAGTGAAAAAATACTTAAAACAGGTGACACGGTTAATATTGATATCACCGTTATTAAAGATGGCTACCATGGCGATACTAGCCGTATGTTTCATATTGGTGAAGTATCTATTCAAGCTAAACGTTTAAGCGATTTAACGTATCAGGCCATGTGGTTAGGCATCAAACAAGTTAAAGAAGGCGCAACGTTGGGCGATATTGGTTTTGCGATTCAAAGTTTTACCGAAAAAAATGGCTTTAGTGTGGTGCGCGAATTTTGTGGGCATGGCATTAGCAAAAAGTTTCACGAAGAACCGCAAGTGCTGCATTATGGTCGCGCTGGCACAGGCTTAAAACTAAAAGCTGGCATGATTTTCACCATAGAACCCATGATTAATGCAGGCAAACGTGACATTAAACAAATGCCCGATGGCTGGACGATTGTGACTAAAGATCGTAGCTTATCAGCGCAGTGGGAACACACTGTTTTGGTGACGCAATCTGGCTATGAAGTGATGACGCTATCTGCTGGCTCGCCTCCCCCGCCTTAAAATAATTAATTAAGATTTTCGCCATCCTTTATGCTGAAAAAATTAGCCGTTAGCACATTGGCCATACACACGTGGCGACCCTACTTAAAAGCGCAACAACACCAGCTTGAAATTGATTATTTTAAGCATCAAAATGCCGCTAAACTACTCAAAAAACACAGCCAACTAATCGATTACATCCTTCGTCATTTGTGGCTTGAAGCAGGCATTAATAATCAAGCCACTCTAGTGGCAGTTGGTGGCTATGGGCGTGGTGAGTTATATCCACACTCAGATATCGACTTGTTGTTTCTAATGCCAAACCAGCCTGTAGATGGGCTAGAAGCAAAAGTAGAAGCGCTGATTGGCTTATTGTGGGATATAGGCTTGCAAGTTGGACATAGCGTACGTACTCTTGACGAATGCTTAACGGAGTGCCAAGCAGATATCACCATACAAACCAATTTGCTTGAAGCGCGACTATTAATTGGCAATAAAAGCCATTTCACCATATTTAATAACGCAGTAAAAGCTTTAATGCACCCGCCAACTTTTTTTGCGGCAAAATTTAAAGAGCAAGATAATCGCCATGCAAAATATAACGACACTGCCTATAATTTAGAGCCTAATATTAAGGAAAGTCCGGGCGGATTACGCGATTTACACATGATTTTATGGTTGGCGCGCAGCCAACAATTAGGTGTAAATTGGGCGCAATTGGCCAAAGCCGATTTAATTTCTACTTTAGAATTAGGGCAAATAAAGCGCCATGAGCGCAACTTGCAAACGCTGCGTATTCGGTTGCACTATTTAGCAAAACGTCGCGAAGACAGGCTTTTATTTGATTTTCAAAATGAGCTGGCTGCAAGCTTGAATTTTGTAACTTCAATACGCAAACGCGCAAGCGAGCAATTGATGCAAAGCTATTATTTAAGCGCAAAATATAATAATTTAATCAACGAGATAGTACTTAAAACTTTAGAAAATACTTTAAGTGTCAATAAACCAATAATTGTTGAAATTAACGCCCGATTTGAATCGCGTGACAATGTATTACACACCAAAACTGCCAATGTCTTACAACTTACCCCTAACAGCATCTTAGAAAGTTTTTTGTTGTTGCAGCAACATCCAAATTTAACTGGCATGAGTGCTGAATTGCTGCGCGAACTGGTGCGGGTTAAAAAATTGGTTAATCAAGACTTCCGTCAAAACCCACGCAATAAAATGACATTTTTAGACATCTTATCGCAGCCCAACGGTGTCAATCACAGCTTAAGGCGTATGAACCGCTATGGCATTTTGGGTGAATATATTCCTGCTTTTGGCAAAATAGTGGGTCAAATGCAGCATGATTTATTTCACGTTTATACGGTAGATGAGCATATATTAAATGTGCTGGCTAATTTACGCCGCTTTGCAAAGCCTGAGTTAAAACATGAGTTTCCATTATGCAATGCCTTATTTGGCGCTTTTGAAAACCCGCGAATTCTATATCTTGCAGCCTTATTTCACGATATAGCAAAAGGCCGCGGAGGTGATCATTCAACGCTAGGCGTAATCGATGCTAAACGGTTTTGCAAATTGCATGGCTTGCCCAAAGCTGAAACGAATCTAATCGCTTGGTTGGTAGATGCGCATTTAAAAATGTCTAGTACAGCGCAAAAATGCGATTTATCAGACCCTGCAGTGATTGAACAATTTGCAAAATTAGTCAAAAGTGAAAATCGTTTAATAGCGCTGTATTTATTAACCGTGGCAGATATCAGAGGTACCAGCCCAGTTGTTTGGAACGCCTGGAAAGCGCGTTTGTTAGAAAATTTATTTACGCTTACCAAACGTGTGTTGCAAGATAGTGCCTTTAGCGTGCAACAAGCACTTGAACTGCGCCAGCTTGAAGCTACACAAAAATTGGCTAAATATGGCTTGCAGCCAACTGCATATCAATCATTATGGAGCGCCATTGGAAGCGATTATTTTACGCGCTTTGAAAGTGAAGAAATCGCTTGGCATAGTCGTTTATTAACGCCGCATGTACTTAGCCTAAAACCTATAGTTCGCGCTCGATTAAGCCCCAATGGTGATGGCATACAAACGATGATATTTGCTAAAGACCAAGTTGATTTGTTTGCACGTATTTGTTTATTTTTTGACGCTATGGCGTGCAATATTGTGCAAGCAACTATTTATACAACCAATCATGGCTACGCACTTAATAGTTTTATTGTTTTAGATCAATCAGGTAAATCAGTTAGTTATAGTGGATTATTAAAATATATTGAAACCAATTTAACGACAAAAATCACTGAAAATGACGATTTAAAGGCAAGCAAACAGGGCCGAGTAAGTCGCCAAGTGAAACATATGGGTTTTGCTACACAAGTGAATGTAAATTTAGATGCATTGAGTCAAATGCATACGCTGGAAGTAGTTACAGCCGATCAACCAGGCTTATTGGCTAAAATCTCTTTAATATTTTTTCACCTAAATATTGATTTACACAATGCTAAAATCAACACATTGGGAAACCGCGCTGAAGATAGTTTTTTAATATCTAACAAAAATAAAAACATACTTACAAGCGTGCAAATTGATACCCTATCGAAACAGCTTAAGTTAATTTAAAAGCCTGATTTAATTTCATACCTCAAAATTTCTTTAAAGACTATCCCCCATTTTGGGTATGTTTTTGTCATTATTCCTATGGCAATATTTATGAGTTATTAAATGCATATGGAATTTAATGCATTTTTTTACACACTCATTAAATAATCAAAAGGGAACAATCATGAAGATGAAATTAACCAGGGCTTTTGTAAGTATTTTATTTACAATCGGCGCGTTGAGTGCCCATGCGCAAAATAGCGCTGATGGCAAATCAGAAAATAGAGGTGAAGGTAAAAACGGCTGCGCATCATTACCCAATCAGGCACAACTTAAAGCTGCATTAATACAGGCGGTAAATGCTGAAACCAGCGGTTTAAATTTGCAAATGTGGGGCACTATCGTTGATCGTGATGGCGTGGTTTGTGCAGTAGCGTTTTCGGGCAAAAATCGTGGTGCGCAGTGGCCAGGCAGCCGTGTTATATCTGCTCAAAAAGCCAACACCGCCAATGCATTTAGTTTAGACGGCTTAGCACTTTCTACCGCAAATCTTTATTCTGCTTCCCAAGGGACATCTGCCGCAACGCCATTAGGTGGCAGTTTATTTGGTTTGCAATTTAGTAATCCAGTTGATCCAAATGTAGCTTATGGCGGCAATGCGGTAGATGCAGGCACTAAAAACGATGGCATGGTTGGCAAACGCATTGGCGGAGTTAATGTTTTTGGAGGCGGATTAGCACTTTATAACAGCAACAAGCGCGTAATTGGTGGCGTAGGCGTTTCTGGCGATACGTCATGTGCAGATCACAACATTGGCTGGCGCGTGCGCAATAACTTAGGGCTAGATAACTTAAGCGGTGTTGGCGGGGTTGCAGGTGATGCGCAGCGCCCAGATAATATTATTTTTGACGCATTAAATGGGGATAAAAATGGGATTACCGATGGCTTTGAGCAATCTACTTGTTTAGGCACACAAGGTTCTGATACGCTGCCAGCTGTAAGGTAAATAGTAGTTGCTAGTAAAAAGTTATAAAAAAAGCCTTGAATGTAATCATTCAAGGCTTTTTAGCTTATTATTTTTTAGCTTATTATTTTTTTAACATTTAAACAATTGATTGCCCTTTTTTAAGGGCTTAAAAAAATGTATTAAGAATGTTTGTAATGTTTTTTAAGTTGTTTAATCACTTCCCACTGCGATTTCATACCTTTTGGAAAAACAACAAAATCCCCAGCTTTAATAGTCACAGTTTCGCCACCTGCTGGTGTTACAGTGAATTCGCCTTCAAGCACATAAGCGCTTTCTGTCATGCCAAAATCTAGTGGAAACTTTGACGGTGCACAATCCCAAATTGACCAGCTTGATACGCCTAGTTCTTTTAATTTGTCTGCAGATGGATTGTGATCGATAATAATTTGGCTCATTTGGATCCTTAATTTTATTTATATGTAAGTACTTATAAAAGCTACTTGAAAGAATTTTTCGAAAAAACACTTATAAATCAGAATTGTAAGCGCTTCATATTTATTGGCGGAAGAGGTGAGATTCGAACTCACGGTGGGCTCGCACCCACGACAGTTTTCAAGACTGTAGCATTAAACCGCTCTGCCACTCTTCCCTTGTATTTCTAATATTAGTTGCTTTGTATAACTAATTGCAGACGCGCATTATAGCAAACAATTAATCATCTTGAATATCAAGATTTGGGAATATTACGTCTGTAAACCCAAAATTTTGGAGATTTTTTATGCGCATAGGGTATAAAACACCCATTAAATGATCGCATTCGTGCTGAACAACGCGCGCATGAAATCCACTAACTGCTCTATCGATCAACTCACCAAATTGATTAAAACCTTGGTAGTGAAGCTTGGTATAACGCGGCACTACACCGCGCAACCCTGGCACTGATAAACAGCCTTCCCAGCCATCTTCAATATCGTCATCAACAAGTGTTAACACAGGGTTAATTAACACGGTGTAAGGCACTTTATCGGCATCTGGGTAGCGCGGATTAACGCTTCCTTCTAATTCTTTTTGTCCAAATATAACCACCTGCAAACTAGCGCCAATTTGCGGCGCTGCAATACCTGCACCGTCCATATGCGCCATAGTATCTTGCATATCCATTATTAATTGATGCAATTCTGGTGTATTAAACTGGGTAATCGGTTCTGCAATTTGCAGTAAAATCGGGTCGCCCATGCGTAAAACAGTTTTAATCGTCATTTTTTAACTCGCAGTCTTACGTTTTAAAATTTCATCTTGCTTTTGGTCGTCAATAGTTAAAGCCGTTACACTTTAAAAAGAATGTTTTATAACCGCACACATTAATAAATGCGCACAATCTCTTCTAATAATAATCGCACTTTTTGCATAGTTAACTCTAATTTTTGCACAATATGATCATAGCTAATGCCGTTACTACTATCTCCACGACCAGCCGCCTGATTGGCTACTGGGCAAATAGCTGCGTAGTGCAAATTAAGCTCACGCGCTAGTACCGCTTCTGGCATACCTGTCATGCCCACAATCGTAGCACCATCGCGCTCTAAGCGATTAATTTCTGCAGCGGTTTCTAGCCTTGGGCCTTGCACGCAAGCATATACGCCGCCATCGTTTAATTTTTGCCCAATGTTGCTGGCCGCTAATTTGCAAATTTGCCGTAAATTAGTATTGTAAGGCTGCGTAAAGTCAATATGTTTAACGGGTAGCTCTATGCCATCGTGATACGTATTATTACGCCCATGCGTGTAATCTATTATCTGATCAGGCAACACGATATCACCTGCATCTAATTGGCTAATAATGCCGCCAACGGTTGCTATTGCCAATAAATTAGTAACCCCAGCTGAATGTAGCGCCCAAATATTAGCGCGATAATTAACCGCGTGTGGCGGAATGGTGTGCCCACTACCGTGACGCGCTAAATATACGACTTCTACCCCTGCAATTTCGCCAAAAACCAGTGGTTGAGAAGCCTCACCATAGGGTGTGCGGGCAATTTGGCGTCTTTTAATATTTAAATTATCAAGCTGAGTTAAACCCGTGCCGCCTATAATACCTAGCATACATTTCTCAACCATTTAATCGTCATACGCACACTATTTTTATTCATTTTAATCACCCGTTATTTAAATATATTGACCTGCATAGCTAGCCTATGCACTGTGGCATTCAAGCATTTTATGGCATACTCGACTTTAAATGCACGATCGACTAGATAGTTTAATATGACAAACCCTAATTCATTAAACCTCAATCCATTAAATAAGAGCAGCAACAAAAAAAACTCTTCAATATTAATTGCAGAAAACGCAAGCCTAACCAGTATTTTAGCCATTTCGCAAACGCATTACGAGAATTTTCCCGTCGCATCCATTATTTTACCCAAACATTTACGCCGCCCTATCGCACTTATATATACATTTGCGCGCCTTGCAGATGATTTTGCAGATGAGGGCAATCTGCCAGATGCAGATCGCTTAAACAATTTGAACCATTTTAAAAGTCAACTTGATTTGATTAGCGCCAATGCTCAAAGCCAATCAGAGTTATTTAATGCGCTAGGTGAAATGGTGCGCGAATTTGATTTACCATTGCAACCTTTTTACGATCTGCTAAGTGCTTTTAGCCAAGATGTTACAAAATCACGTTATGCTAGTTTTAGTGAAATACAAGATTATTGCACACGCTCTGCCAACCCAATTGGCCAACTATTATTGCATTTATACCAATTGGCAACGCCGCAAAACATCATTTACGCCAACAACATTTGCACAAGTTTGCAGCTGATTAATTTTTACCAAGACATTGCGATTGATTTTGATGACACGCATCACAAACGCCGCATTTATTTATGCCAAGATGAAATGGCGCGATTTAACGTGACAGAAGCGCAAATTGCCAACAAACAGGTGGATAAAAATTGGCAGCAATTAATGCGTTTTAATATTAATCGCGCGCAAAACCTGTTAAATTCTGGTAAACCTCTAGGGCGAATCTTGCCAGGCAGGCTTGGGTTAGAGATGCGCTTGATTATTAACGGTGGTGAACATATCTTGAAAAGCTTGCAAAAAGTGGACGGTGATATTTTTAAGCACAGACCTGTTTTAAAACCTTGGCATTGGCCAATTATTGGCTTTAAAGCCTTTTTTTACAATTAGTGAAATGTTTGTTTAGTAAAACGTAGCGATAAAAAACATTAAGATCATAAATCCCAGAATGAAACCAATCGATTATTGCAAACAAAAAGTAGCGCAAAGCGGCTCTAGCTTTACGGTGAGCTTTCTTTTTTTACCTAAAGATAAACGCCATGCCATGACAGCGCTTTATGCATTTTGCCGCGAGGTGGATGATGTGGTGGATGAATGCACCGATTATAACGTGGCGCTAATAAAGCTTAATTGGTGGAAAAATGAAGTACAAAATTGCTTTGAACAAAAGCCGCAACACCCAGTGAGCCATGCTTTGCAACCGTTTATTTCAACTTTCAATCTCGATAAAGCGCATTTTCTAGCCATTATTGATGGCATGGAAATGGATTTAAAATTTAATCGCTATGAAGATTTTGAACAACTTAAATTATATTGCTACCGCGTGGCTAGCGTGGTGGGTTTGTTAACGGCCAATATTTTGGGCTACAAAAACCCGCAAACGCTTGGATATGCCAGCGATTTAGGCATGGCGTTTCAATTAACCAATATCATTCGTGATGTGGGCGAAGATGCTAGGCGCGGGCGCATTTATTTGCCGCTTGATGAATTAAAACAAGCCAGTGTGACTGAAGCTGATATCTTGCAAAGCCGCGAATCTAGCCAAGTTAAAGCATTAATGGAGAAACAAATACAACGCGCCCGAACCTATTACGAGAGCGCGTTAAGCCAGTTACCTAGTGAAGATGCAAATACCCAGCGTGCGGGCTTAATGATGGCTAGTATTTATCACGCTTTATTGCATGAAATTGCTCAAGATAATCCTGAAAAAGTGTTGAATCACAAAATCTCAATACCGCCATTTAGAAAAATTTGGTTGGCAGCAAGCACCTATTTTAAATATGCCTAATGCTTAAAGCACCTACAAAAAATGTCGCCATTATTGGTGGTGGGCTAGCTGGCATGGCTGCCGCGGTAAGCTTAACCACCCGCGGCATACCTGTCACTATTTTTGAGGCTGGCAGCCAGCTTGGTGGGCGCGCAAGAAGTGTGGCAGTTGAATTCAATAGCCGTGTGGTGCAGCTAGATAACGGCCAGCATATCATGCTAGGCGCGTATTGTAAAACGCTAAAATTATTAGCGATGGTAGGCGTGACTGAATCGCAGGCTTTTATGCGCTTAACGCTTAAGCTCGAAAATCGCTTAAGCGTTCAACATTCAGTTAAAAAAAGCGTATTCAAACTCAATACTTGGCATTTTTTGCCAGCACCCTTGCACCTTTTAGCAGGCTTAATATTTTGCGCTGGTTTGTTAATTAACGAGCGAATAGCCGTGATTAAATTCATGCTAAGGCTTAAAAAAATCAATTATTGTTTATCCAATGATGTGCCTTTATTAGATTTTTTGAAGGCTAATCAACAGTTAAGCAACGTGATCACTTTATTATGGGAGCCGCTTTGTTTAAGCGCACTTAACACGCCAATTGCTATTGCTAGCGCTAAAGTTTTCTTAAACGTTTTAAATGATAGTTTTAATCACAAAAAAACTGATTCTGATCTGTTATTGCCCAAGCATGATCTATCACAAATTTTCTCAGATCCTATTAAACGATATCTTACAAATAAAAATGAAACAGTATTATTAAATCAACGTGTTAAAGAGATATCTTTAACTGAATTATCAGGTGAAACACAGTATTTAATCACTACAAAAAATAAACAATTACAGTTTAGCCACGTAATTATTGCAGTAACGCCATCGCAACTGCAAACCTTTACGGATAATCTGCCTGAGTTAAATGACATTGTTAAAGAAATTGAGCAATATAGTTACCAGCCAATTGTCACTATCTATTTGCAATATGCCAATAATGCGACCATTTCAGCCCCAATGTTGGGTTTAACCGGCGGATTAGGGCAATGGGTTTTTGATCGAGGCATAGTTTGCAATCAACCAGGTTTAATGGCGGTGATTATAAGTGCGAGCGGCTCACATCAAAAATTAACGCATGATGAGCTAGCGTTAACGGTTGCGAAAGAACTGCATCATGCTTTTCCACATTTAAATAAGCCTTTATGGCATAAAGTGATTGCCGAAAAACGCGCCACGTTTTCCTGCACGCCAAATTTGTATAGACCAACGCAAACAACCGAATATGCTAATTTATTTTTGGCAGGTGATTATACTTATGCAAATTACCCAGCGACCATAGAAGGCGCGGTTCGTAGCGGGTTTGCTTGTGCAGATTTGGTGTGAGATTCTTAATAAACCAATTCTTACAATATAGATTGAAGGTTGTGAATTCGGTCAGCTGCAATGCGACAACGTTTCAAATACTCAACGTCAACGCGTCGTAAATTTTCAATATCTATTTTATGATGTGAAACTTCAAGATAGCCTAACGTTAAATGAAAGTATGTTCTTGAATCATCTACAAGGTCGTCAAGTAATCTTACATCTGCTCGTATTAAAAATAATTGTATCTGCACAGTGCTTGATATTGAGCGAAATGCGCTTAAGCGACCATCTACAAAGGGTACAGCCAATTTTACTAAAACTGATCCTTTAATTTTTTTTGCAGATTTAGACGCACTATGCCTTGCAAGATCTTCAACATTTAACAATAATTGACGTTCTAAGTAGTTAACAATATTCTTTGTGCGCTCTTAACCCTGGTATAGAACAATAGGGTCTTTATCCTAGTTTAAAAACTCATGATCAATTTCACCTAAATGCTTTGCAGTAGAATATGACGCCAAAACCGTACGATAAGCAACCTCGTTTATTTCGTGTCTTATTGCTGCATAGGTACTAGTAACTTCTCGACTATTCTTTATATTATTAACAATAGCGGGTGCCAAAAGCCCTAAAAATCAACCAAATACAAGAATGATTAGATTATCAATCCGTTCAACTATTTCTTAACTGATTGAGTGCCTGCTCTAATCGCTCAACAGCCACTATTTCTAACCCTGCGATTTTTATTTTAGGCACATTGGCTTTTGGTACTATCGCTTTGGTAAACCCCAATTTTGCGGCTTCTTTTAAACGTAATTGCCCACCTTGCACTGGGCGCACTTCGCCTGCCAGACCAACTTCACCAAATACAATCAATTTACTATCTAAGGGCTTGTTTTTTAATGAAGAAACAATTGATAAAATAACTGCTAAATCTACCGCAGGTTCGGCAATTTTTACGCCACCTACCGCATTAATAAACACATCTTGGTCGAAACACGGTATGCCAGCGTGACGGTTAAGCACAGCTAAAAGCATAGCTAAACGGTTTTGTTCTAAACCTGTTGCCAGGCGTTTTGCATTGGGCGCGTGGCTTTCATCTACTAATGCCTGAATTTCAATTAAAAGTGGCCTTGTACCTTCCATGGTCACAGTAATACAACTACCAGCTACTTGTGTTTCGTGATGTGATAAAAATAAGGCTGATGGGTTAGCCACCTCGCGCAAGCCTTTTTCAGTCATTGCAAAAACGCCAAGTTCATTAACCGCGCCAAAGCGATTTTTAAAGGCTCGAATTAGTCTAAAGGCCGAATTCTGATCGCCTTCAAAATACAAAACCGTATCTACAATATGCTCTAGCACCCGCGGCCCTGCTAATGTGCCTTCTTTAGTAACATGGCCAACTAGAATAACGGTAATACCTAATTGCTTGGCAAGCCGTGTTAATTGCGCAGAGCATTCGCGTACTTGCGCAACCGAACCAGGCGCTGATTGCAGGGCTTCAGAGTATACGGTTTGAATAGAATCAATCACGGCGATATTGGGTTTATGTGTTTGTAATGTGGCCAGAATTTTTTCTAAATTGATTTCAGCCAATAATTCTACTTCGCTTGCGTCCAACCCCAACCTTTTTGCGCGCATAGCAATTTGCTGTGGCGATTCTTCACCGCTTACATAAATAGCTCGTGTATGAATATCAGTTGTAGATTTATTAGTTTTATTTTGACCTAAATGGCAAAGCACTTGCAGTAGTAATGTTGATTTGCCAATGCCAGGGTCGCCACCAATTAATACCACGCCGCCTTCTACTAATCCACCACCTAATACGCGATCAAACTCACTAATTCCAGTGGGTATGCGCTCAATTTCAGCCGCTTTAATACTGCTGATTTTTTGTAATTGACTAGATGCTGCTAAACCTTGAAACTTGTTGGCATAGCGATTAGTAGTAGCGCCTGATTCTTCAACTGCTTCAACCAAGGTATTCCATGCCAAACAAGCTGGGCATTGGCCTTGCCATTTTGGTTCACTGGCGCCACATTCTGTGCAGCTGTAAATGGTTTTAGTTTTTGCCATATTTTAACGTTTAAGCAAATAGGCTTTTTGTAGATATTCATCACTAGATTTACGATTAAATTCAGTGACAAATTCAATGTACAACGAATTATCGCTATTAAAACCACACCATCCAATTGGATATTCGATGCTATTTTTTCCAACCAACTTAGCTCCACCTAACAGACTTAACACGTCAGCTTTGCTTAATTTTGTTGTTAAAAAACGATCAATCAAATCTTGGGTCATTTTTCCGCGCTGGCAATCAAGCTTATTCGTTTCTTTACCTGCGTCAATGTCTTCTAGCCACTTATTTTGATCAAACTTATTTAACCTAAAAATTGGGTTTGAAGGAGATGATAGAAAAAAAGCGGCAATTAATGCGATGACGAAAACAATTGCGGTTGCAAGAATCACTTTGAAAGAAACGTAGCCTTGCATTTTAAGCATGATTAATAATTATCTGGCACGTAGCCAGCATTGGCAAAATTTTCAAAGCGCGTATGTTCGCCAATAAATGTTAAGCGTATTCGCCCGATTGGGCCATTACGTTGTTTGGCAATAATGATTTCTGCGGTGCCTTTGTCAGTGCTATCGGGGTTGTACACTTCATCGCGGTAAATAAATAAGATCAAATCGGCATCTTGCTCAATGGCGCCAGATTCACGTAAGTCACTCATCACAGGGCGTTTATCGGGGCGTTGCTCTACACTGCGGTTTAGTTGAGATAACGCCACCACTGGTACGTCTAATTCTTTGGCTAATGCTTTTAAAGAGCGTGAAATTTCAGATATTTCAGTTGCGCGATTTTCGCCTTGGCGCCCTGCGGGGGCAGCCATTAATTGCAGGTAATCGACCACTATTAAACCTAATTTGCCACATTGCCTGTGTAATCTTCGCGCTCTTGCACGTACATCAAAGCTACTTAAGGCAGCGCCTTCGTCAATAAAAATAGGTGCTTCGTTAAGTTTGCCTAGCGCAGTTGTTAATTTTTCCCAATCTTCATCTTCTAATCTACCTGTACGCATGCGATGTTGATCAAGCCGCCCTACTGAGCCAATCATGCGCATCGCCAGTTGGGTTGAGGCCATTTCCATTGAGAAAATCGCCACTGGCAAACCTGTATCAAGTGCCACATTTTCGGCAATATTAATTGAAAATGCGGTTTTACCCATGGATGGTCGGCCAGCGACAATCACTAAATCGCCGCCTTGAAAGCCCGATGTCATCGAATCTAAATCGCTAAAACCAGTGGGAATACCCGTTACATCACTCGGGTTATCGCGCGAAAATAGCATATCGATTCGTTCAGCCACTTGCGGCAGTAACACTTTAATATCCTGAAAACCTTCACTGCTACGCTTGCCGCCTTCAGCAATTTGAAAGATTTTAGCTTCAGCTTCATCTAACAATTGTTGCGCATCACGCCCATTTGGGCTGTATGCGCTATCTGCAATGCCACTACCCACGGTGACCAGTTTACGCATGATGGCACGCTCGCGCACGATTTCGGCATAGCGACGAATATTGGCGGCAGTGGGCGTGTTTTGCGCTAACGAGGCTAAATAAGCAATGCCGCCTATTTGGGTAAGTTCTGCCGTACTTTCAAGCGATTCAGCCACTGTGACAATATCAGCTGGGCGATTACGCTCAATGAGCTTGGCAATATGTTGAAAAATGGTTTTGTGATCAAACTGATAAAAATCTTCTGCATTTAAAATATCAGCAACTTTATCTAGCGCCTCGTTCTCAAGCAGCAAACCACCAATTACCGATTGCTCGGCTTCAATAGAATGTGGGGGAAGTTTGAGTTGATCTAATTGATTATCTGACATAGGCAAATTATACCGAAGTTTATGATTTGCTTAATAATTTATGCTTGCAGCTTTTATGTAAAATAAACAAATTACAAATTAAATAAACAATCATTTTTACGCTACCGCATAAATTAAGCGTATTAAAAAGTCTGTTAAAAACTAGGCGGGCTACAAGCGCTAACCAGTGTGCAAATTTTAGTACCAACATTTTTAAATCGGTGAGGTTCGCGGCTATTAAAATAATATGCATCGCCCACACTTAATACCCGCTTGGCCGCTCCCACGGTCACTTCTAGCTTGCCCGATAAAATCACGCCGCCCTCTTCGCCTTCATGACTTAACATGATCATGCCAGTATCGGCATTTGGCTCATAACTTTCATACAAAATTTGTAAGGCATGGCCAGATTTAGCTGAGCCAATTTGCTTATATGAAATTCCTGCTCCACCGCTTATTTCGCTTAAATCAGCCGCGCGGTAAAATACTTCACTTTTAATGCCTGGCAATTCATCAGAGAAAAATTCAGCCAGTGTTAAGGGTATGCCGGCTAAAATGCGTTTTAGTGCGCTTACCGATGGGCTAGTATTACCAGATTCAATTAATGAGATAGTGGCGTTGGCTACATTGGCTTTTTTAGCCAAAGCGCGTTGCGATAGCCCGCAACGTAGGCGAACCATTCGTAACCTTATACCAATATCAATATCCATGTTATTTCTTTCAAAGTGTTAATAGTGTTAAATATACAATAACACTGTATTTATTTTATATTGTTTATCAATGCTTTAATCTTATAAAGATACAGTCTTGACGTAACATTTTAAACACTAGATGATCGCAATATATTCTAAATAGAGTTGAACATGGATAAAGTAGAACACATTGCATTTGCTGATACATTAACGCACAACACCACTCAATCAGGTGTTGCACTGCCTGACATGTCGCATTATTGGGTACCATTTACTGCCAACAGGCAATTTAAAGCCATGCCACGGTTAATTAAGGCAGCCAAGGGCAATTACTTTACCACTATTGATAATCGCCAGTTGTTAGATGGCACCGCGGGCTTATGGTGCACGCCATTAGGTCATGGCCGAGAAGAAATCGCAAATGCGGTTGGCAAACAATTGCTAACGCTTGATTACGCGCCTGCGTTTCAATCTAGCCATCCACTGGCGTTTGAGGCGGCAACCAAGTTAGCAAATTACATGCCTGCAGGATTGGACCGCATATTTTTTACTGGCTCAGGTTCAGAATCAGCCGATACCGCTTTGAAAATAGCCTTGGCTTACCACCGCGTTTGTGGTAACCCGCTTCGCAATAAGCTAATTGGGCGCGAGCGTGGTTATCATGGCGTTAATTTTGGCGGTATTTCAGTCGGTGGTATTGCTGGAAACCGTAAGGCATTTGGCAATAGCTTGGCTGGCGTTGATCATATTAGACACCCACTAGATATTGCAAAAAACGCTTTTACTAAAGGCTTACCGGCAGCTGGCGGCGTGGCACTTGCCAATGAATTTGAAGCACGATTATTAACATTGCATGACCCATCAACGGTTGCTGCCTTAATTGTAGAGCCTGTGCAAGGCTCTGCAGGCGTTCTAATACCCCCCATTGGCTACTTAAAACGTTTACGCGAAATTTGCACAAAATATGGTATTTTGCTTATTTTTGATGAGGTGATTACAGGTTTTGGCCGCTTAGGAACCCGTTTTGGCGCGGATTATTTTGATGTAACTCCAGATATTTTATTATGTGCAAAAGGCTTAACTAATGGCGCGGTGCCAATGGGTGCAGTGGCAGTAAAACGTGAAATTTATGATGCGTTTATGGAAAAATCTGCTGTTGGCGCAATAGAGTTACCGCACGGCTACACTTACAGCGCTATCCCAATAGCTTGCGCCGCAGCTTTGGCTACATTAGATATTTTTGCGAAAGAAAAATTAGAATCACGAGCAGGAGAATTAAGTGGCTATTTTGAAGCAGCCGCACACAGCTTAAAAGGCTTGCCAATGGTGTGCGATATTCGTAATTTGGGTTTGATGGCTGGTATTGAATTTGAGCCCAGTTTTAACCAAGATGGCAGCGCGCGTGTTGGCGCATTTGCATTTGCAGTGTATTTAAAATGTTATGAACTTGGCCTGCATGTGCGTTTTACTGGCGATATTATCGCAATCTCACCGCCGTTAACCATTGAAAAACATGAGATAGATCGTATTTTTAACACGCTAACTGACGCAATAAAATTTGTCGCAAGTCAGGGTGATGCTGGTTTAATAGCTAATAATTATCTTAAAAATGAACAAGATTGGGCGGCACAACAGGCAATGGAACACGCGGCTTTGTTGGATTTGGTACATCATGCATATCTTGTGAATGCAACTTTGTGAATGCAACTTTGTGAATGCAGCCTTATGAAAACAACTTTGTAAGAACAATCTTGTGAAAGAAACATTGCAGCATCAAAACCAATAGTAACTGTCATTGCGTGCTTGATACGCAATCTTGTGACTTTTGATTGACATCATAAACCCCTAGATACCGACTTTCGTCGGCATGATAAACATGAAAATAAGGAGAGTATTTAAATGAAAACAATCGGTCACTATATAAATGCCGAGCATGTTGCTGGTAATTCCCACCGTTTCGGCGATGTTTATAATCCAGCCACAGGCACGGTTTCGGCGCAGTTGGCTTATGCAACAGCCAATGAAACCACTTTAGCCATTGATGCGGCACACGCAGCTTTCCCTGCTTGGGCTGCCACACCTGCATTACGCCGTGCACGCATTTTATTTAAATTTAAAGCGCTATTGGATGAAAACGCAAATGAACTAGCCAAAGCCATTTCGTTAGAACACGGTAAAACCATATCAGATGCCAGAGGTGAAGTGACGCGCGGTATTGAAGTGGTTGAATTTGCCTGCGGTGCGCCGCATTTATTAAAAGGCGATTTTAATGACAATGTAGGCACAGGCATTGATACTTACAGCATGCATCAGCCATTAGGCGTGGTGGCTGGCATTACGCCATTTAACTTCCCCATTATGGTGCCACTGTGGATGATTCCAGTCGCATTGGCCACTGGCAATACCTTTGTACTTAAACCATCAGAAAAAACCCCAAGTGCCAGTTTAATGATTGCTGATTTATTGGCAGAGGCTGGTTTGCCTAAAGGTGTATTTAATATTGTAAATGGCGACAAAGAAGCGGTAGATGTGTTGTTGCGTGACAAACGGGTGCAGGCGATTAGTTTTGTGGGGTCCACCCCGATTGCAGAGCATATTTACACTACAGGCACCAAAAACGGCAAGCGCGTGCAAGCTTTAGGTGGGGCAAAAAACCATTTAGTGGTGATGCCAGATGCCGATTTGAACCAAGTGGCAAATGCTTTGATTGGCGCGGGCTACGGATCAGCGGGTGAGCGTTGCATGGCGATATCGGTGGCCGTTGTGGTGGGCGATATTGCAGATGCATTAATCGAAAAATTGACTGAAAAAGTAAAAACGATTGTGATCGACCAAGGCTTGAATGAGCAGGCGGATATGGGGCCATTAGTCACGAAACAGCATTTTGATAAAGTAAAAAGTTATATTGATTTGGGTGTGGCCGAAGGTGCGAGATTAACCATTGATGGGCGTGGCTACGTTCATTCTGGTCATAAAGAAGGATTTTTCTTAGCGCCTTGTTTGTTTGATCATGTCACAAAAAACATGCGCATTTACAAAGAAGAGATTTTTGGCCCTGTGTTATGCGTTGTGCGCGTAAATACTTTTGATGAGGCGCTACAATTGGTAAATGATCACGAGTTTGGCAACGGTACTGCTATATTCACACGCGATGGCGAAACCGCGCGCGAATTTACCAACCGCGTGCAAGTGGGCATGGTGGGCGTTAATGTAGCCATTCCTGTGCCAATCGCTTTTCACAGCTTTGGTGGCTGGAAACGCTCTTTATTTGGTGATCACCATGTTTACGGCATGGAAGGCATAAGGTTTTATACCAGGTTAAAAACCACCACTTCACGCTGGCCAGCAAGTAAACAAGTACATGGTAGCGAATTTGTAATGCCCACGATGAAATGATTTTTTTAACTTCATAAACATTTACAAAAAAAAGGGTGCTGCAAAGCACCCTTTTTAATTAACTACAAAATCTAACTTAAAACGCACGACCTAGCGTTAAGATAAAAGTATCGTCTGTTAGATCTTTGGCGCCAGGTTTTGTTGTAAAGCTAGATCCGCCGTAGCCTTTTGTACCCCAATAGCCACCACTACCACCGTTTGTGCCACCGGTGTAGTACAAACCAGCGTTCCAACCAGGTGAGCCAGCAATAACAAATGATTTAGTTAAGCCAATTTTATAGTCTGTTAAGTCTGCTTTGGTTTCTACAATATCTGTACCATTAGCATTGGCAAACAAAGGGTCTCTACTTAGCTCGCCTTTAATATCAGTACGGCCAACGTGGCCAATTAAGTTTAAACCCCAAAATGGTAATGGCACAAGCGCATTTAACTCAATATATGTTGAACCGCTACTGCTTTTTGTCCATCCAGTATCTTTATTGGCGCCGTACCATTCGCCCAATGTGACAGAAGCTTTAGCACTTATCCACTTGTAAGATAACCCTACGTTTGCTTCATAAGTTGAAAAATCTTCTTTAACTTTTCTACCGCCGCTAACAAGTTCGCCATTTGCATCGTAAACTGCTCCGCGCGCTAAAGAATTTGTTAATGCTTCATATTTATCCCATCCACCACCTGGGTAAAATAGGCCAATCGCGCCTACTGTCCAACCCAAACCTTCAACAGCGGCAATAGTGCCGTTATAGCCACCGTACACATCAAATTCTGTACTCGCACCCACATAAGTACGCTCTGAGATACTAGAACCAAATGCACCTGCATAAAAACCGCTTGAGTGAGTAATATCAACACCGCCTTGAATGGCTGGCATGTTCCAAGATTGCGAAATACCGCGTGCATAATAATTAGAAACTACGCTTACGTTTGATGAAAGTGTCCAGGCAGATGTTGGTGTTGCAGGTGCAGCCTCGGCAACCGCAGGAGTAGATGTAGGTGCAGCTTCTTCTGCAAATGATGGCGCTGAAAATACACTTAAAAGTGCTAATGTGATTAAACTATAACGCATGAATATCCCCTGTTAAATTATGATTGTGCAATCTTACAAATCATAATTAGCAATTTTAATGCCAATAAATTTACGTTATTTATCAATAAGTTATAAATTTAATTAATAAAATTATGCACTATTTTAGGGCGCACTCACCAAAATGGGAGACTTGTTAAAATTTTATTATCTTGATAATTAAAATTAGCAACGTGGCTAATGTTTTAATTTGGCCAAATTAATTTTAATTTTAGGTGTATATAAATAGAAACAAGCTTGGGGAAAGGAATTAAAAAAACGGGCAAATAGCCCGTTTTTTATTAGACTTAATAATTATAAATCTAGCGCTTAAAAAGTAATACCAACATTTACTAAAACAGTATCGCGGCCAATATTCTGGCCTTCATTATCAGGAATAACACTACTGCCACCGTAACCATTTTTGCCCCAATATTCATTTTTATCACTATTGGTAGCACCGATGTAAGTAATGCTAGTTGTCCAAGTGGCTAACTCTTTAATATCGAATGTTTTAGATAAGCCTAGACGATAATCGGTGTAATCAAGCTTTCTCTCGGCAACCAAGTCACCGTTTAAATCGCTGTTTGGACTTCTAAATGCAAGGTCATCACTTACTTTACCTGGAACGTGAGTTCGGCCAACACCGCCCGTTAAGTTTAATCCCCAAAACGGCAATGGAACAATGGCTGAAATTTCGTAGTATGTTGAACCTCTAGTGCTACGAGACCAGCCTGTTTTTTTGTTTTGGCCAAAATAATCGTTTAATGTGACCCAAGCTTTTGCCGTAAACCATTTGTAGGTTAAGCCAGCAACAGCTTCATAAGTGTCATAACTTTCACGTTTTTTTGTATTTTCGCCACTGCGTCCTGCAGCTTCTGTTAAAAATTGAAATTTACTATAATTGGCGCCAGGGTATAAATAGCCGTATAAACCAACTGTATAACCTAAATCTTTAACAGGCTTAATTTCACCGTTGTAGCCAACGTAAACATCAATCTCTTCATGCGCGCCAGCATTGCTATCATTAGTCACTTCAGATGCCCAAACGCCTGCGTAAAAACCACTTTCGTGTGTTAAATCAATACTAGATTGCGGCGTGGGCGCAAGATAAGTTTGCGAAATGCCACGTGCACGATAATCAGACACAAAGCTTAACGTATAAGATAAATCCCAAGGTGGTTCAGATTCTTTACTTTCAGCAGATTCTTTGGTTTCAACAGGTGCAGGGCTGGCTTCTCTCACATCTGGACCAGCTTCCTCTGCAAACGCAACATTGGCGCCTACCAACAATTGTGTAGCAACAAGGGTAGCGATAATTAATTTTAATGACTGACTTTTTGTATTTGAATGTAAATTGGTCATTTTTATTCCTAGCGTGAATGTTTTAAATATTTTTTGTGAAATTAGATGTTTTACAGCTTATTTCTTTATGCGTTATTAAAAAACGACTAGCTTGAATTGTCTTATAAAATTACTTTGTTAATTCTAAAACCAAAACTAATTGTCTCACTTAGCTTAATAAGTAATAAGTAAAACTTGTCGTGTATTGAATTGATGTTGATTTTTTGCTTTGTATGTCGTTCAAATACAACAATTTAAAGGCGTTAAGAGTTTAGTTTATTAAAAAAATTGTAAAGCTTGTTAATAAGTAAAAATATCGGCATTAACAATGCCTGATACATTTTAAATTTAATAAATTTTTGTTCAGAGAATTTATAGAATAAAAAAAGGTTTCCAAAAATGGAAACCTTTTTTTGTAATGTGGTGCGAAAGAAGAGACTCGAACTCTTACGCCTTTCGGCGCTGGTACCTAAAACCAGTGCGTCTACCAATTCCGCCACTCTCGCAGGTAGTTTTGCTAATTATGTTTGTTATTAAATGCGTAAATTAACAAGTTGCATATTGTAGCTTAAGTTTTAATTTTTTATAAGCATTAAGTCTGCAATCGTATTAAATGTAAATAATAATTTAACATTACTTACATTAGCTCTCACTAATCATTGACAAGCACAGCTTACAAACTGCAAGATGTTATTTTATTTACTCAAAGCCTAATAAGTTGTTATTTATGCAAAATTCGAATCATTCTAACGAAAATAATATGCTACGCGCAGAGCTTGAACTTTTAATGAAAGAGCGCGAAACTTTATTGATAATTGCAGGAGCGGCAACAGGTTTAATTGCCGAACTTAATACGCATGATTTACCTATTCGCACCGTTGAAGCGGCAGATTTATTGGCAACCACTATTAATAAATTAACAGAAGAAACGTTACAAGATGCGCTAAATTCGGCGCATGCCAGCATTGAGTTATGATTTTTTGGGCTGAGCACTTTTGTAACAATTATTGGTTTTAAAAAAACCTTTTGTTTTGGCCTCTCATTCAACAACCTGCATTATTGGCAACAATGCTTGCGCTACAATTATGCGTTGTAGGCTGCACTAAAGACAAATATATTGCCAAGCCAATTGATCAAGCCCAAATCATTGATCAACTAATTAATAAAGATGTTACAAGTGCTGGATTTAACACCTATTTGCTCAATCAAGGCTATTTGCCCGAGCAATTACCGTTTAGCAGTTGGGGCTTGGATGAGTTAACTTACTGCGCGCTATATCATCACACCAAATTAAATGTGGCTAAAGCCCAATTAGCGCTGGCTAATGCACAAATTGAGTCAGCCAATTTACGCCAATCACCTGCAATTAATAGTGAAACAGCGCGAAGTAACCGAAAAAACAACGACATTAGCCCTTGGGCACTGGGTTTGAATGTGCAAATACCCATAGAAACCACCAATAAGCGCGCCATACGTGTTGAAGAAGTCCAATTTTTAGTCGAAGCCGCAAAGCTTGATGTGGCAGATGTAGCATGGGAACTGCGGGCGCAAATAGCTAAAGATTTGCTCCGTTATCATCAACATATTTCACACACAAATATGCTTACGCGTGAGCTTGATATACAAACTGCAATTATTAAGATATTGCAAAAACGTGTTGATTTAGGTGCTATTTCTAACACTGAATTAAGTAGCGCAAATTTAATCCACCAAAAAACACGGGTTACATTATTAGAAGAACAAGCCAAATTGGCTGAAATTCGCGTAAGTCTTGCGGCCGATGTGGGTTTAACTAAAGACAAATTTGCTGCTGTTATTTTAAAGCCACTTAATATGGATGAAACGATAAACGCGCATCATTCTTGGTTAAATTCTGCTAATGGAATCAATAGCTTGCAGGCTGATGCATTATTAAATCGCATTGATGTTAGGCGAAGTTTAGCCAAATACAGTGCCGCAGAAGCTAGAATTAAGCTTACAGTTGCCATGCAAACACCTGATATTACGTTAAGCCCAGGATATATTTTTGAATTTGGCGATAGTATTTGGTCTTTAGGATTTTCTAGCCTGCTAAATCTTTTAAATAAAAACCAAACCTTAATTAAAGAGGCAACAGGGTTACGTGAAATTGAAGGGGCTCAATTTGAAGCTTTGCAAGCCGCTGTTATAGCCACGTTGAATCAAAAAATAGTCGATTATCAAACCAGCCATGATTTAGTTAAAAATATAAAAGAGCAGTTAGATGCACAACTGCAACATACGCAAAAAATAAACAAACAATTTGAAGCTGGCTTAATAGATCGACTAGAACTTACCCTTAATCAATCAAACGGATTTGCCATTGAAAAGCAGTTGTTAGCCGAAAAGCATCAGCTGTTAAGGAGTTTATTAAGCCTTGAAAATGTGATGCAAAAACCGCTTATTAAATCTAGCCTAATTTACAATTAAAAAAATAAGTTATAAAAGATTCTTATGAATAAAAAATTAACTTTTATCATCGGCTTACAAGCCTTATTGATTATTACCCTATTTTGGGGGCTGGTTTTTTTTGCTAAAGATGAATATGACGCGCGCCAAACTGAGCAAGCAGAAGAAATTGAAGCGCCAAGTCGGGTAACAAGTGCACAAGGCATGAATATTGTTAGTTTAGGGTTAGCCACACAACAAAATAGTGGTATTAAAACTGAAATTGTTAATACAGCCAATCACCAAGCCAGCATTAAAAGTTTTGGTGTGATAGTTGCAATTGATAGTTTGATTGAGGCCAAAACACAATACTTGAACTTGCAATCACAAATCAATTTAACGCGCGCAGCCAGTAAACAAAATTTAACGCAATATGCGCGTTTAAAAGCATTGAATAATGATGATAAGAATGTATCAGATCTAGCTGTTCAACAAGCATTGGTGCTAGTTGATACAGATAAAGCCAGTTTAATAGCCGCGCAAAACCAAATAAAAAATCTGCAAAATAGCCTAAAATTACAATGGGGTGAACAGCTAACAAATTTGGTTTTTAAGGAAAAATTAGCCCCACATTTGGCAGGATTATTAAACAGAAAAAATGTGTTGGTGCAAGTTTCAGTTCCACAAGACATTGGCCAATTGGCGGCTAATACAGCTGTTAATTTATCCCCTATCAATAATACACAATCAGTTATTTCGGCCATTTATGTATCCCCTGCTACTACATCAGACCCAAGCGGATCTGGCAAAACGTTTTATTACAGCGCCCCTAGCGAAAACCTACGTATTGGTATGCGTGTTAATGTTGAAGTGCTGCCTGATTTAAAAACTCATCAAGTAAGTGGTGGTGATGCGGCTGGCGCGGGCAAAGGTAAAAATAGCGGCGTTATTATTCCAAGTGATGCGGTTGTTTGGTATGCAGGTTCACCTTGGGCTTATTTTAAGCAAGGCAAAACTGCAACGGGTGACGATCAATTTGTACGTAAACCCATATCGACAGATATTGAAGTAGATGCTGGTTGGTATAACGAAGGATTAACTGAACAAACAAGTACTGCAACAGAGGTTGTTGCTAATGAAGTAGTTGTAAGCGGTGCGCAATTGCTTTTGTCAGAAGAGTTTAAATATCTAATTAAAAACGAGAACGAAGATTAAGCTGCCATGATGACTAAATCATGATGTCGGCAATCGTTCGGTTTTCTATTCACTATTACGGCGTAGTAATTGGCTTGGCTTGCTTAATTGTGCTCTACGGCATTTACAGTTTAAATAACAGCCATTTAGATGTTTTTCCAGAATTTTCGCCCACGCAAATCATTATTCAAACCGAGTCACCTGGATTATCTGCCGAATTGGTTGAAACACTGGTGACACAACCTATAGAAACCAGTATTGCGGGCACAGTAGGTGTGCGCGATATGCGCTCGCAATCTATTCCTGGCTTATCAATCGTAACAGTTATCTTTGATGAAGATCGAGGCATTGGATCAACCGATATAACGCGTAAAAGGCAGATGATTGCAGAGCGACTGGCAACGCTTAATAACCTATTACCCGATGGCATTACCCCAACTATTACCCCGCTAACATCAAGTGCAAGCACAGTTTTAGGGTTTGGAGTCACCTCTAAAAAGTTAAGCCTTATGCAGCTTCGTACTATTGTCGATTGGACCATCACCCCACATTTACTGGCGATTCCTGGAGTGGCTGATGTAAATGTTTTTGGTGGAGAGGTACGGCAATTTCAGGTGCAAATTGACCCTGCAAAATTATTGCAATATCAACTTTATATAGGCGATGTAATTGTTGCCGCACAAAAAGCCACTGGTGTTATTGGCGCAGGCTTTATACAAAATAATAACCAGCGCATTATCGTTAATGTGCAAGGTCAAGCGACAAGTTTAGAACATCTAGCCAAAACTGTTTTAAGCCACAAAAATGGTCACACCATTAAGCTTGGTGACATTGGACGCGTGGTAGAAGGTAGCGCACCATCATTGAGTTCGGCAGCAATTAATCAAGAAACGGGTATTTATTTATCTGTTCAAGGCCAGCTAGGTGCCAATACCCATGCAGTAACCAAGGCAATTGAAGCAGCTATTCAAAACTTAAAACCTACTTTGATTGCTGAAGGCGTGACTATTCACGAAGGCTTGTTTCGCCCAGCTAATTTTATTGATACCGCAATTGAAGGGGTCAGAGACGATATTTTAATTGGCTCAATTTTGGTTATTGGCATTTTATTTTTGTTTCTATTCGACGCGCGCACTGCATTTATATCGGCCACCGCTATTCCATTATCACTATTAACGGCCATTGTGGTATTGGCTTATTTTGGCGTTGGTTTAAATATTATGGTGTTAGGCGGCTTGGCAATCGCGCTAGGTGAAGTGGTGGATGATGCAATCATTGACACTGAAAATATATTTAGGCGCTTACGTGAAAATCGATTATTAGCAAACCAAAAGCCCATTGCACAAGTCGTGTTTGAAGCCTCAATGGAGGTTAGATCATCAGTTGTTTATGCCACCATTATTGTGGTGTTGGTGTTTATTCCGCTACTTACACTGTCAGGTGTCGCAGGCAAGTTATTTGCGCCGTTAGGATTGGCTTATGTTGCCGCAATTATTGCCTCCCTAGTGGTTGCACTCACCTTAACACCTGCTTTATGTTATGCCATGTTAGGACGTGCAAATTTAAATATCGACGATTCGCCTTTGATTAAATGGATCAAACGTGGGTATGTAAAAAGTTTATATTGGGTAGAAAAACAATACAAATGGGTGCTTGGTATTAGTTTTTTAGTGATTGCGTTAGGCCTTGGTATTTTGCCATTATTTAAAAGCCAATTTATACCCGCATTGCATGAAGGCCATTTTATTATGCACATGACAGCCGTACCAGGCACATCAGAAACGCAATCGCTAGCTTTAGGCAAGCAAGTAGCCAAGGTAATAGGTGAAATTAAAGGCGTTAAATCGGTTACACAATGGGTGGGACGTGCACAAAATGGTGCAGACACTTTTGGCACGCATTATAGTGAATTTGAAATAGAAATCGGAGCAGTTTCTGGCCAAACGCAAGAACGCATTTTGGCTGATATTAAAGAAGAACTGGCGGGCGATGCGCAAGACGAGGATAAAGACGGAAAGGCCGAAATTGGTTTTGTGGGTGTTAATTTTGCTATCAATACTTTTTTAACCGAGCGCATTGAAGAAACTATTTCTGGTTACGCCGCAAGCACAGTAATAAATATTTATGGTAATGATTTAGATGCGCTAGACCGTGATGCACAACAAATTGCTAGCTTATTAAATAGTATTAAAGGCGCAGACAGCGTTTTAGTACAATCTCCACCTGGCACGCCACAAGTGGTAATAAGGCTACGACCAGATCAATTATCTGCACGCGGTTTAAGTGCTGTCGATGTCATGCACACCATTAGTGCGGCAACGCAAGGGGTTAACGTTGGGCAAGTGTATGTGGGCAGCCGTGCGGTTAGTTTAAATGTGATTTTAGATAACGAAGCACGTGATGATTTGGGTGATATTGGCAAATTTCCGCTATTTAATAATGAAGGCAAGTTATCTTACTTAAAAGGTATTGCGTCTATTACACAAGAAAATGGCCGCTCTAAAATTTTGCACGCTAATGCAAAGCGCATTCAAACTGTAACCGCCAACGTTGAAGGCCGTGATATAAATGGCTTTACCGAAGAAATTAAAAAACGTATTAAAACCGACATCGTTTTAACTAGAGGTAATTATCTTGAATTTACCGGTGAGGCACAGGCCAACGCGCAATCACGTAAAGACTTGATTTTGCATGCGCTATTAGCAGGCATGGCTATATGTTTAATGCTCTACATCGTATTTGGGCAAATGCGCAATTTGTTACTTACCTTTGCTAATCTCCCCTTTGCGCTTATAGGCGGTGTGCTGGCAGCTTTGTTTACAGGCGGCTGGCTCTCACTTGGCTCGTTGGTAGGCTTTGTAACCTTATTTGGCATTACATTAAGAAATTCCATCATGATGGTGTCGCATTTTCAACATTTAGTGGATGCAGAAAATTGCTTTTGGAATTTAGAAACTTGTATACGTGGCGCCACAGAACGCTTGCCATCCGTATTAATGACAGCGTTAGTGACAGCGCTTGGATTATTGCCGCTAGCGTTGGCAAGCAATCAACCAGGGCGCGAGATCGAAGGCCCAATGGCAACTATTATCGTGGGTGGCTTGGTAACCTCTACCATTTTAAATCTGTTGATTTTGCCAGCCATTATGTTGCATTTCGGCCGTTTTGAGAGAAGAGTGATTGCCTAAAAAATGCAGTACCAAAAAAAATAATGCGTAATTCTTTTATCAATCCCACCTTAAGCACTGCTAAAAAAATGTTATCAGCAGAAAAACAAAACCTTCACCCACGTAATAAGCATAGAGGAAGGTATGATTTTGTAAAGCTTAGCCAAGCATGCCCTGCCCTAGCAAAATTCGTGCAGCCAAATGCGCATGACAATTTATCCATTGATTTTGCCGATGCACAAGCGGTATTGACCCTTAATAAAGCGTTGTTAATAACGCATTACGATATTGCATATTGGGATTTACCAAAGCAATTTCTTTGCCCAGCCATTCCTGGTCGAGCAGATTATCTGCATTATCTGGCAGATTTATTAGGCGTTGAAATAAGTACTAAAAAAGATGTAAATATGAATATTTTGGATATTGGTGTAGGCGCGAATGTTATTTACCCAATAATAGGCCAGCGCGAGTACGGTTGGCGCTTTGTTGGCGCTGATATAAACCCTGCAGCACTGCAATATGCACAAACCATTTTAAATGCGAATGATGGGCTGGCAAATACAATAAAGCTAAGGTTGCAAACAAACCCGAATGCCATTTTTAACGGCGTTATTAAAGCAAATGACTATTTTGAAGCAACCATGTGTAACCCGCCATTTCATGTATCGTTAAAACAAGCGCAAATAGGCTCTCAACGTAAAATAAATGGTTTAGCTTTAAATAGTGCTAAAAATTCTGGTGTGAATAGTGAAAAAAATGTGGTTGTTGAAAAAAAGATGACTGGCAAAATGATTAATAGGAACACGCCAACACTTAATTTTGGTGGCCAAAATGCTGAGCTTTATTGCGAAGGCGGGGAGATTGGATTTTTAAGAAAAATGATTAATGAGAGCACACAATTTAAAAGCCAGTGTGGCTGGTTTACATCATTAGTTTCAAAGGCGCAACACTTACCTAAAATAAATCAAGCGCTCAACATTGCGAATGTTTCGCAGGTTAAAATAATCGACATGTCGCAAGGGCAAAAGAAAAGCCGCCTAATTGCTTGGTCTTATCTTAAATAAAGCCGCTTAGAATTATTGCGTAACAAGAGATATTTTAGTATCAAGCAAAGCAAAAAAGTTATTTAATCATATTTAATATATTTAAACCTTGCATCGTCATTTGGTGTGCCTGTTAGCGAACCACTCTCTTTAGCAGGCTGCCAGCCAATCACTTGCTCAATTTTCATAGCCAATTCAAAATCTTTATCTGTAATGCCCTTAGCATCATGCGTACATAATTTAACAATTACAAACGCATAAGAAATGCTTAAATCAGGGTGATGCCAAGCGGCTTCAGCCAAGTGCCCTACCGTATTCACCACCATCAACGTGGCTTTCCAGCCGCTGGTTTTATATTTACGTCTAATCCAGCCATTTTCTAAAACCCATAATGGTAATTGTGATTGTAATTTTTCTACAACTTCTTGCTCAGTATAAACCTTGGTCGCTAGGTCGTTATTAGTCATCATTCACCAATTAATCAATCAATTTTGTAGCTATTTTAATTAAAATCGTTTCACTTAATCCAGCTTCAAAAGCTACAAAATCTGATCTATGAACAATCCACGAATCAAAAATTTTATTTTGCACAAATTGACTAAAAGCTTCATCAACCAAGCCATTAGCAGTCACCACTTGCAGTGATAATTCTGCCTCTTCTGGCTTTTCTGACTTAATGAGCAATAAGTGCGTAGCGCTAAGTTTTTCTGCTAACCAAGCCGCGATGCTGTCAGACGTCACATCCCAACTTTGCGATATCGTATCATCGGCAAAAACCATTTTACTAGGTAGCCAAACGATACCGCGGTGTTGCCAAGTGCGTTCTGCAATTTCTAATTCACTGCTTGCCGTTGCCAAAAGTGGATTTAGGTTAGCCAATAATAAACCATATTGATCCATGGCCAGTACGGCAAGCCTGTGCGCGCAAGCATCGCTTATATTGCTTAAGCGCTGTGATTCACGAACGGCGTCTGCAAACACACCGCCGCCAGGCACAATTACAACAGTGCCATCACTATATTGTGCAAATATTTTTAACCATTCTGCAAGTTCAGATGAACCTAAAAGACTACCGCCGATTTTTACTACCCACATGCATGAACCTTTATGTTTCTTTATCATGACGGCGCTAAGCTATCTTTTCTACTTAATCAACTAAGCAAAAAATGTGTAACTTTGTTTATTTTTCTAAATGACGATTAGCATATTATTAGTTATTGTTTTTTATTGTTTTTATCATTAAGAAATCAAATCAGCGCTTCATAAAAAATTTTATTAATGTATTAAAATTAGACGCTTTGTCTAAAATCTCGTTAAATTCTGTTTTAGCTTGCGAATCGGCCACTATACCACCGCCTGCGTAAAAGCTCAGTTCGTTTTTACAAATGACAGCGGTGCGAATGGCGATATTGGTATCCATATTGCCATCAAATGCTATATAGCCAATGGCCCCACAATACAGGCCACGACGATTAGGTTCTAATTCTTCAATAATTTGCATGGCTCGCAATTTTGGTGCGCCAGTGATAGACCCGCCGGGAAATGCCCCTCGCAATATATCAATTGCAGTTGCGCCAAGCTTTAATTTGCCAATAACGATACTCACTAAATGATGCACATTGGCAAAGCTTTGCAATTGAAATAAATGCGTGGTAACAACTGAGCCTATTTCACAATTTTTGCCCAAATCATTACGCAATAAATCCACAATCATCACGTTTTCAGCCCTGTCTTTAGCGCTTGTTAACAAGTCTTGCGCATTGGCTAAATCCTCTACTAGATCTTTTGATCTTGGTCGCGTCCCTTTAATCGGCCTTGTTTCTACATGGGTACCATCGGTTTGCAAAAAGCGTTCGGGCGAATTTGATAACACTTGAAAATTTTCATCACTAGTTAATGGCAAGTTCATATAAGCCATAAATGGGGCTGCGCTAATTTGACGTAATTTTTTGTAAGCTTGCCAGCTGTCACCAGTGACAACGGCAGAAAATCGTTGTGCTAGGTTGACTTGGTAGCAATCGCCGTTGGCAATGTATTGTTCTATTTTGCTAAACGCTTGGGCATATTGTTGCGTTGTAAAATTAGCTTTTATTGATGAATTAACTATGAATTCTGTATTATATTCGTCATTTTTTTTAGCATATTGAAAAGGTGAATTAAATAGTTTTTGTAAGGCTTCTAGTTTCGGCAAAGTGCTTGCATGCAGGCAATGCGAAACTAATTCCGTGCGCTTTTCCCTATGATCAACAATGATTACCCAATCGTAAAAACCAATCATCATGTCGGGTATTACTTCTGGCAAGCTTGTATTGGCAATCACCTCAAGTCTACGCCCTAGATCATAAGCAAAATAGCCTAAAGCGCCCCCACTAAATGGGTATTTGGATTTTGGCGCTGGATATTGTTGCAATAGTTGTTTTAAAATTACAAACGGGTCTTCCTTAGAGCTTGTTTGAATACCATCTTGACCTATTTCGGTTTCAATGCCACAGCTTTTAAGCGTAATAAAAGGTTCAGCTGCAATCATATCGTAACGACCAAATTGGCTGCCAGGCTTGCCTGTGGCTGACTCTAGCAATTGACCGCTATCTAAAAACACTGCCCAAGCCTGATGAGCAATGTGCTCAAATAATAAGCTGCTATCGTGGTAATAAGGGAGTGGATAAGTGTACAAAATGGGGTTTGAGTTTAATAAAATTAAAAATGATGCTAATTGTACAGATTTTTTTGTGCCAAATAAGCCACGGCAAATGCAGGAAAACACACGTTGATATCATGTTGAGCGTACAAATTTAACTGCTCTGCAGGGCGCATGCATACTAGCTCGCAGGCAGGTGTATACGTGTGGTTTAATTCAGTTGCGATCGCTTCAACTAAAAAACTGCCAGCACCTGCACCAATAATCGTCATTTGCGGTTTTAATTGTTTTAGCAGTGCGGTTTTAATTTGTTGCATTTGCAAATTACGACAGCTAAATGCTAATTTAATCCATTTTTCTAATCTGATTTTTTCGTCACTATTTGCTTCTACATCATGCCCGATCATACGCGCCAAACGCATGGCAGACTCTAGTCGAGTTTTACCTTTCCCATCTGCGGTTTCTGCGCAATCCGCGCTTGCAGTCAACTCACCCGTCAACCTGTAAACATCAGCCGTGGTGGCAAAATATTCTGCTGCAACGTTTATTTCAACCAGTGCGTTATTACTCGTAAATGGCAATTTTTGAGCCAATGCCATGATAGGCGTGCGGATAACGCCTGTGTAAACCAAGCTATCTGCTTGCAAGCGATAAGCATCTGTTATGCCTTCTGAAATGACCTTACCACCAACAATTGCAATAATATCGGTGGTTGTGCTGCCGATATCTACAAATAAAGCGCTTTGCATTTTTAAGGCAAGCACGCTAGCGCTGGCATGCCAATTGGCTGACGCAATAAGGCTTGTAGATTCATGCACATCGTAATGACAAACAAAACCTTTATTAGCCGCGTAAAACCAAACTTGCTCACCTAGCGTTTTAGTTGCAACTTGGGCGATTTTGCACACACCCTCATGGCGGTTTTCAAATAAATCCACCAATTCGCCTGTCATGGTGATTGCGTGCCTTGCTCTGGAAGGCGCTATCATAAAGGCTTGCAGAGTATCTAAAATCGCTTGCTCTAAAAACTCGAGCCCGCGCCATAAAGGGCAAGCCAATTGAATACTGTTAACAAAATTACCTTCTGCATCTATTACAACCGCTTTTAAATGTGCCCCACCAATATCCCAACCAATGATGGTCGATTTTTCAATTTTATTATTCAACATAAATTTCAACCACGTTTCGCTCAATTGTTGGCCATGTAAAAGGGGTATTTGCGAAAGAGGTATTTGTAAGTACATTAATGACCAATTCGGCAACATTGATGCCTGTGGCTTGATGCAAACCTACATAAGCAGTGGTTAAACGCGGATTAACCTCAACTAATAACACTTTTTTATTTTGCACGATGACATCGATACCCACAAAGCCTTGTAAATCTGGCATTAATTTAGCGACTTGTTGGGCTAATGCGTTAAACGCAGCCCAATAATCTTGCATTGCATTTAATGTTAACCCATTAAATCTAAGCTGATTATTAATCGATGAGACCAGTTGCTTATTGCAACTTAACACAAACGCAGTGCCTGCATGCATTACACAAGAGATACTGGCACTAACGCCATCAATATAAGGTTGAATAACATGCGATTGCTGTTTGTTGCTTTTTATTAACCAATTACTTAATTTGGTCAAGTTTTCAAAGCATAAAATATCATCGCATCCTGCCCCATCATCGGGTTTAGCTAAACATTTGCTATTTAGCGCAGGCAAATTATCAAACATGTAAGTTGGTATTGTATTTATTCCTGCATGTTTACAAATTGAAAAAGTGGCTAATTTAGAACTAAATACCGCAGTAGATATTGGTCCGCAACCTAAAGCAAGCACGTTATGCTTATCCACTAATTGAGTTAACTTTATCAGATAACCATTGGTTTCTGGGGCAATAATCCATACCGCATCAGCCAACTGGATTTGCGCCTCCCAAATTTTCCAAATATCTTCTTGAGGCTCTACTAACACACATTCATCACAATGATTAGGCAGGGTTAAGCGTGAATCAAGCGTAATAGTGATGCGATAATCTAATTGCGCTAAATCATTTAACAAAGCATCACGCATCATTGTGGCCTCCATTAATAAGCTTTTTGGTAAGCCTTGAGAAGAATCTGCGTGATTAAACCCGCCTGCTGTGATAAATTCGCACACAAATATTTTTTTGATTTTACTTTTTTTTGGGTTCATGGCTGATTTACAGGTCAAATTCTAAATTGCGTCTTTTATAAAATATTTTTACTGTAATAACGAAAGATTCAATGCAAATAATTCCAGTGATAGACTTAATGCGCGGACAAGTGGTGCATGCTAAACAGGGCAATCGCCAGCATTATCAAGCCTTACAATCAACTTTATGTGATTCTCATCATCCGCTAAATGTGACAGCGGCATTATTAAAATTATACCCATTTAACACTATTTACATTGCAGATTTAAACGCTATTTTAGGGAAAGGTGATCAAACAGGAATCATTGAGCAAATTGGTCAGGCATATCCAGATGTGAATCTTTGGCTAGATTGTGGAATTAGCCAAGTGAACGCACGCGCACTTTATGCTTATGAAAATACCAATTCTAATAATATTGATTCTAAAAATACTGACGTTGAAAATACTGGTATTGAAAATACTGGTTCTAAAAAAACTAGCCCAAAAAATAATGCCAATATTCGTGTGGTGATTGGCAGCGAAAATATCGCTAATTTACAAGATTATCGCGCTATTAGTTATGCATGCGAAAGTAGCCACATATTATCGCTGGATTACAGCGCAACCAGCGCATTAGGCATAACTGAATTACACCAAAGTGCGCGTTTTTGGCCTGACGAAACCATTTGTATGACGCTTAACGCAGTGGGCGGTGAGCAAGGGCTTGATATTGAAAGATTAACTGCGTTAATACAGCTAAATACTGCTAGAAAAAAACCTTCAAAAATTTATGCGGCCGGCGGAATTCGTCATATTGAAGATTTAAAAATAGCGCAGAAAATGGGCTTAACAGGCGCATTGGTGGCTACTGCTTTACACAACGGAAACTTAACAACATTGGATATTGATTATTTTAATTCGCAAAAAAAGCCTAACTAAATTTTAGCTAGGCTTTTGACTTAGTATTTTTAAAAAAACGCGCAGCAAAAAAGCTTTAAGATATAAAAATCTTAATATTAAAATATAAGTTACTCTAAATTAGCATGAATAGCGCGCATGCCTTCTTCAGTTAAACCGTTTTGCGCAATTAAATCTGCAATTGCCGCTTCTAAAAATATTAGCGTTGAAAGTTCAAATTGCGAACCCATAGGCATTGCTTGCGTGAGCGGAAAGCTGTCATCTTGACCAATTTGAATGACTAAATCAGCCACATCGGCCATGGCAGACGTTTTTTTCATCGAAATAACGGCTAGTTTTGCACCCACAGATTTGGCTTTTTTAACAAACGGCAATAATGTTTCTGTTCCACCCGAGCCAGAAACCAATAATAATAAATCGCCTGCTTTAATGGCTGGGGTGACCACTTCACCAATCATGCTCACTTGAAAACCAGCGTGGACTAAACGCATTGCAAAAAAACGCGATACGTTTAACGAGCGCCCTGCTCCACCAATAAATGTGCGACCAGCTGCGCTAACTAGTTTTAGTAATTCTGCTGCTTTTGCATTATCTGTCACTGCTAAAATACTGGTTAATTTGTCTAAAATCAGTTTTTGATGATCCATGTAGAGTTCTCTTTTCAATTCTTGAATTTTTGATTTTTAAATTTTATTATAAAAAAATCCCAACACATTACTGAGTTGGGATTTTTTATTTAGCCTTACTTAAATTGCAATCAATAATCGCTTATTGATTTTAATATTTAAGCGTGAGCGATTGCAGTGATTTCTGCAGCAGAAGCAGCAGGGTCAGCAGCACCGTAGATAGCAGCACCAGCAACAATGATCGTTGCACCAGCATCACGCACTTGAGCAGCTGTAGACGCTTTAACGCCACCAGCAACTGAGATCTCAACGCCTAGGTTTAATGCAGCAACCATAGCTAGATCAGTAAATGGTGTTTGACCAGCAGCTTGTTGATCTAAACCAGTGTGAACGCCAATGATGTGAGCGCCAGCAGCAACAACAGCTTTAGTAACAGCAGCTTTATCAGCAACGTTGATCAAATCAACTTGTGCTTTTTTGCCGTATTTATTGGCAACATCAATTACACCTTTAATTGTACCAATATCAGCACAACCTAAAACTGTACAGATATCTGCACCAGCTTTGTAGAATGGCTCAGCTTCATAGAAACCAGCATCCATTGTTTTTAAATCAACTAAAATTTTGTTGTTTGGAAATTTTGCGCGTAGTGTTTCTAGTAATTTAACACCGTTATGCTTGATGCATGGTGTACCGATTTCTAAGATATCTACGTGTGGTGCAACTGCTGTTGCTAATGCAACTGTTGCGTCAAAATCTAATGAATCTAATGCCATTTGGGTATGAGCCATGATGAATCTCCAATGTAAAAATTTTTATTAAGATGAATATTTAAAACTTGCAAAACTTAAAGTATTAAATTAATTTATATTTGCAACCAATTGAATGGTAACAATATTTTACTGCTAACTAACAACTAAAATCATCCGCTAACAGCGCCAGCAACAAGGCTGTTATTGGCTTATAGCGTTTTTAAAGCTGAGCCCAGTATAATAAGTGCCAAGCTTGATGTTGTCAATCTTAAACCGTAATTATTACAATTTGATTACTTTTTGAAAGCTCAAACTTTACGGCTTAACATTTAACAATAAAGGCTAAACATGACATCTGCTAGCTTTGAAGCGGTTTTTATAACTTAGCAGAACTATCTTTTAAATTACAGCTTAGCAGCTAATGCCACCTCAAGTTTGTTTTGATCTGCCACAAAACCACGAATGCCTTCAGACAATTTTTCAATCGCCATTGCATCTTG
>JAYVLK010000032.1:0-13638 GCA_043759515.1 Methylotenera sp.
GTCGGCGTGGAGAGATTCGAACTCCCGACATCCTGCTCCCAAAGCAGGCGCGCTACCAGGCTACGCTACACGCCGAAGAGGCAGAAATATAGCGTAAACCAGCCTTTAGGTCAATTCTAATATGTTAAAATAGCCTTTTATTTTTAATAATTATTTAAATTAACCGAATGACAGCACAAATAATAGATGGTAAGGCCGTTGCAGATGCTATATTGACTAGCGTTAAATCAAAAATAGCCACGCGCATTAGCGCAGGCAAACGTGCGCCCTGCCTGGCTGTTGTTTTGGTTGGCGTAGATCCAGCATCGAGCATTTATGTGCGTAATAAGCGTTTGGCTTGCGAAAAAGTCGGCATAAAATCAATTGCTTACGATTTACCGATTACCACTTCACAAGGTGATTTATTTAATCTAATTGATAATTTGAATACAGATACAGCCATTGACGGCATTTTGGTGCAATCGCCATTACCAAGCCACATTAATGAAGATTTACTCATAGAACATATTAGCCCGCTTAAAGATGTGGACGGTTTTCATCCTTACAATATTGGTAAATTAGCCATTCGCCAGCCAGTGTTACGTTCATGCACGCCTTTTGGGGTGATTAAACTTTTGCAAGCTTATAAAATTGATTTAATGGGCTTAGATGCTGTGATAGTTGGCGTGTCCAACCATGTGGGACGCCCAATGGCCCTGGAATTGCTGCTTGCAGGCTGTACAATCACTAGCTGTCATCGCCACACTAAAAATTTAGCAGGTCATATTAAAAACGCAGATTTAGTCGTTGCTGCAGCTGGTAAGCGCGGCTTAATTAAAGGGTGCTGGATCAAATCTGGTGCAGTGGTAATCGATATTGGTATTAATCGATTAGATGATGGCAAAATTACAGGTGATGTAGAGTTTGATGTTGCAAAAGAACGTGCAGCCTTTATTACGCCCGTGCCAGGTGGCGTGGGGCCGATGACAGTGGCAACGTTAATGGAAAACACATTAATTGCACAAGAGTTAAGCGAAAAAGCAGCTTAACGCCAATTTTGCATTACTGGCGCAATAGGTGTACACTCGCGCGAATCAAAATTCAATCGCATTCATTTTAAACATTTTAAGTGGCTGATTTCATTATATTAGTAGCAAGATAACTTGTTGGATCAAACTATGGCAGAAACCCTTACTAAAGCATTTACTCCTTATCAGCCAAAAGCTGGTGAGGATTATATGAATAAACATCAGCTTAACCATTTTCGAGCTATTTTAAATAACTGGAAATCTGATTTAAGCCACGATATTGACAAAACTGTTCACACCATGCAAGATGAAGTGACCATGTTTGCTGACCCGAATGACCGTGCCAGCCAAGAATCTGACATGGCACTAGAGTTGCGCAATCGTGACCGTGAACGTAAATTGATCAAAAAAATCGATGAAACATTGCGCAATATTGATGCAGATGAATACGGTTATTGCGAAGGTTGTGGGGTTGAAATTGGCTTGAAACGTTTGGAGGCTCGCCCAACGGCTACATTGTGTATTGACTGTAAAACGCTAGATGAAATGCGTGAGAGACAAGTAGCTAAATAATTAATTTTTTGACATTTAAAAAACTTTACTAACATCACCTTTTTTGATTGCTACTTAATTTTTTTAAGTGCTTCTTTATACAAAATTTCTTTCAATAATGAAGTAACTTCTTTATTGATCGAACTTGCCTGAGATTTCAAATTGTCATAAACCTCGACTTCTTCGCCCTGCCAAATTAAGTCAATACGTCTAATTTGACGCATTGCTATATGAGAGTAGTTTTCAGGGTATGCCCAATAGCAAGAGATGCAAATCTCTCTATCTTTTTGATTGATCCAGTTGTCGCAACTTTCACATGACCATGACTTAGCTCTGTTTGCAGAACTAGAAACTAACATAAAATCTTCTGGATTTAAAGTCAGCACTTCACCATCTCCCCCAACTTCATAAGGTATTCGATGGTCTATTTGTAGCTCTTTCTCGTCTATTTCTTCAAGATAAATAAAACATTTACAACCATACTTTGCGACTAACGCATCTTTTATTTTTTTTGATAAACCAGTTCTGCCTGAAAACTTTCTAAATTTTTGTATTCCTAAATTACCAAAACGGTAGGCCGCAATTTTGCGTCCATCAGTTCCGATAACTCCAAAAGTTTCCACTGGAATCCCATGTTCTCTCACATCACGAACGGCTCTAGGTGGATGGTTATATCCATATGTTGTTTTTAAATCTTCAGTAGTGATAAACCCATATTCTAGGATATAATCAATAACAGTTTTAGGGCGTTTTGCAATTACAGACTTACATAGTTGAAGCAACTCATCAGAAATATTAACCATACTGTGCTTCTGTTTGTAATAATCTATATTGTCTTGGCTCAGCTGGTTGGTAATGTAGCGCCCCAGATGCGAGCCTCTTCGTTAAAGATTTTGAAAGATAAAGCGATTCATATGTAATTTCATTTAGCCCAAGTAAAGTCGATTGAGTTGAGCGTCCAGCATCCAACTCTATGTGAGTCAGCTTAAGGTGTGAAGGCAATCTCTCACCGAACACTTTATCTCCTCTACGTCCATCATAACTTACAATATAAGAAACCCCTTTTTCGTTCATTTCATCTAATGCATTAACAAATTCATCATAATTAATACCTGAAAAATAACGAGAATCTTTATTGCCGCATACGCCTTGGTATGGCGGGTCCATATAAACGAGATCTGTTAGTTTTGCTTTATCTATTACTTCTCGGTAATCCACTGAATAAAATTCAGCTTTGTTCATTAGCAATTTAGAAACACCGTAAATATTGCTTCTCATTTTACCTGGTCTAGTACCTAATCTTCTTTTATCTGGACTTTGATTTAACAAGCCATCTGAATTATAGCGAACCGCACCTTTTATACATCTAGACATCAAATACAGCAAATGAACTGGACTTTTTTCACGATTAAATTCTTCTCTTACTTTATAAAAATGTTCAATAGAATCGTTGTGTTGTTCGTTCCAAATCTTTTCATATAAAGAAGCTGTTTCCACAGGACTCTCAATTATTATTTTTAATAAATTTGAGAGGGGTTTGTTGAAGTCATTTATAATAAATTTATTCGTTTTATGACTAGCTGCACTTGCAATACTAATGGCTGCAGATCCAGCAAATGGCTCAATAAGGCAATTAATTTCATTAGGAAAATATTGCAAAATAGCATTAGCTAAATTACGTTTACTACCTTGATATTGGATAGGATGTGGAATACTTTTCATGATCTAATTATACAGGTGTCAAATTATAAAGAGTTGAAGTTTATACTGTATTGTAAAAAGCCTATTGAGCTAGGTTCAAAATCAAAGCTTTTTGTACTCATTATCATAAATAAAAAGCCCGCTTGCGCGGGCTTTTTTACAACTCAAACCAATTTACTCGTCAGCCTCTGCTTCAGCTTTTACTTCTTTAACAGGCGCATCAATCAACGCTTTCATGCTTAAACGTACTTTGCCTTTATCGTCAATTTCAACAACTTTAACCTTAACGATATCGCCTTCTTTTACAAAATCACTTACCGCAGCAACACGTTGATGCGCGATTTGTGAAATGTGTACTAGGCCATCTTTACCAGGTAATAAGCTTACCACCGCGCCGAAGTCTAAAATCTTAACAACTGGCCCTTCGTAGATTTGACCAACTTCAACTTCTGCGGTGATTTCGGCAATTCTACGTTGTGCTTCAGCGCCTTGTTCTGCGCTGGTACAGGCAATTTTAATGGTGCCATCATCTTCAATATCGATTGAAGTGCCTGTTTCTTCCGTTAATGCACGGATAACAGCGCCGCCTTTACCAATCACATCGCGAATTTTATCCGCATTGATTTTCATGGTGATAATACGTGGTGCAAAAGCTGACATTTCTGTATTAACTGAAGTCATGGCATTTTTCATAATGCCTAAAATATGCGCACGGCCTTCTTTAGCTTGCGCCAAGGCAACTTGCATGATTTGCGCGGTGATACCAGTAATTTTGATATCCATTTGCAAAGCAGTGATACCATCTTCGGTTCCCGCTACTTTAAAATCCATGTCGCCTAGGTGATCTTCATCGCCCAAAATGTCGGTTAATACCGCAACACGATTGCCTTCTTTAATCAAGCCCATGGCAATACCAGCAACGTGATTTTTTAACGGCACGCCTGCATCCATCATGGCTAAACTACCGCCACACACCGATGCCATTGAGCTTGAACCGTTTGATTCAGTAATTTCTGACACGATACGCACGGTATAGCCAAATTCTTCAGCCGAAGGAAGTGCTGCAACTAATGCACGTTTTGCTAAACGACCATGACCAATTTCACGACGTTTTGGTGTGCCCACGCGACCAGTTTCGCCAGTAGCATACGGCGGCATGTTGTAATGCAACATAAAGCGGTCTTTATACTCACCTTGCAATGCGTCAATCACTTGCTCATCGCGGCCTGTGCCTAGCGTTACAACCACCAGCGCTTGCGTTTCACCACGCGTAAATAGCGCAGAACCATGCGTGCGTGGCAATACGCCTGTACGAATGCTAATTGGGCGCACAGTACGTGTATCCCGGCCATCAATACGTGGCTCACCATTTAATATTTGGCTACGAACAGTTTTTGCTTCTAAATTAAATATTTCGTTTTTAATTTTGTTCGCATCGTTTGTTGAGGTTTCGTCAGTGATTAAGGTGCTAATCACACGATTTTTAATTTCATCTAATTTGGTCGAACGCGCGCTTTTGGTTTTAATCTGAAATGCGCTATGAATATCTGCCGCCGCTATTTCGGCTACTTTGGCAACAATGTCATGATCTGGCTCAGGTGCAGTCCAATCCCAAGCGTCTTTACCCGCCTCGGCTACCAGTTCGTTAATCATGGTAATAACGGCTTGTAATTGCTCATGACCATACACAACAGCGCCTAACATCACTTCTTCTGATAATTCTTTTGCTTCACTTTCAACCATCATCACTGCAGATTCGGTTGCTGCTACTACTAAATCTAGGGAAGATTCAGCTAGCAAGGTTTTATCTGGGTTAAGCACATATTCTTCATTAACATAGCCAACACGCGCTGCGGCTAATGGGCCAAAAAATGGAATGCCTGATAACGACATGCCAGCGGCTGCGCCAATAATGGCGGGAATATCTGCGTCAATTTCTGGATCACTTGATAAAACCGTAGCGACAATTTGCACTTCATTTAAAAACGCTTCTGGAAATAATGGGCGTAATGGGCGATCAATCAAGCGTGATGTTAACGTTTCTTTTTCTGAAGGGCGGCCTTCACGTTTAAAGAAACCACCTGGAATTTTGCCAGCCGCATAAGTTTTTTCCATGTAATCAACGGTTAATGGAAAGAAATCTTGGCCAGACTTAACTTCGCTTTTTGATGTAACAGCCACTAAAACAACGGTATCACCGTAACTAATCATCACTGCGGCATCAGCCTGGCGAGAGATCTCACCTGTTTCAATCGTTAATTCGTGTGCACCATACTGAATACTTTTTTTCACTTTATTAAACATTTATTTTTCCTTTAACTAATCAATAAGCTGTTATTCACTACCCAATAACAGCACTTTTTTAAAATTACTCTTTAATTACTTTTGCATATATAGCAATTCAAACATCATTTCTTAGTACCTTTAAAGCAAAAATCCGACGCATGTTAATCATGCAATCGGATTTTTTTACAGCATAAAAGTGGCATTAAACTTAAACAACCAACGTGAAAATATACTGACCACTTTTACAACAATTATTTACGTAAACTTAAACGTCCAATCAATGTTTGGTAACGTGTTACATCTTTGCTTTTTAAATAATCTAACAAACGACGACGCGCACTTACCATTGCCAATAAACCACGGCGTGAATGATTGTCTTTTTTGTTAGCTTTAAAATGTTCTGTTAAATAAGTAATACGGTTTGTTAAAAGCGCAACTTGTACTTCTGGGCTACCTGTATCACCTGGTTTTTGTGCAAAATCTGCGACCACTTTTGCTGTATCTGCTGCTGTAATTGCCATCTTTTTTCCTTAAATTTACAACTTTTAGTTAGCGACAATGTATAAATAGCCATAATTAAATAGAACTAACTTTAGCCACTAGTACATTCTTTTACGAATAATCCTGCATTTTAACTTGTAAGCGATAATTAAACAAGCAATTTATCTCGCAACCCATTCATTTTATTGCGTTTTTTGAACAAGTCTTCTTGGTGCTATTTTTCCATCATCTTGCAAATAACCTAATCCTAAAAAGTTATTTTGCTGATCATAAAGTCGCAAGTCGCTATTAGCAATTAGTCCAGATTGCCACACAGCTTGGCCTTGCATGATAAAAAATGCTGCATCAACATTTAATATTTGCTTAGGTAAGTATTTAACAGCTGAGTCAACAGGCATCAACAAAGTATCGCGTACTTCAGTTGTCATTGCTTCTAGCTGCTCGATTGTTACAGCATCTTGCATTAAATAACCTGCTGTTTCTGTGCGTCTTAAGCCGATCAAATGAGCACCACAGCCAAGCACCACGCCAATATCTTCAGCAAGTGTACGAATGTAAGTGCCCTTGCTGCAAACCACGGTAATTTGTGCAATATCATGGTTAAATACGTTAATTTCTAGCTTCTTAATTGATACAAAGCGCGCTTGACGTTCTATTTCTACCCCTACTCTGGCATATTCATACAAAGATTTACCTTCGTGCTTTAAGGCTGAATACATGGGTGGCACTTGGCTGATTTGGCCAATAAATTGCTGGCAGGCTGATTTAAGTTGTAATCTTGTCAAGTTGACTTCTGAAGTACTTAACACCGCGCCTTCAGCATCGCCAGTAGTGGTGGTTATGCCAAACTTAATTGTGGCTTCATAGGTTTTATCGGCATCGGTTACGTATTGTGCAAACTTAGTTGCTTCACCTAGGCAAATAGGTAATAAGCCAGTTGCCAGCGGGTCAAGTGTGCCAGTGTGACCGGCTTTGGCAGCCTGATACAGCCATTTTACTTTTTGTAATGCTTGATTAGATGAAAAACCGAGTGGTTTATCGATCAGTAAAACGCCATTAACAAGGCGTTTGGTGCGTTTAAATTGCAAGGTTAGATTTAATTTTAGGGATTTGAATAGTATGAATTAATCTAAATTTTTATCTGTAGCGCGCGCCGCATCAATCAATTGCGCCATTTTCATGCCGTTATCTATTGAAGCGTCGTACACAAAATGCAGCTGTGGCACAGTTCTTAACAGCATTCTTTTTGCGATTTGTGTGCGTAAAAAACCAGCTGACTTTTCTAAACCTTGTTGTATCGAGTCACTTGCCGCAGCAGCACTGTAAAAAATCTTGGCATGCGCCATATCGCCAGTCACTTCTACTTGCGTAATCGTCACCATGCCCACGCGCGGATCTTTTACTTCAAACTGTAATAATTGCGCCAATTCGCGCTGCATTTGCTCAGCAACGCGGTGACTACGTGAAAATTCTTTTGCCATAATTTTTTACTATCTAATTTTTTACTATTCAATAACTTAAAAAGCCTAAATGAGACTAGGCGTAAAACAAAAAATTGAGCGCGGCATACGTATTGTATGTAAGCGAATATTTTTTGGTTTACAACGACGTATCATGACGGATTTTTAAGTTATAAAGTACGTTAAGTATGTAAGCGAAGATTTTTTGATTCGCAACACCGCATGACGACAAGGTTTGCGTTTATAAAGTACGCGCTACCTCTACCATTTCATAGACTTCTAAAATATCGCCAATTTCAATATCATTATAATTTTTAAGCGACAATCCGCATTCAAAATTATTTTTCACTTCTTTAACGTCATCTTTAAAGCGTTTTAACGAATCCAATTCACCTGTATGAATGATCACGTTAGCACGCAACACTCGCACGCGTGAGTTACGCTTGATCATGCCGTCTTGCACATAACAACCCGCGATTGCGCCCACTTTTGATATACGGAATACTTCACGAATCTCAACGGTACCGATCATGCTTTCACGTTGTTCTGGTTTTAACATGCCGCCCAGCGCTGCTTTTACTTCGTCAACAGCTTCGTAAATAATGTTGTAATAGCGAACATCCACGCCTAAGTTTTCGATTAATTTACGTGAGCCCGCATCGGCGCGCACATTAAAACCAATCAAAACCGCGCCTGAGGCACTGGCCAGATTCACATCAGATTCACTAATCGCACCTACGCCTGTGTGAATAATATTGACTTTAACTTCAGCGGTCGATAATTTTTGTAAGCTGGTTGCTAACGCCTCGTATGAACCTTGCACGTCTGATTTAATAATCAAAGCAAGCGTTTGCACTTCGCCTTCAGTCATTTGATCAAACATATTCTCTAATTTAGCCGCTTGTTGTTTGGCTAGTTTCACGTCACGGAATTTACCTGCACGGAAATTGGCGATTTCGCGTGCTTTCCGCTCATCATTTAACACAATCACTTCTTCACCAGCACTCGGCACATCTGATAAACCTTGAATTTCAACTGGGAAAGAAGGCCCTGCTTCTTTCACGTCATTTCCAGCTTCATCTAGCATAGCCCGCACTTTACCAAAAGTAGTGCCTGCAAGAATCATATCACCGCGTTTAAGCGTACCTGATTGCACTAAAATAGTGGCCACAGGACCGCGACCCTTATCAAGCCTACCTTCAATAACCAAGCCTTTTGCTAGTGTATTTTTTGGTGCGCGCAGCTCTAAAATCTCAGCTTGCAGCAATACTGCTTCTAGTAATTCATCAATACCTTTACCTGTTTTGGCTGAAACTTCGCGGAACATTACTTCGCCACCAAATTCTTCAGGCACCACTTCTTGCGAAACTAATTCCATTTTTACGCGTTCTGGTTCAGCCCCTGGCTTGTCGATTTTATTGATTGCAACAACTAATGGCACACCTGCGGCTTTAGCATGGTGAATCGCCTCAATGGTTTGTGGCATCACGCCATCATCGGCTGAAACCACTAAAATAACCACATCGGTCGCTTTTGCACCACGTGCGCGCATGGCAGTAAAAGCCTCGTGACCTGGTGTATCTAAAAAAGTCACCATACCGCGCGGAGTTTCTACGTGGTATGCGCCAATATGTTGCGTAATTCCACCAGCCTCGCCAGATGCAACACGGCTTGCTCGAATATAATCCAGTAGCGAAGTTTTACCGTGATCTACGTGACCCATTACGGTTACAACTGGCGGACGCGTTTCAAATACTGCTTGTGCGTGCGCATCCTCTTCTAAAAATACATCTGGGTCATTTGGTGCTGCGGCTGATGCTTTATGGCCCATTTCTTCAACCAAAATAATCGCTGTTTCTTGATCAAGCACTTGGTTAATGGTCACCATCATGCCCATACCCATGAGTTTTTTAATTACCTCACCCGATTTAACCGACATTTTGTGCGCTAGTTCAGCCACTGTAATGGTTTCTGGCACTAACACTTCATAGGTAATCGCCTCAGTTGGCGCATTAAATGCGTGCTCAGCATCATCATCCTGATGAGACCTGTTCTTACCTTTTGGTGAGCGCCAATTTGAGCCAGTGGTTACCGCACCACGCGTTTTCAAGCCGCGTTTTTTATTTTCAGCGTCTGTCCATTCTTTATTATTACCTTTAGCTTTTTTCGCATCTTTTGTCGCAGCTGGTTTCGCAACAGTGCCTGGTTTAGCCACAGGCTTATGCAGAGTACCTTCTGAAAGCTTGGCTGCTTTTACTTTTGCAGCTTCTGCATCCTCTAATTTTTTAGCTTCATCATCTAAACGACGCTGTATCAGCACTTGTTTTTTACGCACATCATCAGCCTGCATTGCAGCCAATGTGGCATGGCGCTTAGCTTCATGTTCACGAATAGCGACTTGCTCAGGGCTTAATACCTGTTTTTTAATGGTGCTAGATTTCGCTTCAACAACTTCAGTTGCATTTGGAGCAATTGTTGCAGACGGCTCAATTTGAGCTTTTTCGGCTACTTCTTCTACTGCTGGCATTACTGCCACAGGCGTTACAATTTGTTCAACAACTTGCGCTGTTTTAATCTCCAACACTTCAACTTCAACTGTTGCTGAATTTTCTGCAACTTGAATATCTGGCAACATTTCATTTTCAGCTTCAGGCGCTTGGCTAATTTGAGGCTCAGCATCTACCACATTATCTTCAGGTCTTTCAAGCACACGCTTTTTACGCACTTCTACTTGAATGGTGCGCGCGCGGCCAGAACTATCTGTTTTTTTAATTTCAGAATTAGATTTGCGTGTCAACGTGATTTTATTTTTTGGCGCGGCTTCACTTCCATGGCCTTTACGCAGGTAGTCTAATAATGCCGATTTATCAGCTTCTTCTAACTTATCATCTAATGCTGATTTGTTAACACCAGCTCCTTTTAGTTGATCAAGCAGCAAAGAGGTTGGCAGCCCTAATTCTGCGGCGAATTGTGCAACGGTTGTTTGTGCCATTTTACTACTCCAATATTTCTACTATTTTTACCACTTTGTTGCTGCGTGTATCGCAATTTTTCAACATGTATTTTTGAACAAATTAAATCAATAACTCGAAATTAACTTTTAAGATTATTTAAACCAAGGTGCGCGCGCTGTCATGATCAAGGTTTTCGCGCGCTCAGCATCCATTTCAGTTAACTCGACCAACTCGTCAACCGCTAATTCAGCCAAATCATCCATTGTTGCCACGCCTTTTTGCGCTAATTGCTGCGCGGTCGCTTCATCCATACCTTCCATGGTTAGCAGATCAACATTTGCTTCATCCATTTTTTCTTCTTTGGCAATAGCTTGTGTTAACAGTGCTGCACGTGCGCGTGAACGTAATTCGTTAACTGTATCTTCATCAAAAGCATCGATTTCAGCCATTTCAGCCAATGGTACATAAGCTATCTCTTCTAGCGTACTAAAACCTTCTTGCACCAAAATATCGGCAACCTCTTCGTCAACATCTAATTTTTCCATAAACAACTGGCTTACATTAGTATATTCAGTCTGATTTTTTTCAGCCGCTTGCTCTTCAGTCAAAATATTTAATGTCCAGCCAGTTAATTCTGATGCCAAGCGCACGTTTTGACCGCTTCGACCAATGGCAAGAGCTAGCTGTTCTTCACTCACCACCACATCCATACTATGCGTATCTTCATCCACTACAATGCTAGACACTTCTGCTGGCGCCATTGCATTAATTACAAATTGTGCAGGCTCCATACTCCATAAAATAATATCGACGCGCTCACCAGCAAGTTCACCTGTAACCGCTTGCACGCGCGAACCGCGCATCCCTACACAAGTACCCACGGGGTCTAGTCGTTGATCGTTCGTTTTAACCGCGATTTTTGAACGCAAACCTGGGTCACGCGCAGCAGCGCGAATCTCAAGCAAACCTTCTTCAATTTCTGGCACTTCAAGCTCAAATAAACGCTTTAAAAAATCGGGCGCAATACGCGATAAAATTAATTGCGGGCCACGGCCACCACGTTCAACTCTTGTTAAATAAGCACGTACGCGGTCGCCCACGCGTAAATTCTCTTTTGGAATCATCGCATCACGCGGCAATAGGCATTCAATACGCCCCACTTCAATAATAGCGCTGCCTTTCTCCATGCGTTTAATAACGCCAGTGACCAAACTTTCATTACGGCTTAAAAAGTCTTCTAAAATTTGCTCGCGCTCAGCCTCTCGCACTTTTTGCAAAATTACTTGCTTTGCCGCCTGCGCGCCAATGCGGCCAAATTCTATGTTTTCAAGTGGCTCTTGAATATAGTCGCCAACAACACGCCCAACTGCATGTTCACTTTCTTCATCAAATTGATAAGCTGAATTTTCTAGCAGATCATATTCAACATACTGCCAGCGGCGAAACGTTTCATACTCACCATTTTCACGGTTAATATTCACGTGAATATCTGCATCATCATGATGTTTTTTCTTAGTTGCTGAGGCTAACGCCAGCTCTAAGGCAGTAAAAATGACTTCTTTAGTCACATTTTTTTCATGCGCTAGGGCATCTACTAATAACAAAATCTCACGACTCATTGCGTTCTCCAACTTTATTTATGATCTCAAAGCTCGGTTAATATTTAAACCAAACAATAGTTAACTGTTATTCTTACTTAAAATATTGGGCTTAAAATACTGCACTTAAAATATTGGACTTAAAATACTGCACTTAAAATATTGGACTTAAACGTGCCTTATCAATATTATTTAATGCTAATTTGTAAGTTACACCCTCAAATTCCATCAGCACATTTGCATCCTCAACCCCTTTTATAATGCCTAAAAAGGTTTTACGAGGAAGCGTGCTTGCTGCGACACCAGCGCCTTCATCTTTAATACCCACTCGCAATTTAATTTGCGCGCGTTCGTTAATAAATCGTACAAAATCTTTTTCTTTTTTAAGCACACGATCCATGCCCGCAGACGAGATTTCCAGCCTGTCATACTCAATTTCGTGATCTACAGTCAGCACATTGCCCAACTGGTTACTCACTAATACGCAATCATCAATATTCACACTATCTTTAATATCCACAGGGTTAAGCTTATCAATAAACACGCGTAACAACTTGCCGCGATTTGAAATCTCCAAATCAACCAACTCAAACCCAAGTTGAATCACATTTTTTTCAATTAAGCTGTGTAAATCTTGCATTTTCAGACATTCCTTAAACGCACATACCTTGCAGAAACAAAAAATGGGCACAAAGCCCATTCAAATCAAGCGCATATTATACCAACTAATCCAAGTAATTGGTATGCACGTTTTTCACATGTTTATATCTAGTTAAATGCAATGCTCTGAGAGCTAATATCTACGGGGGTGCTGGAGGCATTTAATTTTGTCATCATTAATAAGTCATTATCATTAAAAATTTTAATTACAACGAGCAAGTGGCTCAGTCTCTACACCACGGGTTAATTTACTTGTACTGCGACCAGAAGTTAAATCATCGCTAGATTTGCCGCGCGAAAGCTCATCATTTTTCCTGCTAAAGCTTAAATCATAATTGCTTGTGCTACGTTCTAAATCCTGGCTATTAGCACCTCTCAATAGCAAAGCGCCTTCTTTACCATGAATTAATTGGGGGCTAACTTTTCCTTTCGTTAATAGCAAAGTATCATTACCACGATTTAATTCATTAGTTTTTTTGCCAAAGGCTAAATTCTCGCTTGGTTTTCCAGATGATAATTGATTAGATTGCTCGCCGAAAGACAGTGGCTCTGTTTCAGCGCCTCGCTCCAAATTTATCTGTGGACAAGCAGATAGTTTATTTTCACAATCGCAGCTGTTATCAGCCGCATAAGCGGTCGTTGCAATTGTAAAAAAACAAGCGACGAAATATAAAATAAATTTGGTCATTATTTATCCTAGCTAAAAAACTTTAATAAACTATACAACGCGTGTTTAAAAACAACAAGCCCACAACCATCAGTCATTGCACTCAATCATGCCAGTGCAGGCCTAGGAGCAAATACCCATGGGGCGGCTCCCCCTCATGCAACCCCCAACAAAAAACCTCCACCAAGTCACCTTAGGGAGGTTTTATGTTAGCCATCTTGTTGATGACTGGTATTAAATAGCTTGGCGGTG
>JAYVLK010000033.1:0-60941 GCA_043759515.1 Methylotenera sp.
AATTGATAATCGTGCGCATAGGCGCTGTCTGTAGTCACTTCAGTTGGTGTTAACTTTTCTTTAATGCCTAAATAACCACAAGCCAATGTGACGGCCATTGCTAAATATGGGTTAGCATCTGCCCCCACGACGCGATTTTCAATACGGCGATCAGCCGCGCCAGATATTGGCACGCGAATGCCCACCGTGCGGTTGTCAAAGCCCCATTCAATATTAATCGGTGCGGCACCGTTGCGCACAATGCGGCGTTATGAGTTTACATAAGGCGCTAACAAAGCCATGGCAGCAGGCAGATATTTTTGCAAGCCTGCAATATAGTTAAAAAATAGCGGAGAAGCTTCACCATTGGGCAAACTAAAAATATTCTGGCCAGTTTTGCTATCGAGCACACTTTGATGTATATGCATGGCAGAACCCGGCTCGTGCTGCATTGGCTTGGCCATAAAAGTGGCGTACATATCATGACGCATGGCCGCTTCGCGCATCACACGTTTAAAAAAGAAGGCTTTATCGGCCAAAATCATTGGCTGATCGTGCATAAAATTTATTTCCATTTGGCCAGCGCCAAATTCATGAATCAAGGTATCAAGCTCTAAACCCATGATTTCACAATAATCGTAAATATCTTCAAACAGCGGGTCAAACTCGTTCACTGCATCAATACTATATAACTGGCGACTCGTTTCTTTGCGGCCACTTCTGCCTATTGGCGGGCTTAAAGGCAAATCAGGGTCAGTATTTCGGCCAATCAAGTAAAATTCTAATTCTGGCGCTACTATCGGCGTATAGCCTAAGTCTTTGTATAAATTAGCCACGCGGCGCAACACGTTTCGCGGTGCAAAATCAATCGGTGAGCCGTCATGGTTCACGCAATCCATAATCACTTGCGCGGTAGGGTCTTGCGCCCAAGGCACTAATCTTAACGTGGTTGGGTCAGGTATCAGCACCATGTCTTTATCAGTAAAACCCATCACATTGTCATAACCCTCATGCCCCACTGGCGATTCACCTGTCACCGTCACACCCAAAACAGCCTCTGGCAAGCGCATGGCGCGCTCGGTACTAAATTTTTGTCGCGGCAAAATCTTGCCGCGCGCAACGCCTGTTAAATCAGGCACTAAACATTCGATTTCGGTAATATTATTGTCAGTAAGCCATCTATCCATATCAGCTAATTCAAAGTTGCTGGGGCTTAGGTTTTTTTGATTTAAGTTGATAATGTCTGCCATTTTATTTCTCCTGTTTGCTGCCTTATTGCGATAATTTAAACCTTTTTTTAATAATAAATTTTACAAATTTAATCTGGTGGTTTGCGTAAATCTTGCCTTAATCTGCATGCCTCACCAAAACTATTAAAAATAGCCATATATTGTGCATTTTGCGTCACCTGCCATTCAGGGTGCCACTGCACACCTAAGGCAAAAGCTTTTGCATGTTCAACCCGCACCGCTTCTATTAAACCATCCTTGGCATGCGCTTCTACAATCAAGCCCGCACCTAATCGATCAATGCCTTGGCCGTGCAACGAATTCACCATTATTTCATCGGTTTTCAATAAATTGCTTAGTAGTCCATTGGCCACTAATTTAATTGGGTGGCTTGGCGCATATTGCAAATCTTGCGCTTGAAATGTATCTTCACGGTGATCATTTAAGCCTGACACCTCCTGCACTGCTTGATGCAAACTGCCGCCAAATGCCACATTTAACTCTTGAAAACCACGACAAATGGCCAATAACGGCACTTGTTTTTCAATAGTTGCATGAATAAGTTTAAGCGTTAGCGCGTCTCGCGCTGTGTCAAGCGGCAAGGCGGGGTTATGCACGGCTTGGCTGAAATGCGATGGGTGCACATTTGATTGCGAGCCCGTTAACAATATGCCATCTGCAATATTTAACAAAGCATCAAACTCTAAATGATTTTCAATTGATGGAACAATAAGCGGCAAGGCGCCAGCAGCGGTTATAACCGCCATAATATATTTATGTCCAACTGCATGAAAATCATGTCCGCCAAGATTTTTAACATCGGCTGGAATAAGTACGACTGGTTTTGATTTCAAATTGTCAAGCATAGTTGTTAACGTTTTCAATGCATTTATATGGCTAGTTTTAGATGTTCATCAATAATCGCTAAAAAACAATTAATCCATAATATGCTTTAAATTGGTTACTTGCCAAGAGCCATTTTACGTATCATGATAGAACCACTTTTAGTATGTAATTTTAAAGCATTTAAAACAAAACTCTACTATGCATCTAAACAAATGAACCAACCTGTTTTATCCGAATGGCTGCTAACTCAGTTAAATCAGCATGCTTACCCAGCGCGCATGGCCGCGCACAAACGTATTTTTGATGTGATTAGGCGCGCTATTACTGAGCAAATTTTGCACGCTGGTGCAAGGCTACCATCTACGCGTTGTTTGGCGCTTGATCTGCAGGTTTCACGCAATACGATTTTGGCTGCGTTTGATCAATTAATAGATGAAGGTTATGTAGCTGCAGTTACAGGTAGCGGAACATATGTGACTTTTAATGATGTTACTTTTAATGACGCGTCTTTTAAAAAAGTTTTTATAGAAAAAAAAGCGATAAAAGATGATGCAGCTAATGTTAATGTGAATCAGCCATTAGCAAATAAGCCGTTAGCAAGCAAGTTATCGGCTATAAAACACTTAGCTGATCAAAATAGCCATATATCTAAACGTGGCTTGGCGGCCATTCAATTTAGCTCTGATCAACTTAGCTCTAATCAACTTAGCTCTGATCAACAACAATCGCAAACAAATCACGAGGTTCAACCATTTACGCCAACAGAAGATGATTATTCGCATTTTCCCACGGCGATTTGGCGGCGCTTATTAAATCGTCAATGGCGCACTCTTAACCCAGTTTTGTTAGATTCTAGCCATGCTGGCGGTTATTTGCCGTTACGCGAGGCAATTGCCGATTATTTACGGGTATCTCGCGCGGTTAATTTAACAGTTGATCAAGTGTTAATCACATCTGGCACGCAACAATCAATTGATTTATGCGCGCGATTATTGAGTGACCACAACGATATTGCCTGGGTTGAAAACCCCTGTTATTGGGCGGCAGAGCGGGTTTTAACCATAAATGGTTTGCAATTGCATCCAATTAAAATTGATAAAGAAGGCATTGCGCCCACGCTGCAAGATTTTAAAGTAAAGCCCAAGCTTATTTACACAACGCCTTCGCACCAATATCCTAAAGGCGTGGTAATGAGTTACGCGCGGCGGCGTTTATTGCTAGATTATGCGCAATCTTGTAATGCTTGGATCATTGAAGATGATTACGATAGCGAATTCAGGTTTGAAGGCCGGCCAATTTCTAGCCTGCAAGGTATGGATCAGCATGGCCGCGTATTATATTTAGGCACATTTTCTAAAGTGATGTACCCAGGCATCAGGCTTGGCTATATGGTTGTGCCAATTGAAGTGGTTGCCAGTTTTAAAACAGGTTTATACGAGTTGCAACGCCCAGGCCAAGTGATGATACAAGCAGCATTGGCTGATTTTATGCAAGAAGGCTACTTTACCAGCCATATTAGACGCATGCGCCAAGTTTATGGCGAGCGCAGGCGCTTATTGCAATTGGCTTTAAGCAATATTGCAAAGGTAGGTGCAACATTATCATTGGTTGATTCTGGCCTTCATTTAGTAGTGGCATTTAATGCAGAGGTGGATGATGTTAAAGTAGCCGAACTGGCCGCCCAACAAGGTTTACGTGTCTATGCATTATCTAACTATTGCTTGGGTAATCAACGTGAAAAAGGCCTTATTATTGGTTACGCTTATGCCGCTACTGAACATATTTCGCAATATGGCAATCAACTTGCAACAATCATTCAACACGCGTTAAAAAGAGATTAAAAATGAGCCCACTATTAATTGCCTGGTTAATTTTAATTGTCAGTATATTTTTTGAAGTCGTTGGCATGATTTTTCTTAGATATTCCAATGGTTTTACCAACTTACTGCCATCAGCGGCTGGTGCTGGCTGTTTTTTACTCTCTATTTGGACATTTTCAATTGCACTTAAGCACATTGAAATGGGTATTACCTATGCTGTATGGGCAGCTGCAAGCACGGCTATTGTTGCAATTATCGGCATTCTTTATTACGCCGAGTCGGCATCCATGTTTAAAGTAACTGGTATTTTGCTGATTATTGTTGGCGTTGTTTTGTTGAATTTGACGACTAAATAAGTTGACCGATATTCTGCAAACCGGCAATTTGAACACCTTAAACAACATCGAAAGATAAAAGATGCCCTGCAAGCCAATATCCATGCGGCCTACAGGGCATGCTTTCTAAAGCATGTAATTAGTAGCTTTAAAAAAAGTTCATTCAAATTATCTTGCTATCCCAACTACCGTAATGTTCATTGATTGCTCCACGGCGAATATTTAATGCAATCAAGGCAATGCCTAAACCCACGCTGACAATGGTCGTTGATGCGTTTGCCGCAATCATAAATGGTACAGCCATTAAAGTTGCCCCTAACACCACATTTAAATACCGCACAGGGCGCGCCACTTCGGCGGCGGCAATTGACACAACAGTTAAAACCAGTGAGCCGATAATATGATGGGCATGTGCCATATTGCCTTCCACATCTAGGATTACTCGCGTAAACATTAAAAATAATCCGATTAATGCAGCCAAAGCTAAATTCCACGGCAAACTTACGCCGCCAGTTAATGCTGCTTTAAAAACGGTTCCAGCTGGTTGGTCAAATTCATCAGTCAATTGTTTTACGTTCTGAGCTTTTGGCATTTCGTCAGTATCGCCCACAAAGAAAATCCGCAGCCAGTTCTGCCCTGCTTTTGCGCGGCGACGCAAAAATTGACATGTGGCCAGCAGTTCATCAAGCGAATAAGGAATCTGAACCAGCACCGCCGCAGCGCCGATTAAGGCAATAATGCTCCAAGTGCCAATAACCACTGGCTGAATAATAATAAAGAAAATTGATGTGATACCAAGCGGCGCGATCATTAAGCCAAATAAAACCACCAGCCACGGCATGGTGCGCCAACGCATTCGCGCACCCACCAAGCCTGTGAGAATTTCTAGCACATACGTGTAAGCCCCCACCGCTGCATCAGATACTGGCCAAGCTTGTGAAACCCATGATGTGATGATTTCTTCAGTGCCGTTTTGCGGATCTATAGGTGAGCCTGCAAAAAAAGGATCCCACACGCTGGGTATATAGCCAAGTTGATAAGCGGCCAGGTAGCGCGAAACATAAAGGCCAATGATGGCCAGCACGATAATGGGTAAACGCTGAGTCCATTCTGATGGATTATAGCTCCAGCCTGGGGGAATACTTGGGCCAGATAAGGCTGCAACAGCTGAAACCCCTGGCTCAGGCTTGGTACAAACAGCAAAGCCAAAAATCAGCGCGCCTACTAAGGTGTCGGAAAGATAAGCAGCAGCGTTATTGGTTTCAAATAGAAAAGGCAGCGCTATTACAAGCGTACCAATAAATGCACTTGCCCAACGCGCCCAGTGCGTGCGCCAAGACAAAGCAAATGTGGCAAATATCAGCAGTAAAACACCTAGACTAATCTCACCCCAACGCAATAATGGCTCTTGCACATTGATTAAAAAAGGCTGTGTAATAAGCCAAGTAGCCAAGCCCATATTAACAAAATGAGCCCAGCGATTTTCACGGTGTTCAGCTTTTATTTGCGCTTCATGCTGCGTGCGTAAATCTTGCGGATTCTCACCCATTTTATCTGCTGAACTTAACCAACTAGGAGCCGTGATTTCATTTGCGCGGTACCAGTTTTCTGGGTCTTTTTTTAAATTAGCTACAATTTTTGGTAATTCATCAATCAAGCGATGCTGCGGCTCCCAGCCCAATAACGCACGCGCACGGCGAATGTCCAGCGCATAATGATCGTCTCCCATATGAATCATAAATGGCTTAATAAACGCCTCTTTGCCCTCGTCAATACTATCTGGAATTGCAGGCTCTAGCTTGCCATGCGCCCAAGCGCCAACTGCCGCAACGCTTTTGGGCACTCGCAACGTTGGCCATTCATCCTCACCATGAATAAGCAAACCAAGCGCGTCTTGCAAGGCGTCATAGCCCATTGCATCGGCCTCGCCAATTAAAATAATGGTCTCTGGCGCTAACGTTTCGCGCCGATCAATCGTGCGCACAAACGCATCTAACATATCATCACGATGCAACATAGATTGCCCAACTAGCGTGCTGCCTGAATAAAAATGGCTTTGAAATTGACGATCGAATATGCGCGCAATATGCTGTGCCAAGGTTGGTACCATTGAATGCTCATCATATACGCCAGCTAAACGCAAAATAACATAAGGGATTTTTTTATGTTCAGCCACAATCACCGCCTCAGCATCCGCCTTGGATTCTGGATAAACCCAACGCGGATCAATCGGATGACTTTCATCAATATGCTCGCCAGGACGACATGGCGCATGTACCAACATACTGCTGGCATACACAAATTGATCAACTTCAAAAGCCTGCAAAGCGCTTAATAATAATCGCGTGCCTTCCACATTAACAACATCGTAATGCGGCTTATCTTCGCCACTAAAATCGAAATAAGCAACTAGATGAATAACGCTACTGATACGCGATCCATAACTATTGCGCAATTTAAGTAGCGCTAATTCTACTGACGGTTGAGACGAAAAATCAGCCTCAAAAACTGGAAAATCAACTTCTTTAATTTTTCGATCAAACCCAACCACTTGATAATCTTGCATCAATAATTTTGCCAGCGAGCGTCCTAAATTACCAGTGGCACCAGTAATTAAAATAAGAGGTTTAGTGCTAGTGTTAGTATTAGTAGAAGTCATTACAAGTGATTATCAAATTATGCGCATGAACATTGTTTGTAAAATTAGAAAGTAAAAAATTAAGTGCAAGTTTAAGTTTTTCACGATATACGTAAAAAACGTCAGCTTCTGTTCTATAAGCAACATAAGGTAATTTTGGTAATTTATACAACTTCATTGCGAGGCGCTTAACGGTGTTGATTAAGTTTGCAGTAAAAAAGAAATGAAGATTTAGAAATGGAAGATGTAAGAAAGCAAAGGTTGTAAAAGCGAAGGTAATAATTATTAAATAAAGCAATGTGTTGACGCAGCGAGAAAAAATTACTGAACCGTCTAGAATCAAGCGCATTAAACTTGCACAATTAACCTAATTTATCGCGTAATTGGTACCAAGCCATGCCTAAAACCAACGCAGGCGTACGTAATAGTTTGCCACCAGGAAAATCATGGTGTTTAATCTTGCTAAAGACATCAAATCGCTGCGCTTGGCCAGAAATGGCTTCTGCCACCAGCTTGCCTGCCAAGCCAGTTAGTGCTACACCGTGGCCAGAAAAACCTTGCAAGTAAAAAATGTTTGGTGCAATTCGGCCAAAATCAGGCGCGCGATTCATGGATATATCGACAAAGCCGCCCCAAGTGTATTCGATTTTGGTATTAGCTAATTGGGGGAAAGTAGCCAACATGTGTGCTTGTAATTGATACGCGATTTTTGGCGGCGTAAAAGTACTGTAACTGATCCGCCCGCCATAAATCATGCGCTGGCCTTGAGTTTGCGTTGGCGCAGATAATCTAAAGTAATCTAAATCAAAATTGGTATCGCACACTGCGGCATTTGTTGGCATTAATTGTTTGGCAAGTTTTGCGTTTAGTGGCTCAGTGGCGATTATATAAGTGCCCACTGGCATAATACGTTTAGCTAGTTTTGGTGCTATTTTTGGTGCTATTTCAGGCAGATACATATTGCCTGCCAGCACAACGTACTTAGCGCTAACCTTACCTTTTAAGGTTGTTAAAACAAGCTGTTCACCTTGTTGCATGGCAGTTACTGCCGTGTTTTGAAAAATTTGCACACCTAAACTAGCCGCGCCTTTTGCTAAACCTAAACAATAATTAAGCGGGTGAATATGCCCACCTTGCTTGTCATAATATCCGTTGAAGTAGCGTGGGCTGTCCATCCAATTTTTAATGTAGGCAGGCTCTATCCACAGCGCATTATATTGATAGCGTTGTTGCATATTATCAAACCAAGTTTGTAGGCTTTTACCTTTGGCTACATTAACTGAAACGCCTAAAAATCCATCGGTTAAATCACATTTAATAGAAAAGCGCTTTACCCGCTCGCGTACCAAATCCAGTGCTTCTAAACTCATGTTCCACACTTGTTTAGCCGCTTCAAAACCTAAGTTTTTTTCAATTACTGTTTGTTCGCAAGCTAAGCCTGCAATTAATTGCCCACCGTTGCGGCCACTAGCACCAAAGCCAATATGATTGGCTTCAAGTACTGCAACTTTATAACCCTTATCGGTTAACTCAATTGCGCTAGATAATCCCGCAAATCCGCCGCCGACAACGCAAACATCTACGGTAATATCATTTTCTAACGCTGGATAATTTGGCTGCTCATTCGCGCTTGCCACGTAGTAAGAGTTTTGCGTAAGTTTTAGGTCGTTAGCTAGCATGTTTATCTTTCTTTTAAACCTTTTTGCCACAGAGGGCACAGAGAACACAGAGAAAAAACTTAAAGGATGACTTAACCTAATTTGATTAATAGTTTTTCTCTGTGAACTCTGTGCTCTCTGTGGCTAAAATTTAGTTTTTCGCCGCAATACAACCACAAAGCCAAGTCCAAATTAGCGTAGCAGCGGCGTTTGTCGTTAATTCTGCATGATCATAAGGTGGTGATACTTCGGTGCAATCCATGCCCAGCCAATTTAAATCATGCCAGCCTTCAAGCAATGTCATGGCTTGTGCGGTGGTTAATCCGCCCACTTCTGGCGTGCCTGTGCCTGGCGCAAAAGCGGGGTCTAGCGCATCAATATCAAAGGTTAAATACACGGGCGGGTTGCCAGCATTAGCTAATTTTGCGCGCGTTTCGTCAATTACGTATTGTAAATTTGCACCGTCTTTACCGCGCAATTCGCGTGCAGTGTAAATTTTGCCACCTTGCATCTCAACGTATTCACGTGCCTCGCGGGCGCCTGATGAGCGTATGCCAATTTGGGTAAATAAAGTGGGTTCAACCAAGCCTTCTTGAATCGCCTCATAAACCCAGGTGCCATGGCCAGATGGCTCACCAAAGTGGGTATCCCACGTATCGCAATGTGCATCAAAATGAATAACAGCAATAGGCGTTTTAAGCTGTGCATAATAAGCACGTAACAATGGCAACGTTATGGAATGATCGCCGCCCAGCCAAACCATTGTGTGCTCGCCAATCAAACTAGCTGCTTGTGGCATCATCGCTTGGCGCATTTCAACTAGACTAGAGTTGGGCAAAAGTAAATTGCCTACGTCCACCGTATCATTCACTGGCGTTGTATCAAACAACGGGTGTTCATCCCCACATAGCATATGACTTGCTTGCCTGATCGCATTAGGCCCAAAGCGTGCGCCTGGGCGATTTGTCACACAACCATCCCACGTAATACCCGCCACGGCAAAGCGCTTATTGTTGGCTGGCGAACTAGCTAAAGTCTCATTAGATATGGGTAACCCTAAAAACCCACCTGTATTCACATACGGAAAAGCGTGATTCATTAAATCCTCAAAATAGATAAAAATACAATGCTAGAATATTAATCAAATATTGGTCTCATTACAAAGAGCCATTTGTTAAAGATTAATAGGTCCAATTTATAGATAATGCAAATATTGTAAGGTTGCAAACATGCACCAATTAATTGATAACGCTAAAAAAATGATTGAAACAGAGCGCGCCTTGTTTCTTCGCCTGCATCCTGAATCAGTTATATTGAGTGAACAAACAAACGCGCATTTTTTATACGGCGTGCCCATGCATTGGATGAGCGATTGGGGCACACCTGCGCCACTATTTGTTAAAAGCGCTAACGGCGCGCATTTTACCTGTGTAGATGATATTACTTATGCCGATTTTTGTTTGGGTGACACAGGCGCAATGTTTGGTCATAGCCCAGCGCCGCTTGCACAAGCAATTGCTAATCAAGCCAATAATGGCTTAACCACCATGTTGCCATTAAGCTTAACTGCTGCGTTAGGCCAAGCGTTAACCGAAACTTTTACTTTACCAGTCTGGCAATTAGCCACCACCGCAACTGACGCGAATCAATTTGTTTTACGCTGGGCACGCGCGGTTACAAATCGTAAAAAAGTGTTGGTGTTTGATGGCTGTTATCACGGGACTGTTGACGATGCCATGATTGATCTTGTAAATGACAAATCTGTAAATAGAAATAGCCTGCTTGGCCAAGTGCAAGATTTAACGCTGTATTCTAAAGCGGTGCCATTTAATGATTTGCAAGCGGTGGCGCGTGAATTAGCAAGTTGCGAATATGCAGCAATTTTGACCGAACCTGCATTAACCAATTGTGGCATGGTGTTGCCTATAGATGGCTTTATAAAAGGCTTGCGCGCGCTTTGCACAAAATACAATACGCTACTTATTTTAGATGAAACGCATACCATTTCAACCGCCCATGGCGGCTGGGCAAAAGCCAATGATGTAACACCTGATTTTTTAGTCGTCGGAAAACCAATTGCAGGCGGGATGCCTGCTGCTGCTTACGGGTTTTCGCGTGAAATGGCAGTTCGCATGCAAGCCGCCAAAGATAACGCACCGCCTGGCCATTCGGGCATTGGCACAACATTATCTGGCAACATGATGAGCATCGCGGCAATGCATGCGACTTTGACTGAGGTGGCTACCAAAGCGGCTTATGCGCATATGCTGCAGTTAGCAGAAAAGTTGGAAACACAACTAAATACGATTTTAAAATCGCACCAGCTTGGCTGGAATATCACCCGTTTAGGCGCAAGACTAGAATTACAATTTAGCCAATATTCACCCAAAAATGCAGCTGAGGCGCGAACTGCACAAAATGAAACAATTGAGCGTGCTATTCATTTGTATCTGCCCAATCGCGGTGTGTTGTTAACACCATTTCATAACATGATGTTGGTAAGTCCTGCGACAACTGTGACTAATGTTAACAAGCTACGCACATGTTTAACAACTGTATAGCCAAGCTAATCGTCTCCAACTGACTAGGTTGTAGAAGGTGCAAATATCAATTGATTTATACACATAACTAACTAAGCATTATTAAAAATTGTTAGCTGGATAAAAGCTTTTGGTCATTTTGGATGCTGTCTTAACTGAACCAGAAATATCTAAAGCGATTTTTTCACCTTCACCAATAATCTGTTGCAAAATATTTGGGAAATAATCACCATCGTTTGTGTTCACTTTTAGCTTAACTATCGTTCCATGAAGCTGTACATCTTTAATTGGATTATCTTTACCAGCATTCAATATTAGCTTGTTAGAACTCAAAATTGAAAAATTACCAAATCTTTTTCCAATTTCAGATGTGACATATAGTCCAAAACCTGAATTATCCCACTCGCTACCAGTTGCACGGTCTCCTCCACTTGTAATCCCTGGCATCAAGGCAAGCTTTAAAGCATTTTCTGGTGATGTTACCTCGTGCTTTTGTCTTAGTGAATTGTAAATACCCATTCCTCGATCTGCAATAGTAATTTCTGCATCACCATCGTACCAGCGCTGAGCCATAACAAAACATTTATTGACTCCAGCGTGCTCAAAAGAATTACGAATAATTTCCCTAAAACAATATGAAAGCATGATTGCAGCCCCTGCGTTATCGTCTCCAGGGAAAATTACCTGTGAAAGATGGTCCGAACGGCGATCTATTTGGTTTTGATATGGTTGGCCTGAAGATGCATTTTCGAGTTCATTTCGTGTGATTATAGTAATTGGTAAATAGCGTTTTCGATCATTAGATTGGTTGGGTGGATTTCCCACAGGCAACCCTATTCCACGAAAAAACCCAAAATATTTTAAATAAGAAATTGCTCCACTATTACTATGAACACCAATTGCAGAGGTTTTCAACCTCTTCCTATTTCTCTTTTCAATAAGCTCTCGTATTGAGATTGCAATTGCAAGCGTGTGAAAAGGAAAAACATATCCAACCGAACTAAAATCTAGCAATAGTTCTTGTACATCGTCAAGATTTTGTAACTCTTCTATACAACTAAATACTGAATCGTCAAAGCGTGCTGGGAGCTTAAAATTCATGCCAACGCAACAATCGCCTCAATCTCAACCAAAACATCACGCGGTAATTTTGCCACTTGCACGGTAGAACGCGCAGGCGCGTGGCTACCAAAAATCTCGCCATACACTTTATTCATGGCTGCAAAATCATCTAAATTTTTCAAAAACACGGTTGTTTTAATCACTTTGGATAACTCTGCTCCAGCGGCTTCAATGACAGCTTTTAAGTTAGCCATTACTTGCAAGGTTTGCTCGGTAATATAACCATCAACCAAGATTCCATCGGCTGTCAATGGAATTTGGCCAGAAGTGAATAATAAATCACCTGCAATAATGGCTTGAGAATAAGGCCCAATAGCGGCGGGGGCATTTGGGGTTTGGATAATTTTCATGTTGTACCTTTATAAAATTTAACTAGTTAACGAGCAGATTTTTAATAACGATTAATTCATATTACTACTTTTTTTATCCACAAAAAAACCACGTTTTAGCGTGGTTTTTTGGGTTTACTATAAGCAATTAACATTAACAATTCTTGATAACATGTTAAGACTATTTCAACTGTATGCCTTTAGTAATCGCATCAATACCAATTGATTTAACAATGCTTGCGCCCAAACGTTTTGCAAAGCGGTCGGTAATGGTTTCTTGGTAAGTAAAATCTACAATATCTTCTTGTTTAATCACTTCACGTGCTACAAAATCGGCACTACCCAGTGCGTCAGCCAGGCCAATTTTAATACTTTGCTCTCCACTCCAAAATAAGCCACTGAAGGTTTCTTCATTTTCTACCAAGCGCTTACCGCGACCTTCACGCACCACGGTTTTAAATTGCTCGTGTATTTGGTTAAGCATGTTTTGTGCATAAGCTTCATGTTTTGGGTTTACAGGTGAAAACGGGTCCAGCATCGCTTTATTAGACCCAGCTGTTAACAAACGGCGTTCAACACCTAGTTTTTTCATGGTTTCGGTAAAGCCATAACTATCCATTAACACACCGATTGATCCAACAATACTGGCTTTATCGACGTAAATTTTATCAGCTGCTGCAGCAATATAATAGCCTCCAGAAGCGCATATATCTTCAACCACTGCATACACTGGAATGGCTGGATGCAACCTTTTTTGGCGTCTGATTTCTTCATTGATAATACCCGATTGCACTGGGCTACCACCTGGGCTATTAATGCGTAAAATAATGCCTTTAGTGCCTTTATTTTCATAAGCATCATTTAAGCTTGTCATAAATGAATCAGCGTTTACATCGCCACCCGCTTCAATCACCCCTGCAACTTCAATTAAAGCCGTATGGCTGCCCGTGCTAACTTTACCACCGCCTATCCAGCCAAAAGATAAAAATAGCAAAACCAGCAAATAAGCAGAAAATAAAAGTTTAAAAAATATGCTCCAGCGTCTGGCTGTTTGTTGTTCTTTTAAACCAGATAAGGCTAGTTTTTCGATGGTTTGTTGTTGCCAGTTATTGTTTGCGTTTGATTCTTCAGCCATTGCGTTTTTCCTAGTGAGATTTAATAATATTTGTGGGTAGAGCGTTATTTATGCAGCTTATCAATATGGATAGTAATTTGTTGATTTTGTTCAGTGACTTGAATGGCTTGCAAGCTTTTTCCTTTACACGGGCCCATCACACAATGGCCAGTTTCTGGCGCGTAATGTGCGCCGTGGGTTGCACAAATAATATAATCTTTAGCCAGTGTAAAAAATTCGCCCTGTTTCCAATCCAATTCAATTGGGATATGCGCGCACTGGTTAACATAAGCATGGGCGATTCCGTTATATCGCACTACAAAGCCTGTTGCAAACTGGCCTAAATGAGGCAAATTAAATCGTAAACCTAGTGATTTTTCATGTAAATCGTGACTGTTAAGTATGATTTTGTTCATTTGCGATATATTTAAACTAAGTATTAAATCTAAATATTTAATCTAATCCCTAGCCAGCAACCAATTACTTAAATCTGCAAACTGGTCAAAAATATATAACGGATTATAACCCACAAGTTTATCACGCGATTGCGCGCCAAAAGTCACTGCCACACTAGGTACGTTTGCATTTTTAGCCATTTCCATATCATAACTGGTGTCGCCAATCATTAATGTACGTTCAGGACGCACCACCAAGTCATCCATTAATTCATCTAACATTTGCGGGTGTGGCTTTGAAAAACATTCACCCATGGTGCGCGTTTCATGAAAATACTTGGTTAATCCACAATGTTTCAATGCTAAATCTAGCCCGCGCCTGCCTTTACCCGTTGCAACCGCTAATTTAAAACCGCGGCAATGCAATTCAATAATAAGCCCGCGTGCGCCGTCAAATAATGGAATTGCGCCCTCGCCCGCGTAATAGTTGGCGTTATATTGAGTTGCCAATTGTTGCGCTTTGTCAGCGGGTAAATCACCAAAAAGTGCGGTAATACTTTCTTTTAAGCCAAGCCCGATAATGTTACTCGCTGCTTTGGAATCTAGAGCGGGTAAGCCAACTTGCTCAGCAGCTTGCACAATGGCATTAACAATCATACCTGTAGAATTGGCTAACGTGCCATCCCAATCCCACACGATCAAATCAAATTGTTCATTTACTTTCATGACATCTTTTCTAGATTTTTACCGTTAATGTTTTTAAAAATTTAGCCAATTCATCAGGCAATGGTGCAATCAACTGCAATTGCTCTCCTGACACAGGATGACGCAGTTTTGTTTCTACCGAATGCAAAAACATGCGTTTTAAGCCCTTTTTTTGCAGCGATTTATTGTTTGCAAAGTCACCATATTTATCATCGCCCAAAATAGGAAAGCCTAAATGCGCTAATTGCACGCGTAATTGATGCGTGCGACCAGTGACCAATTGCGCTTCTAACAATGTGTAGCCAACAAATGTTTGTTTTAAATAAAAAACCGTTTCAGAATGTTGCGCTTGGTCGTATTTATCTTTACTTTTATCAAGCACCACATTTACACGGCGTTCACCGTTTGGTAGCAAATATTTTTGCAAATCTAACTTAACGCGCTTTTTTGCATCCACCCATTCGCCAGCAACCAGCATTAAATAGCGCTTATCAGTCTGGTTTGCGCGAATCATTTCATGCAATTTAACCAAGGCAACACGCTTTTTAGCCAGCATCAATACGCCAGAAGTTTCGCGATCTAGCCTATGCACCAGCTCTAAAAATTTAGCCTTTGGCCGTTCAGAGCGCATTTGCTCAATAACACCGCGGCTAATACCGCTGCCACCATGCACGGCAAATCCCGCAGGTTTATCAATAATTAACAGCGCATCATCTTCAAAAATAATGGTGCTTTCTAAAATATTTTTTACAGGGTTATCGCTTTTGCTATTTGCCAATTCTTTGTCAGTATTAGCCACTCGTATTGGCGGCACGCGCACTCTTTCACCAATTAATAATTTATGCGATGCATCAATACGACCTTTATTAACGCGCACCTCACCACTGCGTAAAATTCTATAAATATGGCTTTTAGGCACACCTTTTAGTATTTTGGCTAAAAAATTATCAATGCGCTGGCCTTCACTTGCTTCGTCAATAACAATTGACGCGGCTGAATCTGCGCCTATTACATTTGGCTTAGCTTTACTTGGATTAGCTTTACTTGGATTAGCTTTACTTGGCTTAACTTTAATTGATGCGTTACTGTTGGCAAACGGCTTATTTTCAATAGTTTGTGTCATATTTTTGCTTAAACATTCGATTACGCCTATACTATTGAAATCGTTGAATTAATAAGGCATACGTTGCCATTCAACAAAAAGTTATTACCGATTTTGCATTCGTTTAATTAAAAATTTAAATAAACTTTACATGCATTTAACTCAATTTTTGGCTAACTCGCTCGCCAATTTGTAAGTAGCGAAAAATTTGCGCTCTAGCCGCTGCAGACAAATAAACATAAACGCGACTAAAGTGATTGAAAACAGATTTTAACAAATTACTGCCCTATTTGGTGCCTTGTTTAAATAGTAAGGTTATTAAATTAACAACTGGCATTGATTTACAACATGCATTTGTTTGGGTAAACCAATTAAACCGTACAAAATGAACGGTTTGCGTAACGCCAAGGCGTTAAATCGGCTCTTGCAGTCAATTGACTTCAACTCAAAAAGCATTTGCAATATTTGGCGTGATTATTCACGTTTTAAACTTTGTTTCATTCACCTTAATCACCTGTAAAACCGTCCGCACCGCCTTTAAGCGCGGGAGCAAACAATGAAACGCATGTTATTTAATGCAACGCAATCAGAAGAATTACGCGTTGCTATCGTAGATGGTCAAAAATTAGTCGATTTAGATATTGAACACGCTGGTAAAGAACAGCGTAAAAGTAATATTTACAAAGGCGTTATCACTCGCGTAGAACCATCCCTTGAAGCCGCTTTTGTCGATTACGGACAAGACCGCCATGGCTTTTTACCTTTCAAAGAAATTTCGCGCAGTTATTACAATGAAAAGGCCGATGCTGGCCGCGCACGCATTCAAGATGTGATCAAAGAAGGCCAAGAGTTAATCGTTCAAGTAGATAAAGACGAGCGCGGCAACAAAGGCGCTGCGTTAACGACTTATATATCACTCGCAGGCCGTTATTTAGTATTAATGCCAAACAACCCACGTGGCGGTGGCGTATCGCGCCGTATTGAAGGCGAAGACCGTAACGAATTGCGTGATGTAATGGCGCAATTAGAGATTCCAAAAGCCATGAGTATTATTGCACGTACCGCTGGTATTGGCCGCAATGCGGAAGAGCTGCAATGGGATTTAAATTACCTAACTCAACTGTGGAGCGCGGTTGAAGAAGCTTCAACCATTCAGCCTGGTGCTTTTTTAATTTATCAGGAAGGAAGCCTTGTCATTCGTGCTATTCGCGATTATTTTAGCGCGGATATTAATGAGATATTAATCGATACGCCTGATGTTTACGAGCAAGCTGTGCAGTTTATGAACCATGTGATGCCTGGCAATGTGGCGCGTGTAAAATTGTATCAAGATGAAATTCCGCTATTTTCACGCTTTCAAATTGAGCATCAAATTGAATCAGCTTTTTCACGCGAAGTACGCTTGCCTTCAGGTGGCGCGATTGTGATTGATCACACTGAGGCGCTAGTATCCGTTGATGTGAACTCTGGTCGAAGCATTAAAGGTGCTGACATTGAACAAACGGCCTTTAATACCAACGTAGAAGCGGCTGAGGAAGTTGCGCGCCAATTACGCTTACGCGATTTAGGCGGTTTGGTGGTGATTGACTTTATCGATATGGAAAGCCAACGTAATCAGCGCGAAGTGGAAAATACACTACGCGATGCCTTGCATGCTGACCGTGCGCGCGTGCAAACCGGCAAAATTTCACGTTTTGGCTTGCTAGAGTTATCGCGCCAACGCATGCGCCCAAGCTTAGGCGAAACCAATCACGCTGCGTGCCCACGTTGCAGTGGCACTGGCCATATTCGGGGCATTGAATCTACCGCCTTGCACATCTTGCGTATTACTCAAGAAGAGGCCATGAAAGACAATAGCGCGATTATTCAAGTGCAATTACCAGTAGAAGCAGCTACTTTCTTGCTAAACGAAAAACGTGCGGATATTCATAAGATTGAACAGCGTATGGGTGTTGAAGTGGTGTTGATTCCAAATATTCATTTGGAAACGCCTAATTACACGATCACCCGTATTAAGCACGATGACGTGACAGAAGAAACCTCACAAGCCAGTTACAAAATGGTAGAGCTACCTAGTGAAACTGCTTATGTAAAAGAAATGAACGAAGAAGCAAAACCTAAAGCTGCTGAGGCTTTAGTTAAAGGTATTAAATCTGCGACATCTGCGCCATTAGTTGAGAATAAAACCATTGAAGAAACAGTTAAAGTAACTGTTAAGCCTTCTCTTTTTGGGAGACTAAAAAATTGGTTTGGTGGTTCTGACAAGGTTAAAGAAGAAGTTAAAACAGAAGAAAAAGAGTCTGTTTCTCGTGATAATCGTAACCGTCCTCAGCCTACTAACGGCAATAGAGACCGCGATCGTAACCGTAATCGCGACCGCAACGCCAATAACCGCGACCGCAATAATTTGCCTGAAAAGCAAGAATTAAGTAAACAAGATTTTAGCAAACAGCAATTAGATAAACCACAATCTGCGCGCAATAACGACACCCGTCCAGAGCGAGTGCCAAGACCAGAGCGTACGCCAAGACCTGAGCGTGCACCCAAAGCAGAGGAATCACTATCTCAAGAGCAAAATGGAAATAAAGAGCAAAGCACACAAGCGCGCTCTGAAACACGCCCAGAAACCCGTCAACAAAACAGCAAAGTTGCACGTGAAAAAAACGATGCTGCAGAAATGGACGAGGCTGATCATTCTGTTGTAGCAGTTGTTACTACTGAAACAACTGAGAATCCGCGACCTGAGCGTACTGGGCGACGTAGCCGTGGTGGTCGTAATCGCAACAAAAATCGTGATACAAACAACGATAATGCAAGAGAAGATAGCTTGGATAACAATACAGCCCCTCTAGCTTTTGTGCCTAATGATCAAGTTAATGATAGCGCGCCAATTATTGTGCAACTTGAAAAGGCTGATTCAACGGAGAAAGAGGAACGTGCGACAAAAGCTGAGGTAAAGCCAGAAGGCGATTTATTTGAGGCATTATCATCTACAGAGAAGTTTGAATCGGTTGTAACAGTATCTGAAAAACCTGCTAAACAAAAATCTGATAAAAAACCAGCAGTACGCAAGCCTGTTAAAGTGGCCAAACCTATTGATTTATCGGCCAGCGGTCTAATGCTAGTTGAAACCAATAACGACGCTAAAATTTCTGCATCAGTTGAGGAAACTATAAAGCCAAAAGCACCGCGTAAAGCGGCTAATTGGAAAAAAGAAACCGAAACTAGCCAACAAGATGCACCGTTGGTGATGGTGGAAACGCAGAAATAAATGTTTTAAAAGATGAGTAGCAATAAAAAAACCCGCTTTGTAGCGGGTTTTTTTATTCTCTGTTTTCACAAAACTGCATTGCTTCTACCATATTGCATGAGAGCAAAACCCAGAGCTGTCATCAATAAGCTTCCAATAACGTGGCTAGAAATATGTATTGCAACCCAGGCATATTGTTGTTTATGCAGCATGCTTAACGCCTCAGCTGAAAAAGCTGAAAAAGTTGTTAATCCGCCCAAAAAACCTGTCATTACAAAAAGTCTTAACGTGTGCTGATCGCTTGACTGCGCAAAATAAGCCATAGAAACGCCCATTAAAAAACCACCTGTTAAGTTGGCGATCAATGTAGCCACTGGCAAATTACTAACAGCAAACAAAATACTTAATCCCCAGCGAATCCATGCCCCAATTGCCGCCCCACACCCTACTGCTATCCATTGCATCGCTGCCATATTAACCTCTTGATTTAAAAAATTCATTTTGCGAACTTATCAAATTGCTTAAAATTGCGAGCTCGCCAAATTGAAAAAACATTGTCATTAAGCCATTGTAATTTACGCTTTATAATAACAACAAATCAATTAACCGTATTGCGAGACCATTTTGCGCGTTTTATTTGCCACCTCCGAAGCTCATCCACTCATTAAAACAGGCGGTCTTGCCGATGTCAGTGGCGCATTGCCCAAAGCGATTAGCCAATTGCAGGGGCTTAAATCAAACGAAGCAATTGACGTAAAGATTGTTATGCCTGCTTACAGCGCAGTTTTAGCAAAGCTAAAAGATATCGTGACAATCACCAAATTAAATGTACTAGGTCAGGTTTGCAGCATTGTAACGGGCAAAATGCCAGATAGTGGTTTGCAAGTCATCGCCATCCAAAACGCATTTTTGTATGAGCGTGCTGGCGGGCCGTATTGTGATGAAAACGGGGTCGACTGGATAGATAATCCATTGCGATTTGGCGTGTTATCTAGGCTAGCTAGTTTATTGTGTAGTCAACAAAGTCCCATTAAAAATTGGCTGCCAGATATCATTCAATGCAACGATTGGCAAACTGGCTTGGCGCCTGCCTACATGAAATTATCTGATAACAGCACGGTTAAATCTATCTTTAGTATTCATAATTTGGCGTTTCAAGGTATTTTTGATGCGAGTTGGCTAGAAAAACTCGATTTACCCATAGAGCACTTTCAAATAAACGGATTTGAATATTTCAATCAAATATCATTTTTAAAAGCAGGCCTTTTTTATGCAGATGAGTTGTGTACAGTAAGCCCAACTTACGCCAAAGAGATTCAAACCAAAACGTTTGGCTTTGGTTTTGAGGGGCTTTTGCAAACACGTAAAGATTCACTCACAGGCATTTTAAACGGCATTGATATTCAAGATTGGAACCCTGCTAGCGATGCACATTTAGTTAAAAATTATTCCAATAAGCGCATAACTGGTAAACAAGCAGTTAAAAAAGCGTTGCAACAACAATTAGGGCTACAAATTGATGCAAATGCACCTTTGTTGGGCGTGGTTAGCAGGCTTACACATCAAAAAGGCCTAGATTTATTGCCAGAAATAATGCCAAAATTAATTTCACCAAATAAATTAAACCCACTCGGCTGCCAATTTGCCATTTTAGGCAGTGGTGACAAAAAATTAGAAGCCAAATTTAATGATCTTGCACAACGTTACCCTTTGCAGGTAAGCATGAACACAGGATATCACGAGCATTTGTCACATAATATTATGGCTGGCAGCGATATTTTTATCATGCCCTCTCGTTTTGAGCCATGTGGCTTAAATCAATTGTATGGCTTGGCTTATGGCACGCCACCTGTCGTGTCTTACACAGGTGGGTTAGCAGATTCAGTGTGCGATACGAATCAGGCTACACTTAAAAGTAAAACTGCCACAGGATTTAGTATGCAAAATTTGTCAAGTGAGACACTTTTGGTCACTATTAAACAAGCATTACATTATTGGCATGACAAAAAAACTTGGCGTAGCATTCAAAAGAATGGCATGAATCAAGATGTAAGCTGGGGTTTAAGTGCTGGTGCTTACTATGAACTTTATCAGAGAGCTTTGAAAAAATAATACGAAAAACTAATTTGAAAAAAGTTGGCATATTGTATGCTTGTAATCAATTAGGCTCTCCAAAGCTATTTTTCCTCCCTAGGGTTTAACGAAAGTTAAACCCATTTTTTTAGCTTTTACTGGTAACTTTTCTTAATTAAAATAAATTTATCTCGTTTAAATATTGCACTTTAAATCTTATTGCTAATTTGTCCAACATTTGTATATTTATTTAGCAATAAAATGTTCACGATAATACTTAAGCTCATCAATTGATTCATAAATATCGGCTAACGCTTCGTGTTTACTGGCTTTTTTAAAACCAGAATAAACTGCAGGTTCCCAGCGTCTTGCAAGCTCTTTAAATACGCTCACGTCTAAATTACGATAATGAAAATAAGCCTCAAGTTCTGGCATATAGCGCGCCATAAAACGCCTGTCTTGGCAAATAGAGTTGCCGCACATGGGCGATTTACCCGCTGGAACGTGTTGTTTTAAAAATGCAATCATTTGCTCAACCGCGGCTTGCTCATTTAAGGTTGATGCTTTAACTTTTTCAATCAAACCACTACGTCCATGGGTACCTTTATTCCAAGCATCCATGCCATCTAGCACAGAGTCTTCTTGGTGAATGACTAAAACGGGAGATTCTGCCAGCACATTTAAATCTGCATCAGTCACTACCGCTGCAAGTTCTAAAATACGATCAGAATCTGGTAATAATCCGCTCATTTCCATATCTAGCCAAATCAGATTATCATTCGAATTTGGTGATTGCGTTTTTGTGCTTGCTGATGTCATCATGATTTCCATTAAATACGGTTAGAATTAAAATATTGAAGCCAAACAAATGAACGTAAAGTGCGTAAATGCTTCACAATATCACTACTTACAATGCTTTATATTAAGCAACCATAACTTTAACATTTAAGACACCTCTACATGGCAGCTACCTCTACATTTACACTTATATTTGTTGGACTTTTAATCTCTACAACGGTCGTGCGTTTATGGTTAGGCTCGCGCCACGTCGCGCATGTTCAAGCGCACAGAGGCAGCGTTCCAAGCCCATTTGAGGGCAATATATCACTAGAATCGCATCAAAAAGCGGCCGATTACTCTGCCGCAAAAACAAAATTAGTTTTAATTGAAGCGGTAGCACAAGCTTTATTATTAGCAGTTTTAACCATTGGCGGTGGTTTGCAATGGCTGGACACGGCTTGGTTTAACGCCTTACCCGATTACCCTATTTTGCGCGGTGCTTTAGTTATTTGTAGCGCTATGTTAGTGAGCTCTATGATTGATCTACCGTTTGAATATTACAAAACATTTACTATTGACGAGCGTTTTGGCTTTAATAAAATGACCAAAAGCTTATTTTTTAATGATTTAGTTAAACACAGCGTAGTTGGGTTAGCCTTAGGTTTACCCATTTTATTTGCTGCATTATGGCTAATGCAAGGCGCTGGCCAATATTGGTGGTTTTACTTATGGGTGGTTTGGAGTGCGTTTAACCTCTTCATGCTAGCTGTTTACCCTACTTTTATCGCACCGTTATTTAATAAATTTACCCCGCTTAAAGATGAAAACCTAAAATCACGCATTGAAGCTTTGTTAGTTAAATGCGGCTTTAAGTCTCAAGGCTTATTTGTGATGGATGGCTCTGCACGTAGTAGCCACGGCAATGCTTATTTCACAGGTTTTGGTAGTAGTAAACGTGTGGTATTTTTTGATACATTACTAAGCCGCTTAAATGGGCAAGAAATCGAAGCAGTGCTAGCCCATGAATTAGGTCATTTTAAACATCATCACGTGATTAAACGCATTGCCATGATGTTTGTAGCAAGCTTTTTAGGCTTAGCTTTATTGGGCTGGTTAGTAAACGAGCCTTGGTTTTACAATGGTTTGGGCGTAACTGAAATGAGTAACCACATGGCGCTTTTATTGTTTTTATTGGTGTCGCCAGTGTTCTTGTTTTTATTACGTCCTTTAATGGCTAGTTATTCGCGCAAAAATGAATTTGAAGCTGACGATTACGCTGCTAAACATGCCAATGCCAATCACTTGGTCGAGGCACTTGTTAAACTTTATCGGGATAATGCATCTACCTTAACACCCGATCCTTTGCACTCGGCTTTTTATGATTCGCACCCACCCGCTAGCGCGCGAATATCAAAATTAAGTGCATATACACATGCTTAAAATCATTGTTATTTTGTTTAGTATGGCTAGTTTACAAGCCAATGCAAATGATTTTTTTGCCAAAGCTGATACAACTGCTGGCAAAGCTTTGGTTGATAAACACTGCATAAGTTGTCATGCAAGTAGTTATGGCAATGATGGCTCAGCCATTTACACGCGTGAATACAATAAAACCTGGTTTAATAGCGCAAGTGCGTAGTTGCAATACCATGATAGGCCTAAATTGGTTTGATCACGAAGAGCTAAACGTGGCTGGTTATTTAAATAAAATGTACTATAAGTTTGAGCATTAAGCCCGCACTGCAAGGTCTGGTCGTGGCTTCATACGGCAAACGCTTTGATGTGGAGATTTTCGACAAATTGCTGAATGATAAAACGCGCATAAGTTGCGTAACTCGCGGGAAAAAAACCGACCTCGCTTGTGGTGATATCGTTAATATCAAATTAACCGATAAACGCGAAGGGGTTGTTGAATCTAGTCACCCTCGAAAATCACTGCTTTACCGTAGCAATGCATTTAAAAGCAAAATTTTGGCATCCAACGTCACACAAATTGTCATTACACTTGCCACCCAGCCAAGTTTTTACGAAAACCTGCTTAATAGATGTTTAGTGGCGGCCGAAGCAGCTAAAATCAAACCTTTAATTGTGCTTAATAAATGCGACTTAGACGATATTAGTGATGCTAAAATCACTCTAAAGCGCTATGAGAATTTAGGTTATCAAGTACTTCATTTGGCTGCAACTGAAAATATAACGGGCTTATTGCCATATTTACGCCATCACCAAAGTGTTTTAGTCGGCCAATCTGGCATGGGTAAATCTACCATTATCAATGCCTTATTACCAAATGAAAATGTACGCACACAAATTGTGAGTGAAGCACTTGATAGCGGTAAGCATACAACTACCGCAACGCACTTGTACCATCTTGAAGGCCTGGGGCTTGATGCAGGTAGCAGTTTGATAGATTCGCCTGGCTTGCAAGAATTTGGTTTGCATCATTTAAGCAACGAACAAATAGAGCTTGCATTTGTTGAATTTAAGCCATTTTTAGGTAAATGCAGGTTTAATAATTGCAGACATTCGCATGAGCCAGATTGCGCGGTGATTAATGCGGTTAAAAATGGTGCAATTGCAAATGAGCGCTTACGCTTTTATCAAGAATTATCGACAGAATTAACATCCAGTTAAATTTCGACTGTTAAAAATTAAATCATTAAAAAAATTATCTATTAAAAACAAAAAAGTAATATTCAAATCAGTTAAGATTCAAGCATGCTTAAAACTGCTTTTATTTCCCATCCAGATACTTTATTGCACGTTATGGATGGCAATCACGCAGAATCTCCTGCGCGAATCACCTCTGTTAACAATGCCGTTTTAGCATCTCCTGTAAAGCAAAAACTTAGATTTTATGATGCACCAGAAGCATCTCAAGCTCAATTAAAGCGTGTTCATACCGATGACTATGTAAAACGTATTTTCAAAATTGCACCATCTGCGGGTTTAGTGCAGCTAGATGCGGATACTGCAATGGGACCGATGAGTTTATCTGCTGCTTTGCATGCAAGTGGCGCTGTGGTGTTTGCAACGGAATTGGTTCTAAACGCTAAGGTCGACAATGCTTTTTGCTGTGTTAGACCGCCAGGACATCATGCAGGCAGATCAAAAAGCGCAGGTTTTTGCATCTTTAATCACGTAGCTGTTGGGGTAGCTCATGCAATGAGTTATAAAAACATCAAGCGCGTAGCGATATTTGATATAGATGTACATCATGGAGATGGTACTGAAGATATCTTTAAAGATAATCCCAATGTGATGTTATGTTCCACATTTCAACACCCTTTTTATCCACATAGTGGAGCAAATTCACGCTCTCAAAACATGATCAATGTGCCAATGCCAGCACAAAGTAATATTGATGACTTTAAAAAAGTCTTTAATAATATCTTCAAACCTGCTATTGATGCTTTTAAACCTGATATTATTTTTATTTCAGCAGGGTTCGATGCGCATGTAAACGATCCGCTAGCAGATTTCGCCTTAACTACGCAAGATTACATCTGGATAAGCAATTTTATTAAAAATATTGCTAAAATTCACTGCCATAATCGCCTAGTATCCTCACTTGAGGGCGGTTATCATTTACCATCATTATCCAAAAGTGCGTTAGCGCACATAGAGATATTAGCCGATTATTCTGTTTTATGATTGACATTAAAAAATGATAGAAATAAAAAAAGAAAAAATTAGTGTCGAAGCCCTCGTATTGGGCATGTTCGTGGTCGAGCTAGATAGGCCATGGATAGAAACGCCTTTTATGTTGCAAGGTATATTATTAGAAAATCAATCTGATATTCACACCATCATGACATTATGTCAATTTGCATACATTGACCGCACAAAATCTGCAGGCAACCAATTTATACCACCCATAAAACAAAATGTAGCTATTAAGCGTGAAGGTTCTGTGGTGCATGCTGCAAACCCCAGTAACATGGTTTCAGATCTTCAAATTAATAAAAGTTTTGATAAAAAATACACCAACAAAACAACGTTTTTAGAGATATTGCGGGATTTAAAAAATTATAAATCTCCCGAAAACGTCGATTCAACCAATACCGCCAACACTATTTACAATGTACGTCATGAATCAAGCACAGCGTTACATGCTACATTTTCAGACGAAACTGCACTATCGTCTCAAAATTTAGCAGCTAAAAAAGTTTCTTTCCAAGGCTCATTTGCAAAACAATTGGTTAATGAAGTAATTAGCTTTGGCGGAAGTTTTATTGGCCGTTTATCTACTCGCGATAAACTCAAAACCTCTGTCAATTATGTGGCTAATAAACGAGGCAAAGCATCTGTAGCACAAGATGATGCCTATAAAATAACGATATATGAAGATGAGTTACCAGTAGAAACTGAGATTGCCGAAGTCTTTCCAATCTATGAGCAATCACAAATTGCCACGCGTGAAATCTTTGAAAGTGTTGCCAATAATCGCGATTTAAACCTGACTGCTGTGAACGATATTTTAGATAGTATGGTTGAAAGTATTGGTCGCTCGCCCGATGCACTCTTGTGGTTGGCCAAGCTTAAAAAAACAGATGATTATTCTTACAATCATGCGCTAAACGTATCTATTACCTTAATGGCTTTTGGCAGTTTTTTAGCCTTATCAAAAAAACAAATTAAAGAATTAGGCTTAGCAGGTTTGTTGCAAGATGTAGGTAAAGTTAAAATATCAGCTGATATTTTGCATAAACAAGGCAAGCTTACGCGTGAGGAATATGAACATGCAAAAAAACATGTTGATGAAAGTCTAAAAATCATTGAACAAACAAATGATATCCCAGTATCTGTGGTTTTTTTAGTTGCACAACATCATGAGCGTATTGATGGCAGCGGTTACCCCAATCATTTACAGGGCAACCAGCTAGGTCTTATTTCGCAAATCTCTGGCTTGGTAGACACCTACTGTGCGATTACTAGCCACAAAGTCTACGCTAGAGGAGTTTATCACCAGCAGGCATTAGACGAGTTACATCAATTAGCTGGTAAGCAATTTAGCGTTGAATTAATTGATCAACTTGTGCAGTTTATGGGCATGTATCCTGTTAGCTCGTTAATAGAACTAAATACGGGTGAAGTCGCTGTGGTGATTCAACAAAATCAAGTGCGGCGTTTGTTGCCCCGCATTATGTTATTGCTTGATCCGAATAAATCGCGCTACCTTGCGCCTATTATTTTGAATCTTTTAAATACGCCGTTAACACCTAATGGCGAACCTTATAAAATAACTAAAAGTTTAGCGCCAGATAGTTACGGATTAAACCCCAATGATTTTTATGTTTAGGTTTTTCTAAATTTTAATTGTTTCAACAAAAAAAATATTTCATCACTTTATGCAATCAAACTTACAACAAAATGAATTTACTAAATTTGTAGTTCAATACAGCGAATCAGAATTGATCGAAAAATTAAAACAATCTAACTTGAGTATTGAAAATATCACCCACCGCTTAAAAATCAATGTGAATCTTATGCAAGAAACAGCAACTGCAGAAGCTCGTATTAACGAGCCTTGCTTTGCTAAGCAATTACTACTAATAGAAAATAAATTAAAGAATTGGCCAGCAGCGCAAAACATAACGCTTCTTACCGATTATATTAACCAACTGGTTAGATGTTGTCTTGATGCGATGCAAGCTGGTGTTAGCTCTACCACGATTTTTAGTTTTTTTCGCACGCTAGAGTTAAAGTCATTTTTCGGTTTATCTCAAAGCGCTCAATTGCATTATTTTTTATTCGATCTAGTCACCCAAGCCGCACAATCACAATACAAAGGTCAATTAAATTATGCCTTGAATTTTGACGCAAATAATAAACTTCCACATTCAAGTCAAATAGTTAGCATTTTAGAAGAAATGAACCCTAAACTTAATGCAGAGCATTCAATTGGTTTATTTTCGATGTATTTTCAAATATCAAAACATAACCCGATTTATGCGCGCAACACTTCTATTTATTTAAGCAACAAAATCGTTGCGATATTAAACGAAAATATTGATGAAAATTGCCAACTTTTAAGTGATGGAAATTTACAATTTAATATTTTGTTAACCAGTTTAATTAATCCTATGCAAATGAATCTACTGGCTGCCAAGGTAAGTAGAGCTTTTGAACAAGCAATATCGCTTGAAAATCAATCGGTTTTAATTACGCCTTATATAGGGTGTGTATGTATTGAAAATAAACCCATTTTGATTAGGGATTTGTACAACCATGCTAGCCTGGCTTTAAGTAATGCTATACAAGATCAACAAACTTTTGTGCTTTATACCGATGATTTTCAGAATCATTTGGCAAGTAAAATCAATAGAGAAAACAGGGTTTTAGAAGCATTTTCTAGTGATTCATTAACGCTTTATTTTCAACCGATTGTGGCCATTTCAAACAATAAGATCTTAGGTGCAGAGCTATTGTTGCGCTGGTTAGACATGACAAATTTTAGCGTAGCGCCAGGGTTAACAGTTGCGATTTTGAATCATTCTGGCAGAGGTAAATTATTTACGCGCTGGCTGATCAATTCGGCTTGTCGCTACGCAAGCCAGCTTAAATATGAACATCAGCTCAATATTTATCTAACCCTGAATTTGCAAGCTGACGATTTATACGACACTGAACTTCCTCACCTACTTTTACAATCAGTTGCTTTATGGCGCATAAAACCACAAGATATTGTGTTAGAAATCACTGAAGATGGTGTTTTAGAATATAACGATTTAACAAAATCGGTTATCGATACATTGGTTAAAAACGGTTTTAAATTGGCCTTAGATGATTTTGGTACTGGTTATTCTTCACTTTCAAGATTACGCAACATGCCTATTGATATCATCAAAATCGATCAGAGTTTTGTGCGCGAAATCAAACATTCAAAACAAGATTACGAAATCGTTAAATCTATCGCCTTGTTAGCTAAAAGCTTGGGTAAAGAAGTGTTGGCAGAAGGGGTTGAAGATGAAGAATGCTTGGCCTTGATCAAAAAGATGAAAATCGACAAATGTCAGGGTTATTTTTTTGCCAAGCCCATGGCATATGAACAATTTATTACGTGGGCCAAAGCGCATTGATACGGTAAAGTTAATGCGATTTTTTTAAGCGTTTTGCTTAAGCTTTTTGGTTGAGTGTTATGGTTGAGTGTAGCGCCTGTTATAATGCGCATATGCAAATCACAACCCGTTTAGAATTCGATGCTGGCCATCGTATCCCCTGCCACAAAAGCCAATGCCGCAACTTGCATGGCCATCGTTATGCAATCGAAATAACATTATCAGGCGCCATTATTAACCAAGAGAATACCTCTGAAAATGGCATGGTGATGGATTTTTCCGATGTTAAGCAAATTGCCCGTGCGTGCGTTGTAGATGTGTGGGACCATGCTTTTTTAGTTTATAAAGATGATCTTGAGGTGCTTAATTTTTTAAACACATTACCAAATCACAAAACAGTTGTATTTTCTAGCGTGCCAACAGCAGAAAATATGGCTGCCATTGCCTTTGAGATACTCAATACCCAATATAAAGATGTTTATGGCAACCAGCTAAAGCTTGAACGCGTACGGTTATATGAAACCCCAAATAGCTGGGCAGATGCGTTAAATACCGATTTTTAGGTCGTTATCTAATTAATCAAAGTTTAATTTCTTGCATCACCTGACGTAAACCATTTTGCCAAGTTGGCAGCTCGATGCCGAAAGTGTCGAACAATTTTGCATTATTCAAAACTGAGTTTGCTGGTCGTGTAGCCGCTGTTGGATAATCGGCAGTAGCAATTGCTGCTATTTCAGCAACTTTTAAAGCTGGCCAATGTTGTGCTAAAGCCAGATTGGTATATTGATTTATTATTTCAGTGCTAAAACCGTGCCATGAAGTATTGTTAGAGTTTGTTAAGTGATAAACGCCAGTTGAATTAATTTGATTAGGATCCCAGCTATCAATCAATTTAACAACAGCATCTGCAATACATGCGCTACTAGTCGGCGCACCGATTTGATCAGCCACAATACTTATTTTTTCACGTTCAAACGCTAATCTCAATATGGTTTTTAAAAAATTTTTACCATAGGCTCCATATACCCAACTAGTTCGTAAAATCAAGTGGGGCAATCCTACGGCTCTAATTGCATCTTCGCCTGATAATTTGGTTTTTCCGTATACGCTAATTGGGTTTAGCGTATCAGTTTCATCATAAGCACTCAATTTTGTGCCGTCATAAACGTAATCGGTAGAAAAATGCATCATAGCAGCACCTAATCTAGCTGCTTCTTCGGCTAATATCTGCGGTGCAATTGCATTAATTGCATGGGCTAATCCTGGCTCAGTTTCGGCTTTGTCTACAGCAGTATAGGCCGCAGGATTAATGATTAGATCAGGCTTTAAGTCACGCACAACTTGACGGATTTGATCAGCATTACTTAAATCAAGCTCATTTCGTGACAATCCGAATAACGTATATCGACTCAGCTTAGCCTGCAACGCGTGGCCAACTTGGCCATTAATCCCTGTTAGTAAAATCTTTTTCATTACATAAAATCAGCTAAACTTTTTGGCGTCTTGCAAGCTTAAACCCATATTATCTTTTGCTGATAAAATCGGTGAGCCTTGCAACGGCCACTGTATGCCAATACTGGGATCATCCCATTTCAAGCAACACTCATGCTCTGGCGCATAAAAATCGGTGGTTTTATATAAAAATTCTGCTGTGTCTGATAAAACCAAAAAACCATGCGCAAAACCAGGTGGCACCCACATTTGACGTTTGTTTTCAGCTGATAAATTTGTGCCGACCCAAAGACCGAAGTACGGCGATGAAGCACGCATATCAACAGCTACATCAAACACTTCGCCTTGGCTTACACGCACCAATTTGCCTTGCGCTTGCTCTATTTGATAATGCAAGCCACGTAGTACGTTTTTAGCAGATTTTGAATGATTATCTTGTACGAAATGGATATCCAAACTAGCCGCATCCAAGAATTTTTGATGGTTAAAACTTTCAAAAAAGAAACCTCTGTCATCACCAAAAACCTTAGGTTCAAAAATAATCACATCAGGAATTTGCGTTTTAATTACGTTCATTTAGTTGCTCTTTTTATCAAAACACATGTTCTGTCAGCACTTGTTTAAGATATTGCCCATAGCCATTTTTAGCATATTTATTAGCCATAGCGTCTAGTTGAACTGCATCGATAAACCGCATGCGATAAGCAATTTCTTCTAAACAAGCGATTTTCAAACCTTGGCGTTTTTCAATGGTTTGTATAAAGCTACTGGCTTCAATTAATGAATCGTGCGTGCCAGTATCAAGCCAAGCCATGCCGCGCCCCATTACTTCCACTTGTAAATCATCCCAATCCAAATATTGACGATTCACATCGGTTATTTCAAGCTCGCCCCTGGGGGAAGGTTTCATGTTTTTAGCAATATCCACCACGCGATTATCGTAAAAATATAAACCAGTGACTGCGTAGCGTGATTTGGGTTTGGTTGGTTTTTCTTCTAAACTAACTGCTTTGCCAGCTGCATTGAATTCTACTACCCCGTAACGCTCGGGATCGTGTACAGGATATGCAAAAACGGTTGCCCCATTGGTTTGCGCAACTGCTTTTTGGGTCATTTGTGCCAGTTCGTGGCCATAAAAAATATTGTCGCCCAACACCAATGCGCAACTGTCATTGCCAATAAATTGTTCGCCAATTATAAAAGCTTGTGCCAAGCCATCGGGCGAAGCTTGTACTGCGTAGTGAATCTGCATGCCCCATTGAGAACCATCGCCCAAAAGCTCGGCAAAACGAGGTGTGTCCTGTGGTGTTGATATAATTAATACTTCTCGAATACCAGCTAACATTAACGCGGATAGCGGGTAATAAATCATTGGCTTGTCATACACAGGTAGTAATTGCTTTGAAACTACTTGCGTGACAGGATAAAGCCTTGTGCCAGAGCCGCCTGCTAATACGATACCTTTCATGCTAACTCCTCTCCGCGTTCATTATAATTTTTATTAACCCAATTTTTATACTCGCCGCTGGTTACATTATCCACCCAATTTTGATTGGCTAAATACCAGCTAACTGTTTTTTCAATACCAGTTTCAAACGTTTCTAATGGTTTCCAGCCTAATTCATCAGCCAATTTACTGGCATCGATCGCATAGCGTTGATCATGGCCAAGCCTGTCTTCAACAAATGTAATTTGGTTTAAATACGATTGGCCGTCAACACGTGGTTTTTTGGCATCCAGCATGCGGCATAATGTTTTAACCACTTCAATATTCGCTTTCTCAACCCAGCCACCAATGTTGTACACTTCACCCACTCTACCAGCCTCAAGCACACGCCTTATTGCGCTGCAGTGATCTTCAACATACAACCAATCGCGAATTTGCTGGCCATTACCGTAAATTGGCAGTGGTTTGTTGGTTAACGCATTATGAATCACTAGTGGAATCAATTTTTCAGGAAAATGATGTGGACCATAATTGTTGGAACAATTAGTTGTTAGTGTTGGCAAGCCATAAGTGTGATGATAAGCGCGCACTAAATGATCCGACGCTGCTTTAGATGCAGAATACGGGCTATTAGGCTCGTACGGGTTGGTTTCTTTAAAAGCATCATCTGTGGCACTTAAAGAGCCGTATACTTCATCGGTAGACACATGCAAAAACCTAAAGTTAGCTTTATGTGGTGTAGCCAAACCGCTCCAATAGGCGCGTGTGGCTTCAAGTAAATTAAATGTGCCTACAATATTTGTTTGAATAAATTCGCCAGGCGCATGAATCGATCTATCCACATGACTCTCAGCTGCGAAATTAACAATCGCGCGCGGTTGATACTGTTTTAACAACAAATCAACAAGCGCCCTATCACCAATATCGCCATGTACAAAAACATGTTCAGGGTTGTTGTGCACATCATTTAAATTAGCCAAATTGCCTGCGTAAGTCAGCTTATCTAAATTAACCACTTGGCCTAAGCCTTCTTTTAGCCAAGCTAAAACATAATTACTGCCAATAAACCCAGCACCGCCAGTGACGATAATACAATTATTCATTTTTATCCTACGTTAAACCATAAAATTAAAAAAATCGTTGAAACAATAATGCTACCCATTTCATTACCAAATTTTAGCACCTGCTTTGACTAAGCCTTTTATGTAAGTAACATGTTCTAAAAGCTCTAATTCGCTAGCTTTTAAAACATTTATTTTTCTACCGTTAGCGGCTACCAAAAAGGGGTTGCTAGAAACTTGCGATTGCCCTAAATCCATCATCAAACTGTCTTGGCCACGCGTCATTGCCATGTAAACCTCAGCTAGCAACTCTGCATCTAACAATGCGCCGTGTAGAGTACGCTTGGCATTATTGATACCAAAATGCCTGCATAATGCGTCTAAATTATTACGCTGGCCAGGGCGAGCCTGTTTGGCCATTTTCAAAGTATCAGTGATTTTATCGCAATTTGTTTCAATTGGCGTTAGCCCGATACGGTCAAGTTCAGCATTTAAAAAGCCTAGATCAAACGGAGCATTATGAATAATCAATTCTGCACCGTTAATAAAATCCAACATCTCTTGCGCTATAGCACCAAACAAAGGTTTATCTTGCAAAAATTCTAAACTAATGCCGTGCACTTCTTGCGCAGCGGGGTCAATTTCACGCTGAGGGTTTAGATAATAATGGAAATGGTTTTTTGTTGGGCGACGATTGATCATTTCAACCGCTGCAACTTCAATAATGCGATGCCCTTGCGCAGGATATAAACCAGTAGTTTCAGTATCTAAAAAAATTTGACGCATATTGTCACTTTGTAATTAGTTGTCACTTTAGTAATTAGTTGTCATCTTGAGAGTAACCGTAAGTTTAAAATTTAAAATATAAGCCTTAAGTTTACAAGTAGGGCAAAACGCCTTCGTTGGCCAGCACATCGGCTTTTTCATTACCCACGTTACCTGCATGCCCCTTAACCCAAATCCACTGAACTTGATGAATTTTAACTAAGGTATCTAAAACCTTCCATAAATCTTCATTCTTGACAGGTTTTTTGTCAGCTGTTCGCCAGTTTCTTGCTTTCCAGCCAACAATCCATTCGCTAATGCCTTTTTGCACGTAAGAGGAATCGGTATAAAGTTTAACAGCACATGGTTTTTTTAAGGCTTCTAATGCACGAATAGCTGCCGTTAGCTCCATGCGATTATTGGTAGTCAGCTTTTCACCACCACTCAAGCTTTTTTCATGTCCATCTATTTTAAGGCAAGCACCCCAACCGCCTGGTCCTGGGTTTCCTTTGCATGCACCATCGGCGTAAATTTCAACTGTTTGATTCATTTAATATTTTTCGTAATTTTAGGTTAATTGCTGTTATCGCGATATTTTATTGCTAAAATTTTACTCCATGAGGTATTAATCCTCGCCGTTTTTTTGTACATTAACTGCAAGGCGTGATTTTAAAGCACTTTTCTGCCAGCTTGGTTTTAACAAGGTGATATTTACAACCCTTTTTTTTGCCACTATAAAATAAATGCCACCTAACATTGGCCACAATTTAGTGCCTAATTTATCCATAAAAGCGCAGCGATTTAACCATTTTTCATTGCTAATAGGTGGCTCATAAACTGCCATTTCGCCACTAATAAATTCAAGCCCAAGCAATGCTAGCCAATCTTTAATGCGCGACATTGTAAAAAAATGGCCTTGCCAAGGATAATCATCTTCTTTATTAAACGCATATTTAATGCCCCAAGCACTAATAGGATTAAAACCTGAGATGATCAAATAACCTTCTGGCACTAGTACCCTTTCAGCCTCACGCAAGGTTTGATGCGGGTTTTCGCTAAATTCTAATACATGCGGTAAACAGATCAAATCGATACAATCTGGCGCAAAAGGCAAATAATCACTCTCGCAATAACAATCGCCTGCAAAGTTACCTGCACGGATAATATTGGGTATACGTGAATTTGCTAAGGTATCCATTTTCGACAGACCCATTTGCACAGCATTAAAACCAAATATATCGACAGTTGCCGCATCGAACATGCGTTGTTCTTGGCGCAACATTAGCTTGCCAAGAGTAGTATCTAACCATGTATTTTGTTGGGTTTGTGGCATTAAAAATCGTAATTAATGGTTGACATTTTCGAGCTTAAAACTAAATATAGTGTATGAATGATGCAAATAAAAATCAGTTACAAATCACGCCTATTCATGCGTTTGAAGACAATTATATATGGCTTTTACACAACGCGCTAAATGCGGTAGTTGTTGATCCAGGTGATGCTAAACCAGTTATCGCTGCATTGGAACGAAAAAAAATAGATTTAAGCGCGATTTTGATCACGCACCATCATGCAGATCACATTGGAGGTGTTGATGAATTAGTGGCTTATTGCAAATCAAAAAATAAACAAATACTAATATATGCGCCGCATTACGAATCTTTTGCTTTTGATCACATTAAGGTAGCAGAAAATGATTCCGTTCATTTGCCAGAAATTGATCAAACTTTTAAAGTGATGTGGTTACCAGGGCACACTTTAGGGCATATCGCTTATATAAATGCGCAAAATCTATTTTGCGGGGACACCTTATTTGGCGCGGGTTGTGGACGATTATTTGAAGGCACACCTGAACAAATGCTTAACTCACTTAATCGTTTAAAACAATTAAACAATGCTACAAAAGTGTATTGTACCCACGAGTACACAGCCAAAAATATAGCGTTTGCCTTAACTTTAGAGCCAGATAATGTAGATTTAAAAAGCCGACAATGTTTTGTGCAAGCTTTGCGTGCACAAGCAAAACCAAGCCTACCCAGCACTATTGGTTGTGAACTTAAAACCAATCCATTTTTAAGATGCTTAGAATCTAGCATTTTTAGAAACTCAAATGCAAATAATGATGATGAATTGTCTGTTTTTACAGCGATCAGAATGCTAAGAAACCATTATTAATCATTGAGATACCGCTTAGTTATAAGGTAATTTTTACTTGACTAAGCTTTTATGCGCCTTTATCATGCAACGTGAAACTTTAGCAAGGCGCCACACCAGTGAATCTAAATAATTTGAATGTAAATAATGCTCAAGCGAAATTAATCTTAAATTTCAGCCTTCATCAGCTTAATTTTTGGCTTTTGAGCTTGATTCTATTAGTTTGTAGCACATTTTATTCTCAAGACGCATTGGCCGATACTAACGTTTCTGGAGTCGAAATCGAGATCGTATCTGAACAAGTCGATAGTGATTTGGTGGGCGACCCAGTTCAAGATTTCTTGAGTGATGTTCAACCTGATGAAATTGTACAAACCAGTGAAAATGAAGATCTCTGGTTACGCATTAAAGATGGTTATGCAATGCCAGATGTGAAATCACATTTTGCTACAAATCACGAAAAATTCTATTCTTCACGTCCAGATTACCTAAAACGCATGTTAGATCGTAGTCAAAAATACTTATTTCACATTGTTGAAGAAGTTGAAAAGCGAGGCATGCCGTCTGAAATCGCTTTATTGCCCATGATTGAAAGCGCTTTTAATCCGCAAGCGCTTTCTACTAGCGCTGCTTCAGGAATTTGGCAGTTTATTCCCTCAACTGGTAAAAGTTTTGGTCTAAAGCAAAATTGGTGGATAGATAATCGCCGCGATGTAACAGCCGCAACCACCGCAGCACTGACTTATTTACAAAAATTGCATGGTATGTTTGGCGCTTGGGATCTAGCCTTGGCCGCATATAATGCGGGCGAAGGCACTATACAACGCGCAATTAACAAAAATAGAAGCCAAGGTTTACCGACCGATTACGAAAGTTTGAGTTTGCCAGCAGAAACTAGAAACTATGTGCCAAAATTGCAAGCCATTAAGAATATCATTACACATCCCGATAAGTTTGGCATAAAACTCGGCAGTATTCCTAACAAACCTTATTTTGCCCGTGTAACAACACCAAAACAAATTGATGCTAAATTGGCCGCGCAATTTGCTGAAATTTCACTTGAAGAATTCAGCGCATTAAACCCTAGTTACAATCGGCCTGTGATCACTTCTCAAAATGAAAAGCATCAATTGTTGCTACCTGTTTGGGCTGCAGAACGTTTTGTAGAAAATCTAGCTAGCTACGATAAACCCTTAACGAACTGGCAAACTTACAGCGCAAAACGTGGCGAGCGCATGGAAATAATCGCGCAAAAATTTGGCATTAATGTAAGCCAGTTACGTCATGTAAATGGTTTATCTAGCGCTAAACAAATAAGAAATGCGCAAGCCGTTTTAGTGCCTGCTAATTACAGCATGAATGATGAAGCAGCATCGATTAATACCGCTGAAATGGAAAACTACAGTGCGAATGGGGTTGAGGAAGACGCAGAAAAAAGTGAAAAAGCTAAAACTGAACCTAAGCAAAAAAGCCCAGTCATTGTAAAGGTCAAGCGTGGAGATACCTTACAAGGGCTAGCGCGTGAGCATAAGACGAGTGCGGGTGCGTTGATGAAATTTAATCAATTAAAAATAAGCAAGGTTTTTGTTGGTCAGATGATTAAAATCAACCAAACGGCTGAAAATAACAAAGTGACTGACCCATTAAATAACAAAAAAATAGCAAAAACTGATAAGAAATTAGGCAAATCAAATAAAAATATAGGCGAATCAAATAAAAATAAAGTGCAAATAATTCAAATCAAAAGTAAAAACTTAAAAACCACAAAATCGAAGATTAAACTTAAAACTAAACAGATTTAAGCATCGCATTGCGATAATAACACCCAGAAAAACATAAATAATCTCAAAAAAATGGTCAATTTTGCATTTACTCAATCATTGTTAAATAAAAGAAATGCTAGCAAGTTATTAAGCTTTTTACTTTCATTTAGCCTATTTGCTTGCAGCCAAGCACCATTAGACATTACTGATTATAGTAAAAATTACACCGCTGAAGATGGTGGCACGCTTATTGATGCCACAATTGGCGAGCCCTCTGGCTTGATTTATATGGTAGCAGGTGAATCTGCCGCTGCTGCTATTTCTGGCAACATATTTAATAAATTACTTAAATACGATAAAAATCTAGATATTGAAGGCGAGCTTGCAGAAAGTTGGCAAGTATCGAATGATCAAAAAACCATCACTTTTAAATTAAAACCAAACTTAAAATGGGCAGATGGCAAACCGTTAACCAGTGCCGATGTTTTATTTACTTGGAAACTTGTCATTGACGAAAAAACCCGTAGTCCATACGCGTCTGACTATCAATTAGTAAAAAAAGCCGAAGCGCCAGATCCGCTAACCTTTAGCGTTACTTACGAAAATGCGTACGCGCCCGCATTAGATAGCTGGTCTGGCTTGCAAATAATGCCAAAACATTTGCTAGAAAATAAAGATATTCATACTACTTCATTTGCCCGAAAACCCGTTGGTAGCAATTATTACAAGCTAGATAGCTGGGCGAATGGTGAGAATTTAAAATTATCACGAAATAAAAATTCGGCTCTAGGGCAAGCCAAAATCGATAAGTTAGTTACCCGTATCATTCCCGATTCGTCTGCTCAGTTTTTAGAGCTCATGGCGGGCAATATTGATAGCATGGGCTTAGACCCAATTAAATATTCACGTGTAATACCTGCACGGCCAGAGCTCGCGCAAAAACTAGCTTTGTATAAAGAGCTTGGTAATAGTTATACCTACATGGGGTTTAATCTAAAACACAAACCGTTTGACGATGTGCGTGTGCGTAAGGCCATTAATTATGCAATAGATAAACAAGAAATCATTGATGGTGTATATCTTGGCTTAGGCATTAATATCGCATCCCCTTACAAACCTGGTACGCGCTGGAGCAATCCTAATTTGAAGCCTTATGCCTATGATGTGTCAAAAGCCAAGGCGTTGTTGATAGAAGCAGGATTTACTGATTTAAACGGTGATGGCATTATTGAGCGTGACGGCAAGCCATTTAGTTTTGAAATATTAACAAATCAAAATAAAGAACGCGAAAAAACCGCTGTTTTAATACAGCGTAGGCTAAAAGACGTTGGCATTGAGGTAACGATTCGCGCCGTCGAATGGGCGAGTTTTATTAGCCGCTTTATTAAAACGGGTGATTTTGATGTGGTGGTGCTGGGCTGGGGTTTGGGATTAGACCCTGATCAATTTAATATTTGGCACTCTAGCCAAAACCAACCAGGGCAATTTAATTTTATTGGCTACAATAATCCAGTTGTTGATAAACTTTTGGAGCAAGGGCGTCTAGAGCTTGATCCTAATAAGCGCCAAAAGATTTATCATGAATTTTCTAAAGTACTGTTAGATGATAGCCCGATTATTTACTTATCGGCTGGCTATGGGCTAACCGCTATTCATAAGCGCGTAAAAGGCATTGATAACCCCGCTCCACCTGCAGGTGTGGGCTGGAATTCTTATGATTGGTATATTCCTGAAGCGTTAAGACGTAAAGAGATGGCTAACGCGAGTAAAATTGCTGTGCCTAGCAAAAATGCAAACCGCAATGAAATAGCGGCCAAATGATGTTCAAGCTTACTTTAAAATTAACGATCGAGCTTAATAGTCAAGTCTTATGTATATATATTCATGATTAAATATTTGATTAAACGTGTGCTGTGGATGTTTCCACTGTTAATTGGCATAAGCCTAATTTCCTTTTTCATCATGCACTTAGCGCCTGGCGATATCACCAATAATGAGGCCTCGTTTAACCCAAAAGCCAGTGAAGAATCGCGTCAAAAATTACGCGAGTTATATAATTTAGATAAGCCTGTTATCGTGCAATATGGTTTATGGTTAAAGCGCATGGGTACGCTAGATTTTGGCAAATCTTTTGCAAGCCACCAAAAACCCGTATTTTGGCAAACAGTTGATAAAGAAGGTAATATTACAAAAGGTCTTATTCAAGAAGCCTTACCCATCACATTAGCGATCAACATACTGGGCTTAATGATCACCTTAGTCTTGGCCATTCCCTTGGGTATCATAGCAGCGCGCAAATACAGGTTCTGGCAAGATAAATCCATTACCTTATTTAACTTTATCGGCTTTTCAATTCCTGGCTTTTGGTTATCACTTTTACTGATGTACTGGTTAGGAGTCGTTAATAATTGGCTACCCATTTCTGGCTTGCATTCAATTAATTACGAAACTTTTGACACTTGGGATAAATTAAAAGACAGCGTTAGTCATTTGATCTTACCTGTTTTGATTCCATCTTTAACTGGCTTGGCAGGCATTACCCTATTTGTAAAAAATGGTATGTTGGATGTTTTCCATCAAGATTACATCACTACTGCCCGCGCTAAAGGTTTAAACGAGCGCCAAGTGGTGTATACCCACGCACTGCGTAATGCATTGCTGCCTTTAATCACTATCGTAGGCTTATCTATTCCAGGCTTGATTGGTGGCTCTGTTATTGCAGAGACTATTTTTGCCATACCAGGCATGGGCAAGCTGTTTTTTGATAGCGTGATGATGCGTGATTTTCCAGTCATTATGGGCATATTAACTATTGGCTCGGCGTTAACTTTGATCGGAAACTTAATTGCTGACGTTACCTACGCATGGGCAGATCCACGTGTTAGACGTGGCGTCATTAAAAATTAAAAAACTAAAAATCAGCCAAATAAAATATTAAACTTATAAAAATGAATAAAGCTCTACTTTTAAAAGCACTTTCTAATCCCTTAGCTAAAATTGGCTTTATGATTATTGTGGGTGTTTTTATACTGGCCATGCTAGCGTCAGTTATATCGCCTTATCACCCAGATGATATTAACGTGAAGGCCATTTTATTAGCGCCTTCTATGCAACATTGGATGGGCACAGACGGCTTAGGCCGAGATGTACTAAGCCGCATGCTTCATGGTGGGCGCATATCATTACTTGTTGGTTTGGTAGCAGTGGGTATTTCAACGGCTATAGGTATTGTTCTAGGTGCTATCGCAGGCTATTACCGCGGCTGGGTCGATACCTTAATCATGCGCTTGGTTGATGTGATGTTGTCTATTCCCAGTTTCTTTTTGATTTTAGCGGTCATTGCTTTTTTAACCCCTTCAATTATCAATGTAATGATTGTGATTGGCTTGACCTCTTGGATGGGTGTCACCCGCCTTGTACGCGCCGAATTTTTAAGTTTAAGTGGCCGTGAATTTGTATTAGCTTCGCGCACATTGGGCGCACGTGACGCGCGCTTGATATTTACCCATTTATTGCCAAATAGCTTAACGCCAATTATTGTAAGCGCTGTTTTAGGCGTGGCAGGCGCAGTTTTAATGGAATCTGGCTTAAGCTTTTTAGGGCTTGGTGTGCAAGCACCACAAGCATCCTGGGGTAATATTTTAACTGATGGTAAAGACTACATTCAATTTGCATGGTGGTTGTCCTTGTTTCCTGGCCTGGCCATTTTAATCACTGTGTTAGGGTATAATTTACTGGGTGAAGGGTTGCGAGATGCATTAGACCCAAGAAGCAACTCTAGTAGGTAATTAAATTGTTTTGTTAGCGTCATTCATCATTAAGGATAAAAATTGGGATTCTTAGCAGGCAAAAAAGTGTTGATCGCAGGATTATTAAGTAATCGTTCTATAGCTTACGGCATAGCAAGTGCCATGAAACGCGAAGGTGCAGAGCTTGCTTTTACATATCAAATGGAAAAGCATGCTGATCGTGTTGCAGGTTTAGCGGCTGATTTTGATTCTAAGATAGTTTTGCCGTGTGATGTTGTCGAAGATGCGCAAATTGATGCCTTATTCCCAGCGTTATCTAAACATTGGGATTACGTAGACAGCGTTATTCACTCACTAGCTTTTGTGCCAAAAGTAGCACTTGATGGCGATTATTTAGATGCGGTTAATCGCGAATATTTTAGAATCGCACACGATATTAGCTCATACAGTTTCTCAGCCCTTGCAAAAGCTGCTTATCCTATGATGCAAGGCCGAAAAGGCAGCCTTCTTACCTTAAGTTATTTGGGTGCCGAGCGCACCATGCCAAATTACAACGTAATGGGTGTTGCAAAAGCCAGCTTAGAAGCTAATGTGCGCTATTTAGCCCAAAGCCTAGGCCCGCGCGGTATACGCGTCAATGCGGTATCCGCCGGCCCAATTAAAACTTTGGCTGCATCTGGCATTGCAGATTTTGATAAAATGATCGGCTTTAATGAGCGTCATGCCGCGTTAAGGAGAAATGTGACGATTGAAGAAGTGGGCAATGCGGCTGCGTTTTTATGTAGCGATTTAGCCTCAGGCATTACTGGTGAGATCACATACGTGGATGGTGGTATGAATATTACTGCAGCTGGTCAAATTGATTAAGACAAGTAGCGTATTCATGTAAGATTTTCATAAATCTTAAATAATAAAAAAGCCGATCACTAAATCGGCTTTTTTATTACTACTTAGTTTGCCCACTTAACAAGTTTAGTTATCATTTTTTTGTTCTAGCAGTTTTCTATTAATAGTCACATCACTGTTTGTTTTTAACGATTTGCCATAGGCACTCAAATACTCAGCGGCAAAAGCCGCTTGTAAATCAGCTTCTGCCGCCTTTTTAGTCTCAGCGTCGTTGCTCAAGCCGTTGTCTATACTGATTAATTTAACAATCGTATAAGCTTTATTGCCATCCATAAACCCAACATAAGTAGGCAATTTGCTAGCATTCATTTTAAAAGCCTGATTCATGACAGGCTCAGTTAAACCTTGTGCATCTTTACGATTTACCATCACTGGCGGTATCCATTCTAAATCATTGGTAGACGCTTCAGCCTGACCAGACTTTAATTTTGTTAAAACCATTTCGCCGTTAGTAGTGGCCAATTTAATCGATTGTTCTAACTTTAATACCGCCTCTATACCCGCTTTAACCTCTTCAAAACTTCTTGGTGCAGCAGGTTTGTAGTCAACAACGCGGGCAGAAACCAGATTATTAGCTGAAACTTCAACCGCTTCTGAATTACGTTTTTCTTTTAGCACTTCATTAGAAAACACATTGGTCATTAGCTGTTCGCTTTTGAAGTATTTAGCCCCATCTTCACGGCTCATCCAAGGGCTTGTTTGTACTTTCAAACCAAATTTATCAGCCGCCGGTTTTAAACTACCTGATTGCTCGTAAACACTATTACTAAAATCGTCTACCAATTCTGCATATTTAGCCTGTGCTTTTTGAAAGAGCACCTCGCCTTTGATTTGCGCTTTCATGGCTTCAAATGTGGTTGATTGGCCAGTAATGCCATTTAATTTAATGATGTGATAACCAAATTCCGACTCAACTAAGCCACTAATCTCATCTACTTTAAGGCTAAATGCAGCATCTTCAAAAGGCTTAACCATAGCTCCTCTCGCAAACGTACCCAAATCACCACCTTTAGCGGCAGAGCCTGGGTCTTGCGAGTTTTTAGTAGCTAATTCTTCAAAGCGTTTTGGATCTGCTTTGAGTTGAGCCAAAATAGTCGCTGCTTTATCTTTGGCTTGCGCTTTTTCAGCAGCACTGGCTGTTACGCCAAAACCAATTAAAATGTGGCTGGCTTGACGCTGTTCGTCGCCTTGAAATTTAGCTTTATTTTCTTCATAAAACTGCTTAACTTCTGCATCACTTACACTCATTTGCGAAACCAAGCCTGCTGCAGATAATAAAGCGAACTCTAACTTAACTTGTTCTGGCACCTTAAATTTTTCTTTATATTTATCATAATAAGCTTGCACCTGTGCGGCTGTAACTTTGGTTTCATTAACAAATTGAGCAGTTTTAATCTCGGCCACACTTACCTCACGCTGTTGATGCGTAAACGCCAATGCGCGTTTAGTAACCGCTTGGGGTACCGCTACCAGCATGGTCAAGCCTTCTCGAGCCTGTTGAGTTAGAAGTTCACCGCGTCTATCGTTTTCAAATTTGCTCGCGCTTAGTTTATTTTGCGCTAGTGTTTTTTGATAAATATCTTCAGAAAATTTACCATCTTTTTGAAAATCTGGCATGCCCAAAATATGCGCGCTCAATTGCTCATCACTTATTTTGAAATTTGCCCGTTTAATTTCCGCGTTTACCAAGCGACGTGTGATCAAGCCATCTAAAACCGATTGCTTTAACTCGTCACTTTCAAGCAATGCGGCGTCTACTTTCTGACCTTCTGATTGCAAGCGGTTACGCACATTTTCAATCGCATTGCTATACTCTTGAATAGAGATCTTTTCGTTATTCACCTTGGCAATGGCAACATTGCTGCCAGCATCATTAAAATATGAATCAATGCCAAATAGAGCAAATGGAATGGTGATGAGGCCTAAGATTATTTTAGCCATCACGCCTTGGGTATGATTACGTATAGATTCTAACATGAGTTACTTTCTAGTTTTAATGCAGGCTTTTAATGCCAACTTAAGGTTTAAATTTTGTATCACATTATATAACACTTGTTGGATTAGCTTTATGTAAAGCTCATTATGCCAATGTTAAAAATCACGTTTGGCGCTGTAAATGTTGTGTTATTTGTTTTTTAGTCTTAATTAGCAATTTTAACCTTTACCCTAAATACGACAAGTTCTTAGAATAAAGTTTCTGAAATATTGAAGGTAAATCGAATCGCTTGTTGATTTTCAATTAGATTCAAATATCCGCTTAAAAATCTAGGCTATTTAGGAGTTTGTATACTTGAATTGTACTCTTTTAACGTTACAAAATAGTTCATATGCAATAGTACCTGCAGCGTTTGCAACATGATTCGCTAATATTTGATCACCCCATAACTCTACAACCGACCCAATCCGTACACCTACTAAACCTGTTAAATCAACCATTAACATATCCATTGATACACGGCCAATCACCTTAGTTATTTGTCCTTCAACTGCTATGGGTGCGCCTGCATCTAAACCCGCACCCGCACTTCTAGGGTAGCCATCGGCATAGCCACATGCCACAACGCCTACAAGCGTATCGCGCTTTGCGGTAAAAATACTGCCATAGCCGATTGCAGCATTTTTGGGCACATTTTTTATTGATATGATTGTAGAGGTAAACTGCATAACTGGGCGCAACGCTTCAGTGGTTTTATCTACTAGCTTGCTAGAAAAAGCTGTATTACTTGAGTTTGCATCTATCGGATTAGCCCCATATAGCATAATACCTGGCCGTGACCACATGCCTTTAGCCTGTGGCCAAGCTAATATGGCGGCAGAATTGGCTAGGCTTGTATCTGTGAGGTTTAGGCCAGTATCTATGATGTTTAAACCAGAAACGGTTGCAGAAAAATGCGATATTTGTTGCAGGGGACTTAGTAGATTTGGGTGTAGATTTGGATTCGCTAATGCTGGTTTAGTTAAATCAAATGATTGTTGCAATGTTAAGTCGTCTGCATTCGCAAAATGGCTCATTAAGACGATTTTTCTTACGTTAACATGTTGATTTAACAGTGCATAAGCGTTTTTATACTCTTTAGCTGTCAAACCCAAGCGATGCATGCCGCTGTCTAATTTAAGCCACACATGCACAGGTTTAGCAAGTTTTCTGCTAAGCAAAATCTCTACTTGCCACATTGCATGCACTGCAATCCACAAATCGTTTACCACGATTTCTGGCAGTTCTGAAACTTCAAAAAAGCCTTCTAGCAGTAAAATGGGGTTATTAATAGATGCTTGGCGTAATTGTAGCGCTTCTTCTAAACAAGCTACTGCAAAGCCATCGGCCTCATTTGCGATCGCTTTGGCACACTGTAGCGCACCGTGACCGTAAGCATTGGCTTTAATAACGGCTAACGAACGACCGCCATGCAATTTTTTGGCTAATTGATAATTATGTCTGAAAGCGTCAAGCCTAATGTGTGCGGTGGCAGGACGAGCCATAGTTAAACCTTAATTGTACGGTTGTTATTATTGTTTATAAACATGCACATATGGCATATATCAAAACCAAATAATCACTATAAATCAATCTAAATCACATTTCTTTAAAACCAAATATTGACTCTATGCGTTGTGAAGATTGCTTAATCTTATCCACATTGTACCGACTCAATGAATAGTCGTCACTTTGAATCACCGTTTGTTGATTAGCAATCATATCGGCCAACACTTGACCAGATCCACAAGCCATTGTCCAGCCTAGTGTGCCGTGACCCGTGTTTAGCCAGCAATTTTCATGTTGCACTAAATTTGAAGCACGACCGATAATAGGCGAACCATCTGGCGTCATTGGGCGTAATCCTGTCCAAAATTGAGCAGCGTTTGTATCACCCGCATTTGGAAATAAACCGTTTAGCACCATTTCTAGCGTTTCTCTTCGGCGTGGATTCAAACTTAAATCAAATCCAGCTAATTCAGCCATGCCACCTACCCGAATACGATCGTTAAATCGCGTTATGGCCACCTTATAGGTTTCATCCATCACTGTAGAAACAGGTGCTAAAACATTGTTTATAATAGGAACTGTGAGCGAATAACCCTTAACTGGATACACAGGAATTTGTAAACCAAGCCCTAATAATAATTGCCTAGAATAACTGCCCAATGCAACTACAAACTGATCGGCAACTAAGATTTGTTTACCATTATCCGTGCTGATTTCAACGCCTTTAAGCTTACGATCAGTAGTTATAAGTTTGTTAATTGATACATTTTGCAAAAACTTAACGCCCAGTTCTTGTGCCTTAAGCGCTAATTGTGCAGTAAAAAGCTGACAATCGCCAGTTTCATCATTTATTAATCGTAAGCCTCCTAGCAATTGGCCTTTAACAGCCGCTAAACCAGGTTCTGCTTGCACACAGCCGTCTGGATTAAGATGCTCAAAAGGAACGCCTAATCGTTCTAGCACGGCAATATCTTTTGCCTCCGCTTGAAGCTGCTTTTGCGTTCTAAAAACTTGTAAGGTGCCAAGTGTACGCGCTTCATAATTTAGATTAAGTTTTACGCGCAAATTATCCAAACAATCGCGACTATACTCAGCCAAGCGCACCATGCGTTCTTTATTAATATCGTAACGATTTGCAGTGCAGTTCTGCAAAAGCTGCATCATCCACTGCCATTGCCAAAGCGTGCCATCTATTTTAATAGCTAGCGGAGAATGGCGTTGAAACAACCACTTCATGGCTTTAATAGGCACACCAGGTGCTGCCCAAGGCGCAGAATAACCTGGTGAAATTTGGCCTGCGTTAGCAAAACTCGTTTCCATGCCAACTGAGGGTTGTCGGTCAATCACGGTCACATCAAAACCTTTTTTAGCCAAGTAATAAGCGCTTGTGACCCCTATTACACCAGAACCTAAAATCAATACTTTCATACAAGCCTTATTAAGATTGATAATCTACTAATAAGCTTTATTTTATGACATCCTCTATTTAATATTACCTAGATTTTTTATTTAAGTTATATTAATTATCTTTATAATTTATAATTATTAGTTAAAATCGCTGAATTAAACAGTTTCAATAGATATTTAATTTTTAAGGTGCATCATGAGAATCCGAAACCATTCTGTTCGCGAATTAGATCGAATTGACCACAAGATACTTTTTATATTACAAGCAGACGCGCGCATCGCAATAACTGATTTAGCCGAGCGGGTAGGATTATCAGTCACTCCTTGTGGTGAACGCGTTAAAAATCTTGAAAAAGAAGGTGTTATCACGGGTTATCATGCGCGGCTTGATCCACATGCGCTAGGTTTAGGTTTATTAGTGTTTGTAGAACTTAAATTATCGACAAAATCGGGGGCGATATTTGGCAAATTTAAGCAAGAAATTCTTAAATTGCCCAGCGTTTTAGAATGCCATCTGGTGACAGGTGATTTTGATTATTTAATTAAAGCGCGCATTGCCAAAATGGCTGATTACCGAACGCTATTAGGCGATATTTTACTCACATTACCAGGTGCGCAAGAGTCGCGCAGCTACATCGTGATGGAGGAAGTGAAAGAAGGCTTTGCGCTGCCATTAGCTGAGATTAAAGAGTAATCGCATCAAATATAAGCTGGTGTAGTGATGATTAATGAGGTACAAAAATTGCTAATTTGGTTTAAAAACATATCGTTTAGAGCCAATATAGAAAATGGCTGTATAAATGGGAATGCCTAAGAGGTGCGACAAATAAGCATTTACGCCAAGTGTGATAAACCATAACACCAGCATTAAGTTAGCTGTATATGCGATCAAAAATACCAAACAAAACTTTAAAAGTGTGGGCAATAATAAGCCAGAATGCTTAAATGTCCATTTTCTATTCAACACAAAGCTGCAAGTTAAGCCAACCAGATAGCCCGTCATATTTGCAACTGTATCGCTAGCTTGTACAAAATATTTGAGTGAGAAAATAACGCATATGCTTAAAAGCGTATTAATAACACCCACTGTTAAAAACCTAAATAATGCGTTTTTTAAACCATTATTTAAGTTTAATTTATATTTGTTCATGCTCGGCTATTTTTGCAAATTGCTGCGTGTCAATAGTGTGTTTGCTTGAATTAACGCCAATAGTTTGTTCAATAAAATATCTAGGTCTTGATTTTGATTCTATATAAATTTTACCTAAATAAGACCCAATAACACCTAAACACAATAGTTGTAGCCCGCCTAAAAAGTAAATGGGCAGCACTGTAGATGCCCAGCCAGGCACAGATTGATCGGTAAATAGTGCAACACTTAATACCCAAACCAATATGCTCAAAGAAGCTATAAATACAATAAACCCAATATAGGTGATCATTTGCAATGGAACTACAGAAAATGAAGTCACGCCTTCAACGGCTAGTTTCAACATTTTACCGAGCGGATATTTAGAGGCGCCTGCAAAACGTTCTTGACGCGTATATTCCACGCAGGTAGATTTAAAGCCGATGAGTGGAATAATGCCTCTTAAATATAAATTCACCTCAGGATATTGGCGTAGTGATTCTATGGTTCTTCTAGACATCAATCTAAAATCTGCATGGTTGTAAATCATATCTACACCAAAAAGTGACAGCATTTTATAGTAAATTTGAGCTGTATTACGCTTAAACGCTGTATCGCTGCTGCGGTCAGCTCTTACGCCATACACTATGTCCATGCCGCTTTTATACTCATCCACCATGGTTTCAATCACATTGATGTCGTCTTGCAAGTCTGCATCTATAGTTATAATCGCATCACCAGTAACAGACATCATGCCCGCTAAGACTGCGTTTTGATGCCCTCTATTTTTAGAAAGTTTAATGCCAACAACCAATGCGTTAGATTGACTTAAGTGATTGATTAGTTTCCAAGTATTATCGCGGCTGCCGTCATCAACATAAACAAGACGACTTTTACTTGAAATCTTATTTGACGCAATCATCTTATTGAGCAAGCATGAAAATTGTAATGTAGCCTCAACAATCACTTCTTCTTCGTTATAACACGGAACGACCAGCGCTAAAATCATGGCTATCTCCAGCTTAGTTAATGCTTAGTTTGTGGTTAAATTGCTTAATTTAATCACTGTTTAGATTTATTAAACAATTGTTTCCAAACAATAAAACCAATTAAAAATGTGTTAATGATTGCGCCATATTTTACAGGCGTATGCGCAAGTTTTTCTGATAATATTGGATAGTAGGCAAGACAAGAGGTTATTTGAAACAATAAAGGCAAAAACCATAATCTTGGCATATAAAAAGCCACCACTAGTGACATCACATCTGCCGCATAAAAATATCTATCGTGCATTTTGGGTAATAGATAAGGTGCTAGCGCAACTGCTGTTAGGGTTATTAATACCAATCTTTCTTTGCTGAAAATAGCTTCTCTTTTAATAGTTAGCGCAATCCATGTAAACATACACAGCGTTGCAAAAGCCAAGCCTAATTTAGAAGCGCTATCGTAATAGTGATTTGATATAAAGACGTAGGGATTAGCCGCATAAGCCGAAAGCCATTTAAACGTATCTGCCTGCGCAATATAAATAGTCCAAACATCTAACCATTGCCTGCCAAGAATTACAACGGGCAAACTTATTGCAGAATAAACAATGGGTATGAGTAAAAAATGCCACCATTTTAATTGACTAGATAATTTGAAAACAGTGGGTTTAAGTGCAGCACCCAATAAAATAATTGCTAATACTGGCCCCATAAATATGGCTTGTAACTTGATTGACAGTGAAATAGAGAAAAAAAGTACTGCTAAAAAAGGCCGATTAAGTATTAAAAAATACAGAGTCATCAATAAAAAACCTGTATACAAGCTATCTGCCTGACCCCAAAAAGCACTGTTTAAAATGACAGTTGGCATGCACCAAAATATGGCACTGGCCCATAACGGTGTTAATCCTTGCGGATATTTGTGCTTCACGATTTTATAAACCACAAAAGCATTAATAATATCCATGCTAACCGGGATAAGCTTGATGGCGATTACTTTAGGAAGAGGAATTGCTGTTATTAATGCCAGTAAATACGTATAAAAAGGCGTGTAATTTGCGAAATTATCGCCTAATGCCGTGGCAATTCCATGGCTTTGAATGTAATCATACCAAGGTATAAGATAGTTATTCGTATCAAAATTAGTCACATGAAGGACTGAAGCTCTAAGCATTAATCCCAGTAGTAATAATCCTGTTAATAATAGATAGTTAAGCCAATTTTTATGTTTGAGTGATTGATAAGTGAGCATTCAATTGGCCTGTATTTATTGATTGTCTTGCGGTTTAAAATGCTAGTTAATAAAGCGCTATTTCAAAACTTTTAGGTTTTGTGTGAAGACTGTAACTTTAAGCACAGTAAATCTAATTATACAAAATGACAAATTAAACGATAAAAAAAAGGTTTTTACATATTATCTATGTAAAAACCTTTAATTTATAACAACTTTATTGCTTACTGATTTGCTAGCTGGTGCTCACTACAGTAATGGTTATCTCTACTACAATATCGTGATGCAAAGCAACAGTTACGCTATGGTCACCAATCGTCTTTAACGGGCCAGTAGGCATACGCACTTCTGCTTTAACCACTTCAAAACCAGCCGCAACCAAGCCATCAGCAATATCACCATTGGTTACTGAACCAAATAAGCGGCCATCTACACCCGCTTTTTGAGAAACTGTTAAAACAAAACCAGCTAATTTGGCACCACGGGCTGTTGCAGCGGTTAACACATCGGCTTGTTGTTTTTCAAGCTCTGCACGTTTAGCGGCAAATTCAGCTTTGTTGCTTTCAGTTGCGCGTTTGGCTTTTCCTTGTGGAATTAAAAAGTTACGGCCAAAGCCATTTTTAACATTAACGATATCGCCCAACATGCCAAGATTGGCTACTTTTTCTAATAAAATAATTTGCATAATTTTCTCCTATATACCTAAATTAACTCTGGAATAAACTCTAGAATTAACCAGGGTGCTTGTCTGTGTAGGGCATTAAAGCCAAAAAGCGCGCGCGTTTAACGGCTGATGTTAATTGGCGCTGATATTTAGCCTTGGTACCTGTCATACGCGCAGGGATGATTTTTGCGTTTTCTGAAACAAAATCTTTTAACAAATCTACATCTTTGTAATCTACTTCTTTGATGCCTTCTGCACTAAAACGGCAGTAACGGCGGCGTTTATACATTTCTCTTGCCATGGTGTGACTCCTAAATTATCTGTTGGGATATTATCAAATAGCCAATTTTATGTAACTACAAGTTGGGTTATGTGCAAAACCAAATAATTACTCTTTGCGCTGCGTTTGGCTAAAAAACCTTTGGCTTTAATATGGTCGTTAATTTGAATGTTTGTTTTGGTCAGTTCGCCTATTGCAACTGCACTCACTTCACATTCAACTTTTCTTTTAAAGCCAGCCTCTAATTGCTCTGAAGCATGTTGCAACACAAAACTTAATAACGGTATGCCTGCTGGGGTATGGCGTATTGGCTCGATTTGCACAACAACACCATTAATCACCAGCGTATTCACTTTTGTTTATTTACGCAGCTGCAACCTCTACCGCCGGTGTTACAGCTGGCGCAGCTGGTGCAGCAGCTGGTACGCCTTCGCGAGCACCACTTAACACTGAACGCGATTTTTCTTCTTTCATCATCGGGCTAGGTGCAGTAACGGCTGTTTTAGTACCCATGGTTAAATGACGTAACACCGCATCATTAAACTTAAAGCCATGCTCAAGCTCATCTAATACAGTCTGATTACACTCAATGTTCATTAAAACATAATGTGCTTTGTGGATTTTCTGAATGGGGTAAGCCAATTGACGGCGGCCCCAGTCTTCTAGGCGGTGCATGGTGCCACCGTTTGATGTGACAAGCGCGCGATAGCGCTCGATCATTGCAGGCACTTGCTCGCTTTGATCGGGATGCACAATAAAAACTACTTCGTAATGACGCATGAAATCTCCTTTTGGAATAAGCCACCTACTATGCTGGTAGTGTGGCAAGGTTTAAAGAAGTCGCGATTATAGGCAATATTGCCTTATTAATCAATTGGTTTTAAATGCTTGTAAATTAGTTTTAAAAAAGTAGCCACGTGAATTAAGTGCTATCTAAGTGATTTTTGCAATTTAGCATGATTAATAAGTCTTTTTGAAACAATTCGTTGAATTTATTGCCATATAAGTACAACTTTAATTAAGACAAATCAAATGAATTTTGAAACCGAAATTAAACAAATTAACCCAGATAAATTAGATGTTGGGCCTGTTAAGCATCATATTCCAAAAGGTTTTTCAGATCATTTTGCATATGCATTGACCAAAAGCATGCGCTTTATGGCCGATAAATTCTTTAGCGGACGCTACGGTCATAGAGCGGTAATTTTAGAAACCGTTGCGGGCGTACCAGGCATGGTGGGCGGTACATTACAGCATTTAACATCATTAAGGCGCATGAAAACTGACAATGGCTGGATACGCACTTTGCTAGAAGAAGCTGAAAATGAGCGCATGCACTTAATGACGTTTATTGAAATTGCTAAACCCAGCGCGTTTGAGCGGGCGTTAATCATGATTGCCCAAGGTGTTTTTTATAATTTTTTCTTTTTACTTTATTTAATTTCATCTAAAACTGCGCACCGTATGGTGGGTTATTTTGAAGAGGAAGCGGTTTATAGCTACACCGAATATTTAGCAGGCGTAGATAGCGGTTTATATGAAAACGTGCCTGCGCCACAAATTGCCATTGATTACTGGAAATTGAGCCCTGATGCAAAACTACGCGATGTGATTATTGTGGTGCGCGCCGATGAGGCGGGTCACCGCGATGTGAATCATGATTTCTCAGACCAGCTGCAGCATGCTTAAAATCAATAAATTTTAATTAAATCATTCTTTACTTAATTTGCTTTATTTTTAGCATTAAGATAGCAGAAGATAAGCAAATAGTAATGATGTTAGCAATGATGATTGGCCAATCGTTTTGCAACAATCCATAAACCAGCCAAAATGCCACACCTAATGTAAACGTGCTATACATGGGGAGCGAGATGCCAGACAAATCGCGGGTTTTAAAGGAATAATAGGCTTGTGGCACAAAGGCGATGGTGGTTAATGTGGCAGCAATGCTGCCGATTATTTGGGTTTTTAACATGGTTTTTGCTTTAAAATTAATGTGATTTTTGATTTAATGATTTAATGATTTAATGATTTAAAGCATTTTGGTATCAATTTTTTTAACATAAAAATCATAGTTATGTTCAATTTAAGTTAAATCAGCCATTTCAGCCCCAAACACTTTCAGCTTTAATTTTTTTAATTGATCTCTAAAATCAGCCGCTTTTTCAAATTCCAGATTTTTGGCCGCATCATGCATGCATTTTTCAAGCCTCTTCATTTCTTTGGCTAATTGCTTCTCGCTTAAACTTTCGTAATTAGCTTGATCTTGAGCAGCTTTTCGCTCGCGCACAATCTCATCTTTATCATAAACGCCATCAATCATGGCTTTAACACTCTTAACAATGCCTTTTGGCACAATATTATGCAGCGTGTTAAAAGCGATTTGCACACCGCGCCTGCGCTCGGTTTCATCCATGGCTAGTTTCATGCTGCGGGTGATTTTATTGGCATAAAAAATCACTTTACCGTTCAGGTTTCGCGCCGCCCTACCCGATGTTTGAATAAGGCTACGTTCACTACGTAAAAAGCCTTCTTTATCGGCGTCTAGCACGGCAACAAGGGAAACCTCTGGAATATCCAAGCCTTCACGCAATAAGTTAATGCCAACCAACACATCAAATTCACCCAATCGTAAATCGCGAATAATCTCAATGCGCTCTACCGTATCAATATCACTATGTAAATAACGCACTTTTACGCCATGCTCATTTAAGTAATCGGTTAAATCTTCTGCCATACGCTTAGTTAGCGTAGTTGCCAGCACACGCTCACCTACAGCCACACGTAATTTAATTTCACCTAGTAAATCGTCCACTTGCGTATCTGCTGGTTTAACGGTAATTGGCGGGTCTACCAAGCCAGTCGGACGCGCAATCATTTCAACCACTTGTTGCTGATGATTTTTTTCGTAATCCGCAGGCGTTGCAGAAACAAACACGCATTGGCGCATAATGCGCTCAAATTCTTCAAATTTAAGTGGCCGATTATCCATGGCTGATGGCAAACGCCAGCCGTAATCCACCAGATTAGTTTTACGCGATCGATCTCCCAAAAACATACCGCCTACTTGCGGCACAGTCACATGGCTCTCATCAATGATCATTAATGCATCATCAGGTAAATAATCGATTAATGTTGGTGGCGGGTCACCAGGGTTACGTCCAGACAAATGGCGACTGTAATTTTCAATGCCTTTGCAAAAACCAATTTCGTTTAACATTTCAAGATCAAAACGGGTGCGTTGCTCTATGCGCTGTGCTTCAACCAGTTTGCCTTCTTTAATGTAAAAAGCCACACGATCCACCAGCTCTTTTTTGATCTTTTCCATCGCCTTAACAGTGGTTTCGCGCGGGGTTACATAATGGCTTGATGGGTAAATGGTAAAGCGGATGATTTTATTGAAAATTTGGCCAGTTAGTGGGTCAAATAAAGTGATACTTTCAATATCATCACCAAACAAACTCACACGCACCGCAGTTTCGTTATTTTCTGCGGGAAATATATCAATCACATCGCCGCGCACTCTAAAGCAACCACGGCTAAAATCAAAATCGTTACGGTCATATTGCATACCGATTAAGCGGTCGATCGCATCGCGCTGGCTTAATTTTTCGCCTTGTTTCAAGTGCAATACCATGCCGTGATAATCTGATGGGTCGCCAATGCCGTAAATGGCTGAAACGGTGGCTACAATAATGCTGTCTTCACGCTCTAACAAAGCTTTTGTAGCCGATAATCGCATCTGCTCAATATGTTCGTTAATACTTGAATCTTTTTCAATAAACAAATCGCGCGAAGGCACGTAAGCTTCTGGCTGATAATAATCGTAATAACTCACAAAATACTCAACTGAATTATTAGGAAAAAACTCACGAAATTCACTATACAATTGTGCAGCCAATGTTTTATTGGGCGCCATCACAATCGCAGGTTTTCCAGTACGCGCGATCACATTGGCCATAGTAAACGTTTTGCCAGAGCCGGTTACGCCTAATAAAGTTTGAAACTTCAAGCCATCGTTAATGCCTTGGGTTAACTTGTCAATAGCCTGTGGCTGATCGCCCGCGGGTGGAAACGGTTGAAAAAGTTGATATTTACTATTGGGAAAATTAACAAACACTAATTTGGGGCTTTATCAAAAGATTTCAGTAAAATAAGATTTTACAGCAATTAACAACATAAAATAACAGACACGGCTAACTGTAAATAGTTGAATAAGCTTAAAAGTAATCTGATTATAAGAAGATTACTTTAAAATCGTATAAATATTAATTCAATAATGGCTGCATTAATTGATAAGCTAACCATATCGAACTAAATTTAATTTGAGCAAGTCTTTAGGTAAGTATTCAATAATTATCATCACTTTTTAGGGTATAACATGCGCGCTTTAATCGTCACCTCTGTTTTAATCTCAACCTTATTTGCTCCCATGCAAAGTGCATTTGCCATGGACAGAGCCAAATTAATGGATGCTTTTTTTTCGGTGGTGATGATACGTGGATATAACGCCACAGGCGGCTTGGCTTATGGTTCTGGCGTGGTGGTGAGCAAAGATAAAGTGATTACCAACTGCCACGTGTTGCGTGCTACCAAGCAACCTTGGGTTTCGCGTGGTGAAGATACTTATCCAATAACCAGTGTAAAAGTAGATGCCTGGCATGATTTATGTTTGGTTTCTACCTACGGTTTGCCGTTTAAAGCAGCGGTAATTGGTAAAAGTACTGATCTTAAACGTGGGCAAGAAGTCGCCGCCATTGGGCATTCTAGCGGGTCGCCTGCGCCCATTACATCACGCGGCAGTGTTAAAGGTTTATACGATTCTGATCATGGCAAAATAATACGTAGCGGAGCTAAATTTTTGCTAGGTGCCAGTGGAAGCGGGCTTTTTGATATGAACGGTCAATTAGTTGGCATCAACACATTTAAAACTTCTGGCCATGGCGGCAGCATCCATTACGCGTTGCCCATTGAATGGGTTGGGCAATTGGAGAAACAAGCTGAAGTAACGAGTTTTCCGATTTCAGGTAAAGCCTTGTGGGAAGAAGATGAAGACAAAAAGCCTTTTTATATGCAAGTGGCCGTGCCAGAATCACGTCAAGATTGGCCAAAATTGGCTGAAGTAGCCAATAAATGGACGATTGCTGAGCCAAAAAACACCGAAGCTTGGTTTGAGTTAGGGCTGGCTTATGAAAAAATGGCCAAGACAGAATCAGCAGAACAAGCTTATAAGCAAGCGTTTGAATTAGATAACAGCAACTTTGACGCCCTGCTACACTTAGGCATACTGGCTAAAAATAAAGGGGATCAAAAAGAGATGCGCCGCATCCATTTGGCATTGGTGGATATAAATGAAGAAGTAGCTGCAGAGTATGTTGAGATGATTGATTGCGTAAACAATTGCAATTAAGAATTTAAAACTTCTACTGCAATTCATGTAAATCCGCATACAGATGTTATGTGAATTTACCTGGGTTGATTTGCCAGAGTGAATTTATGTGGATTTATCTGGGTTGATTTAGTTAATGCGACAGTAATAAGCTGAATTGCGCATTTTCTAACAACTCATTCGTAACCCCGCCCAGCACCCATTCACGAAATCGGCTATGGCCATAAGCGCCTATTACTACCAAATCTGGTTGAATCTGATTGGCAATTTGAATAAATTGAACCGCATCGGCGTCATCTGCAATAGCGACTAAAGTTGTTGCCAATACATCATGGCTTTTTAACCAATTAATAATTTCTTGCAAGCGCTTATTAGCCGCTTCTTCATCGTCTTTTTCTGCGATTTCTAACACAGTTACATTCTTGGCCATTTTTAACAATGGCAATGCATCTGCAATCGCCCGCTTGGCTTCTCGCGTATCTTTCCAGCCAACTAATATGTTATCAAACTTAAATTCAGTATTGTTAACTGGTACCGCGAGCACTGGCCTACCCGCTTGCATCACAATAGCACCCGCATGTGCAGTATTAGGCCCTTCATAAAAATCACTATGTGCTATGCCTGTAATAATCAAATCGACACTGCAAGCATTTGCAACAATAAAATCAGTCGCAGGCTCCATGCTCACTGTCGAGCGCCATTCAACAGATTTTGCATTTTCTATTAAAGCTGCGTTTAGCTTGGGTTCTTCAGCGGCGATTTTTTCTTGCAAATGCGCTTGTTCACGATCAAAGAAATCTAGTGTGGCATAACCTCTACCGTAAATCATTTGAGTTTGTTGTTCTGCCATCACGCCAATAATTGCAGTGGAATTTTGAATTGAAATGTGTTTTGCCGCCTGTAATACAGCTTCGTTAGATTGCCCAAATTGCAAATGCACCATCAAAGTTCGGTAGTTCATTATTATTCTTTCAGTATCGTTAAGTCGTATTTAAAATAAGCTAAGTGCATAAATTAATCTGTACGCTAACGAACGTAACTATTAACAAAGCTTTTAAAACTATATGTGTGTTAATGAACAGAAATGGTTGATATTAAAGACTATGTTCATGTTTTAAATAGTAAAAAGCGTATGATGAAAGCTCTAATTTATACTCAAATGGGATTAGCCGGCCTAGAAGAACGTCCAAAACCAATTATTAATCACCCAACTGATGCGATAGTAAAAATAAGTAAAACCACTATTTGTGGCACCGATTTACACATTATTAAAGGTGATGTTGCCACCTGCAAACCTGGCACTGTTTTAGGTCATGAAGGCGTAGGTGTTATTGATGAAATAGGCTCAGGTGTCACAACTTTTAAAGTAAATGACAAGGTAATTATTTCTTGCATTAGCGCATGCGGGCGTTGCAGTAATTGCCGTAAAGGTATGTTTTCGCATTGTGCCACTGGTGGCTGGATTTTAGGTAATACAATAGACGGTACGCAGGCAGAATACGTACGCATTCCACATGCAGATACTAGCCTATACCCCATACCAAAAGATGCTGATGAAGACGCTTTAGTGATGCTAAGCGATATTTTACCCACAGGTTTTGAGTGCGGTGTTTTGTGCGGCAAAGTTAATGTGGGTTCTACTGTGGTAATTATAGGTGCTGGCCCTGTTGGGTTAGCAGCTTTATTAACAGCACAGTTTTATTCCTCTGCGCAAATCATCATGATCGATATTGACGACAATAGACTAGAAATAAGCAAAAAATTTGGTGCAACAACCAGCATTAATAGTGCAAAAGGTGATGCTGTTAAGCAAGTGATGGCGCTAACGGATGAGTTAGGTGTAGATACAGCTATTGAAGCAGTGGGTATACCAGCCACTTTTGAGTTATGTGAGGAAATAGTAGCGCCTGGAGGCACTATAGCTAACGTTGGGGTTCATGGCTGCAAGGTAGATTTGCATTTAGAAAAATTGTGGTCGCACAACATTACCATGACTACACGGCTAGTAGATACCGTTTCTATACCGCTGTTGCAAAAAATGGTGCAGCTTAAACGTATAAATCCCAAAGTGCTTATTACGCACCATTTTAAGCTAAATGAAATCATGCAAGCTTATGAAACATTTAGTAAGGCGGCTGATACAAATGCGCTTAAGGTGATTATTGAAGCTTAACTTTTTATTTTGGAAAATATATGCAAATAAATTCAGCACCCGAAATTATCAATGCCAGCGCACTGCATGAACGTATTCATGATGTGAAAACAGCCAACTTAATTAAAACTAACCAAACAATGGTTAAGCGGATTATTTATTAGCCAATGAAACCATGCCCACCCATCATGCGCCTGACGAAGCTACGTTTTATTGTATTAGAAGGTGTCATTGATTTTACGGTGGTTGATAATGCCAGTAAAAACCACACTTTTCAAATAAAGGCAGGCGATTTATTTTTATTAAAATCAGGCATAAACCACAGCTTATTCGGGGTTAAAAACGCCTCTATTTTAGTGACCATTCGCTTATGAAGTTTTTGTATTTGTAATCAAATAGCGTTTATAAGATTTTTTTAGTAGTTGATTTTTTGTAAATCCGTTTTCAAAATTAGCATCGCATCAGATTTAAGTTTCCGAATGATTCACTTTTTGCGTAAAATAATGTTTTTAGCAAAAGTAAAAAAACTAGGAATCTATGTCAAGCCGTCCCGCTTTAAATGTTCTATCAAACCGCGTTCAAGCCATTAAAGAATCCCCTACCCTAGCTATCACCGCAAAAGCCAATAAATACAAAGCTGACGGTCGCCCTATTATTGGTTTAGCCGCAGGTGAGCCAGATTTCGATACGCCACAACATATTAAAGATGCAGCCATTGCGGCTATCAATGCGGGTTACACCAAATACACACCTGTGAGTGGCATACCCGCATTAAAACAAGCGGTTGTGAATAAATTTAAGCAAGAAAATGGTTTTGAATACGCGCTAAATGAAGTGATTGTGGGCGTGGGTGGCAAGCAAACTATTTTTAATCTTTGTTTAGCGGTGCTTAACGCGGGTGACGAGGTAATTATACCCGCACCGTATTGGGTGAGTTATGCTGATATCGCATTGGTGGCCGAAGCGGTACCAGTCGTTATTAATTGCGGTATTGAGCAAGGCTTTAAATTACTGCCCGCACAATTAGAGGCAGCCATTACGCCTAAAACTAAAATATTCATGATCAATTCGCCATCAAACCCCACTGGCGCGGTTTATAGCTTGGCAGAGTTGCAAGCGCTTGGCGAAGTACTACTTAAACATCCACATGTGCTGGTAGCAACCGACGATATGTATGAGCACGTGAACTTAACTGGGGACAAATTTTACAATATTTTAAACGCAACGCCTGCACTTAAACCTCGTTGTATTGTGCTAAACGGCGTATCTAAAGCCTATTCAATGACTGGCTGGCGCATCGGTTATGCTGCAGGGCCAGCAAACATCATTAAAGCTATGGAGATATTGCAATCGCAATCAACCAGTAACGCTACGTCTATATCACAGCACGCCGCAGTCGCGGCACTCGGTGGCTCTCAAGATTGCATTAAGCCAATGGTAACAGCGTTTAAAGAGCGCCATGATTACGTGGTAAATCGCTTTAATGCGATGCCAGGGCTAAGCTGCTTGATGGCAGGTGGTGCGTTTTATGCCTTCCCCGATGCGCGTATAGCCATTACAAACTTGCATAAAGCAGGCAAAATTAATACAGCCAACGATATGGCTTTTGCAGAATATTTACTAGAAAATTATGATGTAGCCGTGGTACCAGGCAGCGCATTTGGGGCAGAAGGCTACTTTCGCATTTCATTTGCAACCAGCATGGATAACCTTAAAAACGCGCTAGACCGTATTGAAAAAGCCTTAAACTAAAATAGTCTCAATTAAAACGCTCATAATAATAATCAACAAAAATTAATTGTAAATATAGCCAATTTTAACCGAACAACCATTGACCAAAATGCTACAAGCCAGTATTATCACGCCTTCACAAGTACTACCGATTCCTCGATAGCTCAGCCGGTAGAGCAACGGACTGTTAATCCGTGTGTCCCTGGTTCGAGCCC
>JAYVLK010000034.1:0-109085 GCA_043759515.1 Methylotenera sp.
AATGCTGGCTGTTTTAAGTGATGCGGGAATAGCTCAGCTGGTAGAGCGATACCTTGCCAAGGTATAGGTCGCGAGTTCGAGTCTCGTTTCCCGCTCCAAGTTTTTAAATCAAGTTTAAAAAGCAAATTAGAATTAGTCGGCACTAGTTTAAAATAATTCGTTTTAAAATATTTTGTTTAATAATTTCGGCGAAGCTTCATGTCTTCGCCGTTTTAGTTTTAACGATTAAAATTGTCATGCAATTAGGTTTTAACTGAATTAATCTAGCGTAATATTCAAATCAAATGTTAAGACAGTTTTTATATTGTCCTACACACATGGCGCGATAGCAAAGCGGTTATGCCGCGGCCTGCAAAGCCGTTTAGGCCGGTTCGACTCCGGCTCGCGCCTCCAACAGTTTTATTGTTAATTTACTATTTTCAGCAGCTAAGTTTTATAACAAAGTCTTGTGGTCTTATAACAAAGTCTTATGGTTTTTTCTGTTAAATTAATCAAAGTGTTTTGTTTGCAAGTCAATTAACCATCAAATATTCACGGTCAGCCTAATCCCACAGCTTTATCAGATTTATCCTATCCTGTATTTTATAAGCATTGCGTATTTTGTTAGCTATGGTCGATATTTTAAGCGGCCTTTAATGAGAGCGCATGACAACTGCTTACCCAAGACCGCAACTAGTACGTAAGCATTGGATCTCTTTAAATGGCGAGTGGCGATTTTTGTTTGATGATGATGTTTTATTTGAGCAGCCTAGCGATATTACCGATTGGCCGCTTAAGATCAAAGTGCCTTTTCCACCTGAATCTATGACCAGTGGTATTGGAGACAGAGGTTTCCACTTGGCCTGCTGGTATCAACGAGATTTCACACTCAAGCTAGAAAATTCTAATATCAACGATCGTGTTTTGTTGCATTTTGGTGCGGTTGATTATGCTGCCAAAGTTTGGGTTAATGGATTATTAGTGGTGACTCATGAAGGCGGTCATACGCCTTTTTCAGCCGATATTACCTTTGCATTGAATGACGATGGCATGCAAATAGTTACTGTGATGGCAGAAGATGACCCCCAAGATTTAAGTAAACCACGCGGCAAGCAAGATTGGCAGTTAGAGCCGCATTCTATTTGGTATCCGCGTACTACTGGCATTTGGCAAGGGGTTTGGTTTGAGCAGGTGAGCGATATTTACATGGAAAAAATTCGCTGGACGCCGCATATGGAGGAATTTTCCATTCAGTTTGAGGCCACTATTAACCATTTTGTAAATGAGCAAAATCTATCAATAGAAATCACGCTTAAACATAAAGATAGGCTACTTGCTAAAGATACTTACCAAGTGCTAGATGCACAAACAGATCGCCGTATTATCTTATCTGACCCAGGCATAGACGATTTTCGTAATGAGCTACTTTGGAGCCCAGAGCGGCCAACGTTGATAGATGCCACCATTAGGCTTAAAAATGGCGATGTTGTAGTAGATGAATTTAGCTCTTACACCGCGCTTCGTTCAGTAAACATTTTGCGCGATCGCTTTATGTTAAACGGGCGGCCTTATCCGCTACGCATGGTGTTAGATCAAGGTTATTGGCCAGATACGCTATTAACCGCACCTAATGATGATGCGCTAAAACAAGATGTAATACTCACCAAAGCCATGGGTTTTAATGGCGTGCGCAAACACCAAAAGGTTGAAGACCCGCGTTATTTATATTGGGCTGATAAGCTGGGTTTACTGGTGTGGGAAGAAATGCCTTCAGCGTATCGATTCTCACGTAAAGCCATTAATCGCATTGTTAAAGAATGGACAGAGGTGATAGAGCGCGATTACAGCCATCCTTGCATTATTGTTTGGGTGCCATTTAACGAATCATGGGGCGTGCCCGAGTTAACATCGATTCGCGAACATCGCCATGCGGTTGAGGCGCTGTATCATTTAACGCATACGCTGGACTCTACCCGCCCAGTGATTGGCAATGATGGCTGGGAAAGTAGTGCAACCGATATTATTGGCATTCACGATTACGAATCTAACCCTCAACAATTACGAAACCGTTATGGGTTAGAGGCTAATATGGATCTGCTGTTTGACAGGCGCCGCCCAGGTGGACGGATTTTAACGCTTGATGGTTATCCGCATAAAGGTCAGCCAATTATGTTGACTGAGTTTGGCGGCATTGCCTATTTAAAATGCCCTGTAGAAGGTATGCACAATAGTTGGGGTTATTCAACAGTTGATTCTGATGAAGCATTTTTAGCGCTGTATAAAGGCTTAATGGATGTGATTACCAGCTCGCCATTAATTAGCGGATTTTGTTACACGCAATTTTCTGACACTTTTCAAGAAGTTAACGGGCTACTTTGCGCAGATCGCACGCCTAAAGTTTCTTTGGATGAGATCGCTGCTATCACGCGGTCTTGCAATATGTATATCGGGTTAAGCGTGTAAATGTTTACAGTCAAACGCGTTAAGCCAGACGGCAGGCAATTATGGCTGTATAGCAATACGCCATTAAAAAGCGACTTCGATGCGCTAGGTTTTTGCAAAGCGCCTAGCCCTTTTTTAGAGCCACTTAACGCCAACCCGCACTTACGCTGGCACCCGTTACGTGGTGAATGGGTTACTTATGCAGCCTATAGACAAAATCGCACGTTTTTGCCACCGCCTGAATATAATCCGCTGGCTATTACTGTTAATCCCGATTTTCCCACAGAGTTACCGCAGGGTGATTGGCAAATAGCAGTTTTTGATAACCGTTTTCCTTCTCTAGAATTGAGCGCACACACGCCGCCAGAATTAATTATTCCTACCCAAGCTGCAATTGGTAAATGCGAAGTGGTTGTGTTTACGCAAGACGCGAGATCTTCACTTGGCGCGCAAACCCTTAGCCATTTTGAGTTGCTATTTAAAGTTTGGGCCGCGCGCACGCTTGAACTTGGCCAATTAGAAAATATTCAATATGTAATACCTTTTGAAAATCGGGGCGCAGAGGTTGGAGTAACACTCAACCATCCACATGGCCAAATTTATGCTTACCCAGTAGTGCCGCCAGTGCCTGCAAATATGCAGAAACTGGCCAAGCAATATTTTAAAGCAAATGGCCGTAGCTCATTAGAAGTGACGATTGAGCAAGAAATGCTTGATGGCAGGCGCATCATTTACCGTGGTGAATATGCCGTGGCTTTTGTGCCTGCCTGCGCACGTTATCCATATGAGGTTTGGGTAGCGCCTATTAAAGCCGTGGCTAGTTTTGCTGGGTTAAGTGATTTGCAACGCAGTGATTTAGCCCGCGCGCTTAAAACAGTTCTCATGAAATTCGATGCTCTATGGGCGCGGCCATTTCCTTATTTAATGGCGTGGTATCAGGCGCCCACAGATGGCTTGCAGCATCCAGAATCACATCTTCATGCCGAATTTTACCCACCTTATAGAACAGCAGAAAAACTTAAATTTTTGGCTGGAACCGAAATAGCGGCAGGCTTTTTTGCGATGGATTGTTTGCCAGAGGACAAAGCGGTTGAATTGCAATCGATCAAAGTGTACATAGAACATGATTAAGTTTGAGCGCGATTTCTAGCCAACATGAAGAATTTTGAAGAGGCATTTAACGCAACGCCTGATGTAATTGCCAGCGCATCTGGCCGCGTTAATTTGTTAGGCGAGCATACTGATTACAACGGTGGTTTTGTCATGCCAACAGCAATTCCGCAACAAACAATCATTTCATTACGCGTTAATAATAGTGAATCGTTTCGGCTATATTCAGCCGCTTTAAATCACTTGGTAGAGTTTGATTTAAGCAAGCCGCCAACTGAACATTTTGCCACCTATGTTTATGGATGCCTGCGTATGGTTCAAAACTTGGGCGTAGATATTCCAGCGCTAGATATGCACATAAGCTCGAATGTACCAATGGGCGTAGGTTTATCATCAAGTGCAACGTTAGAAGTAGCCATGTTGCGTGCGTTAGGAATGCTACTTAATCTTGATATTAACGATGTTGAGATTGCAAAATTAGCTCAACAAGCCGAAATACAATATGCAAAAGTCAATTGCGGCATTATGGATCAAATGGCCGCAAGCCTTGCCGACACGCAACACATGTTGTTTTTAGACACGCGAACGCTTGAGTATGAAAAACTAGCCTTGCCAGAAAACACCGAAATCTTAGTGTTAGATACGGGCATTACCCGAAGCTTGGCTAAAAGCAAATATAACGAGCGACGTTTAGAATGCACTGAAGCTGCAAAGTTTTTAGGTGTTAAAGAGTTACGCGATGCGCTAGATTTAAGCGCAGTTGAAAAACTAGATGAGCCTTTAAATAAGCGAGCGCGTCATGTGTATCATGAAAATAACCGCGTTTTGCGAGCTCGCAAAGGCATAAGTGCAATAGAATTTGGCCAATTAATGAACGCCTCGCATACGAGCTTAAAAGATGATTACGAAGTCTCTATTCCAGAACTCGATCTAATGGTTTCGCTGCTTCAAAAAAATAATGACGTATATGGTGCAAAATTAACAGGCGCGGGCTTTGGTGGTGCTTGTGTTGCCTTATGTAGCATTAGTAGCGCAGAAGTTGTTAGTAAAGCAGTGCTTAAAAAATATAATGAAGCGGGTAATCATGGCCGGCTTATTATTCCGCCAGTTAATCTACTCGTGAATTAACACGTAATCAAACTAGAAAAATTTAATTTTGTGGGTTAACAAACAATAATTTTAACAATAAATATTTAAAAACACGGTTTAAAAACATCTACAAAGCTTGCGAAAGTCACAAGCTTAAATTACACTTAAACATATTAAAGCCACGCCTTTTTAAGGTGTGGTTTATTTTTTTTGTAGGGTTTTTTTGAGAGACGGTAATTAAGTATGGCTTTAAATCAAATTCCAGTAACAGTCATTGGCGCAGAATTACTCAAAATCGAGCTGCAAAAGCTACGTAGTGAAGATAGGCCAAGCGTGATTCTGGCCATTGCTGAAGCGCGTGCGCAAGGCGATTTATCAGAAAATGCAGAATATGAAGCCGCTAAAGAAAAGCAAAGCTTTATTGAGGGCCGCATTGCCGAGCTTGAATCTAAATTATCGAATTTACAAGTGATAGACCCTAAAACACTCAATGCTGAAGGGCGCGTGGTATTTGGTGCTACAGTGAATATTGAAGATTTAGATTCAGGTGACAATAAAACCTATCAAATTGTGGGTGAAGATGAAGCCAACATTAAAACGGGTAAAATATCAGTAGGTTCACCAATCGCTCGCGCATTAATTGGTAAATTAACAGGCGATATTGCTGAAATGACCGCCCCAGGTGGCGTAAAAGAATTTGAAGTGTTAAGCGTTTTGTATATTTAACTTACGGTTATTTAACTTGCGGTCATTTAACTTGCGGTTATTTAACTTTTAAAAATACCAGAATTATAAAAGCGCACAAATAATGTTCCGTTTAAGCTTAGTTATTGTCACTTTGTGGGTGGGCGCGTTATGGTCTACAGGTCTAAGCGCATATATTTTATTTGATACGTTGCAAGATAAACAACAAGCGGGTCAATTAGCTGGACGATTGTTTACTGTTGTGAGTTACATTGGCTTATTTAGCGGCTTTTATTTGTTAATTGATCAATTAATCGCATTTGGGCTGCAAGCTTTTAAAAAAAGTGTTTTTTGGATTATCGTGATCATGTTGGTGCTGGTATTAGCTGGCCACTTTGGTATTCAGCCAATATTGGCGCAACTAAAATCTAGCGCGCTGCCAAGTGATGTAATGCAAAGCGTTTTTGCAGGCAGATTTAAAACTTGGCACGGCGTGGCTAGTATTGCCTATTTAATGGAGTGTTTGTTAGGGATAGGCCTAGTATTGAAAATCAGGCATTAAAGATAATAAATTAACGATTAATGCAAATACTTTGTTTAGATGCTTTGATCAAATGTTATGGTTTTGGAATCACCACTTTTGCAGATTCTTTAATTGTTTCACTTTTACGATACACAACTAATTGTTTGCCGATATGATGCACCGCAATTGCATTGGTTTTAGCACAAATATCGGCTTGCAAAGCGGTTCTTAATGCGCGTTCATCTATTGCCACTTGAATTTTAATTAATTCATGCGCATTTAGGTTTAGGTCAATTTCTTTTAACACGTTTTCTGTTAGCCCGTTATTACCAATCATCACTACAGGGTTTAAATTGTGAGCTAATCCGCGTAAATGAGCGATTTGTTTAGTTGTAAATTTCATTTATTAAAACCTTTTAATTAAGCATCTATTTTATCATGAACATGGTTTTACATTTGCAAGCTTATTCACTTGCAGGTCTATTGCCTAGAGAGCCTATTCTGAAAAGCCCTTTTTAATGAAAGTCACTCGTACCAGCAAAGCTTGGATGCAAGAGCATCTTAACGATGAATATGTAAAACGTGCGCAAAAAGAAGGTTACCGCGCCCGCGCAGCGTACAAATTAATTGAAATCGATGATAAAGATAAATTGATTAAACCAGGCATGACAATTGTCGATTTAGGTTCAACCCCAGGTAGTTGGAGCCAAGTGACTGTAGAACGCTTGAGGGCAAAAGGGTCAAATGACGTGATTGGCAAGGTGATCGCGCTTGATATTCTCGAAATGCAAGGCATCGCTGGGGTGACTTTTATACAAGGCGATTTTCGCGAAGAAAGTGTTTTAATACAATTGCAAGAGGCCATTAATAATAAACCAGTTGACCTTGTAATTGCAGATATGGCACCCAACATAAGTGGAGTTAAAGATGTCGATTTGGCAGGTTCGGCGCATTTGACGGAGTTAGCCTTAGAGTTTTGTGAAAATTGGCTAAAACCAAATGGTAATTTTCTGGTCAAGGTATTTATAGGCGCAGGCTTTGAAGAGATTGTGAAGACCATGCGCTTGCAATTTGCAAAAGTAGTTACACGCAAACCAAAAGCCTCTCGTGATAGAAGCAGTGAAGTTTATTTGTTAGGTATTGGCAAGAAGTAGCCAAGGCGACAGCTGACAAGTTTTAAGTAGTTGTAAAAATGTATGATTAATTCAAAATTAGCCACAATCAAGTTAAATTAAGTTTAGAATGTTTTTGATTGAATAGTTTTAGTTTTCCGCTTTATTTAAAGGAATATGCTAGTGAATAATATCGCAAAAAGTATTGCAATTTGGTTAGCCGTAGCGTTATTGCTAATGACGGTTTTTAATCAGTTTAGCGGTAAATCTAAGCAAGATGACCAAATGGTTTACTCGCAATTTATGCAAGAGGCCAAAGAAGGCCGCATTGCGAAAGTGCAAATCGATGGCCGTGTGGTGCGTGGTAAAACCCAAGATGGCAAAGATTTCAGCACGTATGCGCCAAACGATCTATGGATGGTTAACGATTTAATTAAATACAATGTTGCGGTGGAAGCTAAGCCCGAAGCGCAACGCTCTTTATTAATGGATATTTTTATGTCATGGTTTCCCATGATATTGCTAATTGGTGTTTGGATATTCTTTATGCGCCAAATGCAAGGTGGCGGCAAAGGTGGTGGGCCATTTTCGTTTGGTAAAAGTAAAGCGCGCCAGTTAGATGAAACCAATAATCAAACTACTTTTGCTGATGTTGCAGGTTGTGACGAAGCAAAAGAAGAGGTTGTAGAAATCGTTGACTTTTTACGTGAGCCTACCAAATTTCAAAAATTAGGTGGTCGTATTCCGCGCGGTGTTTTGTTGGTTGGCCCTCCAGGTACAGGTAAAACGCTACTTGCCCGTGCAATTGCGGGTGAGGCCAAAGTACCTTTTTTTAGCATTTCGGGATCGGACTTCGTTGAGATGTTTGTGGGCGTGGGTGCAGCACGTGTACGCGATATGTTTGAAACTGCCAAAAAGAATTCACCTTGCATTATTTTTATTGACGAGATTGATGCCGTTGGTCGTAGCCGTGGTGCTGGCACAGGCGGTGGTAATGATGAGCGCGAGCAAACTCTAAACCAATTATTGGTTGAAATGGATGGCTTTGAGGCTAGTTCTGGTGTGATTATCATTGCGGCAACCAATAGAGCCGATGTGTTGGATAAAGCATTATTACGCCCAGGCCGTTTTGATAGGCAAGTAATGGTTGGTTTGCCTGATATTAAAGGTCGTGAGCAAATATTATTGGTGCATATGCGTAAAGTGCCAATTGATATTGATGTAAAAGCCGATATCATTGCACGCGGTACGCCTGGTTTTAGTGGTGCAGATTTAGCTAATTTGGTGAACGAAGCGGCCCTTTTTGCCGCGCGTCGCAGTAAACGCACGGTAGATATGGAAGATTTTGAAGACGCAAAAGATAAGATCTACATGGGCCCGGAACGTAAAAGTATGGTGATGCGTGAAGAAGAGCGTCGCAACACGGCTTATCATGAAAGTGGCCATGCGGTAGTGGCTAAATTGCTACCAAAAGCAGACCCAGTGCATAAGGTAACCATTATGCCACGTGGTTGGGCGCTGGGTTTAACATGGCAATTGCCAGAATTTGATCGCATTAGTAATTATAAAGACAAAATGCTAGAAGAGATTTCGATTTTATTCGGTGGCCGAATTTCTGAAGAAATCTTTATGAATCAAATGTCTACAGGTGCAAGTAACGACTTTGAGCGTGCTACAAAATTGGCCCGAGATATGGTGACTAAATACGGCATGAGTGATAATTTGGGCATTATGGTTTACACCGGTAGCGAGCAAGACTCGTTCTTTGGTAGCATGAGCTCTAAAACAGTGAGTGAAGCCACGCAACAAAAAGTAGACACCGAAATCAGGCGCATATTAGACGAGCAATATGGCGTTGCGCGTCATTTGTTAGAAACTAACAAAGATAAAGTGGAAGCGATGACCAATGCGCTAATGGAATATGAAACCATAGATGCAGACCAAATCAACGACATTATGGCCAGTATTCCAGTACGCGCACCAAAACCGCGCCAGCCAAAGATCAAGCCAAGTGATTCGGGTTCTTCTGGCAATAATGCAACACCTATGCCGCAACCTACTGCTAAAACTTAAGCGTTCGTTTTTTTAAATAAAACTAGCCAATTCAAATTGGCTAGTTTTTTTGTTTATTAATTGTGCTAAAAAATAAGCTGTCTTAGCAATTCAACTTTGTAATTCAACTTTTTTATTTCATCAACAAATATTAATTTGTTTTGCATTTTCCGCGCCAGCAGTCATTTCCAGCAACCATTGTATAATTGCGTATGCAATTTAATTGTGGTCAACATCAGCTCGATCTAAGTACGCCTAAAGTAATGGGCATCGTTAATGTCACGCCTGATTCTTTTTCTGATGGTGGAAAATTTTCACAAACCAATTTAGCCTTTGCACACGCGCTTAAGTTAATAAAAGAGGGTGCAAGCATTTTGGATATTGGTGGCGAGTCTACTCGCCCTAATGCGACACCTGTAAGCTTACAAGTAGAATTAGATCGCGTGATTCCTGTCATTGAAAAGTTAGTCGAACATTTTAATCAAAACAAGCAAACCAGTATTCCTATCTCAATAGATACCTACAAGCCGCAAGTAATGCAGGCAGCGATTGATGCAGGGGCTAGTATGGTGAACGATGTTCGCGCCCTGCAAGAAGGCGTTGGATTAAACAAATCTGCGTTGCAAGTAGTCGCAAATTCAAATGTTGGCGTTTGCTTGATGCATATGCAGGGCACGCCCACGACCATGCAGCAAAATCCGCAATATGTTGATGTTGTAAATGACGTAAAAGCCTTTTTAAGAGCACGCCTGCAAGCAACTATCCATGCGGGTTGCAGGGCATCTAATATATTGCTTGATCCTGGCTTTGGCTTTGGAAAAACGCGTGAACATAATATTAAGCTACTGCAAAACTTAGAAAGCTTTGCAGATTTAGATCAGCCATTATTAGTAGGTTTGTCACGTAAATCGGTATTAGGTCAAGTGACAGGCAATGATGTCGATGCACGCCTTTATAGCAGCATCGCCGCTAGCGTGATTGCGGCGATGAAGGGTGCTAAAATATTGCGTGTGCACGATGTGAAAGCGACTGTGGAAGCTTTAAAAATAGTTGCAGCAGTTCAAAAAACAATTTAGCCACGCATATACACGGATACATACAAATTTACACAGATATGGCTTCAGGCAATTTATCGACGCTCATCTGTGTTTATTAGCAGTTAATAAAAAATTAAAAAAGGTTTAAAAGGGTTTTATAACAATGACTAAAAAATATTTCGGTACTGATGGCATTCGTGGGCGCGTGGGTGAGCATCCAATTACACCTGATTTTATGATGCGCTTGGGTTATGCGGCAGGGCGCGTATTGGCTTTAAAATCCACCAACTTGGCTAAGGGTGCGCACCCAACTGTGTTAATTGGCAAAGATACGCGCATTTCTGGCTATATGCTAGAAGCAGCGCTTGAGGCTGGTTTATCAGCTGCAGGTGTAAACATTTTATTAACAGGCCCAATGCCAACGCCTGCTGTGGCTTATCTTACGCGTGCATTACGCGCGCAAGCAGGTATCGTTATTTCAGCCTCACATAATCCATATTATGATAACGGCATTAAATTTTTTTCTAGCCAAGGTGCTAAATTAGGCGATGAAATAGAGCATGCTATTGAAGCAGAGCTTGATAAACCCATGCAAATAATGGAATCAGCCAAATTAGGCAAGGCGCGCAGAATTGATGATGCAGCTGGCCGATATGTAGAGTTTTGCAAAAGTACGTTTCCTAATAATATGGATTTACGCGGTCTAAAAATCGTGCTTGATTGCGCGCACGGCGCAACTTACCACGTGGCACCCGATGTGTTTCATGAGTTAGGTGCTGAGGTTATTATCATTGGCAACAAGCCAGATGGCTTAAATATTAACGAGCAAGTGGGTTCAACCCATCCGCAAGCTTTGCAAAAAGCGGTGTTAGAACACAAAGCCGATTTAGGCATTGCTTTTGATGGCGATGGCGACCGTGTGATGATGGTGGATAGTCTTGGACAACTGCTTGATGGCGACCAACTTTTGTACATTATTGCCCTTGGGCTTTATGCAAAAGGCAAGCTAAAAGGCGGTGTAGCGGGTACGCTAATGACCAATTTAGCACTTGAACATGCCTTTGCAAAACAGCAAATACCGTTTGCGCGCGCTAAAGTGGGTGACAGATATGTGCTTGAATTACTGCAAATCAAAAATTGGAAATTAGGTGGTGAAAATTCTGGTCATATTTTAACGCTAGATAAAACCACCAGTGGCGATGCGATTATTGCAGCTTTGCAAGTGTTAACTGCTTTAAAAGAATCGGGCAAAACGCTTACTGAAATGGGTGCGTCATTGGTGTTGTATCCACAAGTGTTAATTAATGTGACAACCCAACAAAAATTAGATTTAAACAACGCGGCTATCACTAAAGCGGTGCAGTTGGCTGAAGACACATTGAAAAATGCCGGACGTGTTTTGTTACGCGCTTCTGGCACTGAGCCAAAAATTCGTGTGATGGTAGAAGGCGAAGATGCGATTCTTGTGCAAAAGCTGGCGCAAGACATCGCAGAAGTGGTTAAAAATCAGGCACAGTAAAGTTTTTAACTAATTTCTTTAATCTAATTAACTGTATAACTAGTTTATTATCAATGGTTTACGTCGGTTTACGTCATTAAAGTTTAACAAAACTGACAACTCGAATTCATATTTAAAGCGCATATTATCTGCTTACGCGTGGTTTGGAGATAATAATGTCAAATAAAATGCGTTCTTACTACAATCATATGTTGGCGTTTGATAGCGCAGTTTGTGTCACTGTTAGCCAGACCAATCAATATCAGATTATTCGGCAACTGTTTAGGCTAATTAGTCGTTTAGGCGATGGCGTATTTTGGTACACCTTGATGGCTTTGATTATGCTCAGCCAACAACTTAATAGCTTAATTTGTGTAGTAAATATGCTGGTAGCTGGTTTAACTGGCACGCTTATTTATAAATGGCTTAAACATAAAACGCATAGACCAAGGCCTTTTCAAGTGCGTCAAGATGTTTGGTGTGTGGGCAAGCCGCTTGATCACTTTAGTTTTCCATCTGGTCACACTTTGCATGCGCTTACTTTTAGTGTTGTGGCGATTCATTACTTTCCGCAATTGGCCATTATTTTGGTGCCGTTTACCGTGATGATCGCAATGTCACGCGTGATTTTGGGTTTGCATTATCCTAGTGATGTATTGGCTGGTGCGGGCTTAGGTTATTTAATTGCATTGTTTTCGCTAGAGTTGTTTGTTTAAATTTCGTAGAAAATAAATTGCAAAAAAATCCATGAATGATTAAAACTCACACTTTACTATCTAGTGAATAAAAATGAACAGGCGTTGTTAACCGATTAATTAATTCGCTCAAACAGCGCTCACGCCATGCAATCAATTCGTCATTATTAAGATGTTTTAATTCAGCCTCAAAACTTGGTTGGTTACCTAAAAGTGATTGATCAAACTGACTTAAGGCGTGCTTGGTTTTATCTAAATAATAATCTAGCGTTTTAACAAACCCACTATCTCTTGATTTAACTATCCAAAACGCGGCAAATGATAATTGGCTTAATCTCAAGGCATAATCTGCCCATGCTAGCTGTTTTAGCTTAGCAGTAACAACATCTGTAGAAACTTTAAAACAAGGCGCTATAAATGCACTTATTTGTCTAGAATGTTTAAAGATAAGATGGTGCGGTTTGTAAGAAATGCGCTTTGCAATATGCGCATCCATCGCCCATTCAGATGTTATATGTATCATCAATGATTTGTTTAACCATGGCACACGCGCCCATTTAGCCTCATGCGCGGGCACAAAATGATTATGCGCCACCACATCTACAAATAAATGGCTGGTGTAGCCCACTGCAATTGCAAATTGCTCTTCAGTTAACGCATTAGCAAGCATCCAATCGGCGTTATGCCAAAGGTGAGTGGTATTAAATGATTTTGAAATAATGGCTAGATCGGGCAAACAAGCCCCAGCCATGACCAACGTGGGAAACTTTTTAATGATGTGTTGAATTTTAGGATCTAAAAATGGCGCAGCAAGCAAAAGCCACTGTGCAAAATAAATGTGGGTATATAAACCCCAAGCATTGGCATCAATAGCATAAATGCTTAAAGGTACAACCCATAAAAATTTGCTAACTTGCCGCTTTTTCATGAGTGAATTTTTCTATTAAGTGCACTTTTCATAGGTGCACTTTCACATCAGCGCATTAAATTCAAGTGACATGTTTGTGAAATTTTAGTGACAGCTAAAGAAATTATTTAAATGCATCATTAATTTGTCATAAACTAAAGTTAGCATAAATTAATCCTTTTATTTGCTAACCCAATGAATATATTACTTATTTCTGACGTTTACTTCCCCCGTGTTAATGGCGTTTCAACCTCTATCAGAACTTTTACAGAGCAACTACAAAAGCTTGGTCACTGCGTGCATTTAATTGCGCCTCAATACGGCCAATCGCACAATGTCGAGGCTAATACTCAAAACAACATAGAAGAAAAATGGATAACGCGAGTAGCGGCGCGCGATATTTATTTTGACCCAGAAGATAAGCTGATGAAAATGAGCGATATATTGCGCTTGTTACCAGATTTAAAAAAGAGAGATTTCGATATTGTTCACATTCATACACCATTTGTAGCGCACTACGCGGGATTAAAACTGGCCAAATTGTTAAATATTCCAGTGCTTGAAACTTATCACACGTTTTTTGAAGATTACCTGCACCATTATTTACCATGGATACCCACATTTGCGGCCCGCTGGCTAGCCCGTAAAGTCTCTAAAGCGCAATGTAACCAGATGCAAGGTATTGTGGCACCTTCGCAGCCCATGCTAGATGTGCTGCGTAGTTATGGTGTAAATAGCACGGCTGATGTGATTGCGACTGGCTTGCAAACTAGCAGTTTTAATGAAGCTGATGGTGAAGCTTTTAAACAAAAATATGGCATTGCCCTGCAACGCCCTATGCTGTTATATGTGGGCCGCGTTGCGCATGAAAAAAACATTGGTTTTTTGTTAGAAGTAACCAAATTGCTAATAGATAGCGTGCCAGACGTATTATTAGTGATTACAGGTGAAGGGCCTGCTCTGCCTAATTTACGTACATCAGTCAAGGCGCAAGGTATAGAGCCAAATGTACAATTTATTGGCTACTTAGATCGCAACACTGAACTTAACGCTTGCTATAAAGCGGCTGATATTTTTGTGTTTGCCTCAAAAAGTGAAACACAAGGGCTGGTATTACTAGAAGCCATGGCACAAGGTACGCCAGTGGTGGCAATAGCCGAGCTAGGAACCGCCTCAATATTGGTTGAGGGACAAGGTGCATTGATATCTGCTGAAAATGAATCTGAATTTGTGCAAAAAGTGCATAGCTTATTAATTAATAAGCCGTTGAGAAACAAAATCGGTGAAGCTGGGCGCGAATATGCTAAAGCAAAATGGTCAGCGCAGGTGCAAGCTGAGCGAATGGTTAAATTTTATACTAAAGTGTCGTACGCAAAATTTGGTCAGATTAGTAAACCAGCCAAGTTGCAAAGTTACATGCGATAAGTATTGGCTCCAACAAAAAGGCCAGCACTTGTAAATAAGCCAGTACTTACAAATAAGCCAGCATATAGCTGGCTTATTTGTTTGCTTAATCAGTTTCTAGCCGAATTTACCCGTAATGTAATCTTCAGTTTCTTTTCTGCTTGGGCGGGTAAAAATCATGTCCGTATCACCATATTCTATCAATTCGCCCAAATACATATAAGCGGTGTAGTCCGATACCCGCGCCGCTTGTTGCATATTATGCGTTACCACTAAAATGGTCAGCTTGTTTTTAAGTTCACTCATTAACTCTTCAATATTAGCTGTGGCAATCGGGTCAAGTGCCGATGTTGGCTCATCAAATAACATAATTTCAGGGTCTGTTGCCAAAGCGCGTGCAATACACAAGCGTTGTTGCTGGCCACCAGATAAGTTGAAAGCGAGTTCATGCAATCTATCTTTAGCTTCATTCCATAAAGCCGCGCCTTTCAACGCTTCTTCAACCTTATCATCCATAATGCGCTTATTATTTTCGCCACGTACGCGCAAGCCATAAGCCACGTTTTCGTATATCGATTTAGGAAAAGGATTAGGCTTTTGAAACACCATGCTAATACGCATGCGCACTTCTATCGGGTCAACACCTGGTTCTAAAATATTAGTATTATCAGGTTGCATAACGATTTGACCTTGGTATTTGTTACCAGGATATAAATCATGCATACGATTAAAGCAGCGCAAAAATGTGGATTTACCACAACCAGATGGGCCAATAAGCGCGGTGATTTTATTTTCATATAAAGGCATGTTTACACCTTTTAACGCTTGCATACCATTGCTATAAAAAAAGTTTAAATCGCGCGATTCTGCTTTTATTGGGGTGCTAACATTAACCATAAATTTTCCTGAAAACTACTATTTTAAACGCTCAATTTTAAATTTCTTGTAGTACGATTTTATTTATTACCACTTAATGTTTTTACGAATTTGGTAACGCAAATAGATCGCCGTACCATTCATTAATAAGGTGACCAAAATAATTATAGCGCCAGTGGCGGCAGCATTAATATGAAAAGCATGATCTGGGCGCGATAGCCAGTTAAACATTTGAATGGGTAACACGGTAAAGCCAGAATTCAACCACTCAAAATTAATAAATGGCGCAACATCTGATATGGGTGAAGGTGGTAAAAACGCAATAAAAGTCAGCGCGCCAATGGTGATTAAAGGCGCTGTTTCACCTAATGCACGGGCCATGCCGATAATTACGCCCGTTAAAATACCACCTTGCGAATATTTAAGTACATGGTCCTTAACCACTTGCCACTTGGTAGCGCCCACTGAATACGCGGCTTCACGAATGGCCACGGGTATGGCGCGTATGGCTTCGCGAGTAGATACGATCACAATGGGTAAGATTAAAAGGCCAAGCGTTAAGCCTGCCGTTAATACGCTTTGGCCTAAACCTAGACCATAAACAAAAAGCCCAAGCGCTAATAAGCCATAAACAATTGACGGTACGCCTGCTAAATTTGACACGTTGATTTCGATTAAATCTGAAAACCAGCCTTTTTTGGCATACTCTTCTAAATACAAACCAGCGGCTACGCCCATTGGCACAGCGGTTAAAAAGGTAACTGTCATCACCAAAACAGAGCCTACCCAAGCGGATAATAAACCCGCATTTGCGGCACGACGCGATGGAAAATTGCTTAAAAAATCAAGATTGAAACGTGGATAACCATCAGCAATTAAATCTAAAAACAAAGTAAATAAAGTCATTAAGCCTATCATTAGCGCGATTAAGCCAATGATAGAAAATAGGTGGTCATTACGTTTATGGCGTTTGATCATAGCGCGCACTGCGCCTAGATTTTGTAACACACTGGCTTGAGTGGTAGCGGTCATTATATTCGTAGTCCCTTGATACATTTATATTGATACATTTATATCGTCGCTTTGATTGCGCCTAAAAAATCGTTAACTATTTAGGTTAAGGGCTTAGTATGCCTCACGGAATCGCTTACGCGCCAAATGACCTAAAATGTTAAAAGTGAGTGTCATGATCATTAACACTAATCCAGCCGCAAAAATACTTTGGTAACCAATACTGCCGTGCGGTAAATCGCCAAGGGCTACTTGCACGATATAGGCAGTAATAGTAGCTGCACTTTCCATTGGGTTAAAAGTTAAATTGGGTTGTTGACCAGCTGCAATAGCTACCACCATTGTCTCACCCACTGCGCGCGATATTGCTAGAATATAAGCGGCAATAATGCCAGAAATAGCTGCAGGGGTGACTACTTTAACTGCTGTTTGAAAACGCGTTGCACCCATCGCATAGCTGCCTTCTCGCATACTCATTGGCACTGCGCGCATGGCGTCTTCGGCCACCGAGCTAATATAAGGGATGATCATGATGCCCATGACGATACCAGGCGCTAACATATTAAAACCTGGTAGATCGGGAAATATCTTTTGTAAAAGTGGCGTCACAAAAAGTAGAGCAAAATAACCAAATACAACCGTTGGCACACCTACAAGTAGCTCAAGTATTGGTTTTACAATTTCACGTACATTGTGGCTGGCAAATTCAGATAAATATATTGCACCAATCGTACCCAATGGAATGGCAACACTTAGCGCGATTGCTGACGTTGTAAGCGTGCCTGCAACAAGGGGCATAATGCCGTAGTGAGCATCTTCAAATAAGGGTGTCCACTGCGTATCAGTTAAAAAATCTACTAAAGAAACGTTTTCAAAAAATGCTAACGACTCAATGACTAACACCGCAACAATTGAAAAGGTTGTAAGCACTGCAGACAAAGCAGCCAACATCAAAATAAATTCGATTAAACGCTCCTTAATATTGCGTTTAATATTTTTTGCCAATCGCGGGCTAATCGTTAAATTATTTTGTAGCGAAGTCATCGTTTAGCATTAGCCTTTAAAGTACCGCTATTGTAATGAAATAATGTGACAAAAATAAGACTTTTTTAATGCGCCATATTTAAACGTAATAATTTTAAGTAAATAAAAAAATAAGTTTGTAAAAAAAGGCGACCAGTTTCAGTCGCCTTTAATACAAACTAAAATAAAAATTATTTAATACGCGCTAGTAATTCTTCAATCTTAATACCAACTTCTGGCGTGCCATCAAAACCTGTACCTGGTTTTAATGCTTTAAAGTGTTTGTTAACTGCAGCATATTCATTGGCTGGCAATGGAATATATTTTACTTCTTTAACCAAAGTTGGCGCGTTGGCTAAGTAAAAATCTACGAACGCTTTTACTTCTGGCTTAAACGCAGCTGATGTTGCATTAACATAAATGAAGATTGGACGGGCTAGTGGCTGATAAGTGCCATCTTTAACACTTTCATAAGATGGCATAACTGCTGGCGAGCCTTTTTTAGCCACAATTGGCACCGCCCTTAATTTATCTTTATTCTCATCAAAATAAGCAAAGCCAAAGTAACCAAGTGAGCCTTTATCTGACGCCACACCTTGCACAACCACGTTATCATCTTCGCTGGCAGTGTAATCACCACGGCTAGATTTTGCTTTGCCAACGATTGCTTCAGTAAAATAATCAAAAGTACCAGAATCTGATCCTGCACCAAATAATTTCAACGGTGTGTCTGGGTAGCTTGCGTTAATTTGTTTCCAAGATTTAACCTTGCCTTGAGCTGATGGCTCCCACATTTTTTTAAGTTCTTCAACCGTTAAGCTTTTTACAAAATCATTTTTTTGGTTAACAACCACTGTTAAACCATCGTATGCAATTGGCAAATCAATATACTGAACACCCGATTCTTTACAAGCATCCATTTCTTTTTTTAATATTGGACGTGATGCATTCGATACATCAGTTTCACCGCGGCAAAACTTTTTAAAACCACCACCCGTACCTGATATGCCAACGGTTACTTTAACTTTTGTCGCTTTTTGATATTCTTCGGCAACCGCTTCAGTAATAGGGTACACCGTGCTTGAACCATCAATTTTGATGAGTTTTTCTGCAGCAACTGCAGATTGAACATTGAAAGCAGCCGCTAAAACAGCCGCTACACTTAAAACTTTAACAAACTTAGTTTGCATTAAAAATCTCCATAAATTAAGAACTGCGGTAAAACTTTTTTGTTATCAATAACTTTAGTAATGCTTTAAGTAAAAGTATTTACTTTTTGCCTCATTTTTAAACAACTGAGATAACAACAAAGCTTTTGTAAAATCGAATACAAAATTGAATTAACATTTTATAAAATATTTGTGACAGATATGTGACAAATAGTGAAATTTAAAAATCCAATATTTCAAATTTTGATTTAATTAACCGATAAAATTATTAATTTACCAACTACAAATTTGACACAAAAAACAATATGAATACTTTTGAAAAAAATCTTTCGTGGTGGGTGATAACTTGCATTTTGGTGGGCATAGGGCTTGGTAAAATTCTGCCAAACTTTTTTCAACAAGTTGCAGCATTAAAAATCGCAGAGGTTAATCTGGCAGTTGCCGGGTTAATTTGGCTGATGATTGTTCCCATGTTGTTAAAAATAAATTTTAGTGCGATGCGGGAAGTGTTGGCGCACGGGCGAGGCATTAGCATCACTTTATTTATAAATTGGGTAGTTAAGCCTTTAACAATGGCTTTGCTTGCTTGGGTTTTTATCAGGCACCTTTTTGCAGAAATGTTACCTGCAGAACAAATCGATAGCTATATCGCAGGCTTGATTTTATTAGCAGCTGCGCCTTGCACGGCGATGGTGTTTGTGTGGAGCAATTTATGTAATGGTGACCCTAAATTTACGCTCTCGCAAGTGGCCATCAACGATGCCATTATGTTGGTAGCTTTTGCGCCGCTAGTGGCTTTACTGCTTGGTATATCAAATATTGTTGTGCCGTGGAATACGCTTTTTTTATCGGTAGTGTTATTTATCGTAGTCCCCGTAATTATTAGCCAGTTGCTACGGCTATATCTGCTTAAAAGAAACACGCTCGAAACCATGTTAAAGCGCATGCAACCAATATCGATGCTGGCTTTATTGGCTACTTTAGTTTTGTTATTTGGTTTTCAAGGCCAGCAAATCATTAATCAACCCATTATTATTGGCCTACTTGCCATGCCAATTATTATTCAAACTTACTTTAATTCACTTTTTGCTTATTGGCTAAACAAAAAATTTAAAGTGGCCTACTGCGTTGCGGGGCCTTCTGCCTTAATTGGCGCATCTAATTTTTTTGAGCTAGCAGTTGCCACCGCGATTGCAATATTTGGTTTTAATTCAGGTGCTGCGTTAGCAACTGTTGTGGGGGTTTTGGTAGAGGTGCCAGTCATGCTTTCAATTGTTTCTATTGTGAATAAAAGCCGAAATTGGTATGAATCGGATTAATGTTAGATTGATTTGGAAACGTAAAAATGACCAATGTGACTATTTACCACAATCCACAATGCGGCACATCGCGTAATACTTTGGCAATGATTCGTGCTAGTGGCGTTGAGCCAACTATTATTGAATATTTAAAAACACCGCCAAGCCGTGACAAGCTTGTTGAGCTAATAGCCAAAATGCAAATATCACCGCGCGAATTACTGCGTGAAAAAGAAACGCTTTTGGCTGATTTAAATTTGGCGAACGAAAATTTAAGTAATGATGCGTTAATAAATGCCATGCTCGCGCACCCAATTTTAATCAATCGCCCCATTGTAGAAACGCAAAAAGGTACAAAATTATGCCGTCCATCCGAACTGGTTTTGCAGCTATTAGATAACCCTGATATAGGCTTATTTATTAAGGAAGATGGCGAAGTTATAAACGCAACAGCCAAGTAAGCGATTAAGCGTTTACGGTATAATTGTTTTTTTTTGCAAAAGCCATCACCATGGAAGCCGAACAACTCAATATCATCAGTAATCGCTTAATTGATTTAAACGAGCGCAACCTTGCCCTTCGGGGGTATCTTTGACTTTGACAATAAAAGCCAGAAATTAGAAGAAGTTAATGGACTTTTAGAAGATCCTAAAATTTGGGATAACGCTGAAAATGCGCAAAAATTAGGTAAAGAAAAGCGGGCATTAGAGCTTGTTGTATTAAATTTGCAAACACTAGAAGCGGGCATTAAAGATAGCCAAGAGTTGTTTGAAATGGCGCGCGATGAAGCAGATGATGAAACACTTTTAAGCGTAAATGCTGATTCGTTAAAAATTGAAACCCAAATCGCTGACATGGAATTTAAACGCATGTTTTCGGGCGAGCTTGATTCTGCTAATTGCTTTATAGAGTTTCAATCGGGCAGTGGCGGCACAGAGGCGCAAGATTGGTGCAATATGTTGCTACGCATGTATTTACGCTATGCCGAGCGTAAAGGTTTTAAGGTTGAAGTGCTGGAGTTATCAGATGGTGATGTGGCTGGAATCAAAGGCGCATCCATTAAGATTAGCGGCGATTATGCCTACGGAACTTTAAGAACTGAAAACGGCGTTCATCGCTTAGTACGTAAATCGCCATTTGATAGCAACGCCAAACGTCACACCTCATTTGCCAGTGTGCAGATATTTCCCGAAGTAGATGACAGCATTCAAATTGATATTAATCCAGCTGATTTACGTGTAGATACCTATCGCGCCAGCGGCGCAGGTGGCCAGCATATTAATAAAACCGATTCTGCCGTGCGTATTACGCATTTGCCAACTAACACCGTTGTGCAATGCCAAAATGACAGAAGCCAGCATCGCAACCGCGAAGAAGCGATGAACATGCTTAAAGGCGCGCTATATAATTTAGAGCTTAATAAGCGAAATGCCGATAAACAAGCGCTAGAAGATGCAAAAACGGACATCGGCTGGGGGCATCAAATTCGCAGCTATGTGCTAGACCAAGGCCGCATTAAAGATTTGCGCACCAATGTGGAGATTGGCAATACGCAAGGTGTGTTAGATGGGGATTTAGATCCGTTTATTCAGGTGAGTTTGAAGCAGGGTGTTTAGTTTCAAAATCGCGTATGTTATACTTGTTATACATTTTAAAGTGAAAGGAGCGTAATCATGCTTGCAGTAAGATTAGAACCCGCAATTGAAGCCGAACTGACTAAGCTAGCGTTAGAAACAGGGCGCAGTAAAAGCTATTATGTGAAAGAGGCATTGGCGGAGTATTTGCTGGACCGTGCCGATTATTTGCGTGCAATTGCCGCGTTAGAAAGGCAAGAGCCGCGTACCAGCCTTGCAGATGTTAGAACTGAACTTGGCTTGTCACGTTGAAGGCTTAGCGCGTTGACTGTATGGCGTGTTGAGTTTTTAGCCACCGCAAAGCGCGAGCTAAAAAAGCTAGACAAACGCTGGCAACTGGCCATTTTAGATTATTTAGAAGATGAAATTGCAGGCGGAGATAATCCGCGCAACCGAGGCAAAGCCTTAGTGGGAGACAAGCAAGGCCTGTGGCGCTATCGCGTGGCCGATTACCGCATAATTTGCGAAATACACGATGCAGAATTGTTAATAGTTGCAATTACAGTTGGCCATCGCAAAAACGTTTACGATTAACCAGTTCACTTAATTCAATTGCAAAATGCACTAAGTTTAGTAAAAGCTTTAAAAATGGTTTTAGATATAACAGTTAAACCTAGTGGTTAAAAATGGAAGAATACGCATTTAAAGAGTTTCTCGCACCCAATGTGCAGCCGCGCGATATAGACGCGCTGTTTCCTTTGTTGCAATCTGCACATGTGATTCAAGCGTTAATTGCGCTTTTTCGCGGCGGTAGCGAGGAAGTGATGATACGGTTGGCGATTTTGCGTGAAATCGCCTCGCGTGCAGACGCGCCAGAGTGGACGCCGCAACATCTACAAACGCACTTAAGCTTTATAGATAATACCAAATTGGAGACTGTGTTAAAACGCCTACGCGAGCATGATTTATTGCTTTGGGACGGTGAACGTAGGGTTTATCTGTTATCAAGCTTGGCGCGCGAGATATGGCAGGCACTCAAACTTGGTGAGTCTTGGTGGTCAAGATGACGAATTGGGTTATTTATTTTCCCAAATAGCGGCGGGTGATGCAATTGGGAAACTTAACCCTGAAACGCTTACTAATTTATTGGCAAGATTAAACCAGGATGAAATTTTTTTCTCACAGGCGGTGCTGTCTGGCTCTGAGTTTAGGTTAAAAGCCGCGCAAAGCCGTTTAGCTTCTGCACAAAAATCGATGGAAAAAGGTACAGAAGTACTCAAAACTATCTCTGAAAATGGCTTTGCTGACGATGCCAGTTGGCGCATTGCGCAAAAAATTGGAGATAGCCAATCACGCATGATGCGTATGACTTCAGTGTTTCAAAATGAACTAGCCAAAATTGCACGCCAACGCGTGATGTTGTCGGATGGTGGGTTAAGCTCATCAGAATTAGCCGCTTGGCTTAAAGCGCAAAACATCGATAAACTATTTGACTTAAGCGCAGAAAATATCGCTTACCTGCCAGAGCCTTTATTTTTCTTGCCTGACGTCATGCTAGACGTAGCCGAGGTGTTTTTAGAGCGCGGCATTATTGACAAAAAAGTATCCACCATGCCGCCGCCTGTAGAAGTGGAAGAAGCGCAAGATGTGCCGTTTGAGTACCCGCCACAGTTGCAAGGTTTAACTAATATGCTATCGCGCATCGAACGCAGTGTTTCATTGGCAGATATTGTGGTAGGTGGCGATTTTAGTGCGGCTTCATACCGTTATTCATTGCTCACATTTTTAGGGGAGCAAAATGTAGATGCTGATTTGGCAGCTTTGGCAGAGCAACCCGTCACCATGCATCACGAGGATGCGGCGGCTTTGCAAGTTATCAATCAAAATGAAATTACCTTAATAAGCGCTGGCACGATTAACCCAATAAACAACTCCGAGCGGAGCAAATAATATGGAACTTAACCCACAACAATTTACTGCCAAGCTCATTGCCAGCCGCTACTTGCCGCGTGAAGATAATGCTGTAAGCAGATTGCTTGTAGATTTAGGTTTTCGTCAAGAAGTTGAAGCCAATTTAGCGGCCTGTGGCTTACGCTTGTTAGATCATCCATTTGCAGCGTATGTGGCGGTTGCGCTTATGCGCGAGGCCGAAGGCGACGTGTTTGACGATGGTGAGCAATGGCAAGCCAGCAATATAGGCTTACCCAAAGACGCCACAGCTTTACTGGTGGTGCTGTGGGCGTTGATTATTTTGCCTAAGCGAGAGCGCCAATTGGGACGTGATTCGGCAGATGGGCAAGGCGATATGTTTGGCAATATTGTAAAAGCGGTCGGTGATGATGTTTCGCGTGGCATTGCAGAAAATGTGTTGTTAGAGGATTTTGGAAAGCTGCTTGGCGGCAAAAGTAAGCTTATTATGAATTTAGGAACGCTAAAAAAACTTAGCTTGGTAGAGCAGCGCAACAAAGTCATTTATGAGGGGCCATTATTAGATTTAGTGTTTGATTATGCAGGAATGGCGCCACGCATAATTAACGGCGCGATGGGTGATTTAATTCGTACGCAAAGTGGTGTGGTTGCTACGCAAGCTGATAGCGAAGATGAAGATGAAGATGAAGTTAATTTAACAGAGGACGCATCAGATGTTTAGGCTCACCAATTTAGAAGTGGTGCATTGGGATTATTGGCAACGATTTACGTTACCGTTAGATGCCTCTATCGTCACCATTGTCGGCCCAAACGGCTCTGGCAAAACCACTTTGTTAGACGCACTACGCACTTTGTTAGCCTTAGATTGCTCAAAAAAACGTGATTACAAACGCTATGTGCGCCGCAATGGTGAAAGCTTTGCGTGGCTGCGCGGTGTGGTGGATAACAGCCGCCCCATAAATAGTAGCAAACGCCCATTTGGCTTACCTTATACCAATGACAAAATTACACTTGCTTGTCGAATTGATAAAAAAGGTGGTGATTGGGAGCGCAAATATTGGATAGCCGAAGGCGAAATCAGTATTGAGCAAATAGAAGTACAAGGCCAAGTGTTCGGTGTAAAAGATTTTCAGCGGCAGTTACATGCGGCAGGTTTGTCGCCCGCCATAGCTAAAGTGCTGTCGCTAGAGCAAGGTCAAACCGATAAGTTGTGTGAGCTTTCAGAGCGCGAGTTATTAAAACTGGTGTTTGAAGTTTTTGGTGATGAAGAAGTGCTGACGCGCTATCAAGAAGCGCGTCATCATCAAGAGCAAACCGCGCGTGAGCTGCAAGACACCGAAAACAATTTAAAAGCGCAAGAAAACCATTTGCAGGCTTATGAAACGCGGGTGAATCGCTATTTGGAATGGCAAAACTTAAACCAAGAACGCGCCGTGCTGGTGAGCGAGTTTAAACCGCGTTTGGAGTTTTATGCGCTCACCGAAGAATCTGATCGAGCTAGAAATACTTTAAAAGCATCAAAACGTGATTGGTTTGCTAAACGGTTAGAGCGCGTTGCTGCAAAAAATCAGCAATTACAAAAGCAAAATGAAATTACAGGCTTTGAAACGAGAAAACAAATTGCGGATGATTTAGAAACTAAAGTTAATAAGCAGTTAAACCTTATTAACGAAGAAATTGGTGGCTGGAAAAAAGTAGTCGAACAGCAAGATGCTTTACTCAAGCAAGCGAACGAAGCTGGCACTGATAGTGTAAAAGACACACAAAATTTAGATGCTTTAGAAAATAAACGCAATGATTTGCGCCAAAAATTGGCAGATTTAAACACGCAAGAAACACAGCTGAATGAAACTTTAGAAAACCTAGCGCAAGGTAAGCGTGCCGACCCATTTGATGTGGCCAATTTCAGGCAGGCGCTTGATAAAGCGGGCATTGACCATGATTTACTAACCGATTTAGTGGAAATTATCGACACCAGCTGGCAAGGGGCGGTAGAGGCGGTGTTGTCGTCATCTGCACATATTGTGTTGCTGGCCGATAAAAAAGACGAGGCGCGCGCTTTAAGTTTAGGCGAGCAGCTTAAATATAGGCATTACATTGTGCCAGAGCGCAGCCAGCCGCCACTGGCACCCAAAGGCTCGTTGTTAGAAATAGTACGTTTTTCGCGCGAAGTACCAGAGTGGGTTTCACGTGTGTTGGCGGGTATCACACGAGTGGAAGATGCCAAAGCAGGGGCAAGCTTGCCGCGCAATGAAGATTGGGTGACGCGCCAAGGCTACTTGCGCGAGCGGCGCGGCGGGCGTTTTGCATCGCCAGATCAACCTCGATTTGGCCGTGCGCGCTTGGATGCCTTGCGTACGCAGTTGGCCGATGTACAAAAGCAATCGCGAGACTTGTTGGATAAGTTAAAACCGATTAACGCGGATATTCAAACGATAAAAGCACGTTTAGCGGGTGTTAATGCGACCGCGCAACTTGCTAGTCGCAGTGCCGAGTTTGCCGAAGCGCGTACGCAATACGAGGCTTTAGTGAGTAAGCGCCGCGAAATCGGTGAAAAGTCTTACACCGCAACCGAGGCCAGAAAAACTTTAGAAAAACAGCTAAGCGATGCAAGTCGCGCATTGCAGACTTTTTCAACGCAATTAGAGCGTTTAGACCGTGAAATAGCAGAAAAAGAAAACCGTGACGGACGAACAGAACAAGGCAAGCGTTTATTGCGCCTGCGCCATGACAAGCGCCAGCTACCCATTGCATGGCAAGATACCAATGACAATAAACAACTTGCAGAAAAGTGGGAAAGTGTAAAGTTAATCGACATTAAAGTGATTGAAATTGAACTCCGCTTTGAAACAGAATCGTGGGAAAAAGACGAAACAGTCATCGCGCTTCGCAACAAAATAAAAGCTGATTTTGAAGCGCAGTCAAAAGATTTAGAATCACGTAGAAATGATAACAACATGGCGCGCAGCCAAACGGATGCCGCGCGTGAGCAGTATGTAAAAGTGTTGCGACACACGGTGGGGCGTTACACCAAAAACCTGAAAGTGCTAGGTGAAATGGCGGGCATTGCGGTTGAGCATGAAGCTGCCTTGCTTTCTACCGATGATGTCAATCTGTCGCAAGCTGGGCTAGTGGTGCGCTTTAGCTTTGACGATAAAGGCTTTGCGGGCATGAATGATGGTGATGCCTCGGGCGGGCAACAGGTGATGAAGTCACTTATTTTGCTAGTGGCGTTGATGATGGAAGATTCGCGTCCAGGCGGTTTTGTATTTATTGATGAGCCATTTGCACATTTGGATATTTTTAACATCAAACGCGTAGCCAACTTTTTGCAAGCCACCAGAGCGCAATACTTGCTTACCACGCCTGTTACTCATAATGTGAATGTTTATGACCCTTCCATGCTAACGCTAGTCACTTCTAAAAAGAAAGTTGACGCCCAATGGGCAACGCGTGTAGGCGTGTTGGTGCGTGAAAAGTCTTAATTGATGATGAGTAGTGATTTGAAAATTGAATATCTGGATAAGCTGCGTTTACCAAAAAAACGCAGGCGTTACGCAGATGTTGCGCCTGTTTCACTTGGCACTATCCCTGCTAAGTGGCGCGAACTGTTAGTTCAATGGCAGCGTCTTGGTGGCAATAGTCGCTGGGAAACACTCATCAAAAAAGCAGGTTTAGCCCAAAAATCTACCGCAGAAACCTTGTTAGATTGGCTATTAAACAACGGCTGGGCGGTGGTGGACGAGCAGCGCAAACATGGCGATTGGTGGCCATATCGCGTAGCGTTGCGTGAGCAAAAAAGCTTGCGTCACCAGCTTGGCTTGCCAGATATAGATGATATTTCTACACAATGGCAAAACTTGCGCGCGGCACTGCAAGTTGATGCAGATGGCAACGAGCGTTTGCTTGAAGCTTTAACCGCATTGGATGTCATGCCTGTAAACCGCGCCAATGCTAGAGGGGCGCTAATACAGGCTTTGTTGGCTTGGCAGGCAGATGAGCGTATCGGCACGTACCGAGATTTTTCGCTGTTTGCGCGCGCTGCCACTAAAGAACTCAGTTCCACAGAATGGACTTGGTTAGATGCGCATTTTGATTTAGCTAAATTCAATATAGAACAACACACACCTTTGTTGCTAGTTTCGGCTAATTTGAATTTGCAAGTTGACCTAGGTGAAATTAACTTGAGCGCCCTGCCAGATTTTGCCGCGCTTACTCCTGCAACGATTAAAATTATAAAATCCATAAACGGTGCAATTTCAAATTGGATTTTAGTAGAAAACCGCACTAGCTTTGAGCGCGTAGCACGCAATCGGCAAGCGAATGAAGGCGTTATTTGGTTGCCAGGTTATCCGCCAAGTTGGTGGAAGGAAGCGGTGAGCCATTTAATAAAAAATGCGCCAGCACCTGCAAAAATCGCCTGCGACCCAGATCCAGCGGGCATTGCCATAGCCTTAAGTGTGATTGCCTTATGGCGCGTTGCGGGGCAAGATGCCTCGGCTTGGAGAATGGCTGTAGAAGAGCTACAAAGTCTGCCAAGCAAGAAAGCGCTTACGGAGTTGGATGAGAAGCAGCTGGCAAGCTTGTTGAAACAAGATTTGCCGCTTAATTTGAAATCCTTGGCAGAATATATGGCCTTATGCAAACAAAAAGGGGAACAAGAAGGATATTTGTGACACATTTAAAAAATTGTGTCACAATTAGTCTCTCTCGAGGAATAAATGATGAAAACTTTAGGTATACGTGAAATTCGTGCTAGTAGTACTGTTTTAATAGAAGCACTGTTGGAAGATGGTGAGGTAATTTTAACTAATCATGGCAAGCCTTTTGCGCGCGTTTTGCCATTTGAAAACCCAGCAAAGTCGCCCAAACGCGAGTCAGTTTCCATGAAGTGGCTTCGTGATCAAATGCCCATGTTAGAAGAAGGCACAGATATTTATATTCAAGAAGAGCGTAATGCCTGATATTAGCGCAGTATATGTTGATACTAGTGCGCTAATTAAATGGTTTATTGAAGAGAAAAACTCAAGTTTAGTAGATACTTTTTTTGAACAAAAATTGAATTACTCAATAAGTGATTTAGTCATTTTAGAGTTTGAATGCACTCTTCGACGAATACAACGTAGTGGTAAAATTACTGAAAGTTATCGTTTGAAAGCCATGCAAACATTGGCAGAGCAAATACAAGATCAGTGGTTTGAAAAAGTAAACCTTTCGAACCAAAACTTTAAAAACGCAAAGCACTTAATCGAGCAAGTATCACCTCTAGCGTTAAGAAGCTTAGACGCATTACATTTGGCCATTATTCAATCACATGGTATTACATGGCTGGCTACTTCTGATACCGAAATGGGAGATGCAGCTAAGAAGCTGGGTTTAAATGTAGTTCAATTTGATAAATGATTGGCATCAGCTCAAATCAAAATAAAGATACCTTAAACGAATAAAAAGACTCTGTAGTTTCTAAACGAAATAAGAGCCTAAGTCATCTCTTTTTACGCATCACCATATAAAGCCCAACTCCCAGTACTGACGCGGTAACCGCCATTTTTCTAGTCGCCGCTTTGCGATCAAATTGAAAATCAGATCTCATGCCTGTTTCTTTGTACAAATTAGGCACATGCCCGCGGCTTAAATCTGCAGCTACGCCTTCAAGCATGTTTACGCGATCTGCAAGCAACAATATGCCCCAATGGCGCAAATCATTTTCGCTATATTTAAACGCGGCTTCGCGTATTTTGCCGCTTATGCCAGTTGGCGGTAGGGTTGTACCAAAAATTGGTGTGATTCCTGGCCGCTCACTTGAGCACAAAATTTTAACATCTTCAGTTTGTTGCTCGGGTGTTTCCCAATGCACACCTTCTAAGCGCGGCGGGGTTCGCTCCATTGGGTAAGCTGGCCTGTTTTTGTGATCTAAATCTGCGCCCCAACCGTTAATATGTGCAAACTTTTCTGCGTTATTTTGCTTAGCATTAATATCAGGAGTTACTTCATTTGCAATATCCATTTTACTGTCCTTAGTCTCAATTTGCCTTAGTTTAGTGTGCATTTGGCATGGTTAGTACCGTTTTAATGCAGTTATCCAATTTATTAGCAAAAATATGGTAAGCCTCGCCCACTTCTTCTAATGGGATTCTGTGTGTGATGAGTTCTTTTGGGCTAACGCGCCCAGCTTGAATATGTTCTATAAGCCTTGGCAAATGGCGTTTTACACTGGTTTGGTTCATACGTAGCGTTAAACCTTTATTAAGCGCATTGCCAATTGGCACGGCGTTAAAAGTTGGCCCGTAAACGCCTACGATTGAAACATTGCCGCCTTTACGTGCGCAATTGATCGCCCAATGCAAGGCAGTGGCTGAGCCACCTTGCAGTTTTAATTTAATGCCAGTTAAGGTTTGGGCAAAACTACCCGCTGCTTCGCAACCTACCGCGTCAATACACACATCTGCACCGCGCCATTCGGTCATTTTTTTAATGTGAACCGCCATATCTTTCACATATTTAAAATTAACCGTTTCGCACTGGGCATATTTCTCGACAAAATCTAATCGATAGTCAACATGGTCCACCACAATCACGCGTCCAGCACCCAATAACCAAGCTGATTTAGCCGCCATAATGCCAATTGGCCCTGCGCCAAATATCACTACCGTGTCCCCCTCGCTAATATCGCCCATTTCAGCCGCTTGATAACCTGTGGGGAACACATCAGTTAACAACACCGCATCATCTAAATCCATTTCTTTTGGTATAACCGTTGGGCCAACATCGGCCATTGGCACACGCACACGTTCTGCTTGGCCGCCGTCATACCCACCAGTGGTGTGAGAATAGCCATAAATTGCACCAACTGCGCTTGCTTGTGGGTTAACATTATTGCAATTGCTATACAACTCTTTTTGGCAAAAATAACAAGTGCCGCAAAAAATATTAAACGGTACTAATACGTGATCGCCCACTTTTAGGTTTTGCACGCTTGGACCAATTTCTTCTACCACACCCGTAAATTCGTGGCCAAAAGTAGTGCCAACGCGGGTATCAGGCACTAGGCCGTGATACAAATGTACATCTGACCCGCAAATGCAGGCACGTGTAACCCGCACAATCGCATCATTTGGATGCTCCAATTTTGGATCGTCTTTTTCTTGCGCTCTAACGCGATATGGCCCTCTGTAATTCATGGCTAACATGGTAAAACCTCTGTTTTCTAGTAAAAGATAGTTGTTAAATAGAATTTAATTAATAAGCAAAACAACAGAGACTAACGGTTTTTTTTGTAATATCTGTAGGCCATTTTTGCTAAGCCAACTACAAAAGACATTTTAATAAGCTTTAACATTGACTTTTTACTCCTTGCTAAACGGTAAATTAAAAAAGACTTTTTTCCGCATTGAATTGACTGCTACTAATCCTAAAATGGCCGCTGACGTGCCAACAACTAAAGCTGCCGCTAGCGGATGTTTTTGTGCGCTTAAAAATAAGCTATTTCGCCGCACATAAAAATCTTGATTGCCTTCTATTTGACCTGCGCGCGATTCATATAAGTTATCTCTTAATGCAGGCTCCCCTGGGTCAAGAGGTGCTTGTTGGGCAGAAACCGCAAATTTTTGCATCATTTCATCCATCATGTGCGGAAATAATTGCCCCATTTTTGCCGCTACATAGCCTGTACCGCCCACATATAGTTGCCGTTTTGGATGAACAGCAGCATACAAAATAGCATCAGCCACCAAGCGCGGATCATACAAAATAGCGGGTATGCGCGCAGGCTCATCCATGTAATTTTTAGCGTGTTCGGGGTAAGGCGTATGAATAGAGCCAGGCTTAATTAAAGTGACAGAAACTGGTGCTTTTGCACGATTTATTTCCATTCTTAATGCATCGGTAGCGGCTAAAACCGCGTGTTTTGATGCACTGTAAGCGCCTTGCATAATGACAGTGCGATCAGACACGATTGAGCCCACATTAATGATCGCACCACCTTTTTCGCGCAAATGTTTTAGTGCCACTAATGAGCCTTTTAACAGCCCAAAGTAATTCACATCAAAAACACGTTTATGGTCGTTCCAATCCATTTCTTCCATCGTGCCATACACAGCAGCTGCGGCGTTATTTACCCAAGTGTCAAATCCGCCAAATTCGCGAATCGCGGTTTCTGCGATTTTTTCAACTTGTTCTGGCACTGCCATATCAGCTTCACAAATTGCAATGCGGCTACCTTGCGCCTTAAAATCATCACGAAATTGTTCAAACTGCGCAATTCCACGCGATGCCATAACAACTGATGCACCTTGTTTAAGCGCCTGCGTAGCGGTGGCTAGTCCAATACCGCTAGACGCACCCGTTATCACAATTACTTGTTCATTTAATGGTTTTAATTTAACAGCCATGCCACGCTCACTTTATAAATTTAGCTAAAATATAATTGCAAACCAATAACTTAACAACGATTTAAAAGCCAGCTATCTTTAAAAAAACGTATGTTGGAAACGTTAAATAGCTGGTTTAATTTTTTAATTGCTGTTGCGATTCATTTGAAGATCGCATTAACGTGTAATGGTTTTTGTATGATCTACCCTATCCCTTTTCATTAGGCCTGCAAGACCCGCAAGGCCGATCAAACCTATCCAGCCATAATCACCTTCATCATCATCCAAGTCATCCATGCTACTGTTGTTCATGCCTGTGGTATTTTGTCTAGACATATCAGTTTCGTCAACAATAGGAGTAGCCGTTGTTGTACCATCTGCAGTAGTGCCAGTGGTAGTACCATCGGCGTTAGTTGCCCCTGCAATTGCTTGGGTTGATGAAAATGCTACCAGTGCGCAAAAAATAAGTGGTATCGAAGTTAATTTTTTCATGATAAATCCTTAATAGTTTATGAATCGAAAATTTAGGTTATTCATCAACATAGTTAGAGTCTGTTAGTTAACACACTTAATTTGATTTTTTTAATGATTGTTTTAGCTTGCAAGCAGTTAATTTAGGCAAGTTAAAATATATTTATTTGGTCAAATTTGCTACCGTTTGGTTAATGTCCAACAAGCGTTTAAAATGCTCAAATAAAATAAAATTTAAATTGAACAATTAACCGATTCTTTCTCAGTTTTGCAATCAGCGTTAAACCAAACAGCCATTTACACAGTCTCTAAACCATTAAAAACCATGAATGACCTTATGAATGAAGCAAAAGAAAATAATCTTGTAATTAACCCGCTAGCCGATGAAAATCACGTCATTATGGAGCGGCGTGAAAAATTAAATTCACTACGTGAGGCTAGTAACGGCGTGGCATTTCCTAACGATTTTAAGCCATTGCACAAAGCGCACAATTTGCATTTGCAATACGATGAATTTGATAAAGAAACGCTAGACCCGCAAGGTTTGATGGTAACTGTCGCAGGCCGCATGATGCTAAAACGCATTATGGGCAAGGCCAGTTTTGCCACCATTCAAGATGGTAGTGGAGAGCACGCAGGCGCGCGCATTCAGTTATACGTTGCGCGCGATGATATTGGTGAGGCAATTTATGAAAGCTTTAAACATTGGGATCTAGGCGATATTCTAGGTGCCACGGGGCGCTTATTTAAAACGCGAACTAATGAGCTATCTATTCACGTGACGGAGTTGCGATTGCTGACCAAATCACTGCGTCCATTGCCTGAAAAGTTTCATGGTCTACAAGATCAAGAAGTGAAATATCGCCAGCGTTACGTCGATCTAATCACCAGTGAAGAAACGCGCGCCACTTTTATTGCACGCTCCAAAGTGGTCTCAGCCATCCGCAGCTTTATGATAGATAACGAATTTTTAGAAGTTGAAACGCCCATGTTGCACCCTATTCCAGGTGGTGCATCAGCCAAACCATTTATTACGCATCACAACGCGCTAGATATGCAAATGTTTATGCGTATAGCGCCCGAGCTTTATTTAAAACGCTTGCTAGTGGGCGGCTTTGAGCGGGTATTTGAAATTAACCGCAACTTTAGAAACGAAGGTCTAAGCGTTCGCCATAATCCAGAATTTACCATGATGGAATTTTATGCGGCTTACACCGATTACAACTGGTTAATGGATTTTACTGAAAATTGCATTCGCGTAGCCGCCATTGCCGCGCGTGGTACGGCTGTGTTGACTTATGACGGGCGAGAAGTAGATTTAAGTAAACCATTTGAGCGCTTAACCATTGTTGATGCTATTCAAAAATATGCACCGCAATATAGCCTAGAACAATTAAATGACCTTGCATTTTTACGGGCAGAAATAATTAAACATGGTAGCAAACCGTTTGATCATGCAGGTTTAGGTGCATTGCAACTAGCATTATTTGAAGAAACTGCTGAAAGCCAATTATGGCAACCCACTTACATTATTGATTACCCCGTAGAGGTTTCGCCTTTAGCGCGCGCATCTGACCATAACCCTGAGATAACTGAGCGGTTCGAATTATTTATTACTGGCCGCGAATTCGCAAACGGCTTTAGCGAGCTTAACGATGCAGAAGATCAAGCAGCGCGATTTACAGCCCAAATGAAAGCCAAAGAAGCAGGCGATGCAGAAGCCATGTACTACGATGCCGATTTTATTCGCGCACTTGAATACGGCATGCCACCTGCAGGTGGTTGTGGTATCGGTATTGATCGCTTGGTGATGTTGATTACCGACTCGGCTAGTATTCGTGATGTGATACTTTTCCCGCATATGCGTGCCGAAGCCTAAAGTAGGAGCGACGCCCTCGTCGCGAAGGTTTTTATGATGTAGGAGCGGCGCCCTCGCCGCGATAGTTGCATCGAGCAAACAAAACTTTCGCGACGAGGGCGTCGCTCCTACAAAGTGATTTAACGTTTAGAAAATTGCAGCGCCATTGGCACAAAAAGCCGTCTTAATGACGGCTTTTTAATGTGTGTCAAAAATACAACGACTAGTCTTAAAGTAGCTCTTTGTCATCAATTTGTCATATTAGTATCTCAAAATTCGCCTGTTGAAAATTTTACTTAAATATCTTAACGGAGCAATTTTGAAATGAATACTCAAATACATCATTTAGTAGTAGCGTCGCTTACTAGCGCTTTACTAATTGGCTTTGGCGCAAATGTGATGGCTGACAGCACAAATGATATTGTTAACGCTTTAATTAGCAAAGGCATATTAACAGAAGAAGAAGGCGCGTTAATTTCACGCGGTCATACTGATGAAGTTGAAACGATCAAGAAGAAAGAAAAAAAGTTTTCTACTAACTCTGTTAAATTTCGCGGCTATGTGCAAGTGCGTAATTCCACGATGTTAAACGGCGATGAAGGTGTTAACTTATGGTCAGATCGATCAATTGGTGATGATGAGTCGTTAAACGATCAAGATAAAAATATTTTAATCCGTCGTGCACGATTAATTGTATTTGGCGATGTGGGCGACCATTTAAGTTATTACATTCAGCCAGATTTTGCGAGCTCTGTAGGTGGCACATCTAACTCAAATTCAAACGGTGCAGGTAATTTTGCGCAATTGCGTGATGCCTACGGTGATATTTACGTTGATAAAGAGCGCGTGCATAGGGTTCGCGTGGGTCAATCTAAAGTACCGTTTGGTTTTGAAAACATGCAGTCATCATCAAACCGTTTGGCGCTTGATCGGGTAGATGCATTAAACTCAGCCGCACGAGATGAGCGAGATTTGGGTGCGTTTTACTACTACACACCAAAAGATACGCAAGATTTATTTGAGGAAATCAATAAAGCTGGTTTAAAACATTCTGGCAACTACGGTATGTTCGCCTTGGGTGCATACAACGGCCAAGGGGCTAATGCGCGTGATCAAAACGATAATTATCATTTGGTAACACGCTTTACTTACCCTTGGAAAACAGAAAGTGGCCAAATTTATGAAGCAGGTATTCAGGCTTATAAAGGTCAGTATATTACTACTACAGGAGCCTACAGTAGACGCAATACTGTAGATGGCAGGCTTCAGTCTGCAACACCTAATGCTGTTGCAGCTGCTTCCGTTAACGCTACTACTAATCTTCCTGTTACTGCTGCTACCAACCTTGCTAATTCTTTGATTAATGGCAATCCTAGATTGGCAAGTCCGAACGCAGTAAATGCAACACGCAATGGTATTGATGACGAGCGTGTTGGAGTCAGTTTTATGATGTATCCACAACCTTTTGGTCTTCAAGCTGAATGGAACTGGGGTTATACACCAGGTTTAGATGTTGCAAGTAACTCAATACAAAAGCAAAATCTAAAAGGTGGCTACATACAAGCCATGTATAAAATCGATAATGTTAAATTTTTTAATGACAATACCACTGTGATTCCATTTGTTAAATATCAATATTTTGATGGTTACAATAAAGCAGAGCTTAACTCTCCTAAAAACAAAGTGAATGATTGGGAATTAGGTGTTGAATGGCAAATTGCGCCAGAAGTTGAGCTAACTGCGGTTTACCACATCATGAAGCGTACCAATTTAGTTACGGGTAATCGTATAGCCAACAATGCTGGTGGTAGCAACCTTGAAAGAAGAGAAGATTACGAAAACTTTAATGCCGATGCGTTGCGTATTCAAGTGCAATACAATTATTAATCATTAAATTAACTAATATTTTTTCATACTTAAAACCCGCGCTAGCGGGTTTTTTTTATAATAAAGTTTGTAGATTACAATTCGGACGCAACTAATTTTTAAATCACGTTAAGGAGATAATATGTTTAATCAGTTTTGTAAATTATCACTCATCTCATCTTTAGATTTAAGCACAATTTCATGCACGCAAGAAAATCAGCAAATGCTTGATAAAGCTAAAAATATGACTGTTGCCAAAGATATGACAGTTGTAAGTGCTGTAAAAGATATTGGTGTGCCTCAAGTTGAAAAAGTCATTAAAGATTTAGGCTTAGTTTATGTGGAAGAGGGTACAAAAGATGTGGTTACGTATGATGAAGTAAACGCTGCACAACAAGCGTGGTGCGATGCATTAGTTAAAATTGGCAAACTACATACGCAAGGTGGCGATTACAAAGCTTATGCCAATCAAGTATTAAGTGATGCTTATAATTATGACTATGGCAAAGTATTTTTTAAGCCAACATTAGCGTATGGTGACCAAACCTTCAGAACCACTAAAAAAGGAGCCTTAGCTTATTTTGTTGGCGGTGATGCGCAATATCCAAACGATAAAGGCTTTGCGCTTAAGCCTTGGGTAAGTGCCAGATACGATAATTTAGGGGCTGATAATCAAGGCATACAAATTTACGGTTCGGTTGCTATTACAATGGGTAATGTTTGGGTAAAGGATGAGAGTGGCAACGAGATTATGGTGGATAAAACTTTTGTATTCAGAAAAGGCGATGATGGCAAATTAAGAATCATCGTTCATAAATCGGCACTGCCTTACAAACCAGCTTGATTGGCTTTTAAAATAATAATTAAAATAATACTCAAAATAATATTAGGCTTAAATTAAATGGCTATTTTCTAATTGTTTAAAAAAGTAGCCATTTGCTATCAATATGAATAAAAAATACTGTTATAAATTTGCTACTGTAATTCTGTTTTTATCAATGAGCTTAAGTTGTTACGCAAGCGAGGTAGATTTGCGTGCTTGGATTAACTTACAAGCCAATGGGCCAACCAGTGCTGATAAGTTGCGCTGGTATATGGAGATACAACCGCGCCTACGAAATAATCTCACAGAAAGAGACCAACTATTTCTGCGCCCAGCTTTGTATTACGCAATTACGCCCAAAACCAGTATTTGGCTGGGTTATGCCTATGTGGCAACTGAAACCAATAACGATGCGCTTAAAAACGAACATCGCTATTGGCAACAGTTATTGCATGAATTTGAACCTATAAATGGTGTTCGTGTGCGTAGCATGACGCGTTTAGAGCAACGTAATTTTAATAGTGCTGAAGATACTGGGTATAAATTAAGGCAGCGCATTACTTTAAATTTTCCTTTCAAAAATCACCCTAATTTAAGCACTGTTTTATTTGATGAGATACATCAAAATTTAAATACAACCGATTATGGTGCAAGACGCGGCTTTGATCAAAACCGTGTATTTGCTGGCATTGCCTGGCGTAAAGACCCACAAACATTGATCGAATTTGGCTATTTAAATCAATATGTTAATAGGCGAAATGAAGATGCAATGAATCACGTACTTGCAAGCTCAGTAATTATCAGTTTCTAAATACTAAATGTTCTTTTTAAATCAATGTTTCATTTTAACGCACCAACATAGCCCTTAATGCACACATTAAGTGCAATCCTATAAAGATACGCTTTAGAGTATTTAGCGGCAATATTAAACAAACACTATTAAATCAATTACTTACTATAATTACACCAATCACTAATAAGCTTTAAAAAGTTGGTACGCCAATTGCAAACAAACTTAGACATGCAAGTTTGTTTGTTAATGATTAACAAAAATAATTGTTAAGGCGCTGCCAAAATGAATATCAAAAAGTTTGTAGTTAAAACAAGTTTTAACGGTTTAAATAAACTGGTCATTTGTTTTTGCTTGTTTTTAAATTGTGTAATCTCAACCAATCTTCACGCTAAACCAAGCAATGAAACATTACAAGAACTAAATAACAGCGTATTACGTGTAAAAGTAAAACTAGCCAATGGTCATCTTGGTTTGGGTTCGGCGGTTGTGATCTCTAAAAATGAAACTGTAACCAATTGCCATGTGGTTAATAACGCGACTCAAATTGATGTGATTGTAAATGGCCAAGCATTAAAAGCCACTGCAATTAAGGCTGATTGGCATCATGATTTATGTTTATTAACAGTTGAAAATTTAAATGTGCCCGCAGTAAAACTAGGCGCTAGCAAAAGCCTTCAATATCATTCTTCATTTTTTACCGTTGGCTACCCTGACGACACTCAAACGCCTGTTAATACGTTTGGCGCAGTTAAAAGCTTGTTTCCTATGGATAATAGTGTGATTATCCAAGCTTCAAGCCCATTTAAATTAGGCGCTAGTGGCGGCGGTGCTTTTGATGATGTAGGTAATTTGGTTGGTATTATTGCGGTAAAAAGCACAGGCAACATGCCCAATTATTATTATTTGCCAGTGGAATGGGTTCAAGCCTTAATGACAAAACCAGCACAAGCATTAGGTGCAAAAAGTGAAAAACCTTTTTGGGCAATGGCAGCAATAGAGCGCCCTTATTTTATGCAAGTAGTTAAGCCGTACATTGCGCAAGATTGGAAAACTTTATTAAAATTGGCCACTTTTTGGGTGCAAGCTGAGCCAAATACGGCCGAATCTTGGTTTTATTTAGCGGCTGCAGAGTATGCAAATAATGATTTAGACCTTGCCCAAACGCATTTTAAAAAAGTGTTAACGCTTAACAATCAACATACGCAAGCCAGTGAATATTTAGAAAAACTGGCACTAAAATTAGCCAATATTAATACGCCATTAAAGCAAGTTGCCTTAATGAATTAAAATTTCAATTCGTTATTGGGATACTTGATGAGTGTGGGTAACAGGGGTAATTGCAAAGTTAAGTGCTTTTAAATGACGGTATAAAATGCGCGTTTCTAGTAAGTTCCAAACCCGTAACATGGCTTCTATCGTATCAAATGGTTTGGTTAAAAAATCTTTAGCGCCCAATGCTAACGCTTTTCTTTTGGTAGCTATTGTGGCATCTGCGGTAATCACCAACACAGGCAAGTATTCATCTTTAGCAATATGGCGTGAAAGCAAATCTAGAATAGCGTAGCCATCTAATTCTGGCATCATTAAGTCTAGTAAAATCAAATCGGGCTCAAATGCTTTAAATAGATCAAGCGCGCGGGTAGAATCTGCCGTGCTGATCACCTGATGAAAACCTTCACGCGACAATAAATCTTCTAGTAGGCGTAAATTAGCCTCTGCATCGTCAATCACTAAAATCTTGGCATTTAATATGTCAGCTTCGTTCATTTTTTAAATAACACCGTCTAGTAATTCTCTAATTTTTTTGTTCAACATGGCCACATCCAGTGGTTTGGTCATGTAGTGCGCGACCCCTACGCTTTTTAGCCTGTCAATTGTTTCAATTGATGCGTCTGCACTTAATATCATAATGGGTAAGTGGCTATATTGGTCATGGCTTTTTATATAATCCACAAAATTTTCGCCTGAGCCATCGGGCAAATTTAAATCAATTAACAAAATAGAGGGTGAAATTTCTAATAAAAACCGCTTTGCATCTTTAATGGTTGCCACACAATGTAACCTTAAATCGTGCTGGCGTCCAATAATGGCCTCAACCAATGCGCGATTACTCATATTATCTTCAACATAGAGTATTGAATGCTTTTTATCTAAGGCAGTGTACTTTTTGTTTGCGTTTAATGCTGTTATTTTATTTAATTCTAGCCTGGGTTCGCACGCCGTTATTTCTACCCAAAACAAGCTTTTTTCAGTAGCTACATGAATACTGCCATGCATTGCTAACATGATTTGTTTAGATAATGCTAAGCCTAAACCAGTGCCTTCTACCTTGGTTTGCTCAGCTCCTAATCTGTCAAACGGCGTAAATAAACGCTCTCGCAATTTGGCTGGTATGCCAGCACCGTTATCTTGCACTTCAATCATAATTTTGCCTTGGTGTGCATAAGCATTTAATAGCACCGTTTCATAAGCTGGGCCATATTTAAAGGCGTTTGAAAGTAAGTTAAGCACCACTTGCAGTAATTTTTGCCGATTAGCATTTGCCCATAAATTTGGGGCGATTGTACTTATTATTTCTATATCTCTAATTTTGCCAATTGGCGCGATGTAATTTTGCGCTTCTGCCAATAAATCACTTACAGAAATGGGTTTTAATTCCAGCGTAATTTCGCCAGAAGCAAATCGAGAGGTTTCTAATACTTCATCGATTAACTTTAATAAATGCTGGCCTGCGCCTAAAATATGCGTAACGCTGTCAAGTTGTTTGCCTGGCGGTAAATCTTGCTCAAGTAATTGTGCAAAACCTAAAATTGCGTTTAATGGCGTTCTTAACTCGTGGCTGGTTCTTGATAAAAACATACTTTTTGAATTACTGGCTTCTTCTGCTTCGTGTTTGGCTAGTTTAGAGTCGTTAATGTTTTTGGCCAATAATTGCGATGCATGATCAAGCTCATCAGATAACTGGCCAAGCTCATCTTTACTGCTTGATGGTAAATCCAGCTTTTCAGCTTTTGCCAAATGCGCAGCCGAATCTCTTAATAATTGAACGCGTTTAACAATAGTGCGAGAGAAAATAGAAACCGCAACTAATGAGCCAATTATTCCAGCCACTGCCGCAATAAGCGTAATAATAATATGGCGTTTACGTTGATTAACAACATCTTGTTGATCTTTATCAACCAATATAGCCTCTTCATTATTAAGACGTTCAATTTCTATTCTTAATTGATTAAGCGTGTTCACTTGTGCTTGAAATTTTGTAACTAACTCTTGTGCAGAAACAGCTGATTCAAATTGAATCAAAATTTCTAAATCCTGCAGATTTTGCTCAACTAATAAATTAATGTTGGCCAAGCGTTTCTTTTGCTCATCATTTTCAAGCTGATTGTTTAAAGTGCTGAGCAGAAAAGGTAGTTTTTTTTCTGCCACAAAAAAGATGTCTAGAAACTGCTTGTCCCCTGTTAGCAAAAAATCTCTAACACCTGTAGATGCCTCAATTAAAAGCGTATGCACCTTTTGAATATCGCGTTGGTTTTGCAAAGCAAGGCTTAGCTTATTTTCAAGCTGAATTGAAACTTGCTCTCGTAAATATAAAAAAGCCAGAGAAGCCAATAAAACCAGTAGCGGCAGGGCAATTACCCAAATGCCTTTTGCACTTAAAGATAAATCTTGCCAAGCAAGCGCTATAGCCTTAAAAGGTTTGAACATTCGATTTTTTTTTAGCTAGTAAATTATTCATAGTTAACGTATTAATATTGATTAGCTAATATTTTTTGGCTTTAACAATATTTTACTAAAAAGAGATAAGTGCGTAAAAAATTAATAACCAAATTCCACCGCTTTAACAGCGGCTTGCGTTCTATCTCTCACACCCAATTTACTTAATACACGTTCAACATGAATTTTAGCAGTGCCTGGCGCAATACCTAGTTTTGCGCCCAGTTCATTGTTACTTAAACCTTTTGGCAACAATGCAAAAATCTCGCGTTCTCTTGGCGTTAGCGTTTCTAAAGTAGATTGATCAGCATTAGACCGAGTTACTGTTTGATTTTGCGTGATAGATAATGCGATTAAGCCAGAAAGCGCTTGTAGTGTTTCAATCTCGGCAATATTTAAGGTTAAATTTTTACCAGCAATGGCAATAATACCTCTGCCTTGTTGAGCAAGTGCTGCAGGAATCAAACAATCATTTAGTTCGGTATTGCCGTGCGTCCACAAACGTGAGTCTTTATTTTGATACAAATTAAATTGCACTGGATTTTTAAGCATGGTGGCCAAAATACCCATCATTGGTATACGAGTGCCCGTTGGCAAGGTTTGGCCAATTTGATTGTAAACAATTAATTTACCTGCATTTTCAATAGCAATCAATGCGTGAGAAGCCGCACAAAGTGTGCAAATTGACTGTAATAAATGATTGGCTGTTACTAAATTCCAGCCATGTTCAACCATAAGCTGGCCAAAATTAATAAACAAGCGCAAATGGGTATCACTAGCATGTAGCGATTGCACGCTTTTTTTTAGTGCGCGCGCGCTGGTTACTTCATTTGCATGTTCAAAATTGGATTGTTGCATATGCCATTTAGTATATACCGTTCTACCTATAATGGTAGATTAAATGCTTGTTTAGTTTCCGCATAATGCGTTTAGTCAAATAAGTATTTAAACCAAATCTAGCAAAAACTAGTAACTAAAAGGAGTTTTAAAATGAACGTTTCAAACTTGGTAGTGGCAATTTCAGCAGCAGTTTTATTAGCATCTGGTGCTGCACAAGCAGCAGAAACCAACAAACACAATCCGCATAACCAAAATTTTATTTCTAAAAGGCCATATCACGAGCCCGTAACTAGTAACACTAGTAAAACTGCCGAAGAGTTTGAGGGTGCAACTTTGGAGCAAGATGAAAATGAAAAGGCAGCCATTAAAAACTTAAAAGTTTTGCGTATGAATCAGATTTCTAGACGCGGTTATCATGAAGCAAACTAATTTGAACTAAATTCGATTTTACAAATTGTAAAAATAAGCATTAGGCTATTTAATGATTTACTTAAATTAGTAAAAAATTGTCAATTCATGCCAAAAAATAAGCTGTCATGGGTTTATCAACTTTGTCATGAGTTTGTCAATTTAAAGTGTCACAATAAATATGATTTATTTTAATTAATAGATCATTTTATTTGCCTAAACAATAAATATAAACGACAAAATAAATATCAATAAAGCCTAGCTATAAATGGCTATTTTGTTGTTAAACTATCAATAAATAATTAACAATGAAAAGGCATCACTTTGAATACTCAAGCTTGGTTTAAAGAATTAAAAAATGATTTACCAGCTAGTATCGTTGTATTTTTTGTAGCACTGCCGCTGTGTTTAGGCATTGCCCTTGCCTCTGGCGCGCCATTATTTTCTGGAATCATTGCAGGCATTGTTGGAGGCATTATTGTAGGCATGGCAAGCGGCTCGCAACTTGGTGTAAGCGGGCCGGCCGCAGGTTTGGCGGTCATTGTATTTAGCTCAATTGCAAGTTTAGGGTCATTTGAAACTTTTTTACTGGCCGTCGTTATAGCAGGCGTCATTCAACTTGCACTTGGCTTTGTTAAAGCAGGGTTTATTGCTTATTTTGTGCCTTCATCTGTCATCAAAGGTATGTTAACAGGCATCGGCTTATTGATCATTATCAAACAAATTCCCCACGCGCTTGGTTACGATGCAGATTTTGAAGGTGACGAATCGTTTATGCAAGCCGATGGCGGTAACTCGTTTAGTGCTTTAATGGATGCGTGGGATAGATTAACGCCAGGCGCATTGTTAATAGCGGCAATATCAATGGCGGTCTTAATTCTGTGGGATACCGTATTAAGCAAAAAACATAGGATTTTTCAAATTTTGCAAGGTCCAATCGTAGTGGTGTTACTTGGTATTTTGCTGGCCTATTTATTTAAAACAAACGTACTTAATTTCAGTTTAGATGCAGATCAAATTGTACGTTTACCTGTTGCAAATAGCGTTAGTGATTTTTTAGGCCAATTCACGCTGCCAGATTTTTCGCAATTAACTAATCTCGCCGTGTACAAAGTAGCCATTGTGCTAGCAGTTGTAGCCAGTTTAGAAACATTATTATGTGTAGAAGCCACTGATAAATTAGATCCATTGAAACGCGTAACCCCCACTAATCAAGAGCTAAAAGCGCAGGGCTTAGGCAATTTAATTTCTGGTTTAATTGGCGGTTTACCTGTTACTCAAGTCATTGTGCGTAGTTCGGCCAATATTACTTTTGGCGCAAAAACAAAAATGTCAGCCATTTTGCATGGCTTTTGGTTGCTAATAAGTGTAATCACCATTGCAAGTTTGCTTAATATGATCCCGTTGGCAAGTTTAGCGGCCATATTAATTATGGTTGGCTACAAACTAGCCAAACCTAGCTTATTTAAACAAATGTATGAGTTAGGTTGGGAGCAATTTGCGCCTTTTATTGCAACTGTTGCAGCTATTTTACTAACCGATCTTTTAACAGGTATTGCCGTTGGTTTAGTAGTGGGTATCTTTTTTACGCTGCATCACAGTTATCGAAACTCGTTTTATATGAATGATATAAAAACAAATGTAGATGGCCATGAAGAGCACCATTTTGTGCTTGCTGAAGAAGTTTCTTTTTTTAATAAAGCCAATATTATTCAGGCCTTAGAAGCAATTCCAGCCAATGCCAAAGTAGTTATTGATTGTACTAAATCAAAATCAATTGCGTACGATGTAGTAGAGTATTTGCGCGATTATTCGCTACATGCAAAATTAAAAAATATTACCGTTGAAACAATTGGTTTTATACAACCTAAATCTTAATACTTTTAATATATCAATAATCCATCAACAATATTAGGGGCAACATTCATGTATACACACCCACTGTTAAATCGCGACAAAATGACACCTAAAGAAGCGCTAGACATTTTAATTGAGGGTAATCATCGCTTTGTTAATAATTTTCAATCAGATAAAGACTTTCAAAGTTTAGTTAAAATAACTAAAGATAAACAACATCCATTTGCCGCAGTGTTAAGTTGCAGCGATTCGCGTGCGCCAACCGAAATGTTGTTTGATCAAGCACTTGGCGATATTTTTAGTGTACGTTTGGCCGGTAATATTGCGTCTGATAAAGCCATTGGTTCTTTAGAATTTAGTAGCAAATATCTTGGCAGTAAGCTTATTGTGGTGATGGGTCATAGTGGTTGCGGTGCAGTTAAAGCGGCTTGTGATGATTTTAAAGATGGCCATATCGGCGAGATTATCAATTTAATTAAGCCGTCAATTCGTCATGAAAAATCGGTTACTAAAACAGAAGAACGCTGCTCTAAAAACCCAGATTTTGTTGAAAAAATCAGCGAGCTAAACGTGCGTTACCAAATAGATACGATTGTTCGCTTAAGTGATATTGTGGACGATATGTTAGAAAAGCATGAGCTAGGTATTATTGGCGGAATTTATGATTTATCAACTGGTAAAGTGCATTTTCTAGAAGATACTTTTATTAATTAACAAGTCATAAAAAAAGGTTTGATCAACAATATTTTTATGTTTAAACAAACTTTTAAGCAAAAAAAGCCGCTTTTTGCGGCTTTTTTTGTATTTATTGTAAATTTCTAAATAATATTTTCAGCGATGTCCCTCTTTGGCCATGTTAATCGAATATTTGGGTATTTCTACAACCAAATCAGCAGTCCCAATAATCGCCTGGCACGATAAGCGCGAGTTAGGTTCTAGCCCCCATGCTTTATCTAGCATGTCATCTTCAGTATCATCCGATGCTTCTATGGTCTTAAAGCCTTCGCGAATAATCACATGGCATGTGGTACAAGCGCAAGCTTGATCGCAAGCATGGTCAATATCAATATGATTACTTAATAATACTTCGCAAATGGATTCACCCGATTTAGCTTCAATTTTTGCACCTTGTGGGCATAACTCAGCATGTGGTAAAACAGTAATTTGTGGCATTTGTTTATTCCTAGGTTTTGTCATGCTGAACTAGATTCAGCATCTCAGTTTTAACAATTAATATGTAGAGTATTAGATTCTGACTTTCGTCAGAATGACATTAAATTTTATGACAGTAGTTTTAAAAACTTAAATCTTCAACACTTTTACCCGCTAATGCTAAACTCACATTTGCATCCATACGTTTAGTAGCAAAATGTTCAGTTGCAATATTTAAGGTTTCTGTTGCAGTTTTAATAGCATCTGCATGGCCAGTTTCTTGGCTAACGCTAGATTGAAGAGCATCTATTTTAAATCGTATTTCTTGAATTTCTGTCTCGTTTAATAGCGTACTATCTTGTTGCAAAGCTGCTTCAATTGCCGCAATCAAGCTATGCGCATCTACAATCGCCTCATTAAGCATGCGCGCATTTTTATCTGTTTCAGCCGATTCAAAGCCAGCTTTTAACATGCGCAACATTTGTTCTTCAGTTAACCCGTAGGAAGGCTTAACCACAATATTGGCCTCAATATTAGTTGTTGCTTCACGCGCGGATACGCTTAGCAAGCCATCGGCATCTACAGTAAAAGTCACACGGATTCTGGCTGCACCTGCAACCATTGGCGGTATGCCACGCAACTCAAATCGCGCTAACGATCGGCAGTCATTGACCAACTCGCGCTCGCCTTGCAACACATGAATACTCATGGCAGTTTGACCATCTTTAAAAGTGGTAAATTCTTGCGCGCGCGCAATGGGCAACGTGCTATTACGCGGGATGACTTTTTCTACCAAGCCGCCCATGGTTTCTAGCCCAAGTGATAATGGAATCACGTCTAACAACAGCAAATCCTGCTCGCTACGATTGCCTGCAAGCGCGTTGGCTTGAATGGCAGCACCAAGGGCGACTACTTTGTCGGGGTCTAAATTAGTTAACGGGGTTTGTTTAAAGTAATCGGCTACTGCAAGCCTAATTTGGGGCATGCGCGTAGCACCGCCCACCATTACAACCCCTTTAATATCGTCAATGCAAAGTGCTGCATCGCGTAGCGCTTTTTTAATCGGAGCAAGCGTTTTAATGACTAATGTTTGGGTTAATTCGTTAAATTTCTTGGTACTAAGCATCACATTAACAAGCTCACCCGTACTTAACATGCTGGTAATTTGTGCGCTTGAGTGATCGGTTAACCATTCTTTAGCCTCACGCGCTTTGGTTAACAAAAGCCGCGTATCTTGCGCATTAATCGGTTTGCATTGGCTGGTCTCTAATGCCCAGCAAAAAATCCTGCGGTCAAAATCGTCCCCGCCCAACGCGCTATCACCATTGGTTGCTAACACTTCAAACACACCTTTGGCCAGTTTTAAAATGGAAACATCAAACGTGCCGCCACCTAAATCATAAATTACGTAAATGCCTTCAACGCCATTATCTAAGCCATAAGCCACAGCTGCAGCGGTGGGCTCATTTAATAATCTTAATACATTTAAACCAGCCAAACGGGCTGCGTCTTTAGTGGCTTGGCGCTGGGCATCATCAAAATAAGCTGGCACGGTAATCACAGCACCCACTAATTCCGCGCTGTTTTCAGCCAAACCAAAGCTTTTTTCAGCCCGTGTTTTAAGCGCTTTTAATATTTCGGCAGAAATTTCAATTGGGCTTTTATTGCCCGCGCGAGTTTGTATTTGTATTGGTTCTTTTTTGTCTATTGTATGGTTAACAAATTGATAAGGCTGCAATGACACATCAATATCTTTTAACGCGCGCCCCATAAAACGCTTGGCCGAAACGATGGTGTTGGCACTATCTATCGATTGCGCAGCTTGTGCCTCATAACCCACGTCCACCGTGCCATCAGCCATATAGCGCACTACACTAGGTAACAGCGAATGGCCGTCGCCATCGACCAACACACTGCTTAAACCACTTTTTACAGTAGCCACCAATGAATTAGTCGTGCCTAAATCAATGCCTATCGCAAATTTATGTTGATGCGGCGCACTAGATTGACCAGGTTCGGATATTTGTAGGAGTGCCATAAATTTTAATTCTTAACTTTTAGCCACAGAGAACACAGAGTCCACAGAGGAAAAACATTTCAATCGATTTTCTCTGTGGACTCTGTGTTCTCTGTGGCTAGATGTTTTGTTCATTAGTCTAAAAATTCAATTTCTTTAAGAATATCCGCACTGACTTTATCAATAAAAATAAGCTTACGCGTGGCATCTGTGGCGCTCATGTAATCTTTTTTTTCATCTAATAAATCAATTAATTCAGCTTGCAAGCTTTCTGCTTCAGCTTGCATCTCAGTCAATAATTGCTCTAAAGCGACAATATTTTTCGCATTTTTTGCATCTTCCATTGCCTCACGCCAATCCATTTGTTGCATTAAAAAATCAGCTGGCATGTTGGTATTTAACTCATTGATTGCATCAATATTTTGCAAAGCTAAACAATACTTGGAGCGATTAGCTGGATTTTTTAAGATCAAGTATGCTTCATTCGCTAGCGTTGCAGTTTGCAAGGAATGTAATTTTTCAGTAGAAGTTGCAGTAACGAATCGATCTGGGTGACTTGCTGATTGTATGGCGCGGTAATTGGTTTCTAACGTATTTGCATCAAGCTTAAACGTGTTTTTAAGCCCAAACAACTCAAAAAAATTAACGCTCACACTGTAAAGCTCTCACCACAGCCGCACTCATCTTTAACATTTGGGTTGTTAAATTTAAAACCTTCGTTTAAGCCTTCTTTTGTAAAATCCAGCTCAGTGCCGTCAATGTAGGCCAAACTTTTTGGGTCGACAATCACCTTAACGCCATGGCTGTCAAATGACATGTCATCCGTTTGCATATTATCTACAAATTCAAGTGTATAAGCCATGCCAGAGCAGCCTGTGGTTTTAACGCCCAAGCGCAGGCCAATACCTTTACCACGGTTGGCTAAAAATTTTTCTACGCGGTTTGCCGCGGTTTGAGTGAGTGTAATTGCCATATTTTCTCTTGTTAGGTAGGAGCGACGCCCTCGTCGCGATTGATCTGCCTTTGCGATACACAATCGCGACGAGGCGTCGCTCCTACAAAAAATCGTTAAGCTGCTACTTTAGCCGCCAATTGCTTAGCTTTAATATCAGCCACTGCCGCCTTAATGGCGTCTTCAGCCAATACAGAACAATGGATTTTAACAGGCGGCAAAGCTAACTCTTCTGCAATTTCAGAATTTTTAATCGCATAAGCCTGATCAATAGTGCGACCTTTAAGCCATTCGGTTACCAATGAGCTTGACGCGATTGCTGAGCCACAGCCATAAGTTTTGAATTTTGCATCTTCAATAATGCCCGCATCGTTCACTTTAATCATTAACTTCATCACATCGCCACAAGCAGGTGCACCCACCATGCCCGTGCCAACATTTGGGTCATTTTTATCTAAACTACCCACGTTACGCGGGTTTTCGTAGTGGTCTAAAACCTTATCTGAATATGCCATCTTTACTCTCCTATGCGTATAAACTATTTCGCAAACTCGGCGTTGCCGCGCCTTGCCGTACTAATCGTACTGCCTACAGCTTGGCGCCTTGATTTTGCTTCCTATTTTTAATATTTGTTAACTATTAAATTTCTAAAAAAAACTAAACTTCAACACTTCAAAAAAATCCAAATGTGCGCTATTTGCTTGTCTGGCAAGGCGGAGGTATATGCCGCATAGTAATTCTATGCAAATATGCCGACAACGCCGCCAGGCAAGTAAAGAGTGTGCATTTTAATGGGCTGCCCATTGGACTTTGGAGATATCAATCCCATCATTAAACATATCCCAAAGTGGCGATAAAGCTCTTAATTTTTCCACTTTATTTTTCAGTAATTCTACGGTGTAATCTACATCAGCTTCCGTTGTAAAACGGCCTAATGAAAAGCGAATCGAGCTGTGCGCTAATTCGTCACTTCTTCCAAGCGCTCGTAGTACATAACTAGGCTCTAAACTAGCCGATGTACAGGCAGAGCCGCTTGAAACTGCGATATCTTTAATGGCCATAATAAGCGATTCGCCCTCAACATAATTAAAACTAATATTTAAATTATGCGGCACACGGTGCGCTAAATCGCCATTAACGTACGTTTCATCAATAGTTTGTAAGCCGCTCAAAAGCTTATCGCGCAATTTTGTGATGCGTGCGTTTTCAAATTCCATCTCTTCACGCGCAAGCCTAAAAGCCTCGCCCATACCTACAATTTGATGGGTTGCTAATGTGCCGCTACGCATGCCGCGCTCGTGCCCACCGCCGTGCATTTGCGCTTCAATACGAATACGCGGTTTGCGGCGCACATACAGCGCACCAATACCTTTTGGACCATAAGTTTTATGTGCACAAAAGCTCATTAAATCGACTGGCAGTGTGGCTAAATCAATCTTCACTTTACCAGTTGCTTGCGCTGCATCTACGTGAAAAATCACATTGTTTTCGCGGCAAATATTACCAATAGCCGTTATATCTTGAATCACGCCAATTTCGTTGTTAACCAGCATCACGCTTGCCAACACTGTATCTGGTTGAATGGCTGCTTTAAATTTGGCCAAATCAACCAAACCATTTGGCTCAGGCTGTAAATAAGTAGCGCTAAAGCCTTGGCGCTCAAGTTCGCGCACAGCGTCAATCACCGCTTTATGTTCGGTGGCAATCGTTATAACGTGTTTGCCTTTAGTTGCGGCATAAAAATTAGCTGCGCCCTTAATGGCTAGGTTATTCGATTCAGTAGCACCCGATGTCCACACGATCTCACGTGGATCAGCGCCCACTAATTTAGCCACTTCTTCGCGCGCGTTTTCTACCGCTTTTTCAGCAGTCCAGCCAAAAGGGTGGCTACGCGATGCTGGGTTGCCGTAATGCTCAGTTAAATAAGGAATCATCACTGCAGCCACACGCGCGTCAACAGGTGTGGTGGCAGAATAGTCTAAATAAATCGGATCTCTTTGCATCATTAAATCACTACTTTCTCAATAATTTTTTTACTTCTTTAGTTTTACTAATTTAATTGGCTACTTTTCGCCAATATGAACAAGAAATTTAAACAGCCATTGCAGTTAAATTTCTTAGCCTTGCTAATTCACTTTCAAGCACACTCAAAAATTGCTGCACTTCTGCAATTGTGTTGCTCATTCCAAAACTCACCCGAATTGCACTGCGGGCTAAATCTTCATCAACACCCATTGCCAGTAAAACATGGCTAGCTTGGCCGTTATCAGAGCTACAAGCTGAACCACTTGCTACTGCAAAGCCTTTACGATCAAGCGCCATCACCAATGTTTCGCCATCAATATTTTCAAACGCAAAAAAGCTGGTATTAGGTAAACGGTTTGCATTATTTGCAAATAAATGCGCGTTAAGTTTTCGTAAACCAGTTTCCAAATAATCGCGTAAATGTCTAGTGTGGTTGGAAAATTGGCCAATATTTTTTACTGCCAATTCGCAAGCAACTCCAAAACCAACAATGGCTGCAATATTCTCAGTGCCACTGCGTAAACCTTTTTCTTGTCCACCACCGTACAACAAAGGCTTAATATCCACGCGTTTATCAATTACTAAAGCACCTGCGCCTAATGGCCCGCCTATTTTGTGGCTAGATATAGTCATTGCATGTACGTTTAATGCCTCAAAATCAACGACTATTTTGCCCAAACCCTGCACCGCATCGGTGTGCATAAAAGCCTTGTGCGCGCGCGCTATTTCGCTTATTACAGCTATATCTTGAATAACACCTGTTTCGTTATTAGCCAGCATCACCGAAATTAGCTGGGTTGGCGTGCCTAATAATTTGCGTAAGTGCGCCAAATCTAGGCGACAATTTTCATCAACTTTAATGCTATTAGCTGGTATATCTAATGCCCGCATTGATAAAGCTGGACTAGACACACAAGGGTGTTCGACTGTACTAAATAAAATCTGGCCATTTTTTGTTTCATTTGTTATACCGCGCATCGCAAAGTTGTTCGCTTCAGTTCCACTTGCGGTAAATATCACTTGGCCTGGGTGCGCGTTAATAGAAAAAGCCACTTGTTCACGCGCTTGTTCAATGGCTGCCCGCGCAGTGCTGCCAAAAGTATGCCTGCTTGTTGCATTGCCGTGTTGCTGCGTCATAAACGGCAAGATGGCTTTTAAAACTTCAGAATGCAGCGCAGTAGTACTATTATGATCAAAAAAAACCGCGCTCATGTTATGTTGTCAACGATATGATAATTAAGCCAACAAAGTAGCCAAAATACTGTTGTCATCGGTATTAATTTCAGCGACTGTTTTACGTGGTAAAAAATGCATCTTACTACTTTGCAAATTAGCCTCATTTTGTTGCTGGTGAGATACCAATTCAGCTAAGGTTACGCCAGACAAATAATCAAATATTTTGTTATTAAGCGTAGCCCATAAATCGTGTGTCATACAACGGCTAGTATCGTGGCAGTTTTCTTGCCCACCGCACTGCGTAGCATCTATAAGCTCATCAACCGCAGTAATAATATGAGACACAGAAATTTTGCTGTGTGCTTTAGCAACGCAATACCCGCCACCTGGACCGCGTACACTAGTTACTAAACCTTGGCGACGCAAACGACTAAAAAGTTGCTCTAAATAAGACAGCGATATAGATTGCCGTTCACTAATTGCGGCAAGTGTCACAGGGCGAATTTCGCCTGCTTTTTTAGCTTCATTTAAAGCTAAATCAAGCATCGCAGTAACTGCAAATCTTCCTTTAGTGGTTAATCTCATTAGTATTTGTATAGCTAAAATTTATATGTATTCTATAATAACCTACTGTTTTAGTCAATTATTATGCGGTTTAAGTTCAAGCTAAATTATAGATTTTGTTTCAAAGTAAACTTAGGCAGAAAAAATGAAATAGATAAAATAACTTAAGATTTTTTTGCCGCAAAAGCATCGGCTAATTCAGCGTCAACAGTCACATCTGCAAATTTAGCTAATTGCGCTTTTAAAGTAGCCAATTCAATATCTTGTTTAGCGGCATGATCTAACAAGCGGTGAATCGCCTTGGCAATCGGGTCGTTATTATCATCACTTAGCGCATAGGCACTAAAGCCGATTTTTTGCGCTACTTGGTCACGTGCTCTAGCTTTTTCTTCTTCTAAAATTCTTGCAGGTATTCCTACAGCGGTTGCGTTTTCGGGCACATCTTTTACAACTACTGCATTTGAGCCTATTTTTGCGTTTTTACCGATTACGATTGGCCCAAGCACTTTTGCACCTGCGCCAATCACCACGCCTTGCTCTAACGTTGGGTGGCGCTTACCTTTGTTCCAGGATGTGCCACCAAGTGTAACGCCATGATAAAGTGTGCAATCATCACCAATAATAGCTGTTTCACCAATTACTACGCCCATACCATGATCAATAAAAACGCGCCTGCCAATGGTGGCACCGGGGTGAATCTCAATACCAGTTAAAAAGCGCCCAATATGTGAAAACACACGGCCTAACCAATACAAATGCATTCCCCACAGCCGATGGCTAAACCGATGCATTAATAACGCATGCACGCCAGGGTAGGTGGTTAATACCTCAATGTGTGAACGCGCTGCAGGGTCACGCTCAAACACGATAGAAATATCTTCTTTAATATGATTAAACATGTTTTATTAGATAATTTTAAAACAATATTATGCCACGATTGCTTAGTAGTTGACTAATTCAGTAGGATTATCAACTACCTAATATTTGCTATGTTTTCTGGGTTCTTGCGTTAAGGTCAATACACCTCTTAGCAAATTAATCTCTTCTTTTTCAAGCCTTGCGCGGGCGTAAATACGGCGCATACGTTCACCTAATTTTTTAGGTGCTGCGGGGTTTAAATAGCCAATTTTTAACAATGTTTCGTTTAAATGAGCATAAAAACCTTCTAGTTCATCATTAGTGGCCAAGGGCAATACATTAGGTGCGTCTATTTTACCATCTAATATTGCCATGCGAATCTCATAACACATCACCTGTACAGCGGCGGCTAAGTTAAGCGAGCTGTATTCTGGATTAGCTGGAATCATTGCCAACATTTGGCAACAATCAAGCTCTGCATTGCTTAAACCACTCATTTCTGTGCCAAATACTATTGCAATAGGTTGGATAGAAGCTAATTGACTTGCTTCTACTGCAGCAACACGCGCATTGACTGTTTCGTGCGATAAATAACGCTTTCTAGCGCTCATGCCGATCGCAAAAGCGCAACCTGTAAGCGCTTCAGATAGGGTTTGCGTGACAATTGCGCGTTCTAACAAATCTGCAGCACCAGTAGATAGGGCGGTTGCGTGTGCATCAGGAAATTTATCGGGTTTAACCAAATATAAATGTTGCAAGCCCATGGTTTTCATAGCGCGCGCGGCTGATCCAATATTGCCTGGATGGCTAGTTTGGCAAAGCACTATTCTAATGTTGCTAAATAAATTACTTTGCACCAAAGAAGGTATGACGTTATTTTTATCCATTAAATTTTCTTGTGCTGCAAGCAGCAAATCTTGTTAATCATGGATACGAATGATACAGCCAGAATGGCTGTGTTAAAGGCTAAGGTTTAATAAACTTGCGACTAACTTAGCAAATGTTACTGTGTTTTAAACTTAAAGAATAGTTTTTTAATCTGTTGCGTTATTAAAATCAACCACTATTAAAATGAAAGATTTGTGAGTTGACCTAATTCAGTGATTGTATTGGCTACTTGCATTCAGGTTTATATTCACATTTACATCCAAGCATTTTCATCGACAATGCCAGCCGATTTAAACGCAGGCCTTGCAAATAAGTAACCTTGCATCAAATATATCCCCTGATCAAATAAGTAGTTGCGTTCGCCTTTAGTCTCCACTCCTTCAGCCAATACGGTAACATTTAACTCATGGCACATTTTAACTAGCGCGTTTACAACTATTTGTCTGGGTCGATCAGAATCAATATTGCGAAGCAGTTCCATATCAATCTTTACAATATCGGGTTGAAATTCAACCAACAGCGAAAGCCCAGCATATCCCGCGCCAAAATCATCAATCGCAGTTTTAAATCCTAGTTTTTTGTATTCTCTAATAATGCTTTGCAAGTGCTTTATGTTGATCTTTTCACCTTCAGTAAATTCAAAAATGATATTGTTTGCTGGAAAATTATATTTTTTTGCAGCTTCAAGCGTTGTTCTGATACAGAGCTCTGGTCTATAAACTGCATTAGGCATAAAGTTAATTGATAGTAAATTATTAAGTTTTAACTCGGCAGCCGATTTAACGGCTTTAACTCGACAGACTTGGTCAAATTTATAGGTATTTGAGCTGTTTATCTTACTTAACACTGACTGTGCGGCTTCTCCATTAACACCTCTAATCAAAGCCTCATGCGCATAAATACTTCGGGTGTTTAAATTTACGATCGGCTGAAAAGCATATTCAAAATCAAAACCTAATTCGTTAGCATTAGAACAGCCCGCGCATCCATGCGAATTGTCGGCTTCTAGATTGTCGGCTTCTAGATTGTCGGCTTCTACATTGAAGTTAATAATTTTCAATGTCATTTTTTCCTTCGTACATACAAAAATATAATGAAAAAACTGCTAAAACTTTGTAATTAATTTAATCCTATGTTAATTAACGAGCAAATGATAGAAATTTTAGTCACAAGTTCACTCAAAAAAATAAATAGTTGTTATTTACCAACAGCAAAAATCCTAACTTCATTTAACAATAAATAAAAGTGTACATATAAATGTTTGCCAAGAAAGTCTCATGCAAGCAATTATGGAATCTAGAGATTCTATTACCATTACGGCAGTTGTAACAAAGTAAAGCGTCTTTAGAAAAAACGTTTACTCACGATTTTTTAACTGGCATTTACAACCGACGATATTTTGAAGATCAGTTTTATGCTTACTGGGAGCAGGTATTGACAGCCGTGACCAGTTAACGGGTATGTTTATAGACGTGTTTTTTTTAAACGCTGCAACGATACCCACGGACATTTGGCTGGGGACGCTGCATTGAAAAATTTTACAGTTACTTTGCAAGCATCATTAAGACGGGAAAATGATTTTGTTGCTAGATATGGCGGTAGAGAATTTATTATGTTAATTTCTCAAATGCCAAGAGATGAACGATTTGTTATGCGCGACTTAATTTGCGCAAAAGTTGAAGAAATGTTGTGTGCAATATGATGCCTCTCCATCGGGCATGCGTAATAATAAGTTGGGGTATCAAGTTTTGAAATTAGTTTGAATACAACACCTAAAGAACTGTTGCATCAGGCTGATTTAGCACTTTACAGAGCTAAAGAACTTTGGGGAAATCAAGCAATAATAAATAGTATTAAACCTAATTTTTAAAATAAGACTTATAAGGGGAATAAAATGGAAAAGCTTGTTCAAATTATTTATGTTAGCAAATCGAGTTTAGACGCCACTTCCAACTTTGCTGGCATTGAGCCAAAAATTGCGCGAATATTGGCTAAATCTCGTGTTAATAACCGAAAAAATGGACTTGTTGGCGTTTTATACTTTGGCGACGGCTGTTTTTTTCAGTGCTTAGAGGGCAAAGAATCTGAAGTGGACAAGCTATATGAAAAACTTCTACTAGACACAAGACATACAAATTTAAAACTGATTTCTAAAAAGCAAATTACCAATTTATCGTTTACAAATTGGGCTATGAAGTATGTACCGTTGGAAAATAAGTTAAATGAAGCGCTTAAAGAAGGTGGTTACAGTAGCTTTGACCCTTACGAATTTGATGCTGTAATGACTGCCAAAGTACTTAAGCTGTTACAAACATCAACCAACGAAGACAACGAAGATGTTTTGCCACAGCCTATAAAATCTGCGTTAATTGCCAATCCAAAAAACTATTTAATGATCTCTTTGTTTTTTTTCTCTATTTTATTGATTGCTGTTTTTATTCTAATTTTTTCACGATGAGGTCTATGAAAAATTGATCATGCGCTACACTTTATATCTGTAAAAAGATAGCCAACTTGTTTTAGATTTTAAAAGCAGATTTTGAGCATAGATAATATCAACATATTACTATGTGACTAAAGCCATAACCGTTAAAATAGTAAACTTACTAGTTTATCCAAAGATTATCGTTATGCACCCAATGTTAACTATTGCAGTAAAAGCGGCCCGTGAAGCGGGTCGTGTTATTAACAAAGGCTCTAACGACGTAGGCGCTTTGACTGTTCAAAGCAAAGATTTTAACGATTTTGTTACTGAAATAGATCGCGCAGCTGAACAGGTCATTATTGATACACTAAAATATGCTTACCCTGATCACGGTTTTATGGGTGAAGAAAGTGGAGATACCAATAAAGATGCTGAAAATATCTGGATCATCGACCCGCTAGATGGCACAACTAATTTTTTGCATAATTTTCCACAATATTGCGTATCTATTGCCTTACAACAAAAAGGAGTGCTTACTCAAGCGGTGATTTATGACCCAGTACGTAACGATTTGTTTACCGCAACTAAAGGCCGTGGCGCTTTTTTAAATGACAAACGCATTCGCGTGGCTAATCGTGGCAAATTGCAAACTGCTTTAATTGCCACTGGCTTTCCATATAAAGATTTCTCGCAGCTTGACACCTACATGACGATGCTAAAAGACATGATTAAAAGTACTGCAGGTATTAGGCGTCCAGGTTCAGCCGCGCTAGATCTAGCTTATGTGGCCGCTGGCTACACCGATGGTTTTTTCGAGCTAAATTTATCTACTTGGGATATTGCAGCTGGTGGCTTATTAGTACAAGAAGCAGGCGGTATTGTGGGTGATTTTGAAGGCAACGAAAGCTGGCTTACAACTGGCAATATTGTGGCGGCTAACCCAAAAATATTTGGCCAAATGTTGCAAATATTAAGCCTACATCTAACAGTAGCGCAAAAAACTCAATTTGTTTGATGTGTGTAATTTATTACTTAACGTAAATTGCTAATGTTAAACGTTAGGTTTTTGTAGGTCACATCGACTAGTAATACTAGGTAATTTAATACGAAACCCAATTATTGGCACATAATTTAGAGCATCATTTTTGCCACTTTTCTGAATAAACAACGAAATACAATACAACGAAAAAAAATAGATTTAAAAGCTATTTTTATCGTTTTTTATCTCAATTTTTAATTTATTGATCTAAATTTCCAACTTGAACCAACTGCAATTTTATTGCTCTATTTAGCGTGTTTATTCAGCAAGTGTGCAAATAATCTTTGCCTGTTTTTAGTGTAAAAATTTGAACACTGCGCGTGTAACACCTAACTTACTACAATACATAATAAAAACAACTTTATTAAAGTTGTTAGGGTAATCAAATGAATAATGTTGCGAATATTCAGTCATTTGCATTTAAAGAATATAGAAGTAAATCCAAGCTTGACATTAAGTTTACGATGGCTTTTCAACCAATTGTCGATATTTTCAATAGAAAAATTTTTGGATATGAAGCACTGGTACGTGGGCTAAATAATGAAAGTGCAGCTTTAATCCTTTCGCAATTAAACGATAACAATCGTTATCAATTCGATCAAGAAACGCCTGTGAAAGCAATTGTATCAGCAAAAAAATTGAATTTACAAGGCATGTTAAGCATTAACTTTCTTCCAAATGCAGTTGACCAGCCTGAAACATGTACCTGAAACATATACCTGAAACATATACAGGTGCCACAATAAAAGCAGCAAAAGAAATAGGTTTTCCAACAGAGCGCATTATTTTTGAAGTGAGTGAAAGTGGAAAAAGTTTTAAGTAACGATCATTTACGTAATATTTTTACAGAATATAGAAAGCACCGTTTTACTCTGCCATTGATGATTTTGGTGCAGGCTACGCTGGGTTAAATTTACTCGCAAACTGGCAACCAGACATCATTAAACTTGATATGTCTTTAACTCGCGATGTCAACAAACATAAGGTACGGCGTGCATTAGTGATGGTTATCATTTCAATTTGCAAAGAGCTTGGTGTAAAAGTGATTGCAGAAGGTATAGAAACTGTAGAAGAGTGCCTGACTTTAGCCGATGAAGGGGTTACACTTTTTCAAGGTTATTTATTTTCTCATCCCAAGCTTGAGTCTTTACCCACTGTTTCAGAAGACATTTGGTCACTGGTACAAATTCGTCGAGTTAAAGATCGACGATAATCTATAAATGCGCTGACAATATTTCCTTTCCCTTTTTATACTGCCCTTATGACTAGCTCACCTTGTTTAGCCCCCAAACCAACCCTGTATTTTCATAATGGACTAATTACAATCAATGATGTGATTAACTTGGCAGAAGATGTCGTTTTAGCACAACTTTCAGAAGATAACGATTATTTGTTTTTCATTCAACGTGGGGCAGATTTTGTCATGCAGATATTATCTGATGGGAAACCAGTTTATGGAATTAATACTGGTTTAGGCGACTCTTGCGATGTCGTAATATCAAAAGAATTAGCTTTAGCGCTATCTGCGCAATTGGTGACTTATCACGGTTGTGGGCTTGGCACTTTTTTTACCAATAAACAAGCTAGAGCTATTATTGCGGTTCGTTTAGCCTCATTAGCAAAAGGCTATTCTGGTGTAAGGCCAATACTATTGCAGCAATTAGTTGCTTTTTTAAATCACGACATTACACCGCTTATTCCTTGTGAAGGCTCGGTAGGTGCAAGTGGCGATTTAACGCCTCTTTCTTATTTAGCAGCTACGCTTTGCGGGGATCGCGAAGTGTTGTTAAGAGGTAAGCGTATGCAGGCACTAAAAGCGCTTGATTTAACTGGGTTAACACGCCTTACTTTACAGCCAAAAGAAGCCTTAGCGCTTATGAACGGTACATCAGTGATGACTGCTTTGGCATGTGAAGCTTATAAACGTGCAGATTATTTAATGCAATTAAGTACCCGTATTAGCGCGATGGCGTCTTTTGCGCTTGATGGAAATGCGCATCATTTTGATGAAGTTTTGTTTAGCTTAAAACCGCACGCTGGCCAACAAACCATTGCTAAATGGATTAGAGAAGATTTATTAATAGATGAAACCACACACAACGGGCGTATTCAAGACCGTTATTCTATTCGGTGTGCGCCGCACATTATTGGTGTATTAGCCGACGCGCTTGGGTGGATAAAAACTGATATTGAACACGAGATAAACAGTGTGAACGATAACCCAGTGATTGATGCAGATAATGATAGAGTGATGCATGGCGGGCATTTTTACGGGGGCCACATTGCGTTTGCAATGGATAGTTTAAAAAATTTAGTAGCCAATTTAGCAGATATGCTTGATAGGCAAATGGCTTTATTGGTTGATAGTCGATATAGCAATGGGTTACCCAACAATTTATCGGGCAGCTCTGCTGTAAACGCCCCAATAAATCATGGCCTTAAAGCATTGCAAATTAGTGTGAGTGCATGGACTGCTGAAGCGTTGAAATTAACCATGCCAGCATCGGTTTTTTCACGTTCGACTGAATGCCATAACCAAGATAAGGTCAGCATGGGTACTATTGCAAGCCGCGATTGTTTACGAGTTTTAGAGTTAACAGAACAGGTGGCTGCAGCCATGCTAATTTCAGTTTTTCAAGGGGTGCAATTGCGATTAAAGTGTTCAAAACAAGCAAGCTTGCATCCAAAACTAGCCGATATGATGCAAGTATTATCGCAACACATTACATTTCTTGATCAAGATCGTGTTCTACAGCCTGAATTAATAGCGCTGATTGCCCAAATACGTTTACGCGCTTGGTCTTTGTATAACACTTCAGATTCAGCCGCATAGCGCACAACTTAACCATGAAAAACTTAAGCCTAGTAGATTCTTGGTTTTCAACAAATGCACGCTTGGCAAGTTTTGTAGCTGATCTAATGATGGCTGAGCTTACAGGTTTGAGGAAAGGCATGCCAATAAATAAGGATATGCTTAACAACGCCAATGAAGCTTTTGGCGAATCAAACTTGCAACTAGATTCGCTAGAACTAATGGCGCTGTCAATTGGGCTATCAAGGGCGATTCATTTAGATGAAAGCAATCTCGAAGAAAATTTATTCAACCCACCCACCTTAGCCAATTGGTTAACCATTGCGCATAAAAGTTTGAGCGTATTTTCAAAGACTATTTCATTTAAATCGTCAGGGAGCACAGGATTTAAAAAATATCATTCTCATGAGCTGGCTTTGTTAGAACAAGAAGCCCAGTTTTTAGGCGATCTATTCGCAGGTCAAAAACGTATTTTATATGCTGTGCCATCCCATCATATCTACGGTTTTATATTTACTAATTTATTGCCGCGTTATTTAGGGGTAGCAATACCAGTGATCGATGTACGCAATCTTTCATCAACCGCAGTGCAATCACTATTAAGTGATGGTGACTTAATTATTGGCTATCCAGAATTTTGGCAATATCTGGATGAATCTAACGTGCGTTTTCCAGTTGATATAATTGGTGTTAATTCATCGGCACCGTGCGCTGCAGAAATAGGAATAAATCTGCTTGATAAAAATTTATCAGGTTTTTACGAGGTGTATGGTAGCTCTGAAACAGCAGGCATAGGTTACAGAGACCATCCGTCAAAATCTTATACGCTGTTTCCATTTTGGCAAAAAGCTACATTAGATACTGAAATTGTTCGATTGTTGCCAGATGGAAAAACACTCAATTTTCCATTACAAGATGTTTTGTTCTGGTCTATGCCTAACCAATTCACGGTTAAAGGCCGCCTTGATTTTCTAGTTCAAATTGGAGGCAATAATGTTTCGTTGTCTGCAGTGCGCGCTAAACTTATCAAACATCCATTTGTGAAAGATGCCACGGTAAGGGTAATGCGACTTAATGAGGGTTCACGGTTGAAAGCATTTATCGTGCTTAATCATGCTGCTATTTATGGCGGTTTAGATAATCCAGATAAAGCTAACCAATTGGAAATAACTAAGCATTTGCAACACTACATTTGTACGCATTTAAGTACTGCTGAACAACCTAAAGCGCTAACTTTTGGGTTAAGTCTACCTGTCAATCACATGGGTAAGCTCTGTGACTGGACTATTTAAATTATTAATACAATCTAATTATTAACTCAGTCTAAATTATAACTACTTTAATATCGCTAAACTGATTGTATTGCAGCGGTAACACAATTACGACCTGCGTTTTTTGACACATATAAAGCATCATCTGCCAACTTAAGCAGCATATCAATACCAGTCACACTATCATCAACTGTACTCACCCCAATACTCACTGTGTATTGAATAGTTTGGCCATCTACATCAAACTTAGCTTCTGCAATTGATTTTCTAATTCGCTCTGCAATTTTGAGTGCGCCTTGCAAATCAATTGAAGGTAGCAATGCACCAAATTCTTCACCGCCTAGTCTAGCGACCGTATCCATGCCTCTCACGCTGTCTTGCAACACCTTAGCTAAATGCTTTAATACTTCGTCACCAGTTGCATGACCATAAGTATCATTTACTTTTTTAAAATGATCGGCATCTATAGCCAATAGAGATAATGGTCTGGGTCGTTTTTTCCAGCGCTCAAACTCTGCTACAGCCACTTCAAAAAACGCACGGCGATTCGAAATACCAGTCAAGTGATCATTAAAGCTTGCCTTTATGATCGCTTCTGTTGAATTACGATTGTCATCTATATCACGAATAATTAGTGAATATCGTTGTGGATCTATCGGCTCACGCATGGGGTCAACAAGCGGTGAAATAATGCTACTACCCCAAAAACGGCTGCCATCTTTGCGTAAACACCAGCCTTCTATTAAATCCCAGCCGCTTTGGTCTGCCGCTAATAATCTATCTTTAAGTCTTTCTTGATTTATAGCATCATCAGGGAAAAAAACGCCGTATGATTTATTTTCTATATCATCTTGTTTATACTGAGTTAATCTCTCAACACCAACGTTCCAGTGTTCGATATTACCCTCGCTAGTTAAACTAACTATTGAGTAATCTCTTACATCCGTAAAAATCGCGTTAAACCAGGCTTCGTTATGTTTTAGCTGTCGCTCACGCTTAACCAGTATAGAAACATCGGTGATAACAGCCATAATGCTATCTGCACCAAGCTTAAGCAATGTAAAAGCAAGAAATCTAGCGTCTTCTTTCCCGGGGATACCCGCTGTTAATTGCACCCGTAAATTATCACAAATTTGCCCGCGGTTTTTTTTATAATTTTTGCAAAGGTGTTGTAGCTCAGGTGCCGCATTTTCTAGCGTTTCAAAAAAATTAGTTAAATCGCTATTGGGTGCAATGGGTAAAAATAGCTGGGCAGATAAAGGATTGATCATCACTATATGCCCGTCTCCACGCATCTGTACTAAACCTACAGGCGCCATATACATAAATTGCAATAGAGATTCGTAATCAGATTTTAAATCGTCAATCATAAGTTGTTATCAGGCCGATCTTAAAATAACTAAGTAGTTTAATGCTAGTTGTGGCTGACTTAAAAGTCTTAATTTAACGCGGGTTGGCTTCATTTTCAACGTTAATACATAATCCATTATTTCATCTAGCTCAGTTGCATCATCAATTGCATCTTGAAATTTTTGGGCAACTAAGAAATTGTTCATGCAGGGGGCAACAGTGTTGAATAAATCCGCACCAAGTACATTTTGTGTTGATAGACCAGCCATCCTAGATTCACATGCGTTGTACACATTTACTAAACTTTCATCATCAAAACCAATAACGCCAAAATCAAGTTTGTCAAATTGCTCAGTTGTTAGCTCACCTAACAATACACCTAAATCCTGTGCATCGAATTCAACCTGTTTCATTTCTCTCTCACTTCTTAATGTGGTTTAATTGGATTATAAATTAAATGTATCGACAAATAATACTTGCTTGAAAAGAAACAAACCGAGGTTAATGTGTTGTTAGCAATTCTTCGTCTAGCTGTCTACTGACTAAATTAGCCAGTTCAAATAATTTATCATCAGCACTTAGTGAAACGCGATTGAAAAACTCAGTTTTATACGCTTCGTCATGGGCTAATTTTTCTACATCAAATGGCCCCATCACTTTTCTACATTGAACTAAAAAAGCCGCATAAGTGGCGTAAACATTCAAATCATTGGTTTGAGTGTTGTTTCGGGTATTGTTTGTTTTAGTGATTTTCATTTAAAATTATCTCAAAATTATGCAAAAATAGCTGGCTGGTACAGTTTAATAAGCATAAGCCATGCCAACAATTAAATTTATTTAAGCTATTGATTTTAATGCAAATAAATTTAAATTCTACTCAATATTTAAAAATTAATGTTTGAATACTGTCTTGATTGATGAAAATATATTGGTGTTTTTTTACAAAGTTTAATCATAGTAAAATAGAAGTTAAAATAAGGTTTTTACCCACAAATGATCGAAATGCCAAATAAATTTACCACTAAAGGTTAACTAATTTGAATGATTTAACTGTAGAAATCCTAAGTAATAATCACACCCCAATGATGCGCCAGTATCTTGGCTTAAAAGCGCAACATCCCGATATGCTGATGTTTTATCGCATGGGGGATTTTTATGAGCTTTTTTTTGAAGATGCAGAGCGTGCATCACGCTTACTAGGTATTACTTTAACCCAGCGCGGAAATAGCAATGGGCAGCCAATTAAAATGGCAGGTGTGCCATACCATGCCGCTGAGCAATATTTGGCTAAATTAGCCAAAATGGGTGAAGCGGTTGTTATTTGCGAACAAATTGGCGATGTAGCTGCATCTAAAGGGCCTGTTGAAAGAGCTGTTACGCGCATTTTAACGCCAGGTACGCTCACAGATTCTGCCTTATTAGATGAAACGCGCGATAACTGCCTGTTAAGTATTTACGCAGTTAAAGATGTATTAGGACTGGCACGGCTTAATTTAACATCGGGTGAATTTGTGCTAAGTGAGTGCGCACTAGGCTTGCTTGCACAAGAGTTAGAGCGCATTCAACCAGCCGAAATCGTGTGTGCAGATGATTGCCAATGGCCAATTGTGCAAAACCATAAAGCGCCTAAAAAGAGATTAGCTAACTGGCAATTTGATTACAAAGTAGCGATAGTCACTTTAAGCAAACAATTTAATACAAAAGATTTGGCAGGTTTTGGTTGTGCAGATTTTACTGCTGCAGTAAGCGCGGCAGGCGCATTGTTTGAATATGTAAAACACACGCAACGCGCTGCGCTGCCGCATATTGGTTCGTTAAGTGTAGAGCACGCTAGCCAATATATTGCGCTAGATGCGGCCACACGCCGCAATTTAGAAATTGATGTGACATTACGTAATGAATCATCACCCACCTTGTATTCGCTACTTAACACTACCAGCACAGCAATGGGTGCAAGGTTGCTACGCCATTGGTTGCATCATCCTTTGCGCGATAAAAATCTAATTACAAAACGCCATGATGCAGTGGCAACGCTTATCGAAAACAATCAATTTTCAGCGTTACAAACGCAGTTAAAAAACGTAAATGATATTGAACGTATCACCACACGAATAGCGCTTAAAACAGCCAGGCCGCGCGACTTATCTGGCTTGAACCATAGTTTGTTGCAATTGCCTCTATTGCAGGATTTGTTAAATAAATCACAGTCTATCCTGCTTGAAACCTTAGCTGAAAATTTGCAAGCACCACAAGCCGCATTGCAATTATTAACTATTGCCATTAAGCCAGAGCCAGCAGCATTATTACGTGAAGGCGGTGTAATTGCCGATGGCTATGATGTTGAACTTGATGAACTGCGTGCTTTGCAAACTAATCATGGCGATTTTTTAATAGCCTACGAAGCGGCTGAAAAAGCACGCACTGGCTTAACAAATTTAAAAGTAGAATATAACAGCGTGCATGGCTTTTACATCGAAATAAGCCGTACGCAAGCCGAAAACGCCCCACCAGAATATCGCCGTCGCCAAACACTTAAAAACGCTGAGCGGTTTATTACGCCAGAGCTAAAAACGTTTGAAGATAAAGTATTAAACGCAAATAGCGCAGCACTAAGTCGTGAAAAATGGTTATATGAACAAATTTTAAGCGACTTAAGCCCATTTATTACTGCCCTGCAAACCAATAGCGGTGCCGTTGCCAGCCTTGATGTTTTATGTTGTTTTGCAGAGCGCGCAATAAGTTTAAATTATGTGCAACCACAATTTACCAGCCAAGCGGGCATTGAGATCGAATCTGGCCGCCATCCAGTAGTAGAAAATATCACTCAGCCATTTGTTGTCAACGATATTTTACTCAATCCTTACCGTCAATTGATGCTCATCACCGGGCCAAATATGGGCGGTAAATCGACCTTTATGCGCCAAACTGCTTTAATTGTTTTGCTGGCGCATTGTGGCTGTTTTGTGCCAGCTAAGCTTGCTAAAATCGGTGATATTGATCGCATATTTACCCGCATTGGGGCAGCGGATGATTTGGCGGGTGGCCGATCAACCTTTATGGTAGAAATGACAGAAACCGCCAATATTTTGCATAATGCAACTGAAAAAAGTTTGGTATTGTTAGATGAAATTGGTCGTGGAACCAGCACTTTTGATGGCTTAAGCCTGGCTTGGGCAGTGGCTAAGTACTTGATAGAAAAAAATAAAAGCTTAACGCTATTTGCGACACATTATTTTGAGCTAACACGCATAGTGGATGAATTTAAACAGGCCGTTAATGTGCATTTAGATGCGGTAGAACATGGCAGCGCGGCAGCGCATGGTGTAGAGCAAAAAAGCATTGTCTTTTTGCATAAAGTGCAGCCAGGTGCAGCCTTAATGAGTTATGGCATTCAAGTAGCGCAGTTGGCGGGTATTCCAAAATCTGTAGTAGCGGGTGCTAAGCGAAAATTGATCGCACTAGAAAACAATCAACATTCTAATCATGTTAATCAAGCACAACTGTTTTCGATTGCAGATGAATCTTTAATACAGGCAAAGCATCCAGCGCTTTTAGCACTTGATGATATTGACCCAAACGATTTAACACCGATTCAAGCGTTAAATCAGCTTTACGCATTGAAAAAATTAATGGCTTAAAGGTGCAAATTCATTATTATTGATCTTTGAAAAAACGCGAGTATATGGCTATGCTAATTAAGGCGCCAATGAGCGCCAGCGCTGCCCAAATCAATGATTTATCGTTTAAATTCAAGCTTTCAAATGTCAGCAATCTTATCGCCTCAGAAGTATCGTCGTAACCGTAAGAAACGCCTGCTTCTTTGCTATATAAAAGTTCTTCTTCAATGTAGGCTAAGTCTAGCCGATCAAATTCGTTAAGATTATAAATAGACGCTTCACTTTTTCTATCATCAAAATTAGATTTTGAATTGTGCGCAGATTGATTCAATACTGTAGATAAAGACAGGCGCTGTTTAAATTCAATAGCTTGTTTTATTGGTAATAATTGCGCTGTTAAATTACGCGAATTAAGTTCGTAGCTAATAGTTAAACTTGCTGGTTTAATTCCAAAACTCTTATTTTTTGTATTGTCTGCTAATTTAATCTGGAGGTAACCGCTACTGCTTGATTTTGTTTTAGTCGCTTGCTCAAATTCTGCCGTTTGATCAGCTGCTAAATCTTTACCATTGGCTTGCCTTGTGGGTTTTATTTGCTGAGACTCTAGATGATATTGGCTGTTGTTCAAGCTTTTAATTTCATTAGATTCTCGCATAAAATCAGAATCAACAGACGTGGCATTTAACAAGCCTATTTTAAAGCTTAAAAAGAGGATTAATACCCAGAATTGGGTTTTATTAAACACAGATGTCCTTATTGATTTTTAAACTTATTTTTATCATTAATTTATTGTATATGCTATGACCTATTTGGGCTAATAGATTAATTATGGCCAGCAAATTTTAGCTGTCATATTCAAGCAGGCCTGCTATTTAAGCGGGTTATAAGCTAGGTAAGTTTTTAAGGCTAATAAAAATCTTTTTAGTTATTTGGTTAGCACATGATAAAAAAATTTAAATATTATGCAAAAAAGCACCTTGTGTAAGGTGCTTTTTTTATAATTTAAAAAATATAAAGCCTTTTTAAACCATGTTTTTAATGATGATGACCGCCAGCGCCATGTACATGACTGTGAGATACTTCTTCACTGCTTGCGCTTCGTACATCAGTAATCGTCGCTTTAAACAATAAACGCTCTCCTGCCCAAGGATGATTGCCATCTACCACCACTTTGCCATCTGCAATTTCAGTTACTGTGTACAAAATAACTTCTTTTGTATCATCTTCACCTTCAAACTGCATGCCCACTTTTAATTCATCGGCTGGAAAGGCACTCGCAGGCTCAATTTGCACTAGTTCTTCGTCATATTCACCAAAACCATCCACTGGCTCTAAATTCACTTCAATCACATCTCCCACATTTTTGCCATGCATGGCTTCTTCTACTTTTGGAAATATATTGTCATAGCCACCATGCAAGTACGCAACTGGCTCAGCACTTGATTCAAGCACTTCGCCATCTACATTTTTAAGCTCATAAGTCATTGTTACTACAGTGTTCATTGCAATTTGCATGGGGCAACCTTTTCGTTAAATAATTGGCGATATTTTAAACTATTTTGTGATTCGCGGATGAATTTTTCGCCATTGCCAAGGTGGTAGGGCAGATTCGTTTTGCCACAAGCCTAATTTTTCTTGTTTAGCATTTTGTTGCGCAACATCTAGCATGTAGTTCATTGAAAAACGCTTATTAAACCAAGCATGGCCATTTTCAACCATCCATTGGTTAGCGTCTTGCATGTTGCAGTGTAATTTACCTAATTGACGTTTGTATTTATCTACGCCGTACAAATAAACCTGCACTTGCTTATTTTCACAAAATTGCATCAAAGCACGGCGCGATTTTTTACCGTATTCTTGATTGCGCTCGGGCGCATCAATATCGGTTAAGCGTAATTTGTATTCATAAGCACCTTCTTTGATTTTAACAGTGTCGCCATCGTAATATTGTGTTATTTCTAGCGCATGGGCGCTATGGTTAACTAACATAATCAATACGCTTAAAACTATGAGTAAGCTACTTAATCGTAAGTGATACCGTATATAAAAAGGCAATAAATACATTAATTTTGCTCAAATTGGGGCGGTGTTAATACAGTTGGCAGCGCTATTTCTAGTTGGTTAGGATAATCTTTACTGTAATGCAAACCTCTACTTTCTTTACGGTCAATCGCACTTAACACGATTAACTCAGCTACTTGCAATAAATTACGTAGCTCAATTAAATTATTGCTGATTTTAAAATGGCTATAAAATTCATCAACCTCGTCTCGCAACATATTGATGCGGTGTAAGGCACGGCTTAAGCGTTTATTGGTGCGCACAATGCCCACATAATTCCACATAAAACGGCGTAATTCTTTCCAAGTGTGGGTAATTAAAATTTCTTCATCTGCATCTGTTACGCGGCTTTCATCCCAATTGGGTAGCTTGTAATGGACTTGCTTGGGCGCATTTAAAATTGCCAATGCAGCGGCTTGACCAAGCACCAAGCATTCTAATAGAGAGTTACTTGCCAGCCGATTAGCGCCATGCAAGCCAGTGCAGGCAGTTTCGCCAATGGCGTATAAGCAATCTAAATCGGTTGCGCCGTTCATATCTATCATCACCCCGCCACAGCTATAATGCGCAGCAGGCACCACAGGTATTTGGTCTTTGGTGATATCAATGCCTAGCTCTAAACAGCGGGCATAAATGTTTGGAAAGTGATCTTTAATAAACGCAGGCGCTTTGTGCGTTATGTCTAAATAAACACAATCTAGCCCACGCTTTTTCATCTCAAAATCAATCGCTCGCGCCACCACGTCGCGCGGCGCTAGTTCTTCACGCGCATCATGTTCGCTCATAAAACGCGTGCCATCTGGTAATCTTAAATAACCACCTTCACCACGCACCGCCTCACTGATTAAAAATGATTTTGCTTGCGGGTGATATAAGCAAGTAGGGTGAAATTGTATAAACTCCATATTGGCTACTCTACAACCAGCACGCCAAGCCATGGCGATGCCATCTCCAGTACTTACATCTGGATTAGTGGTGTATAAATAAACTTTACCAGCCCCACCAGTTGCTAGCACGGTTTGCTGCGCGCTTAACGTTATCACATGGCCAGATTCAATATCTAGCACATAAGCACCCAGACATTGGTCTTGTTTGCCACTGCTATTTAAGCCTTCACCAAGCGCTTTTTTGGCAGTGATCAAATCCACAGCAATGTGGTTCTCTAACAAGGTAATATTGGGATGTGCACGAACTTTTTGAGCCAAAGTTATTTGCACAGCTTGGCCAGTAAAATCGGCCACATGCACAATACGGCGTTGGCTATGGCCGCCCTCACGGGTTAAATGCAAATCACTATTTCCCGATTCGCGGGTGAATTCTACACCTTGATTAATAAGCCATTCTATGGCTTGTCGCCCACGAGTTGCAATCATATGCGTCACTTCAATATCGCATAACCCATCACCAGCAGTTAAGGTGTCTTGAATGTGCTGCTCTACCGTATCATTACTGTTAAGCACAGCCGCTATGCCGCCTTGCGCCCAATTGCTTGCACTATTTGAAACCTCGCGTTTACTAATCAAACATACTTTTTTTTCATTTGCCACATGTAAGGCAAGCGTTAAACCGGCCAGGCCGCTACCGATGATAATGATGTCAAATTGAGTGGTCATAAAAGCTTAAACGATGTGAACTATTGAGAGTTTAGCCATGTCTTTACCGGTGTGCCAATAATTATAGAAAAAAGTTGCAATTGATTATTTCAAGTGATGGTTTGGAGGAAGCAATGTTACAAACGATTAAAATGGAAGAGCTAACGCGTACTGGTTTCTTAGAACCTGCTTTGCAGGCGTATAATGTTGAACTTAAATCCAACGAGATTCAAGGCGACAATATAATGGCTGACAAGCCAGTAGACAATAAAAAAAACGCAAATGCGCAAAGTACGCGTGAACTTGACCAGTTATTAGTTGAGCGCGCGCAACAGGGCGACAAAAAAGCTTTTGGTATGCTGGTTGAAAAATACCACCGTAAGCTTGGGCGTTTACTATCGCGCATGATTCGCGATCAAGCTGAAGTTGAAGACGTGGTGCAAGAATCGTTTATTAAAGCTTACAGAGCCTTAAATAATTTTAGAGGCGACAGTGCTTTTTATACATGGCTTTATCGTATCGGCATCAATACCGCTAAAAATTATCTGGTCTCACAAGGTAGACGCCCGCAAGTAATGCAGGAAGTTGAGATCGAAGATGTTGAAAATTTTGACGACGGCTATGAAATGCGTACTATGGACACGCCTGAAACTGCTTTAATGACCAAGCAAATTGCAGAAACAGTTAACGACACGGTTGCAAGCTTACCAGAGGAATTGCGTACTGCAATTACATTACGCGAGCTTGAAGGTTTGAGTTATGAAGAGATTGCAACCCTGATGCAATGCCCAATTGGTACGGTGCGCTCTCGTATATTTAGGGCGCGCGAAACCATTGCGGCCAAGTTAAAACCCTTATTAGATACACCAGAAGGCAAGCGTTGGTAAAAAGTATTTATGTAATTACCGTAAACTAATTTATCAATTTTTTAAAAATTACGCATGCATAAATAGCATGAAGTTCTAAAATTTACAGAGGTTAAAGATGAAAGATCAATTATCTGCATTAGTAGATGGCGAGTTAGAGTTGGCTAATGCATCGCATTTAATTACCGCAATTAAAGGTGGTGGCGAAATGAGTGAATATTGGTCGCATTACCACTTAATAGGCGACACTATGCGAGGTGATGCTTGTATGAACCAGCAATTTAGTGCACGTGTAATGCATCTATTAAATGCTGAGCCAACTTTAATTTCCCTTGATATGGCTAGAAGTCATTTACCCAAACTTGATTCCACAGCAGATACTATTCAAAGTTTGCAGTCACCCCAGATTCAGGATGTTGAATCACCTAATAAGTCGAATTTAAACAAACTAGGTTTTAACAAGCCTAGTTTTAATAAATATTGGTCTATTGCGGCATCAGTTGCCGCAGTTATGTTTGTTGGGGTAATGGTGCTCCAACTGCAACTAAGCGGCTCTGAAAAAATGATTCCAGTAGAAATTGCACAAGGTGGAACCAACGAAACCATGGAATACTTGCAAGCTCATCAAGAGGCTGCACCAAGTGGCTCTGCTTACTATATTCAAAACGCCAGCTTTAAAGATAACCAGCAACAATGATGCGAAAAATGTTTAAATTTGTACGCACCTTAGTTTTTAGTTTAATTAGTCTAAGCTTCTTTAATGGGGTTTACGCAGCCAATGAGTCAGATTTAATAAGTTCAAACGACACATGGTTGATGATACAAAAAGCGGCTTTTGCAGCTAGAGAGCTTAATTACAAAGGCACTTTTTTATATCAAAATGGTAATCAAAGCAGTTCAGTGCAAATTACGCACATGAATAACAGCGGTCGCGAATTTACACGCAATGTTATTTTAAACGCCGATAAGCCGCGCGAAGTGTTTAGTGAAGGCAGCGACATCGTTATTTTTCATCCACAAAAAAATAAAATTGTGATCGAAAAACGCCGCGGTCAGAATCTTTTTCCAGCTATTTTGCCTGTAAATTTAGATTCACTAAAAGCCAGTTACAAATTGCGTTTAGTCGGATCTGACAACATCGCAGGTCGCAACGCGCAAGTTGTTGAGCTTATTCCAATAGATGCTTATCGCTATAACTATAAAGTTTGGCTAGATTCTGAATACGGTTTGCTATTAAAAATGGCATTACTAAATGATAAAAAACAAACTTTAGAGCAAGTGATCTTTCAAGAGCTAAATATGCTTAATACGCACGATCTAAATTGGTTCACACCTAAGATAGACGTGAGTAAAAGCTATGTTATGGAAGATGTTGCTTTACTTAATCGGGTTAGTACCAATTGGATTGTGGCAGAATTACCACCAGGCTTTGTGAAAGTCGATCATATTGAACGGGCTTCTAAAGGTAAAAAAGGCTTAGTCAATCAAATGATTTTTTCAGATGGTCTCGCTTCTGTTTCACTGTTTATCGAACCGTTAACCAAAGGCGTGCGCCCTAAAATAGGACACATGATAGTAGGTTCGACAAATATTTGCGCCCATGTGATCGATAATTATCAAATTACCGTAGTGGGCGAAGTGCCTGCGGCAACTGTTCAACAAATTGCAAAAGCGGTTAGTTTTAAAAAACAAACTGCCAGCCACTAGTTTGTATTCCAGCCACTTGTTTGTATTTTAGAATCTGCAAATCTACCTTGAATTCGATTTAAAAAGACTGTCAACAATATCATTTAAAACATATGCCAGTCATGATTATTTGACGAGCACAGCACAGGTTGTATCAACCTAACCAACACTTTACGCGTTAAGCAATTTTGTGAAACGGCGCAAACTTAATATGTACTTGTAAATTACTTTATTTGACACCAAATAGTTTTTGCAGATTTAAAATGTTTTTTATTGATTAAAATCAATTAATGAGTTTTTAAAATTAATTTCTACAATGACGAGCTCAAATCGTTTTATTAATAATATTCAAGGAATTTAAATGTTAAATAAATGGATTTCTAGCATTGCATTTGCTTTTAGTTTGTTGGCAAATACCCAAATAACAAACGCGCAAAATTTACCTGACTTTACCGAACTTGCTGAAAAGCATGGGCAAGAGGTTGTTAATATTAGCGTTACTCAAATCGCGCAAGCCAGCTCCAGTGGCGCTATGCCTTTCCCTTTACCACCAGGTATGCCAAATGATGAGGCCATACAAGAATTTTTTAAACGCTTTGGTATACCAGGCACGCCAGGTCAACCAGGCGTTCCTGGTGGTCCTGGTCCTGGTCAAGGTGATCAAGAATTAAGAACGTCATCCCTTGGTTCAGGGTTTATTATTAGTAGTGATGGTTACATATTAACCAACGCGCATGTTGTGAGCCAAGCCAATGAAGTATTAGTTAAATTATTTGATAAACGCGAGTTAAAAGCTAAGATTATTGGTTTTGATAGGCGAACCGACGTGGCACTGATTAAAATAGAAGCTACTAATTTGCCAAAAGTAATTATTGGCGACCCGAATACATTGAAAGTAGGGCAATGGGTAGCAGCGATTGGCTCACCGTTTGGTTTAGAAAACACCATGACAGCTGGCATTGTCAGCGCGAAAGGTCGCGCATTGCCGCAAGAAAACTTTGTACCATTTATTCAAACCGATGTTGCGATTAACCCAGGTAACTCTGGTGGGCCACTATTTAATTTAGCGGGTGAAGTAGTTGGTATTAATTCACAAATTTATAGTCGTACTGGCGGCTCAGTTGGGCTTTCATTTGCTATTCCTATTGATGTGGCCATTGATATTTCTAACCAGTTAAAAGCCACTGGCAAAATCACACGCGGCTGGTTAGGTATTGCTATTCAAGAGCTAACAAAAGATTTAGCTGATTCTTTTGGCATGAAAAATACCAATGGCGCGCTAATTGCAGGGGTTGAAAAAAACGGCCCAGCTGAAAAAGGCGGTTTACAAGCAGGCGATGTGATTGTTAAATTTGATAATAAACCCATCATAACATCAGGAGATTTACCACGTGTTGTAGCCATGACTAAACCTGGCAAGGTAGCAGCAGTGGATATACTACGCAAAGGTGCTGCTAAAAGCTTGAATATTGGTGTGGGTGAAATGCCAACAGACCCAAGTGATGTGAGTACATCGAGCAAAGCGCCAGCAAAAACTGAAACCAATAAAATCGGGTTAACTTTAAAAGAATTAACCCCGCAACAAAAGAAAAAACTTAACGGTAAGAACGGTCTATTGGTGGTGGAGAGTAGTGGCGCCGCAGCACAGGCTGGTATTCGTCGTGGTGATGTTGTGTTGGGTTTAAACAACAGTGATTTACAAAGTGTTGAGCAATTTAACAAACAAATCAATGCCATTGCAGCTGGTAAAACTGTTGCAATATTGGTACAACGTGATGAAAACACACTTTATGTGCCCATTAAAGTTGGTAAGTAGACCTAATAATGGCTATTAATTTATTGTAATTTGATTCCATTCTAAATTAACAAACCCGCTTAAAGCGGGTTTGTTTTTAGTATATAAAAATTACTATCATTAACTAGCAAATATTTATAAACTATTAAGCTCTTGTAGAAAATTGTATGGTGATTTCAACGCTTTGCTTAACCCCTAACGTTGAGCATTTGTTGTAAAATCATAGTAATTGTGAAAAGGCGCTTTTGGCGCCTTATTTGTTTATTAAGAATACCTGCTGGCCAATTCGTTACAAGTTAATCAAACATGAAAAATATACGTAATTTCTCTATTATTGCCCACATTGATCACGGCAAATCTACCCTTGCTGACCGCATTATTCATTTATGCGGTGGCCTGGCAGATAGGGAAATGGAGGCGCAAGTGTTAGATAGCATGGATATTGAGCGCGAACGTGGTATTACTATTAAAGCGCAAACGGCAGCGCTAGAATATAAGGCAGATGATGGGCAAATTTATCAGCTAAATTTGATTGACACACCAGGACACGTCGATTTTAGCTATGAAGTTTCACGCAGTCTTTCAGCTTGTGAAGGTGCATTGTTAGTCGTTGATGCTTCGCAAGGCGTTGAAGCGCAAAGTGTGGCTAATTGCTATACAGCACTTGATCTAGGTGTAGAAGTAACAGCCGTATTAAATAAAATTGATTTACCATCTGCCGACCCCGATCGCGTGATTCAAGAGATTGAAGATGTGATTGGCATTGATGCGTCTGATGCAGTGCGTTGCTCAGCCAAAACAGGCTTAGGTGTGCGTGATGTACTAGAAGCGGTGATTGCGAAAGTGCCTTACCCAAAAGGTAATATCGACGGGCCTTTAAAAGCATTGGTGATCGATGCTTGGTTTGATAATTATGTAGGTGTGGTGATGCTTGTGCGTGTGGTTGATGGTGTGTTAAAACCTAAAGATAAAATACGCTTAATGGCCACAAAAGCTGAATTCTTGTGTGAGCAAGTAGGCGTATTTACCCCAAAATCATTACAAAAAACAGCCTTAAGTGCTGGTGAAGTGGGCTTTATTATTGCAGGCATTAAAGAATTAAGTAGTGCAAAAGTGGGCGATACAGTAACGCTAGTGAGCAAGCCTGCTGCTCTTGCATTAGCGGGGTTTAAGGAAGTTAAACCGCAGGTTTTTGCAGGCTTGTATCCAGTAGAATCTAACCAGTTTGAGGCACTTCGTACCGCGCTGGAAAAGCTTAGTTTAAACGATGCATCTTTGTTATTTGAGCCTGAAAACTCAACAGCATTAGGCTTTGGTTTTAGATGCGGCTTTTTAGGCTTATTGCATATGGAGATCGTGCAAGAACGCTTAGAGCGCGAATATGATATGGATTTGATTACTACTGCACCCACGGTGGTGTACGAGTTATTGCTTAAAGATGGCACGGTTGCGCAAATTGAAAACCCTTCACGCTTACCAGATATATCGCGCATTGAAGAAATACGTGAGCCAGTGATTAACGTGAATTTATTAATGCCGCAAGATTATGTTGGGCCTGTGATGACGCTTTGTAACGGCAAACGCGGTATTCAAAAAAACATGCAGTATTTGGGTAGGCAAGTGATGCTAAGCTATGAAATGCCGCTAAATGAAGTAGTGTTAGATTTCTTTGATAAATTAAAATCAGTTTCGCGTGGTTATGCATCCATGGATTATGAGTTTTTAGAGTTCAGGGCGGCTGACCTTGTTAAGCTTGATATTATGGTGAATGGCGAGCGAGTAGATGCCTTAAGTTTGATTGTGCACCGCGCCAATAGCCGTTACCGTGGCGGGCAAGTGGCAGAGAAAATGCGCGAGTTGATCCCGCGTCAAATGTTTGATGTGGCGATTCAAGCCAGTATTGGCGCCACTATTATTGCGCGTGAAACAGTAAAAGCCATGCGTAAAAACGTGATTGCAAAATGTTATGGTGGCGATGTTTCGCGCAAGCGTAAATTATTGGATAAACAAAAAGAAGGAAAAAAACGCATGAAGCAAGTGGGCAATGTGGAAATTCCACAAGAGGCGTTTTTGGCTATTTTGCGGGTTGAAGATAAGTAAAAATAATTAGAAAATTAATCAAAGTAAGTAGATAACACTTGCAGTGATTTTAAACAGATAAAAAGGTTAACTATGTACTTTGCTTTATTTATGGTGGTTATACTGGTTTTGACAGGTGCCATTTGGTTGCTGGATAAATTTGTATTACGTGCCAAACGTCCAACTGGCGCGGCCGACCCTTGGTATGTAGAATATGCAAAAAGCTTTTTCCCAGTGATTTTACTAGTGTTTATGCTACGTTCGTTTTTGGTTGAGCCGTTTAAAATACCGTCAGGATCAATGATGCCGACTTTGCTGGCTGGTGATTATATTTTAGTGAATAAATTTGTTTACGGGTTACGTGTGCCTATTTTAAACAACACGATTATCGAGATGCAAAAGCCTAAACGTGGCGATGTGTTTGTGTTTCATTACCCGCCAGAACCTAGCATTGATTACATCAAACGGGTGGTTGGTTTGCCAGGAGACACCATTGCTTACCAAGATAAACAATTGATTGTTAACGGTAAAACTTTGAACAGACAATTTAAAAACGATTACCAATATGTATTAAATTTTAAAGATGGAGATGGCGCAGACCGAGAAAATAACATGACTGCACAGCAGCTAAGTGAGCAATTAGGTGATGTAGAACACGATATTTTGGTGCATGATATCGTCAATCAATACCCCTCTGATTCAGTAGGAAACCGTTTGCAAAACGGAGAGACCATTACCGTGCCTGCAAATCAATATTTTGCAATGGGCGATAATCGTGACAATAGTGCAGATAGCCGCGTTTGGGGCTTTGTGCCAGAGCATAATTTAGTGGGAAAAGCGTTTTTTATCTGGTTTAATTTTAGCCAGCTTGATCGAGTGGGCACTACAATAAACTAAATTTAGGGAGACTAAAATGCAAACAAAAAATCATTTAATGGTTAGAAATAAGACTTATAAAAATCAACAAGGAATGACTTTTATAGGCACAATATTTGTGATTGCGGCAGTTGTATTCTTTGCTATGTTGGGCTTTAAGGTGGGGCCAGCTTATTTAGAATTTATGAATATAAACAATGCGGTTAAAAAATTAAGTAACAGCACTGGTTTTGACGGTATGAGCAAAAAGGAATTGGCAATGGCATTTGATCGATCAGCGCAAATAGATGATTTTACTAGTGTTACTGGCGCACAATTGCAGGTTGCAAAAACCGATGGTGGTAATGTAGTTTCTGCACAATACCAAAAAGTGATTCCGATTTTTGCTAACGCCAGTGTCTTGTTAGATTTTAATGCAACAAGTGCCAAGTAAATTTGTTATTAGTATATTGATTAAAAGTAAAGCTTTTTAATGCGTTTAGCTGCTTTAACAAATCGTCTTGAGTACCAATTTAAAGTGGAAGCGCTATTGACACAAGCGCTAACGCACCGCAGTTTTAGCGCTAACAATAATGAGCGCCTTGAGTTTTTAGGTGATGGTGCGCTTAATTTTATTATCGCCAATCAATTATATAGTCGATTCAACAAATTATCAGAAGGTGATTTGAGTCGTTTACGCGCCGCATTGGTTAAAGAATCAACTTTAGCAGAAATCGCGTTCAATTTAGGTTTAGGTGAACTGCTCAAGCTAGGCGAAGGCGAAATCAAGAGTGAGGGCTTCAAGCGACCTTCAATGCTTGCCGATGCGCTTGAAGCGATTGTTGGCGCGATCTATATTGATGGCGGTTATGAGGCAGCGCAAAAAGTAGTTATTACATTATTTCAAACTAAGTTAGTTGATATTGATCCGAAAATGATTGATAAAGATGCGAAATCGCAGTTGCAAGAGTATTTGCAAGGTAAAAAGCTAGAATTGCCAGATTACACCGTGGTATTAATTGAAGGTGAAGCGCATGCGCAAACCTTTAAAGTGCAATGTAGAATTGAAAAGTTAATGATAGAAACAACAGGCGTTGGCAGTAGCCGGCGTATCGCAGAACAGCAATCGGCACAATTGGCGCTAAATATAATCTCTGCCAAAATGCTAGACTTACGATTAAATAATGCACAAGTGAGCCAATAACGATGACTGAAAAACAGATTCCAAGACCATTGCACATCAAACCATCTGATCCTGCGTTGGAAAATGTTGGCGAAAATTTAATCGAAAATGTGGATGCATTTAGATGCGGCACAGTGGCAATCGTTGGGCGGCCGAATGTAGGAAAATCAACTTTATTAAACCATATTTTGGGCATGAAGTTAGCAATCACTTCGCGTAAAGCCCAAACCACGCGCCATCGCTTGTTGGGTATTCATACCACTGAAAATACGCAATTTTTATTTGTTGATACGCCTGGATTTCAGCAAAAACATTTGAATGCGCTTAATGTTGGCTTGAATAAAACCGTTACTCAAGTGCTAGCAGAAGTAGATGTGGTTTTATTTGTGATAGAACCTATGAAGCTAGGCGATGCTGATAAGAAAGTGTTGAGTTTATTACCAACTGACAAACCCGTTTTGTTGGTGGTAAATAAAGCCGATTTAATGGGTGACAAAAATAATTTGCTGCCTTTGATACAAGATTTTGACTTGTTACACCCATTTGTAGGCATTGTTCCGGTCAGCGCTAAAAAAAGCCTGCATTTAGATGAGCTTTTAGAAACCACACGCCAATATTTGCCAGAGCAAGCAGCAATATATGGTGAAGATGAGTTAACGGATAAAAACGAACGCTTTTTAGCGGCTGAATTGATTCGCGAAAAAATATTCAGATTGTTGGGTGATGAAATACCTTATGCAGTCACTGTTGAGATTGAGAAATTTGAAACAGTTAATAACTTGCGCCGTATTTTTGCGGCAATTATTGTCGATAAAGATAGTCAGAAACCCATGTTAATTGGTAAAAATGGCGAAAAAATGAAACAAATATCGACAGAAGCGCGCCAAGACATGGAAAAACTATTTGGTAGCAAAGTTTACTTAGAAACTTGGGTAAAAGTAAAAGGTGGCTGGGCAGACGATGCAAGAGCGCTTAAAAGCCTAGGCTATTAAAATACAAAGCTTATTTATTCCTTTTTAAATTTAAAGTTTATAAATCTGAAAAGTTGTTAACTCTAAAAATCCATTTTGAATTTTTTATTTTAGACACAAATAATCAAAATGCCTAACAACGTTTTTAATATCCCTAGTTTTGGTAAGCCAATAGAATTGGCCGATCAAGGTGTGTATTACGCTGTAAACCGCTCAACAGGCAAAATTAATAATGTGTTTCACCTTAAATATGACGATGAAGATTGGTTGTTATATCAACTAAAAAACACGGATAAAGAGGGTGAAATGGGCTGGATTATTTTGGCCGATAATGGCGATTACCCTTTAAAAAGCGTGGCTGCAGAACTGGTTAAAACGCTGTTTGATAAACCTGAATTTGCAGAGCCAAAAGGCAGTTGGCAGCTAATACGAAATTCACGTTATGGCTTTGGTAAGTTTACGCCTGCGCACATTAATGAGCCCAACAAATTTGCATTTGTATTATTTTCTGGCGCGCAAATGTTAGTGCCGCTTTTAATTTTAAAAGCACAAGATGAGCTATTGCAAAGTTTGGCTGATTAATCATCGCAATGACAATAACTCAATCGGCTAAAAAAAAAGGTGAAAATCATAAATTTGTAAATCAAAACGTTTACGTTTTGCACACATATCCATTTAAAGAAACTAGCCTTGTGGTTGAGTTGTTTAGTCAGCAGTTTGGCCGCATTGCAGTGGTAGCCAAAGGTGCGCGCAGGCCACATTCTGCCATGCGCGGCATGTTGCAATCGTTTCAATTGTTATCGGGCAGCTGGTCTGGCAAAAACGAGCTTAAAACACTACACAGTCTAGAGTGGAGTGCTGGCTTAACCTTGATTAAAGGCGAGGCATTAATGTGCGGCTTTTATGTGAATGAGTTATTACTAAGATTATTACCGCGTGAAGATGCGCACGAAAACTTATTTGACTATTATGTGGCAACCCTTAATACATTGGCAGATGGTACTAATTTAGCTACAACCTTACGCCGTTTTGAGCTAAAGATGCTACAAGAAATGGGTTATGCAGTGCCGTTGTTAAACGACAATACCGATGCGCCTATTCTTGAAAATAACGCCTATCGCTATCAAGCTGAAAGTGGTGCGAGTAAAGTAAATGGCGCAGCAAATAGTCATAAAGAAGGCATACAATTAAGCGGTAAAACCATGCTAGATATTGCACATGACGATTACTCTGACGCCACCACACAAAACCAAAGTAAAGCGTTAATGCGCTATTTATTAGCGCATTATTTGGGTGATAAACCGCTTCATACTAAGCAGCTATTGATAGATTTACAGGGATTATGAAGGCTTGAAATATGATTAAATTAGGCGTAAATATTGACCATGTTGCTACCATCCGCCAAGCGCGTGGCACAAAATATCCCAGTGTGGTGCAAGCCGCATTACGAGCTGAACAATCAGGGGCGGACAGTATTACTCTGCATTTGCGTGAAGATAGGCGCCATATGCAAGATGCAGATATTTTCGCGCTGCGCCCCTTGTTGCAAACTAAAATGAACTTAGAAGTGGCGGTGACTGATGAAATGATCGGTATTGCAGCCCAGGTTAAACCGCAAGATGTGTGCTTAGTGCCAGAACGACGCGAAGAGCGAACAACTGAAGGCGGATTAGACGTTCTTGCTCATTTTAACAAAGTAGACGCAGCATACAAAAAACTGGCTGAAAACGGCATCCGCGTGTCCTTGTTTATTGGACCTGACCTAAACCAGATTGAAGCTGCCAAAAAGATAGGTGTGGCAGTGATTGAATTGCACACCGGCACATTTGCCGATGCGGTTGATGACGTGGCAAAGAGCATTGAGTTAGCGCGTATTAAACAAGCAGTTAACTATGCCAAAAAACTAGGCTTAGTAGTTAATGCAGGCCATGGTTTGCACTACCATAATGTGCATGAAATTGCTGCAATTGCAGGTATTGAAGAGCTTAATATTGGTCATGCGATTGTAGCGCATGCTTTATTTGTAGGTTGGGATGAAGCGGTGCGAGAGATGAAAGCATTAATAAAAGAATCTTTAAATAATGTTTGATTTTTCTTCAATTATTGCACGCTCACCAAGTAATTTGGTGCGTTTAAACCTATTTACAAACTTTGTTTGCCGAAACCATTAAATGATTTACGGCATTGGCACAGATATTGTAGAAGTCGCCCGCATTGAAGCCTCTGTTGGCCAATTTGGTGACGATTTAGCCAAACGTATTTTGGCAGAATCTGAATATACAAGTTACGAAAAATCTACCACCAAGCCGCGTTTTTTAGCTAAACGCTTTGCGGCAAAAGAGGCTTTTAGTAAAGCATTGGGCACTGGTTTACGCGCGCCAGCTACTTTTCAAAATATAGCTGTTTCGCATGATGAATTGGGCAAGCCAATACTGATTCTTGCCATAGAATTACAAGCTTTTTTAACAGAAAAAAATATTACCAAAACCCACATTAGTATAAGTGACGAAAAAAATTTAGCAGCAGCATTTGTAGTACTAGAAAACCAATGATTAGAAAGTTAGCAATGCTTGTCTTTTTATTAATAAGTAATTTTATAAGCAAATATTCTTGCAAATGTACTTAGCAATTTGGCTACTTTTTTGCAAAACGCAAACCACATAAAATGCAAAAAACAGAACTAGATATTGATCGTCGCTTCGGCGGTGTTTCGCGTCTTTATGGTCAAGCTGGCTTAATAAAGCTGCAAGCCGCGCATATCGTAGTTATTGGCATTGGTGGCGTTGGCAGTTGGGCGGCAGAGGCTTTGGCGCGAAATGCGGTTGGCACGATTACCTTAATAGATTTGGATAATATTAATGAGAGTAATGTGAATCGGCAAATCCATGCAGTGGACGGGGCATTTGGCAAAGCCAAAGTTAGCGCCATGCGTGAACGGCTTTTCAGCATTAATCCAGATTGTCAAATTCGTGAGATTGAAGATTTTATAACCGCTGAAAATATCACAAAACACTTAAACTTTAATTGCAATGTGATTGTAGATTGTATTGACGATACAAAAGCAAAAATTGCCTTGGCGGTATTTTGTAAAGCACAAAAAATTTCACTAATAATGGCTGGCAGTGCCGGCGGTAGGCTAGACCCAACACGCATTCAAACAGCCGATTTAGCCAATGTGACGCGTGACAAGCTATTGGCTAAAGTGCGTAATCAGCTAAGGCGCGATCACCAATTCTCTAAAGCCAGTAATAGCCAAAAATCGACAAAATTTAATATTGCGTGCGTGTTTTCTGATGAGCAAGTAATTAAGCCTGCAAATATGCAAAATGATGAATCTTGCAAAATTGATACTGATAAAAATACTGTTTCTATCACTGGTCTAAATTGCGCTGGCTACGGTTCTAGCGTTTGTGTCACAGCGCCATTTGGGTTTACTGCCGCCCAATTGGCTATAAATTTAATCGTCGCTTGAACGCCAAAATGAACCCCAGCCATTTGAAATAGTCTTGTTTTAGTGACTTCAACCAAAACATTTAAAGGTAATAAAAGCCAATTACCCAGTAAAGTTTGCATGGCTTGCGCGCGCGAGATGACATGGCGTAAATCATGGGCTAAAAATTGGGATGAAGTTAAATATTGCTCTGATAAATGCAGAAAATCTAAACCATGAAACCTAAACCATGAAATTTAAGCCATGACACGACATTTGATTTTAATTCTTGGTGATCAACTAAATACCGATAATCCAGTTTTAGATGATTTTGATCCAGCGCAAGATCAAATTTTAATGGTGGAGTGTACTGGCGAAGCGAACCATGTTTGGAGCCACAAATCGCGCATTGTGCTGTTTTTGTCAAGCATGCGCCACTTTGAAATTGGCCTAAAAGACCGCGCCGAGATTAATGCAAATAATTTTATTTATTTAAAACTGGGTGATCACGATTTTGTGCAATTAAAAGACGCCTGGACGCACTACATTAACGTGCTTAACCCACAAAAAGTAGTGGTTTGTGAGCCAGGCGAATACCGATTAGAACAAGATTTAATGACGCTTTGCGCGCAAACCAACACGCAATTGGTGATTCGCGATGACACGCATTTTATGTGCTCAAAAGCCGATTTTAAGCATTGGGCTAATAAGGGCAAACAACTGCGCATGGAGTTTTTTTACCGCGTAATGCGTAAAAAATATGATGTATTGATGGTTGCGGGTGAGCCTGAGGGCGGTGCTTGGAATTATGATGCCCAAAACCGCAAAACATTTGGTAAGGCTGGGCCGCAAAATGTGCCAAGTAAGCCAGAAACCAATATAGATGCGGTTACCCAACAAGTCATCAGTAGTGTTGAACAACACTTTGCAGGCCACCCTGGTAGCTTAAAACATTTTATTTGGCCAGTTAATCGCGAACAAGCGCTAGCTTTTCTGGCCTTTTTTATGGAAAACAAATTGGCAGGTTTTGGCGATCATCAGGACGCCATGTGGTCAAATGAAGGTGTTAAGCCAGCAACACGCAGCCCGTATCTGTGGCATTCGCTCTTATCAACTTCACTTAATTTAAAGTTATTAAACCCGCGCGAAGTGATCGCCGCCGCCATTAAATCTTACCGAAAACAGCAAATACCTCTAGCAAGCGTTGAAGGTTTTATAAGGCAAATTTTAGGTTGGCGTGAATTTATACGCGGGGTTTATTGGCTAGATATGCCGCAATTGGGTGAAGGCAATCACTACAATCACACCCGCCAATTGCCAAGCTGGTACTGGACTGGCGATACACAAATGAACTGCATGAAGCAAACTGTGAGCGACACGTTTAATTACGGTTACGCGCACCATATTCAGCGGCTAATGGTCACAGGTATGTTTGGTGTATTGGCTGAATTGAACCCGCGCGAGGTGGAGGCTTGGTATTTAGCGGTGTATGTCGATGCAGTGGAATGGGTGGAATTACCCAACGTAACTGGCATGGCGCTTTATGCCAATGGTGGGCGATTCACCAGTAAACCTTACATTGCCAGTGGCGCTTATATCAACCGCATGAGTAACTATTGCAAAGGTTGCCGCTACGACCCAGCACTAAAAACAGGTGAAAATGCTTGCCCATTTACCACACTGTATTGGCATTTTTTAATTAAGCATTACGACACTTTTAGCCGTAATCCGCGTACCGCATTAATGACTAGAAATGTGGATAGATTTGATGCAAATGATGTGGCTTCGATCAACATCCATGCACAAAAAATGCTTAATAGCTTAAACGATATTTAAGGTTGCGTAAGGTAAAAAAAAGTAAAAATAAGTATTTTTAACAAACCAAAATTAAATGTTTAATTAATTACTTTTTTTCACAAAACTGTCATATTAAAAAACCAATTTTGTCATAACATACTCTTTTAAAGTTTAGTTACCTATGACACCCTCTTCTTTTAAGCTTTTAGACCGCGATCAGAGCATATTAAGCTTTAATAATCGCGTTTTATCTCTTGCAGAGCGTCATGATTTTCCGTTATTAGATAGGCTTAAGTTTTTATGTATTGTAGCGTCTAATTTAGATGAGTTTTTTGAAGTGCGCATGGATGCACAGCTAGATGCGATGCGTGCAAACCTAAAAAAGGGCTTGGTGACAGCACAAACTTTTATTGAAGTGTCTGCCTTGGCGCACGAGCTAGTGCAACGTCAGTACACCTTGTTTAATCAAGCATTAACGCCTGCATTAAAATTAGCAGGTGTAGAAATTTTGGCCAGCGTGGAACACAGCCCGCAACAAAAAAAATGGGCAGCACATTATTTTGAAACCAATGTAGAGCCCCTACTATTACCCATTGCGCTTGATCGTTCGCACCCGTTTCCATTGGTTGCCAGTAAGGCATTGCATTTTATTGTAGAGCTAGCGGCTAACAACAAAAGTGAGCAAACCAGCATCAATATTATTCGCGTGCCACGCGCTTTGCCAAGAGTGTATGCGCTCCCTAAAAACGGTTCATTAAATCAACAGTTTATAATGCTTACTAGCATTATCGAGGCTTACTTACACACGCTGTTTGATCAACGAAAGATTGTTAATTTCGCCCAATTTAGGGTTACACGACACTCTGATTTAGCGCTTGATGAAGATGATGTTAGTGATTTACCTAGCGCACTTCGCCAAGAGCTGGCACAACGCCCTTATGGCGATGCGGTTAGGCTGGAAGTATCAGAAACTTGCTCACCTGCAATGGCTGATTTTTTGTTAAGTGAATTTAATTTACCTCAAGCGTCATTATATTGCGTTAAAGGACCAGTTAATTTAGGTAGATTAATTCAATTATGCGGTTTGGCTAATGGCAATAGCTTAACAGGTGAGCCATTAAGTTTTGAGCCATATAAACCCAGTTGGCCTAGGCAGCTCAACCTTAAAGAATCTTATTTTGATCAGCTAAAAAAACGCGATGTGTTGATACACAGGCCGTATGAAAGTTTTGATGCCGTGATTGATTTTTTGCGCGAAGCGGTGAATGACCCCAGTGTTTTGGCCATTTACCAAACCATTTATCGCACAGGTAGCGATATGCGCATGTTTAATTTGCTGCAAGAAGCCGTGAAAAAAGGTAAAGAAGTGCTGGTGGTGGTAGAACTAAAAGCACGCTTTGATGAAGAAACCAATATTAATTGGGCAGAGTCACTTGAAGCCACTGGCGCGCAAATTGTTTATGGCATGTTGGGGCTAAAAACCCATGCAAAATTACTGCTGGTGATGCGAAAAGAGCGCGGGCGCATTAAACGCTATGCGCATTTTTCTACTGGTAATTACAACGCCAGTACCGCAAAGCTTTATACCGATATTTGCATGTTAACAAGTGACACTACCTTAACGCGTGAGGCCAGTTTTATATTTAAGCACTTAACCAGCCAGCTGCCACTACCTCGCATGCGTAAGCTTTTGGTGGCACCTTTTAATTTGCAAAACGCCATGCTACGCCATATTAACGCGGCTAAACGCGCTTGCTTGTTGGGGCATCGCGCACGCATTATCGCTAAAATGAACTCATTAACAGATGATGTGCTGGTGCGCGCATTAATCAATGCAGCTGTTGCAGGGGTTGAGATCGATCTGATCATTCGTGGCGCCTGCATTTTGCCAGTGGATGCGCCAAATGTGCAAAATCGCATACGCGTGCGCTCAATAGTAGGGCGCTTTTTAGAACATTCGCGCGTCACTTATGTTGAGATTAATGGTGCCAAACGCATGTGGTTATCCAGCGCCGATTGGATGAGCCGCAATATGCTTAGGCGCATAGAAGTGGCTTGGCCAATTACAGACGTGCAAAACCAGCAGCGCATTATGGATGAATGTTTAACGCCTTATTTAGATGATAACGATGATGCTTGGGTTCAAGGTGCAAATGGTGTTTACCAGCAATTGCATAACATAAAATTACAAGCATTAAGCGCGCAAGATATTTTGATAGAGCGGTTTGAGCAAGATTGATAAAAAATGAACGCCATACAAAATATTGCATTTAAAAACATTATTTTGTGGCGCCATGCGCAGGCAACAGAAACACTCAATTTTGTTGATTTCAAAAAAGATTTGGCAAGAGAATTAACCCAAAAAGGTCAAAAGCAAGCCAAGAATATGGCGCGCTGGCTTATTCAAAATAAAGTAGCCAATATGGCTTTATTAAGTAGCGCGGCAGTTCGCGCTTGTGAAACTGCACGCGCCTTGCAGCCAACTATTATTATTAACGAAGCATTTAATCCAGGTGCAAGTTTGCAACAAGTATTAACTGCATTGGCTAAAATGGATCAAACTTCAGATATTATTTTGGTTGGTCACGCGCCTTGGTTAGGGCAATTGGCGGCGCATCTATTGGGCTTAACCCAGCACGAATTTTCAATAAAAAAAGGCGCAATTTGGTGGTTGCGCCTTAATGAAGCTTTAACTAATCATTACGACATTTTAACTGTGCAAACGCCCAATCTAATCTAAATTTTGTAAGCTAAAAATTTAGCCTAAATAAACTTTACTTAAACTTTTAACACTTATTTATTTGGTCTGCCTGTTTTAATGACTGGCACTTTGGCAAGCGTCGTTTTAAGAGTATTGTCGCTCATTGCAGCAAGCAATTTAACACCCGCCCGTAATAACTCACTTTTTTTAGCAGGCTGGCCCATTGCGGTTAAACGGCCTTTTAACAATGCTAGTTGCGCATACTCATCTTTTGGCATGGTAAAGCTATCGCGCTCCATTTTTACCTTTTCTGGCTTCGTTTTATTATCTTTTTTATCGTCTTTCTTGTGCTCATTATTGTCTTTTTTGGACATGACTTTTTTACCATTATTTAATTTTGGCTTTAGCTGAACTGCACCTTTTAAAGTCGCATTTGAAGCTGGTTTAGCGGCACTGCTTGTTGTGGGCTTGCTTGATACAGCTGGTTTGTTTGAAACAACTGGTTTATTAGCAACAACAGGTTTGCTTGTTAAAGGTGCTTTAACAGGTAATTTAACAGTTGCTTTAATTAAGGCTGAAGCAGGCTTTGCAGCCGCTGCTTTACTTGGGGCTGGTTTTGCAACGGCAGGTTTTGCCAAAGCTGGTTTTGTAAGCGCTATTTTTGATGCGGGTGAAGTTGACATTATTTAACTCCTAAAAAATTATTTTTGTGTTAAACGCTATAAATCGTTTAACGGTATAAACAGTTTATACCGTTAAATACAATTGTCAAATTTTAGAAAAATCGTCTAATTCAATTTATGTGATTACAATCATGAGTTTAGTTAAACAATCATGGGCTAATCTATTGTTGAAACAAGTAACGCCCAATTGGTTTTTTGCCAGGCTAAAATCTCTTCTTCTAACAAATAACAGGTTTGCGGAAAAGCTTGTTGCCAAGCGCTTGGCAGGCTTAAAATAAAGGTATTGTCAGAGCGCTCAAAATAAATGTTTTTGAGTACTGGCGTATTACGTGAATGGCAGAATATAACCGCTAACCTTAATGAGATTAGCTTGGTAATAAATCGGTCATCGTTAAAGTTTAATTCAAGTTTTTTAAGCTTGCCGCAATGCCCTAATACCAACAAACTCAAACGGTGCAATTCACTTTGCGAGAACCCCATTAACTCGGTGTTATCCAAAATATAGGCGCCATGTTTTTGCGATTCGCTATGTGAAATTGCAGTGCCAATTTCATGGCTTGCGGCTGCCCAGCTTAATATTTGGCGAGGTTTAACTAGTTCTGAGTGGCTTAATTCGTAAGGATTATTATCAGGCGTTTGTAATGATGGAATCAAGGAATCAAAAAACCCAAGCGCCACTTTGGCTACATTTTGTGCATGTTTTTTGTTTACGCCAAAACGGCTAGTTAGCCTCGTAATCGATGCATCGCATAAATCTTCAGAAGCATGTTGCTCATCGGCTAACAAGTCATACAATAAACCGTGGCGAAGCGCGCCTTTAGCAACAATTAACTCATCTAATTTTAATAGATCAAATATGCCAATTAATATGCTCAAGCCGCCTGCCAATACCGATTTACGGTCTTCTTTTAAACCTGCAATATCAATTTTATCGATGGTTTTGGCTTTAATTAGTTGATGGCGTAGCCAAGTCAAGCCTTCTCGGGTGATCTTACTTTCATCAAATCCTGCGTAGCCTAGCACTTCGGCCACCGCACCCACCGTGCCTGATGCGCCGTAAGCCACATCCCAAAGATTACGCTGATAAGTAGTGCCGATGGCATCTAAAAAAGATTCGGCGGCTAGTTCTGCGCGTAGAAAATTGCGCTCAGTTAATTGACCATCAGCAAAGTATTTAAGCGACCAGGCTACAGAGCCTACCCGTAGCGAATCGGTGGTTTTAGCTTCTAATTGTTGACCCAAAATAAATTCGGTAGATCGCCCGCCGATATCAATAACCAGTCTGCGCTCATTACTTTGTGGCAATAATCGGCTAACACCTTCGTAAATTAGCCGCGCTTCTTCTACACCAGAGATCACTTCCACATCAAACCCAAGTGCTTTTTTGGCTAGTTTTAAAAAGTCGTCTCTATTCTTGGCCTCGCGTAGCGTTTGTGTGGCAACCGCGCGCACGTGGTGCTTAGGAAAACCCTTTAAGCTTTCTGCAAATCGCGCTAAACACTTAAGCCCGCGGTCAATCGCCTCGGGTTTTAAATTACGCTCTTCATCTAAATCACCACCTTGGCGCACGGTTTCTTTCAAGTATTCAACGCGCTGAATTTGACCATGCTCAATACGGCCAATTTCCAGCCTAAAGCTGTTAGAGCCCAAATCAACGGCGGCTAACAGGGTTTCATTTCCAATAATTTGTGTGTTTTGCATAAGTGGTTTATAGCATAATTGCTTAAAATGTTGATGATAATTACAGCTTAACATTTATTTAAAAAGGTTAATTTGGCGGGCAATAGATTTAATGCTTGAAAAAAATAAAGATAACCCAATTTAATTATTAGGATTTTTATACTATTACACATTTAACTATTTGAGAAAAAAGATGACCGCAAAGAAACCAGCAGATGTGACTTTAGACCAACCATTAAACCAGCCAATTGACGACCAAGCCAAAGAAACCAGCCAAACAGCAGCGACTGAAAAAGTGCCTGAAAATGCACCCAGCGTAAAAATGGAGTTTCAAGCTGAAGTAAAGCAGCTGATGCAGTTGATGATTCATTCGCTGTATAGCAATAAAGAAATTGTATTGCGCGAGCTTATTTCTAATGCTTCGGATGCGGCAGATAAATTACGCTTTGAAGCATTAAGTAATGGCGCATTATTTGAAAATGACAGTGATTTAAAAATCACAGTTGGCTTTGATAAAGCCAAACGCACCATTACCATTTCTGATAATGGCATCGGCATGAGTCGCGATGAAGTGATTGCCAATATCGGTACGATTGCTAAATCGGGCACCAAAGAGTTTTTTCAAAGCTTAAGTGGTGACGACGCTAAGGATGCAAACCTGATTGGCCAGTTTGGGGTGGGCTTTTATTCTAGCTTTATTATCGCCGACAAAGTAACGTTAACCACTCGCCGCGCAGGCAGCGCAGATGCAATTAGATGGACCAGCGCGGGTGAAGGTGATTACACGCTAGATGCCGTTACCAAAACTACTCGTGGCACCGAAGTGGTCTTGCATTTACGTGCTGACGAAGACGAATTTTTAAACGATTGGCAATTAAAATCCATCATTCGTAAATATTCTGACCATATTACTTTGCCAATTGTGATGCAAAAAAGTGAGTGGCAAGAAGGCGCAGAGGGCGCAGATGGCGCGCAACAGCCAGGTGAGATGGTATTAACCAATGAATTTGAAACGGTTAACAAAGCATCTGCTTTATGGGCGCGTGCTAAAAATGACATTACTGAAGATGATTACAATGAGTTTTACAAACACGTTTCGCACGATCATGAAGCACCATTAACCTATACCCACAGCCGCGTTGAAGGCAAACAAGAATATATTTCCTTATTGTACATTCCAGCTAAAGCACCGTTTGATTTATACGACCGTGAGCGCCGTCATGGCATTAAGTTATATGTTAAACGCGTTTTCATCATGGAAGACGCTGAAAAGTTAATGCCGCAATATTTACGATTCGTGCGTGGCGTGATTGATAGTGCCGATTTACCACTTAATATTTCGCGCGAAATTTTGCAAGATAGTCGCGATGTTGACGCGATTAAAGCTGGTTCGGTTAAAAAGGTATTGAGCATGTTGGAAGATCTGAGTACCAATAAGCCTGAAGATTACACGAAATTTTATAGTGAATTTGGCCGTGTACTTAAAGAAGGCCCGGGCGAAGATTATGCCAATAAAGATAAAGTGGCTGGTTTGTTACGATTCGCATCTACCAAAGCTGATACAGATGCACAAACCGTTTCATTTGCAGATTATATTGGCCGCATGCAAAGTGAGCAAAAAGCCATTTACTACATTACCGCTGATTCATTCGCCGCCGCTCAACACTCGCCACATTTAGAGATTTTCCGTAAAAAAGGCATTGAAGTATTGCTGATGAGCGACAAAGTAGATGAATGGTTATTGGGTAGCTTGACTGAATTTGAGGGCAAAAAATTGCAATCGATTGCCAAGGGTGATTTAGATTTAGGTGCACTTGAAACTGACACTGAAAAAGAGATTCAAGCGCAGATTGAAGAACAATCTAAAACGCTAATTGAGCGCGTTAAAACTAGCTTAAATGACGCGGTAAAAGAAGTGCGCGTAACTAATCGCTTAACCGATTCGCCTGCATGTTTGGTTGCTGGCCAGCACGATGTATCGGGCAATCTAGCGCGTATTTTAAAAGCGGCTGGCCAAAATGCGCCAGATAGCAAACCTATTTTAGAGCTAAATCCGCAACATAAATTGGTTAAGCGCATGGAGGGTGAGACTGATGAAGCCAAGTTTAAGGATCTGGCTCACTTAGTTTTAGATCAAGCCATATTGGCTGAAGGTGGCCAGTTAAATGACCCCGCCAGCTTTGTACGCCGTATGAATGATTTATTTTTGTAAAATTAAATTAAATATCACGTGATTAAGTAATGCATGATTAATTAATATAATCATCAACGAAATTTAAGGCTAGATTTGTTAGCTTAAAAAAGAAATATTAACAACTAAGCCGCTATTACTCTGCAAAGGGTATAGCGGCTTTTTGCATTGCTTTCAGTTTATTTAAGTGTGAAATTTTTTTCAAAGTTTTCATAGATTTAATAGGTTCCCTAAAAAGACTACCCAATTTGGGGGATTTTAAAATCAATTAATTAAGTAGATATTGCTGGTTTTAACCTACATGAACAATAGAAAATTTAACAAAGCACGAATTTTTAGCATTTATTGACCGTAATTTTAATATTTTTTACTTGGTTTTTACTTAGCTTTTACTTAATGATTATTTAACTGGAATATTTTTTAACCCTCAATTGGGAGTAACAAAATGGCCTCATATACCAAACACGATCTTGAATTTATTTTGAAACAAATAAAAATTGCTGAGGCCGATGTGGCTGGCGGCACTGCTATTAATGTGGCCGATTTAGTCGGTTCGCCATTATTACCGTACGGCTTACGCACACTTAATGGCACTCAAAATAATCTCGTACCTGGACAAACTAACTACGGTTCTGCTGGCACCACTTTTCCGCGTTTACTAAATCCAGTATTTAATTCAGCTGAAAACACACCAGCTGCATTTGGCCCGCCCACGCCAACTAGTTACGCAAAAACCTCTGGTTTGGTGTTTGATTCACAACCACGCACTATTAGTAATTTGATTGCCGATCAAACCGTTCGTAACCCAGCCGCCATTGCCGCCGCTTTAAAACGCGCTGGTTCTGCAGACCCAGCAAATGATGCACAAACACTTTTAAATGCATTAAATGTTTCAAAAGCTGCCGCCAGCGCTGCAGTTTCTGCACAAGTTGTAGCCAGTACTGCCAATGCCACTTTAGCACTTGAGCAAGCGGGTAATTCAGCTTTATTAAATGCGTTGGTTGCGGCACAAAATGCCAATGCAAGCGCACAGCTTAATAAAACCAATAGTGCAACCGCATTAAACACCGCGCAAAGTGATGCGGCTGCAGCTTTGGTAGAATTAAGTACAGCGCATAGCGCGGCTAGTGCTGCTGCAAGTGCGTTAACTTTGGCTAATAACAATGTTACAAGTGCCAATCAATTAGCTAATAATACAGCTGCACAAGCAGGCACTGATGCTGGCTTAGCAGCTAGCGCATTATCAGCATCAAATGCCGCTGCTGGTGCCGCAGTTGCGGCCGATGCGGCTGAAGCTGCAGCATTGGTTGCTTATAACGCTGCGATTGCGACTGCCACTGCGGGTTCACCAGAAATAGCCGCTGCTTTGGCCAGTTACAATGCAGCGATTGCAACCGCTAGCGCTGCAAATACTGCACTAAGTGACGCATTAACCGCTTTTGGCTCAGCTTCAAGCGTTTCTGCGGCTTCAGCACAGGCAAGCCTTGATGCAAATAATGCAAAAACCAGTGCTCAAACCGCCCAAACCACTGCATTTACTGCCAATGGCTTAGCTCAAAGCGCATTAATAGCCGAACAAGGTTTATTAACTAATGCCGTAGATGCAGCTAGCGCTGCGTCAAGCGCCTTGTTAATAGCAAATAATAATTTAAGCGCTGCAAATGCCTTGGTAACATCAACAGCAGCGCAAGTAGCACTTGACGAAATTACTTTTGGTGCTGGAAGCCCTGAGGCAACTGCATCAGCGCTTGTAGCTGCCGATGCAGTAACAGCGCAGGGCATTGCGCAAACTGCTCAAAGTGGTGCATTAACCACTCACGACAATGCGCAAACCGCATTAACTAGCGCTCAAGCATCCTTTAATATTGTTGATATCGCAGCGACAACTGCCGCGGCCAATCTTTCATTGGCTAATAGTAATTTAGGCACTGCAACCGCAACTGCCACTGCGGCTGCCGCACAAGCAGCAACGGATTTAGCAGCAACTAACCTTGCATTAACTGCAGCCAATACTGCCTCTGCAAATGCTATTGATGCTGATAATGCCAAAACAGCTGCATTAGGCGCTTACAACACCGCAATTGCTACATTTGCTGTGGGTTCTCCAGAGGCCGTTGCTGCCTTAGCCGCTTATAACGCTGCAATTGCTGCGTCAGACACTGCCACTGCCGATGCTGTCACTGCATTAAGCGCTAGTGGCACAGCCGCTGCAGTTTCAGCAGCCTCTACCCAAGCCTCTGATGACGCAAGTGCGGCGTTGGTAACAGCATTAAGTGCGCAAACCAGTGCGGCTTCTGCTAATACTTCTGCGCAAGCAAATCTATTAACTGAACAAACGCAAAATCAAGCAGCAATTGATGCAGAAGCAGCAGCTCTTGCTACATTCACAAGCTTGAACGCAACTGCAGATGGCACTGCCGCTGCATTAGTTTTGGCGCAAGATGCCGCATCTGCAGGCGACAGCGGTTTGGCTAACGCAATTAATGTGGCCAATAATGCAAATGCCGCATTAACCAATGCCACAAGCTTGGCGAACACCACCAAACAAAATGCTGATGCAGTCACTGCAGATTTAGGCTTAGAAATTTCAGCCAATGGCACGATATTTATTCCTAATCAAGCGCCTGATGAAGGCTTATCAGCGCAATACAATTCATGGTTTACTTTATTTGGTCAGTTTTTTGATCATGGGCTAGATTCAATCGCTAAAGGCGGCAGCGGTACGGTATTTATTCCGCTAAAACCTGATGACCCATTGTACGTTGAGGGAAGCAACACCAATTTTATGGTATTAACCCGCGCCACTAATCAGCCTGGATTAGACGGCATTTTAGGCACTGCAGATGACGTGCGCCAACATATTAATACTACTTCACCCTTTGTCGATCAAAACCAAACTTATAGCTCACATCCATCGCACCAAGTTTTTTTACGCAGCTATGAGTTAGTAAATGGCATACCAAAAGACACGGGCGAATTGATTGAAAACCGAGATTTGGGCGCAGATGGTAAATACGGAACAGCCGATGATATTTTACTAGGTGGTATGGCCACTTGGGGCGTTGTTAAAGCGCAAGCACGCGATATTTTAGGCATAAACTTAAGTGATGCAGATGTAAATGGCGGACCGCTATTAGCAACAGATGATTACGGTAACTTTTTGCCAGGTGCCAATGGCTTGCCACAAGTGGTTAATGGCAATGTGCTGGTAGAAGGCATCATTGGCGCACCAGTTAGTACGGCAAATGCGACAAGAGCAGGCTATTCATTTTTAGACGATATTGCACATAGTGCAGCGCCAAGAACTAGTCGCGGTGTGCTATTAACTGCAGATTCAGATACTATTGTGGGCGGCCCAGTAGCACCTGGCCAATACGATAATGAATTGTTAGATACGCACTATATTGCAGGCGACGGTCGCGTAAATGAAAATATTGGCCTAACCGCTGTACACGCGGTTTTTCACTCAGAACACAATCGTTTAGTGCAACACACTAAAGATATTGTATTGGCATCTAATGATTTAGCCTTTATTAACGAATGGCTAGAAACTGATCTAGTCACTTTGCCCACCCAAACTCAAATCGCTAGTTTGGATTGGGATGGTCAACGTTTATTTCAAGCGGCTAAATTTGGCACTGAAATGCAATATCAGCATTTAGTGTTTGAAGAGTTCGCCCGCAAAGTGCAAATTCAAGTGGATGTATTTGCAGGCTACGACAGCACCATTAACCCAGCAATTGTGGCTGAATTTGCCCACGTGGTTTACCGTTTTGGCCACTCTATGCTAACCAGCACTGTTGATCGTTTTGATACCAGCTTCAATACAGTAAATGGCGCTGAGCAAATCGGTTTGATCGAAGCATTTTTAAATCCAATCGAGTTTGCCAATAGTGGTATCGATTCAGCAACCGCCACAGGCGCCATTGTGCGTGGCATGACACGCCAAGTGGCTAACGAGTTAGATGAATTTGTAGATGAAGCCGTTCGTAGCAATTTAGTTGGCTTGCCGCTAGATTTAGCCGCACTTAATATTGCCCGTGGTCGCGAAACTGGCGTGCCAAGCTTAAATGCCGCACGGCGTGAATTTTATGCAGGCACTAGTGACGCGCAACTTAAACCTTATGAAAGTTGGGTGGATTTTGCGGTTAACACTAAACATGCAGAATCTGCCATTAATTTTATAGCCACCTATGGCACACACACGCAATTGTTAATGAGCGACGTAAATACCATGCAAGAAAAGCGTGATGTAGCCAGTGCTTTAGTACTTGGCGGCTCTGCCACTATCAACAAAGATACCGCACAAGAACGCACATTCACTGCAAATGATGATGACAGGCTAGACTTTTTAAATAGCGCAGGTATTTATGCAAGCTTACCAAATGGCGTGACCACCACTGGCGTAGATGCGATTGATTTTTGGATGGGTGGCCTGGCTGAGCGGCAAATGCCATTTGGTGGCTTGCTGGGCTCTACCTTTAATTTTGTGTTTGAAACACAAATGGAAAAATTGCAAGATGGCGACCGCTTGTATTACTTAGCCCGTGTTGCTGGATTAAATTTCTTAACCGAGCTTGAAGGTGGTTCATTTGCATCACTCATTATGCGTAATAGTGATGCAACGCATTTACCAGGCGATGTGTTCTCTGTGCCTAACTTTATTTTAGAGGTGGATAAATCTAAACAATTTACTGGCTTCGGTGCAAATGGCAATGATGACCCAACAGGCGGCTCAATTTTTGCGCCATTGGTTGTGCGTAATAACCCCAATACGGTAGGGCCAGATACTAATTATCTTAAATTTACCGGTGGCGAGCATGTGGTGCTGGGCGGCACTGCTGGCAACGATATATTGATTGCCAGCATAGGAGACGACACCATTTGGGGCGATGCAGGCAATGATCGTATAGAAGGAGGTGACGGCGTAGATTTGCTCAATGGCGGTGACGGTGACGATATTATTACCGATTTGGGCGGTGACGATAATATCAAAGGTGGTGAAGGCGATGATGTGATTAGCGGTGGTAACGGTTTTGACTTGATACTTGCAGGCGGCGGTAGTGATTTCATCGTTGCAGGAGAAGACCCAAAAGAGGTATTTGCTAACCAAGGCAATGATTTTATATTTGGTAGTAGCACTTTTGATACTTTCTTTGGTAATCAAGGCGACGATTGGCTAGACGGCGGTGGCTCGGCCGATTTGTTGCAAGGTGATATGGGCGACCCTTTCCAAGCTAGTACCGTGATTGGCAATGATGTGATCATAGGCGGTGGTGGCAACGATGATTACGATGCAGAATCGGGCGACGATATTATGGTGATGGGCGCTGGTACGCAACGCGCAGAAGGCATGCTGGGCTTTGATTGGGTCACGCATAAAAATCAAGGCGTGGGCGCCACTGCAGATCTTGCATTTACTGGTTTATTACCGCCAGATGTAGAAAACTTAAATGACCGTTTTGATAATGTAGAAGGCGTTTCTGGCTGGGATAAAAACGATGTATTGCGTGGCGATAGTTTTGGCTCAGTAGCGTTATTAACGCAAGCAGTTGCAGGTAATTTGCAAACGAATAACGCCTTAAATAATACGCAACAAATCGCTTTAATCGATGGCTTGCAAGCGTTTTTAGATTCAATGTTAGGCGCAGGTCAAACTGGCTTTTCAGCTGGTAATATTATGTTGGGTGGTGCTGGCAACGATATGATGGAAGGCCGAGGCGGTAATGATTTAATTGATGGCGATGCCTGGCTCAATGTACGCATTAAAGTGACTGGTCACCCAACCATTACCAGTGCAGAAAACATGATGGAGATCGCACCGTTGTTATTTTCTGGTGTGATTAAACCAAGTCAATTAAGTATTGCGCGTGAAATATTAACAACCAATATTGCAACCGATGTTGATACCGCTGTGTATAACGGCAATCGATCTGACTATAGCATTGTGGATAATGGCGATGGTAGTTATGTCATTACGCATGTGAATATCGTTGCGCGTGGGCTTGCTGCTGCATCTGATGACGGCACTGACACGATTCGCAACATTCAACTATTGCAATTTGCCGATGGTGTATTTGATTTAAGAGAAGTAGCGCCCGTGATTAATTCTAACGGTGGTGGTAATACAGCTGCGGTGGCGATAGATGAAAATAGCACGCTTGTGACCACAGTTGCAGCTACCGATGCCAATGCTGGTCAAATAATCACTTACGCAATTAATGGCGGGGCAGACGCGGCATTATTCAGTATTGATGCCAATACTGGTGAACTAAATTTTGTTAACGCGCCAAATTTTGAAGCACCAACCGATGCGGACGGCAACAATATTTACGATGTAATTGTGCAAGCTAGTGACGGCAATTTAATTGATACGCAAACAATTGCTGTAATGGTTAGAGATATTTTAGAAGCACCGATCATTACTTCAAATGGCGGTGGTGCAACAGCTGCTTTCACAATAGCCGAAAATAGCTTATTGGCAACCAATGTTATAGCCACCAATGCAAATTCTGGCTCAACCATTACTTATTCAATATCAGGTACCGATGCATCAAGGTTTGCGGTTAATGCTAGCACAGGCGTGTTAAGTTTTGTAACTGCACCTAATTTTGAAGCGCCCGCTAGTGCTGCTAACAGCAATAATTACCAAGTAATTGTGAGGGCGCAAGATGGCGCGCTATATGACACGCAAGCGCTAGCAATCACCATCGCCAACGCAAATGAGGCAGCAACAGGTGGGGTTAGAATCGCTGGTTACACCGCTACTGCATTAGCTGCCACATTAACTGCCACCAATGATTTAGCTGACCCAGATGGTATGACTGCTTTTGTGCCTTTTCAATGGCAACAACAAGTATCGGGTGTTTGGAGCAATATTGCAGGGGCTAATACCAACACATTGGCTAACCAAATCAACACAACAATACGCGTAAGCTCTACTTACAATGATCCGTTTGGGGCTAATACGGTTGTGTCAGACGAAACTGTATTTATTACCGCGAATAACGCTAACAATGTAAGAGCAGGCACCGCAGCTAATGACTTTATACTGGGTTTAGGTGGTGCAGATGTGTTAACAGGCGCCACTGGTAACGATGTTGTTGATGGTGGTGTTGGTGGTGATAGGCTAGTTGCAACACTAAACGATGGCAACGATACTTATATTGGTGGGGCTGGTATTGATACTTATGATTTAACGGCAACGCCACAAGCTGCTACCGTTAATTTAAGTTTAGGCACATCAACCAGTGCAACCACAGGGCTTGATACTTTATCTGGCATTGAAAATGTAATAGGTGGCGCTGGTAACGATATCTTTACTGATGGCTTAGGTAGTAATGAAATTGACGGCGGCTTGGGCAACAACACGTTTATGTTAACCAACGACAATGCAGCTGACATTATGCGTGGTAGAGCTGGAAATGACACAGCTGACTTTAGCGCTTTAATTGCTAATTTAACAGTCGCGCTTAATGGTAATAATACGGTTAACGTGAATGGTAGCGGTACAGCGGGCAATTTGGATACCTTAAGAGGCATAGAAAATGTGACGGGCGGTGCAGGTAACGATGCGCTTACAGGTGACAATAATGCCAATAGATTAAGTGGCGGTGCAGGTAACGACACACTAATTGGCGGCACAGGTCGAGATACCTTATCAGGTGGTTTAGGCGCAGATACATTTACCTATAACGCCACCAACCAATCGGGCATCGGTATTGCGGCTAGAGATTTAATTACCGACTTTATTAGCGGAAGTGACAAGCTCAATTTTTCTGGCATCGATGCAGACACAAGAGCCGTGTCCACTGGCAATCAAGCATTTAGTTTTAATAACACAGCAGGCGCTGGTTTTACGGGTGCTGGCCAATTAACCTATCGCTATGAAGGCACTGGCGTTAATGAATTAACGGTTGTGCAAGGCAATGTGAATAACGATTTAAGTGCTGATTTTGAAGTGGCATTAGTTGGCCATGTAGTCTTTAACGCAGCCACTGATATTACTTTGTAGTGTAGGCAATTATTAAATGGCGGTTTAATTAAAATCCTCTCACACTTTTTAAGTGAGAGGATTTTAATCATCAATTCGTTAATAAAAACATTACGGAGTTTGTCACCAATGTTAAACAGTTTTAAACTACCGCAAAATGAATTAGCGCAAGTTATTTTAAGTTTTAAATCGGCTTTTAAAACCGTGGCCGTGTTTAGCGCGATTATTAATTTAATGATGCTAATTCCATCGCTTTACATGTTGCAAGTGTACGACCGTGTTTTAGCCAGCCGTAATGAAGTGACCTTGCTGCTTTTAACCGTGATGATTGTTATCGCTTTTATTGTGATGAGCGCGTTGGAGTTTGTGCGTAGCTTTGTGTTGATTCGCTTAGCATCCCGCCTAGATATGCAATTAAATCAACGCGTTTATACAGCCGCTTTTGAGCAAAATTTGAAACGTGCTGGCGGTAATGCAGGGCAAGCTTTGCAAGATCTAACATCCGTGCGCCAATTTTTAAGCGGTAATTCGCTTTTTGCGTTTTTTGATGCGCCTTGGTTCCCTATTTATTTGATCGTCCTCTTTCTAGTGCATCCGTCATTGGGCATTTTTGCGCTTTGCGGCACGTTTGTGCATATGGGTTTAGCGCTTTGGAACGAAAAAGCGACTACAAAACCATTAACTGAAGCAAACGCCATGGCGGTAAGTGCTAGTAATCTAGCCACCAATAATTTGCGTAATGCTGAGGTGATAGAGGCAATGGGCATGCTGCCTAATTTTACTCGCCGCTGGTATAGCTTACATGGCCGTTTTTTAAATTTACAAGTTGAAGCCAGCGAAAAAGCAGGCATGATCAGTGCCGCTACAAAATTTGTGCGGGTTACTTTGCAATCGGTTATTTTAGGCTTTGCAGCATTGTTAGTGTTAGATGGAAAAATAACCCCTGGCATGATGATTATTAGCACCATATTAATGGGGCGGGTGCTTAATCCAGTAGAACAAATTTTAGGCGTTTGGCGTAGTTGGACAAGTACAAAAAGTGCTTATGGGCGCTTAAGTGATTTGTTAATGGCAAACCCCAAGCGCATCACAGGCATGGCCTTACCTAAACCCATAGGCTTGGTTTCTGTGGAATACGTTGCTGCGATGCCGCCAGGTGCACTTAAACCAGTAATTCAAAACCTTAATTTTGCAATATCCCCAGGCGATGTTTTAGGCGTTGTGGGCCCAAGTGGCGCAGGCAAATCAACCCTGGCGCGTATTTTAGTGGGCATTTGGCCAGTAATGGCAGGCAAAGTGCGCTTAGATAATGCTGACGTTTATTTATGGAACAAAGAAGAGTTGGGCCCCAATATTGGCTATTTGCCACAAGATATTGAATTATTTGGCGGCACGGTAAGTGAAAATATTGCGCGATTTGGTATCGTTGACGCAGAAAAAGTGGTGATTGCAGCCAAGCGCGCGGGCGTGCACGAAATGATTTTATATTTACCAAAAGGCTATGATACGCCGCTGGGGGACGGTGGCGCAGGGCTATCAGGTGGCCAAAAACAGCGCATTGGCTTAGCCAGAGCCATGTATGATGACCCCGCTTTTATTGTGTTAGATGAGCCAAATTCTAATTTAGATGAAATAGGTGAAATTGCGCTAATTAACGCGGTACAAGAATTGCGCGCACGCGGTAAAACCATTGTATTGATCACGCACAGAGCCAGCACATTAGCGGTAACAACTAAATTACTGGTATTAAAAGATGGTGTAGCACAAATGTTTGGGCAAACCAAACAGGTGCTAGAAGATTTAAGCCAATTAAATAAACAACAAACTTTGCAGGCGCAACAGGCGGCACATTCGGTTAATCGCGAATTAGATCAAGCAGATCAGTCGTCAACAGAAATTGACACCAGTAACACCAACAATAACGATGCGACTAAGGCTGAAAATAAGTTAGCTCAAGAAGCCGATCACGCGATATCGAATGCTAAAAAGCAGCCTCTTGATATTGCTGCTGGCTAAAATTTAACGAATGATGGTCGAATTTTTTCTTGGATAGTTATAAAACTGATTAGGAGTAAAAAGATGAGCCAAGCTAAAACGCAGGTACAAACAATCATTGATGCTGACTTTATTGATAACGCGCCAGAAATTGATGTAGATTTAAAAAAATATACGCGTTTAGGCTGGTTTATTGTGATTGCAGGCTTGGGCGGTTTTTTAACCTGGGCTAGTCTTGCACCACTTGACAAAGGCGTGCCACTAAACGGAACTGTGGCAGTTGCCACCAATAAAAAAGCCATTCAACACGAAGTTGGCGGCACGGTGGAGGCCATTTTGGTTAAAGAGGGCGGCAAGGTGCAAGTGGGTGACGTATTAATGCGCATGAATGATATTCAAGCGCAATCTGAGGCAGAAACCATACGTGTGCAATATATAGTCGCACGCACTATGCAGGCAAGGCTTAATAATGAACGCGAAGGTAAAGCTGGCATTATGATGCCAAATGAATTTGCAACTGGCATTACCGATTCACGCGTTAAAGATAGCATGGAGATTCAATCGCAAATCGCCAATTCGCGCCGCGCCGCGTTAAGTAGTGAGTTAGCATCAATCGACCAAAACATTGCTGGCTTGCAATTTCAAATCACAGGGTTAGAAAATTCGGTACAAAATAAAAAGCATCAAAAACAATTGTTAGAAGAACAATTAAAAGGCATGCGCGAGCTAGCCACTGAAGGCTATATGGCAACCAATCGCGTGTTAGAGCTTGACCAAAATATGGCCAAAATAGATGCTGAAATTTCGGCTGATTTAGGCACGATTGGACGATCTACTAGCCAAGTGGCTGAATTAAACTTTAAAAAAATTCAACGTAATGATGAATATCAAAAAGAAGTCAGAACGCAATTATCCGATGCGCAAAAACAAGCCGATGCGTTAGAAAATCAGCTTAAAGGGTTAGATAGAAAAGTGAATAATGTTGAAATTAAAGCCCCTGTTGCAGGTATTGTGGTGGGATTAAGCGTATTTACCAAAGGGGCAGTTGTAGCGCCTGGGTTTAAGCTAATGGATATAGTGCCAATAGAAGACAATTTGGTGGTAGAAGGCCAATTGCCTGTGCATTTGGTTGATAAAGTACAAGCTGATTTACCCGTTAATTTAATGTTTACTGCGTATAACCAAAATATAACCCCGCATGTGCCAGGGCTTGTTAGCCAAGTATCTGCTGATCGTTTTGTAGATGAAAAAACAGGAGAACCCTACTATAAAGTGGTGACAAAAGTTGCACCAGAGGGTATGAAGATGGTTTACAATCTGAAAATTCGTCCTGGTATGCCAGTGCAGATGTTTATAAAAACGGGCGAACGCACGATGATGAATTATTTGCTACGGCCAATATTAGATCATCTTAAATTATCGATGACCGAGGAATGAATAATGCCAACAAAAAAAATGAACCTGCTGACAAAAGCAGGCTTTTTTTTAACTACCTTTTTTTATGTAAATAGCGTTTGGGCGCTAGACCTTATGCAAGCCTATCAAGCTGCATTAGCAAACGATAGCATCTATCGATCGGCCAGATTAGAAAACGAAGCTGGCCAGCAATTTAAAAATATTGGCCGCGCCAATTTACTGCCTAACATATCTGCTAACTACGCCTATAACCGCAATAACACCGACATTACTACCAAAAGTGCATCTATTACCCGCCGCGAAGACCGTAATTACAACAGCGAAAACGGAGCAATTCAGTTACGCCAACCCATTTTTAACCTAGAAAATTGGGCGCTTTATAAACAAGGTAACGCCCAAACCAAACTAAGCGATAAACAACTGCTTGTGAGCCAGCAAGCGCTAATCACACGTTTTTTTGAGCTTTATGTAAGTGCTAACTATGCAGAAGATGTGCTTGCATTGGCTGTTGCGCAAGGGGTGGCATTAAAATCTCAAGTTGATGCCAATCAGTTGATGGCGGTTCGCGGTGAAGGCACTAAAACCGCTTTAATTGAATCGCAATCCAAATTAGGGTTGGCTCAAGCGCAAGTGATCGAATCGCAAGATAGTGTTACCGATAGCCGTAACGCATTGGCTCTTATGTTAGGGCGTGATGTTACAGCGCTTGATACACTTTCAGACGACTTTAACCCGCCAACTGCTGGCCAATTAAGTTTTGATGAATGGCGTAATTTGGCCTTGCTCAATAACCCAGAGATAGCAGTTCAGCGTGAAAACATTGAAATCGCTTATCAACAAATTAAACGTAATCGCGCAGGCCATGCGCCAAGGCTAGATGCAGTTGCTAGCCTTAGCAAAAGTGAATCTGATACGGTGGCTACTTTTCAGCAAGATATTGATAACAAGCTGGTGGGTTTACAATTGAATATTCCGCTATATTCTGGCGGTTCTGTTACTGCATTAACCACGCAAGCCGATGCTAACTATAGAAAATCGCAAGCTGATTTAGACACGACAACGAATGAAGTGCTACTAGATTTACGTAAGCATTTTAGTAGTCTGGCAAGCAGCACTTTGAAAATAGACGCATTAAAACAGTCTGTTGCATCGGCTGAATTATTAATTACCGCCACTAAAAAAAGCTTAACAGGTGGAGTTCGTACCAATTTAGATGTATTGGATGCCAGATCTCAATTATTTGTAGCTAAACGTGATTTGTCATTAGCGCGTTACAATTATTTAATTGCATACATTGGTATAAGGAATGCTGCAGGTAGTTTAACTGTTGCTGATCTTGAGGCAGTTTCAGGTTATTTTACGCCACAAATACGTACTGTTCTTACAGAAGATGGTGACTATGCTGCATTAAATTAATTTTAATTTTTTTAATTTAAGTAAAGTCAAGCCTACTGTTAAAAGCAGTAGGCTTTTTTTTAGACATAATTAATAACATCATTATTAAAGCTTATTTGTTAAAATGGTTTAAATTCAAACAGTATATATTTTAGAAAGTCATTTTAAATGAAATCAAAAGCAGAACACGTTAAGATTATCCCCACCATCTTGCCAAAGTTAACACCCGTCAAACAAGCACTACAAAATCACCTTATCTTTTCATGCTTTAAAACAGCCAACGCAGCAACGCCTAGAGATTGGTATCACGCTGCGGCTTACACAGTGCGCGATCACGTGGTTGAGCGTTGGGTTAAAACCGCCAATGCTTATTATGATAAAGACCCTAAACGTGTTTATTACCTATCATTAGAATTTTTAATTGGCCGTATGCTGACCAATGCAGCCCTAAATTTAGATATCAATAAAGAGTTAACTGATGGCATGCAAGCCCTGGGGCGCGAGTTAGAAACGGCTGCAGAAGTTGAAAATGATGCAGCACTTGGTAACGGTGGCTTGGGCCGATTAGCCGCATGCTTTTTAGATTCTATGGCTACCATGGATATTCCTGCGGCAGGCTACGGTATTCGCTATGAATACGGCATGTTTAAGCAGTCTATTGAGCATGGTCAGCAAATTGAAAACCCTGATAATTGGTTGCGTTACGGCAATGTTTGGGAGTTTCAACGTCCAGAGGCGACTTACCCGATTAAATTTTATGGTCATGTTGTACCAGTGTTAACAGATGGTGTAACCAAGCACCACTGGGTTAATACGCAGACAGTGGTTGCCATGGCGTATGACGTGCCTGTGCCAGGGTATGGCACACAAACGGTTAATAATCTAAGACTTTGGAGCGCAAAAGCCACTAAAGATTTTGATTTGCGTCAGTTTAATGATGGCAATTACGAGCAAGCTGTTGAAGAACGTAACGAATCTGAAACAATATCAAAAGTATTGTATCCAAATGATGCGTCTGCATCAGGTCGTGAATTACGCCTTAAACAGCAATACTTTTTTGTGTCTGCGTCTATTCAAGATATTTTGCGCCGCTTTACTACGACCCGCGAAGTAACTACAGATGCACATTGGCTAGAATTACCCGACAAAATCGCTATTCAGTTAAATGATACGCATCCATCGATTGGCGTGGCGGAAATGATGTACCAATTGGTTGATGTGCACGGTTTGCAATGGAATTTTGCATGGGGTTTGGTTAATAAAATATTCGCTTACACCAATCATACATTAATGCCTGAAGCGCTAGAAACATGGCCTGTAGAACTATTTAGTAGTTTGCTTCCTAGGCACATGGAAATTATTCTAGCCATTAACCATGAGTTTTTGCAAATGGTCAGCCATCAATTTCCAGGGGACGCGCAATTATTAAATCGCGTATCAATTATTGATGAAACGCATGGCCGCCGTGTGCGCATGGCACATTTAGCGGTTGTGGGTAGTCACACGGTTAATGGCGTAGCGGCATTGCATAGCGAGCTACTTAAAACGACATTATTTGCCGATTTTCATAAAATTTATCCCAATAAATTAACCAACGTAACTAATGGCATTACGCCAAGACGTTGGTTAAATCAAGCTAATCCAGCTTTAACCAGCTTAATTGAAAGCGCAATTGGCAATGGTTTTAAAAAAGATTTAACGCAATTGGTCAAACTTGAACCGTTAGCTATCGATAAAGATTTCCGCAAAGCATTTCGCCAAGTTAAGCTTGCTAATAAACAACGATTGGCTAATAAAATTGAAACATTAACTGGGCTAAAATTAAACACAAATTCTTTGTTTGACGTGCAAATTAAACGCATCCACGAATATAAACGCCAGTTATTAAATGTGTTGCATATCATTACTTTATATAATCGCATACGCAGTGGTGAAAAAAACATGACGCCTCGCACAGTGATTTTTGGCGGTAAAGCAGCACCTGGCTATTGGATGGCTAAACAAATCATTCGTCTAATTAATGATGTAGCCGAAGTGGTTAACAATGACCCACTAGTTGGCGACTTGTTAAAAGTAGTTTACTACCCAAACTACGAAGTTTCAGCTGCAGAGATTCTTTTTCCAGGTAGCGATTTATCAGAGCAAATATCAACAGCAGGTACCGAAGCCAGTGGTACTGGCAATATGAAAATGGCGTTAAATGGCGCGCTAACTATCGGTACTCTTGATGGTGCGAACGTTGAAATTATGGAAGAAGTTGGATTTGAAAATATCTTTATATTTGGCTTAACAACACCAGAAGTATCAGAAGCGAAAAAACAAGGTTATAACCCACGTGATCATTACAACCAAAATGCTGCATTAAAAGAGGTGTTGGACATGATTGGCAATGGCTTTTTCTCAAGAGAAGAGCCCAGCCGATACCAGCCAATTATTGATAATTTATTAAATAAGGGCGACAATTATCTACTATTGGCCGATTACGCTAGCTACATTGCCAAACAAGATGAAGTTGCCGAAATTTACAAAGACCAAGAAGAATGGTCACGTCGGGCCATTTTGAATGTAGCGCGCATGGCTAAGTTTTCAAGCGATAGAAGCATTGCCGATTATGCTAAAAACATTTGGCATGTTTCACCGCTTAAATAATGAGCTTCACTGTGACACTAGCTTCGTCGATATACATTTAAATTACGTAAACTAAACTCAAATTAAAGCGTTTAAAATCAGGTATTAAAAATTCAACATTAACACGTATGCTTTAAACATACGTATTTAAGGGTCATAAAAATGAAAAAAATAATGGTCGTCACAATACTTTCTTCACTTGCAAGCACTGCTTACTTAAGCTCAGCCAATGCACTAGATTTGTCAACGCTTAAAGACGCTATTAAATCATCAACAACAGCAACGCCGGGCAGTACACCTACTAGCGCCAGCAGTGTAAGTAACTTAAGTGAATCTGAAGCTAATGGTGGCTTGAAAGAAGCGCTTAGCCAAGGCGTTAATAAAGCTGTCAGTAGCCTTGGTGCAGCAGACGGTTTTTTTGGGAATAATGCAGTAAAAATACCACTACCAAATTCATTAAAAAAAATTCAAAAAGGAATGCAGCTAATGGGCATGGGCAAGCAAAGTGATGAATTAGTGCTTAAAATGAACCGCGCTGCCGAGGCTGCTGTGCCAGAAGCTAAAACATTACTGGTTGATTCAATAAAAAAAATGACGCTAGCTGATGCTAAAACTATATTAACTGGCCCACAAGATGCAGCAACGCAATACTTTAAAAAGACTACATCGGCACAAATGAGCGAAAAATTTTTACCGATTGTGACAAAAGCAACTGAAAATGTGGCATTAGCAAACAGTTATAATAAATATGCCGAAATGGGCAGCAAATTTGGCGTGGTGAAAAAAGAAGATGCCAATATCAATCAATACGTAACCAACAAAGCTTTAGATGGCGTTTACTACATGGTGGCGCAAGAAGAGGCAGCTATTCGTAAAGACCCACTTGGCCAGGCTAGTAGCTTGATTAAAAAGGTTTTTGGCTCAATCGGCAAATAAAGTCAATCTCAATAAAGCTATTTTTAAGCTTAAGTTTGTAATATTAATGAGTAATTCCGTTTGACAGAGTTAGCCAAGCTTGCTATAGTCGCATTTCTCGGTGACACATATGCCGAATCAGACGCGGGATGGAGCAGTCTGGCAGCTCGTCGGGCTCATAACCCGAAGGTCACAGGTTCAAATCCTGTTCCCGCAACCAGTTTAAACACAGCGATTTAAACTTTTAGTGCTTAATTTATTTTAAGCAACAAGCTCTTTAACAAATTGAACGACTGATAAGTGTGGGTGTTTGTGGTTAAGACATTTTACTTAGACGCGACAAATGCTTTGCTTTAAGCGGCACTAAATTCTTACGAATGTAGTGTTGCAAGGGGCTAAGAATGTTTTGTTGTATGGTTTAAGTAAAACTCAAGATAACAAATGCTTACACTTAAATTTATGACAAGTATGTAATAAGGCTAATTAGTGATGATTTATCATTATTAACTTAGCAGTACACAAACCTTGACAATGAATTTGAGAAGCCAGCTCAAACCATTTGCTAGAATTTCTCTAGTAAATATTGAGCTGCAAAGCAAAAGCGAATACCACC
>JAYVLK010000035.1:0-40333 GCA_043759515.1 Methylotenera sp.
AGCAATGGGCGACAGCTGGACTACTGTGGGCCTTAATCTAGGTATGCGCAGCTTAATGAAACAAGCAAATAATCTGGCCACGCATATTAATAATGAAAGCCAAGCGATTAAAAAGCTAGCTGACAATGTTTATAAAGTGTTTCAAACCAATCATGGCTTTGAGATATTTAATCCGCCTGAGCTTGATATGTCAGATTTTACCAATAATATCAGTGCATTAGAGAAAATAACTAGCGATTTTTGCGCCGATCCCATCAATGTGCTCACCGAAAAACACTTTTTAATTCGCAAGTTTTTCTTAGGCTTGGGTATGCAAACACAAAAAATATTCGAACAAGCCGAAAGCGAATGTCAGCGCTGGCTAGAGGATGTACTTGGCAAGTTAAAAACACAAATGAAAAGCCATAAAGATAGGCTAGATCAGCGCACCAAAAACTTAACAGACGCCAGAGCCAGCACGGAAGCATTGGAATATCGACTAGCCATTATAGAAGCCGAATATGCCGCAATTGCAAAACAAAGCCAAGCTTTAGACACCATGTTATTGCAGCTAATGAAAGCCGTGCAGCCTGCAATGAAAGCCCAAGCCGAGGCACAAAAAGCAGATGCCGAGTTAGATAGAACCTTGCGATTGCCCGAAATGACGTTTTTAAATGTGGCTTAAGCGGGCTTTTCTGAAACTATTTAAGCCGATTAAGTAAATTTTATCCACCAAACTACATCCATACAATATCAAACGCCTCGCGTGCGTATTGGCTATCGGCCTGCAAGGTCACGCGCTTATTAATAAAATCAGATAAATTGGCCAAGCTTTGCGATTCTTCATCAAGTAATAGATTGATTACACTTGGTGAGGCAATTATTTTAAATTCTTTAGCGTTAAACTGCTTAGATTCACGTAATAATTCGCGCATAATCTCGTAACAAATGGTTTGCGCGGTTTTAATCTCACCGCGGCCTTCGCACGTTACACATTGCTCACACAGCAAATGCGCTAAACTTTCGCGTGTGCGCTTACGGGTCATTTCTACCAAGCCAAGCTGGGTAAAGCCATTAATATTGGTGCGTGCGCGGTCAATACTCACCGCTTTTTTAAGCTCTTCTAATACGGTTTCACGTTGATCATCGGTATCCATATCAATAAAATCAATAATAATAATGCCACCCAAATTGCGTAAACGTAATTGACGCGCGATACATTGAGTGGCTTCTAAATTAGTTTTAAAAATAGTGTCAGATAGATTTTTGCCACTCACAAAGCTGCCAGTATTAACATCAATCGTGGTTAGCGCCTCAGTTTGATCAAAAATCAAATAGCCGCCAGATTTTAACTCTACCTTGCGTGATAGCGCGCGCTCTATTTCAATCTCTATACTATAAAAATCAAAAATTGGCCGAACCCCTTGATAGTGATACAAAGGTTTGACCGCTTTTGAAACATATAACTGCGCAAATTCTAGCAAATGCTGATAAGTTTCTTTCGAATCTACCCGAATACTAACCGTATCTTCGTTTACCACATCGCGTAACATGCGCCTTGGCAGGCTTAAATCATAAAATATGAGTGAACGCTCAGTGGCATGTTGGCTGTCTGCTTGAATTTTAGCCCATACTTTTTGCAAATACTCTATATCTGCCAGCAATTCTGCATCTGATGCGGTTTCACTCATGGTGCGAATAATAAAACCACCAGTGCGCTCAATTGGTAATAAGCTTATTAAACGGTTACGTAAAAATTCGCGCTCCGCTTCATCTTCAATACGTTGCGATACGCCAATATGATCTTGATGCGGTAAAAATACTAAAAACCGTCCAGCAATGCTGATTTCAGTAGTAAGCCTTGCACCTTTAGTGCCAATTGGCTCTTTGATTACTTGCACAATAATTGATTGGCCTTCGCGTAACACATCTTGAATGAGGCGCTCAGTGGGCGGGTCAGTATCAATATGGCAATCCATAATATCGTTCACATGCAAAAAAGCAGCGCGCTGCAAGCCGATTTCTACAAACGCAGATTGCATGCCAGGCAATACACGACACACTTTACCGCGATATACATTACCCACAATACCCAATGAAGAGTTACGCTCTATATGCAGCTCTTGCGCAATACCAAGCTCGAGCACAGCAACGCGCGTTTCTTGCGGTGTTACATTGATTAATATTTCGCGTCCCACTTAATTGATAACCCTTTAATTTACTTTTAATTTATTTAGCAGTAACGCCGTTTCATGCACGGGCAGTCCCATTACACCTGTGTAGCTGCCAGTTATCTTTTCTATCCAGCAGCCAGCTTTGCCTTGTATAGCATAACTCCCTGCTTTATCTTTATGTTCACCGCTTGCAATATAGGCCTCTATCATAGCATCGCTAAGCGGCATCATTTGTACCAGCGTGCTATTTAATACACTAGCTTTTTGGTCATTAAAAATAATCGCTACTGCCGTATGCACAATGTGACTGTTGCCAGATAGCTTTTTTAGCATGTTGTATGCATCATTATCATCAACTGGCTTGCCTAAAATATCATTTTTAATAGCAACCGTCGTATCGGCAGCTAAAATAGCCAAATGCGTATTTTTTACCCTTAATGAAACCGTTAGCGCTTTTTGTTGCGCCAACCTTAATACATAATCTGCGGGCAATTCGTTAATTACAAAGCTTTCATCAATATCAGCTGGCATTTGCTCACAATCTATACCCATTTGCTTTAACAAATCTACACGGCGCGGGCTTTGTGAGGCTAAAATTATTTTTAAAGTCATGTGAAGTTTTGTTTCAAAATTAATAGTCTTTAATTGGCTTAATGGTTAATGTTGGCGTTTAATTGCAGGCCTAAATCAACATTACTTTAATACACTATTATTTGCGTAAACGTGGCCTTAGCGTAAAATAATGCGATATATGTAAGAAATACTTGAAAGAAATACCTGAAAGAAATATTAAGTGAAAAAACCGCAATTTAAGCCCAATACAACCGTTGCTGCGATTATAGAGCGTAATGGAAAATTTTTACTGGTAGAAGAAATAACTGACCGTGGCAATCGGTTCAATCAGCCAGCAGGCCATTTAGAAGATGCAGAGAGCTTAGTTGTTGCCGTTATTCGCGAAACGTTGGAAGAAACCGCTTACGAATTTACGCCCACATCTTTATTGGGCGTATACCTTTGGAAGCATGATTCTAATGACACCACCTATTTGCGCTTTGCGTTTATTGGCAGCGTGGGTGCACATTATCCACTGCAAGATTTAGATACTGGAATCGTGCGTGCAGTGTGGATGGATGTTGATGAAATTCGCGAAAAAGTAAGCCTAATGCGTAGCCCGCAAGTGTTAATGTGTATTGAAGATTATTTAAGCGGAAAGCGCTATCCATTGGAAGTATTGACTTACTTATGAGTAAAAAAAGAGTGGTTGTTGGCTTATCAGGTGGAGTCGATTCATCGGTGACTGCATTGCTGTTAAAGCAACAAGGTTATGATGTTGTTGGCCTTTTTATGAAAAATTGGGAAGATGACGACGACGATGAATATTGCGCTTCTAAACAAGATTTAATTGATGCAGTATCAATTGCCGACAAAATTGGCATTGATATTGAAGCAGTTAATTTTAGCGCCGAATATAAAGACCGTGTATTTGCTAATTTTTTAAGCGAATATGAAGCGGGCCGCACACCTAATCCTGATATTTTATGCAATGCAGAGATTAAATTTAAAGCATTTTTAGATCACGCGATAAGCTTAGGTGCCGATGTAATCGCCACCGGCCATTATGCGCAAGTGCGCGAAAACCCATTAAAACCTGGCTTATTTCAATTGATGAAAGCCGATGATGGCAGCAAAGATCAAAGCTATTTTTTATATCGGCTCAACCAAGCACAATTATCCAAAACCCTGTTTCCACTTGGTCAATATTTAAAAACCGATGTGCGCGAAATTGCGCGCGAGGCTGGATTAATTAACCACAACAAAAAAGATTCCACTGGCATTTGTTTTATTGGCGAGCGGCCTTTTCAAGAATTTTTAAGTCAGTATTTACCCGAAAAACCAGGAGAAATTAAGAACGAAAATGGACGATTGATCGGCCAACACGATGGCTTAATGTACTACACTTTAGGTCAAAGACAAGGCTTAAAAATCGGCGGAAGCAAGCATAGCAGCGGCGAACCATGGTTTGTTGCCGCTAAAGATATGGCTAAAAACGAGCTTATTGTAGTGCAAGGACATGAACATCCGCTACTACAAAGTGATGGCCTAACCGCCAGCCAGCTTACTTGGATTGATAATGAAAACCCCATCACCAACTGGGTATACGCCGCCAAAACACGTTATCGCCAGCCCGATGCGCCATGTGAGATCGATGCGCTTGATCGTGAAAACGTCACTGTAAAATTTGGCCAAAAACAGTGGGCGGTTACGCCTGGGCAAAGTGCGGTTGTGTATGAAAGTAATGTTTGCCTTGGTGGTGGGATTATTACTGCGGCGATATAAACATTTAACACATGCCGCCTGGCTTAATCATACGAGTGGCAAGTGTTTAATTTAAAAACTTTTACTACAAAGTACAAAAAGATAAATTCAATCTTACACCCGTCATTCTGGCAAAGGCCAAAATCCAGACCAATTAAAACTTAAAATAGCTGTTAATTGAAATTGAGCTAAGCATGTGGGTTGCCTGGATTCCAGCCTGCGCTGGAATGACGAAGTAGAAATAGAGAGAAATACAAACAAACAACGGTCAAGTTTCGCGTGGTTTGTTTTTGACCTTAATTCCCCTTGCTGCCGCGCCTGTGATGATTTAAAAAGTTGGGAGATTTTAAGCGAGGACTGTCTGAGCCCAAAGTTTTTATTGGGCGAGTTCCGCAGCGCCCAACTTTTTGAAGCAGCGCAGGAAATAAGTGGTATGGGGTGTCTTTTTGTTTGGGTACTTTATTTTGGACAAGCAAAATAAAGTACCTCGCCTAAAGGCGAAAAAAAATGCTAATCAAAGCTCATGATGTACAAACAAACTTCAGTTTGTATATTCTATTTGCTGTAACTTTGATAAAGCTCTTGTTTGGTTTTCACCAAAACATGCAAATCTACAATCTTATAAAAAGCATTTAATTGAATCATTTTAAAAGGCTATTTTAAAGCCACTTAATTTCAATGCTCTGAAAAGCTTATAGATACTGTCTTGCAGAGCATTTATTTTTTCTCGTACATAAATTAAACCACTGGCATCGTCAATTTAAAACTAGGCCTCTTAATCAACAAACTATAATGCTTTGCCAAATTCAAATAATTATCTTGCCATTTAAGCTTACTAAAACGCAAATCCACATAACCCAACATACAACCCAGCGCAATATCAGCCAAGCTAAAAGTCTCATTCACGCACCATTTTTTCTTGGCAATATCAATATTTAACACTTCTAACCCGCGCAACACTTTATCTAGCTGCTTATCAATTAATGCTTTTGATTGCATTTCAACTGCTTTACGCTCTTCTAACATGACAGCAACCGCTGCATCACAAATTCCATCGCAAAGGGACTCAATACATTTGACTAAAATTTTACTGCGATTGTCTTGTGGAATTAAATGTGCCACAGGTGTGTGCAAATCGAGATATTCCACGATAACTTTAGAGTCGTATAAGCTTTCTTGATTATCTAGAATCAACACTGGCACTTTGCCCAAAGGGTTAAATTGCTTAACGATGCATGCTGGGTCAGCAAGGTTCACTTCTTGCAGATCAAGCTCAATGCGTTTTTCGATGGCTACGATGCGTACTTTGCGGGCGTATGGGCTATTAACCGTGTATAAAAGCTTCATAATGTAAGTTGTTGATTCATTGCAAATGAGAGTTTATAAATTATATTATAATAGGTTTATGAAGAGCACTTTATTTACCCAACATTACCCGTCAAACAGCGCTGCATTTATGCAATTAGTGCAGCAAAATGTATTAAGTGCCTTACAAGAAGATTTGGCTGGTGATTTAGCAAAAGCAAACGATTTTGTTGGTGAATCGGTTGTAAATCATTTAAGCGAATTCAATGATCTCACTGCTTTTTTAATTCCAGCAGATAAACAAGTTACAGCTACTATTATCACCCGTGAAGAGGCCATTATTTGTGGACAAGATTGGGTTAACGCTGCTTTTAAACAATTAGATAAAACAATAAAACTAAAATGGCTGGTTAACGAGGGCGAAAAAGTAGTTGCTAACCAATTATTGTGCGAAATTACTGGCAATGCCCACGCAATTTTAAGTGCAGAGCGCACTGCGCTTAATTTTTTGCAATTACTTTCTGCGGTGGCTAGCGTTACGCGGCAATTTGTTTTAGCGGTTTCTGGTACGCAAGCGCAAATTTGCGATACACGTAAAACCATTCCTGGCTTACGATTGGCACAAAAATATGCCGTAACAATTGGTGGTGGTTTTAACCAGCGCCTTGGTTTATATGATGGTGTATTGATCAAAGAAAATCACATTGCCGCTGCAGGCAGTATTGATGCGGCTATGCAAGCTGCATTACAAAAGCATGATGCTGACCGCGTACAAATCGAAGTAGAAAATGCAAATGAATTAAAACAAGCGCTTGATGCGGGGGCTAAGCATGTTTTGCTAGATAATTTTGGCATAAGCGAGCTTCGCGATGCGGTTATAATCAACCAAATTATTTATAATAATCAAGGCGTGCTAGAGGCTTCTGGCGGTGTAGATTTAAGCTCAGCCCGTGCGATTGCGTTAACTGGCGTAAACCGAATATCCGTGGGTAGCTTAACCAAAAACCTACGTGCACTTGATTTATCTTTAAGGCTAAAATAGCCATTTATTAAATATGTTTTTACGTTGTAAAACTTATTGATTTAACTTTTTCAGCCATTAATAAGTAAGAAAAAATGCTTACCAATATGACCAAACAACCCACTGAACAAGAGAACAGTACCACAGGCCAAACTAAAGTAGCCAGTGTGGCTAAGCACAAAGCTAAATTGAGTTTGGGCGACGTGCTTCGCATGCTGGTTAATGATAAACGGCTTGATAAAGCAGAGGCCGAAAAACTATATAAAGACCGCAAACAAGATAGCTCTAACTTGCATCCAGTGGTGGTCATTGGTGAGCAAAAATGGAAAGATTTACGTCCACCGCATAAATTAATGAGCGTGGATTATATGTGCCGCTGGTTGGCAACCCAGACTGGGCTAGATTTTTACCATATCGACCCGCTTAAACTTGATTTTACAAGCGCATCACAAATATTTTCAAAAGCTTATGCTGAGCGTTTAAAAGTAATGCCAATTTCAGTTAAAGGGGATGAGGCGACAATAGCCACAGCAGAACCCTATGATGTTGATTGGATACCTGATTTAGAGCGTATTTTGAATTTGCGCATTAAACTAGTTTTTGCTAATCCGCTTGAAATCAATCGTTATTTGCCAGAAATTTACAATCTGGCAACCTCGATTAACCAGGCCAATATAGCCAAAACTGGCCAAATTGTTGGCGTGCAGAATTTTGAGCAGCTGGTCGAATTAGGCAAAGATAAAAACCTGGATGCTAATGAGCAGCATGTGGTTAATATTGTCGATTGGCTGTTTAAATATGCTTTTGAGCAGCGCGCTAGTGATATTCATCTAGAGCCTCGGCGTAATATGGGCACGATGCGCTTTAGAATAGACGGTGTATTGCACCAAGTTTATCAATTGCCGCCAAATATTATGAACGCCATTACCAGCAGAATTAAATTGCTAGGTCGTATGGATATGGTTGAAAAGCGCCGCCCGCAAGATGGCCGCATTAAAACATTAAGTAATGACGGTACCGAAATTGAGCTACGCTTATCGACCATGCCAACCGCCTTTGGCGAGAAATTAGTGATGCGTATTTTCACGCCCGATGTGGTTGTGCAAGACTTTATACAGCTAGGATTTTCAAAAAAACAGGCGGATTTATGGTCGCAGTGGACATCAAACCCTAACGGTATTATTTTGGTTACTGGCCCCACAGGCTCAGGCAAAACCACTACGCTTTATTCCACACTTAAGCAGTTAGCCACGCCAGAAGTGAATGTGAGCACGGTTGAAGACCCAATAGAGATGGTAGAGCCCGCGTTTAACCAAATGCAAGTAACCACAAACATTGGCCTAACATTTGCGGGCGGTATTCGCACCCTAATGAGGCAAGACCCCGATATTATTATGGTGGGCGAGATTCGCGATATTGAAACGGCTGACATGGCTATTCAAGCCGCATTGACTGGCCATTTGGTGTTATCAACTTTGCATACAAACGATGCACCTTCTGCAGTTACGCGTTTGCTTGATTTAGGCGTAGCATCTTACCTAATACATTCCACTGTATTAGGCATTATGGCGCAGCGCTTGGTACGTACTTTATGTGTTGCTTGCAAAGCACCACATGCTATTACTGATGAAGAATGGAAATCGATCACGCACCCTTTTAAAGCAACCAAACCAGAAAATTGTATGAAAGCAGTTGGTTGTATCGAGTGTCGTAACACGGGCTATCGTGGCCGAAGTGGTATCTATGAAATGCTTACCATAACACCAAAATTACGCAAATTAATTACTTCAGACACTGATTTACCCATGTTAAGAAATATGGCCTATCAAGAAGGCATGCAACCGCTAATGCTTAATGGTGCCGAAAAAGTGGTGGCTGGTTTAACAACAATAGAAGAATTATTAAAAGTAGCGCCCCCACTAGATCAGTAATTCTTCATATCGTTTACTTAAGCAGCTTAAGTATTTAAGTGGTTAAAAGCATAAATCAGGCTTGTTGTTTTAATCATACAAGCCTTGACCAAACGCACTCAACAGGTTATGGTTTAGGGTTGTAAATTTACTCGCACAATTCAAGGTTTTATGGATTCAACCGTACAAAATGCGCCTATTACGGGCGCTGAGATCGTTATACGCTGCTTAAACGAGGAAAAAGTTAAATTTGTATTTGGCTATCCTGGTGGCGCGGTGCTGCATATTTACGATGAAATTTATAAGCAAAACGGTTTTAAACACATTTTAGTGCGCCACGAGCAAGCGGCTGTTCATGCGGCGGATGCTTACTCGCGCGCCACTGGCTTAGTGGGCGTAGCATTAGTAACTAGCGGGCCAGGCGCTACCAATGCGGTTACTGGCATTGCTACCGCTTATATGGATTCTATTCCCATGGTGATTATTAGCGGCCAAGTACCCGTGCCCGCTATTGGGCTAGATGCGTTTCAAGAAGTAGACATGGTTGGCATTACCCGCCCATGTGTTAAGCACAACTTTTTGGTTAAAGATGTAAAAGATATCGCAGCTGTAATGAAAAAAGCATTTCATATTGCATCCACTGGCAGGCCTGGGCCTGTGGTTGTTGATATTCCAAAAGATATTACTGCGCATTTGGCTGATTATTTCTATCCAAAATCGATAGAAATGCGTTCATACAACCCAGTATTAAAAGGCCACACTGGGCAAATTAAAAAAGCCATCAAGTTATTACTTGAAGCTAAACGACCAATGATTTATACAGGTGGTGGTTTGGTATTGGGTGACGGCGCACCAGAATTAGTTAAGTTAGCACGCACATTGGGCTACCCAGTGACCAATACGCTAATGGGCTTAGGCGGCTATCCTGCGTCAGACAAACAATTTGTGGGCATGCTTGGCATGCACGGTAGTTATGAGGCCAATATGGCCATGCAACATTGCGATGTGTTAATCGCTGTGGGTGCACGTTTTGATGATCGCGTGATTGGCAACCCCAAAGATTTTTTAAGCATTCCGCGTGCGATCATTCATATCGATGTTGATCCATCAAGCATTTCAAAACGCGTAAAAGTAGATGTGCCGATAGTGGGGCATGTGCAATCAGTTTTAGTTGAAATGAATGAATTATTAGCTCTAGAAAAAACCTCAAACGATATTAGCGCCTGGTGGAAGCAAATTGATGAATGGCGTGGTATTAAATCCATGGTTTACGTAAATTCTACCACTGTTATCAAGCCACAATATGTGATTGAAAAATTGTGTGAAGTGACTAAAGGCGAGGCTTATGTGACATCTGACGTTGGCCAGCACCAAATGTGGGCTGCACAATACTATAAATTTGAAAAACCACGACGTTGGATCAATTCTGGCGGGCTAGGCACCATGGGCGTGGGCTTGCCTTACGCCATGGGATGCCAATTTGCTGATAAGGATGCGCAAGTTGCTTGTGTAACTGGCGAAGGTAGTATTCAAATGAATATTCAAGAGTTATCTACCTGCGCACAATATGGTTTGCCGATTAAAGTCATTATGCTAAACAATCGCTATTTAGGCATGGTGCGCCAATGGCAAGAGTTTTTCTATGAAAATCGTTATTCAGAGTCTTACATGGATAGCTTGCCCGATTTTGTAAAATTGGCTGAATCTTACGGCCATGTGGGTATGAAAATTACTGATCCAGCAGATGTGGAAGGCGCGCTAATTGAGGCTTTTGCTAAAAAAGATAAATTTGTGTTTATGGATTTTATAACCGACCAAGACGAAAACGTGTTCCCAATGATTGCAGCAGGTAGCGGCTTATCAGAAATGGTGTTGAAAAAAGATAATAAAACTCGACATGAAGATTAGGGCATGAAGATTAACTAATTTAGCATTAATTGATATAAATGATGGCTGGACTGCCATTTTAAAACTAGCCATTTAACATTGCATAAGCAATTTAAAAAATTACCACTAATAATAAATACAATTAAAAAACTAGAATTAAACCAAATACACAATGAAACACATTATTTCTTTATTAATGGAAAACGAAGCTGGCGCCTTATCGCGTGTAGCTGGTTTATTTTCTGCCCGTGGCTACAATATTGAATCTTTAACCGTAGCTGTTACTGAAGACCCAACTTTGTCACGCATGACAATTGTCACATCAGGTTCTGATGAGGTGATTGAGCAAATTATCAAGCAACTAAACAAGCTTATTGATGTGGTAAAAGTGCTAGATTTAAACGATGGCAAATTTATTGAGCGCGAATTAATGTTGGTAAAAGTAAAAGCAACTGCAAATTTTAAAGATGAAATGAAGCGCACCTGCGACATTTTTCGTGGCCGTATTATCGATGTGGCCGATAACTGTTACACCATTGAGCTTACCGGCTCTGGCAGTAAGCTTGATGCGTTTTTAGAGGCGTTAGATAAAACCGCGATTTTAGAAACGGTACGTACCGGTGCTTCTGGTATTGGTCGTGGCGATAGGATTTTGAAGATTTAATATTTATTTTTTTAGCCACAGAGAACACAGAAAACACAGAGAGTACAGAGAATACAGAGAACAAAATACTGGTATCGGTTAGAGTTAAGTGGCGCAATTTAGACGTTTTTTAGGAAGTAATTAGGTTTGCAAGTTGCTGTAGATACAGAAACAGCTGAGAAGATTTTCTCTGTGCCCTCTGTGCACTCTGTGGCAAATAATTTTTTTTAAGGGAAAAGCAATGAAAGTTTATTACGACAAAGACGCAGATTTAAGCATCATTAAAAGCAAAAAAGTAACCATTGTAGGTTACGGTTCGCAAGGTCACGCCCATGCGGCTAACCTTAAAGATAGCGGCGTAACCGTCACAATCGGCCTACGTAAAGAAGGCAGCTCTTGGGCTAAAGCCGTTGCGGCTGGTCACAATGTGCATGATATTGCCGATGCAGTTAAAGATGCTGATGTAGTAATGTTGTTGCTGCCAGATGAAACAATGGCAGGTATTTTTCATGCAGAAGTTGCACCTAATTTAAAAAAAGGTGCTGCGTTAGCTTTTGCGCACGGCTTTAACATTCACTATAACCAAATTGTGCCACGTGCCGATTTGGATGTGATTATGATCGCCCCAAAAGGTCCAGGCCACACGGTTAGAAGTGAGTATTTAAAAGGTGGTGGCGTACCAAGTTTAATCGCGGTGTATCAAGATAAATCGGGCAATGCAAAAGAGTTATCGCTTTCATATGCAGCTGCTAACGGCGGCACCAAAGGCGGCGTGATTGAGACTGATTTCCGCGAAGAAACTGAAACTGATCTTTTTGGCGAACAAGCGGTGTTATGCGGCGGTGCGGTTGAGCTGGTAAAAGCAGGCTTTGAAACCTTGACTGAAGCTGGCTATGCGCCAGAAATGGCCTATTTTGAATGTTTGCATGAGCTTAAACTAATCGTCGATTTAATGTACGAAGGCGGCATTGCCAACATGAATTATTCGATAAGTAACAACGCAGAATATGGCGAATATGTCACAGGCCCACGCGTAATTGGCGATGAAGCCCGTAAAGCCATGAAAGAATGCTTAAAAAACATTCAAAACGGTAATTATGCCAAACAGTTTATTCTAGAAGGTCGCACCAACTACCCAGAAATGGTCGCACGCCGCCGTTTAAACGCTGCGCACCCCATTGAGCAGGTGGGTGGGCAATTACGCGCGATGATGCCTTGGATTGCTAAAAATAAATTGGTAGATCAAAGTAAAAACTAAATTAACCAACTAGACTAAAAATACTTCTTATTAAGAATATTTCTTATTAAGTACATGCAGTTATTAAGAAGTATTGAGCACTAGCTAAACTCATAAGGGGTATTCTCAACAGAGGTACCCCTTTTTTAATAAGAAAAATCATTTCATGAACACGCAACTAACCTCAATAAGTATAGAAGCTGTAAAAAAAACTTATCATTTTTATGCACCCTTTTACGACTTTTTATTTGGAAGCACTTTAGAGCCTGGAAGGCGCGCGTTATCTGCCGAGGTAAGACGACTCCAACCTAAAACTCTGCTAGAAGTTGGTGTTGGCACAGGTATTTTGTTAAACCAATATCCAATAGACACTAAAATTGTGGGTATTGATCTTTCAGAAGAAATGTTAGTAATTGCTGAAAATAAAATCCCTACGCTTAATAACAAAACGATCGAACTAATATTAATGGATGCTGAGCAAATGTCATTTCCAGACAATACGTTTGATTGCGTTGTAATGCCCTACATTCTATCTGTAACGCCCAGCCCAAGCCAATTGATAGCTGAAGCAAGGCGTGTTTGCAAGCAAGACGGTTGTATTATGGTTGTTAATCATTTTAGTGGTAGCGGTTTTTGGTGGTTTTTAGAAAAACTATTCAAAAATGTGGCAGAAAAAATTGGGTTTCGTTCTGAGTTTTCTTATCAAGAACATATTGAAAGCCAAGATTGGCAGATTAAAAAAGTAATTTCAGTTAACTTATTCAATCTCTCTAAATTGATCATCATAAAAAACAGTAAATAAGTAGTCATGTCTGCGCCACTAATTTTACGTGCCTTATTTAAAGAGCTGCTTTTATGGCTACTTTTACCTGTGCTCTTTCTTGTCTATTATGTTGGTGTGCGCTCCAACCCAGTTGCATCTGGCACCACCCATTTACTTCTAATCATACAAGCGGCTATTTTTATTTTTACGCTTAATAGCTTAATTAACACGATAATTAAAAATAAAAAAATAGCGGGATTGGTTATATCTTTTATATACGCTACTTGTATATTTTCAATGTTGTTTTACTATATTTTAGTTTATGTAGGGTTAAATACTTGGGGCCGCGTCATTACGGTGGAGCTAATAATTAGCTACGCTAACCAATTAGAGGCACTATTTAATGCCCTAGGGTTGCCCTATTTAATCATTCAATTCATCCTATTCATCACATTTGTAAGCGGCTGGTTTTTGTTATTTTTTTATGTATACAACGCTAAATTGATTGAGTATCTTCAACATAAACTGCAATTAATAGTTTCTTACTGGATTCAGGTTTTGCTCTTGATCACTTTTTGTATTTTAGCGCTTAATCCTCTGTTCGATTATCCAGCCAATACTTTGAAATATGTAGAGTATAAAGAACCAATAAGCTTGACTTTTTGGGCTGGCAAGCCCGAAAACGCTAAAAGCAGTACCACACAAGGCAATCGTTACAATTTAAGCTTAAATCAGCAAGAGTTAAAAGCTGCATCTAGCTATCTCGCCAATACTAATTTTAAAAAAAGCAACGTTGTACTAATTGTTGTTGATGCGTTAAGGCCAATCAATATGGGTGTATACGGATATACGCGTCATACCACCCCTTATTTAAGTCAGCTCAAAGATATAGGTGCTACAACAATAGTGAGCCAAGTTAGTGCGTCATGTGCAGAGTCAGCTTGCGGTTTGATGAGTATTGCTAGCTCAAGATTTATACATTTAATGCCTGAAACGCCATTTACTTTGCAGCAGGTGTTAAAGCTGCACGGCTATAAAACACGTATGATATTAGGTGGAGATCATACTAATTTTTATAATTTAAAAAATTTATATGGCCCAGTAGATAGTTATTTTGACGCTTCAATGTCTAAAAAAAGTAATTATTATGCAAATGACGACTCTATTATTTTAGATGAAACTTTTCATTTGCAAGAATGGGATAGAAAGCCTGTCATGTTTCAGTTTCATTTAATGTCCGCTCACCCATTGGGAAAACGCCAGCCAATTAGTCACAAGTACATGCCAATGAAAAACTATACTGGCTTAACGCACGGTGATGCCCGTATGGAATATACCAACTTTTACGACAACGGCGTGGTACAAACAGATGCGACCATTAAGCGTTTATTGCAAACTCTTAAATCTAAACATTATTTGGATGATGCAATTGTGGTTATTACCGCAGATCACGGTGAAGCGCTGGGAGAACATCAAATGTATTCTCATGCTAATGGCGTATATGAGGAGCAATTAAAGATACCGTTAATTTTTATTTCAACCATACCTAGCCAGCCCAAAATAAGGCATATCAAAAAAATAGTTTCTCAAGTCGATATCGCACCTTCTATCTTGCATGAACTAGGCATGAAGATTCCCCATAATTGGAACGGAACACCCGTTCAGTTATCTTTTGAACCTAAATTTACCTATTTTCATTTACATCCTGAGGAAGGCTTATACGATTATCGCCAACAAGATCATCATTTAAAATACTGGGTTAATATGCAAAATGGTAAAGAATCTGTTTACAACATAAGCATTGATCCGCATGAAAAAAATAATATTATTGACACCATTACGCCTAAATTAAAGCAAACATGGCGTATGCAATTATCTAAACAACACTAAATTTACAAACAAATTATCAAATGATCTTTATCCAATATGGTTTACCCAAACTATTCATCACATGTTTAGCTGGCAAATTTGCTAATTTAAAGGGTGGAAAATTGACAAGCGCAGTTATAAAGTGGTTCGTAAAGCGCTACCAAGTTAACATGAGCGAGGCGGCAAATGCTGATATTGCTAGCTATGCTAGCTTTAACGATTTTTTTACTCGACCTTTAAAAATGGGCGCACGGCCACTGGCAAAAGCGGCGTTTATTTGCCCAGTCGATGGTGCGATTAGTCAATTTGGTCATATAAAACAAGATCAAATATTTCAGGCAAAAAATCATGATTACACTACTTTAGCGCTTGTGGGCGGCAACCAAAGTTTAGCTAAAAAGTTTGATAATGGCACTTTTGCTTGCCTGTATTTAAGCCCTAAAGACTATCACCGCATTCATATGCCGTGTGATGGCATATTAATTAGCATGGCTTATGTGCCTGGCGATTTGTTTTCGGTTAATCCAATTACGGCAATGCATGTACCCAATTTATTTGCGCGCAATGAGCGGGTGGTGTGCGAGTTTGAATCTGAAGTGCACGGCACATTTGTAATGGTGTTAGTGGGCGCAACCATTGTGGGTAGCATGGCAACGGTTTGGCACGATGCGCCAAACGGGATTATTAACCCTCCACGTAGTAAAAAAATTCGCACTTGGTCTTATGCAGATCAACACATCAGCTTGAAACAAGGTGAAGAAATGGGGCGTTTTTTATTAGGTTCTACTGTAGTTATGTTGTTTGAAAAAGATGCATTGCAGTTTAATGGTGAGTGGAAGCCAGCCAAAACGATAAAGATGGGTGAAATGATGGGCTAAATATTAGCCAATTCTAAGAGATTTTTGTTTTTGCGAAAAATGTCATTGTCATTGCGGGCTTGACCCGCAATCTCGTTGTTAGTTAGTGATGCTGAATCGAGTTCAACATAGCAGGTTTTAGGTAATCGCTGCTGAAACTGGCTTAGGTCGTCCAAATTGTTTGTTATTGTGAGCAAAATTTAGTCATTGCGGACAAATTTTTTGTCATTGCGGGCTTGACCCGCAATCTTATTGTTGGAAATAGATGCTGAATCGAGTTCAGCATGACGAGTTTTAGTAAACAGATGCTGTATTGACTTCAGCATGACAAAATCGTTACTACTTCAACGTTTGCAACTTAACCTTATGATGCAAATGCGTTGCTAGCTCATTTAATGCCAATTTATACACTTCACGTTTAAATTCAATCACATCTTCCATCGGCACCCAATAATCTGACCAGCGCCATGCATCAAATTCTGGGTGTTCACTCGCGCGTAAACTCACGTCAGTATCGCGCCCAATCATGCGTAGCAAATACCAGATTTGTTTTTGGCCTTTGTAACTTCCGCGCCATTCACGTTTTATCCAGCTACTGGGCACTTCATAGCGTAACCAATCGCGCGTACGACCTAAAATCTCCACATGCTTTGCTTCCAAGCCAACCTCTTCCATCAGTTCGCGATACATGGCTTGTTCTGGCGTCTCGCCATAATTAATGCCACCTTGCGGAAACTGCCAAGCATGCTCTTTAATGCGCTTACCCCAAAACACCTGGTTTTGCGTATTACATAAAATAATCCCCACATTGGGACGAAATCCGTCACGATCTAACATATTGCACATACTCAAAATAATTACTGCAATTTTTTCATATTTTTGACACTATTGATAGTGCGCATTGCATTTATACGGGTTTAGAAAGCACTTATATAAGGTTTTAAATGAAGAAATTAATTTTTATCGGCAGTTACAGTTTAATAGTGTGTCTTTATTTGGTTTTAATTGCTTGCAATCAATCTAGCCATAAAATCAGTCCAAATCTGGCCTACATCACTAATCAGGGCGACAATACGGTATCAGTTATCAATATTGCAAGCCTAAAAGTGATCAACTCCATCAAAGTTGGAAAAGCCCCAGTTGGCATTGCAGTATCAAACAAATTAAATCGCGTTTTTATTAGCAATGTAGAAAGTAATTCCATCTCGGTCATTAACACAAATACGCAGCAAGTGATTGATACCATTAAGCTACAAGGCGCGCCAGTTGGCTTGGCTCTTGCCCCCAATCATAAAACGCTTTATGTTGCCGATTGGTTTAGCGATCGTATTTTAGCCATTGATACTGCCAATTACTTAAGGCGGCATGAGGTGAAAGTAGCCACCGCACCTGCAGGCTTGATCGCAAGCCCAAACAGCAAGATTTTATATGTGGCCGCACGCGACACCAATGATATTGCAGTGATTGATACTGCAACATTATCTATTATTAAACGTATAAAAGTGGGTAAGCACCCATTTGGGCTTACGTTAAGTGCTAATGGAGATCATTTATATAGCGTTAATGTTTACGATAATTCTGTCTCTATCATTAACACCAAAACTTATCAGCAAACAAAAGTAAAAGTGGGCGAACATCCTTACTGCGTGGTCATTAGCTTGAATAATAAAAATTTATATGTGACCAATACGCAAGACGATACTGTGAGTGTTATCGCACTAAATCACAAAAATAATCAGCACAAAATAGTAGCCACAATCAATGTGGGCATGACGCCAGAAGGCATTAGCTATGATGTTGAAAGCCAACGCGTATTGGTTGCTAATTGGGGCGATAACAATGTGAGTGTGATTGATGCAACGAGTAATAAATTAATCACCAACGTTAAAACAGGTGATAAAAGCCGCGCTTTTGGCCAGTTTATTTTAGGCAACAATCAATAATGTTCTATGCAGCTTGATTCTCCATGCACAACAAAAGTAGCCTCGATGAAATGAAATTGAGGCTACTTGATAACCCTTGATTCCACTATATTTCATCAAGGCTACAACTACTTAGACGTAGCCTTGATGCAATGAAATGGAATCAAGGGCATTTAAATTCACCCTCAATTCCGCTTCGCTACATCAAGGCTACAATTAACTTAGTCAACGCCTTACTATATGGCACGTTACAGTTCCCATAGGCAGCTTGCCTTAACTAATTTATAATCGCGTTTTACGCAAAACCTTTTTGGAGATTATTTTTAAATGAATAAGTTTTTAGCATTATTAGCCTTAGCCACTTTTACAGCACTACCATTAACAGCAGCCGCACACGGCCCCACTCCACAAAAAGTTGAGAAAAGTGTTGTGATTAAAGCGCCGCCTGCCAAAGTGTGGGCCATGGTAAAAGATTTTGGCAATATGCACGCATGGCATCCAGCGGTTGCCAATACAAAATTAGAAAAAAAAGGTGAGGATACTGTTAGAACCTTAACTTTAAAAAATAACGGTGGCGATATTATTGAAAAATTGCGTTCTGCAGATGACGCAAGCATGAAACTAAAATATGAAATCATTGGTGGTGTAGCACCAGTAGCCGATTACAACGCAACCATGACTGTAACCGCAGGGCCAGGTGCAGGTGAATCAACAGTTAATTGGATAGGCCGCTTTTACCGTACCTATAAATTAAACCCACCGATTCCTGCAGGCCAAGACGACGAAACTGCGCTTAAATTTATTACAGGTGTTTTTGATGGCGGCTTAGCAAATTTGAAAAAAGTGCTAGAAGGCTCAAAGTAACAAGCCAGGAAGCTGGCGCAGCAAATAACAGCAGTAAAAAACCTTGGTGGAAGTTTTGGTAATATCCATCTGGCAATTGTGATTTTGCAATTAAATAACCAGTAAATTTTATTTTCACGATTGAAAAAAAAGGGATTGCAGATGTGCAATCCCTTTTTTATTTTGGTTTAATTAATACTTAAGTTGCTTGAGGCAGTAAATTACATTTAACTTTATAAAAAGCGTAATTAACATTATATTAAATTAGCTGTAAGAAAAGACAAGAATAATTAGTGACAAGATTTGCCAAGTGTGACCAGAAATGTTCAATGTGACAATTCTTGTCACAAATTAGCTATTAAATGTTAATCAAATTATTTAAGTTAAAAAAATAACTAAACTAATTTTGCTCAGTTAACAGCAAAATAGTGCATTGTGAAATTAATTTATTGAATATAAATCAATAACTTAAACAGTTCATTAAAAAGTTGGCACACCCGTTGCTAATACATTTACAAGCACTAGAAACAACAAGCCTAGTGTTAGTTTTTAGCAGGTCAATTTAATTTTAATATTTTAAGGGGTTTCAAATGAACATGAACAAAATGAAAACATCAGCACAACAAGGTTTTACATTAATCGAGTTAATGATTGTTGTTGCGATTATCGGTATTTTAGCTGCCATTGCTATTCCAGCTTATCAAGATTATATTGCCCGTGCACAAATGTCTGAAGCAATGACATTAGCATCAGGTGTTAAAATTCCAGTAACAGAAGCATTTTCACAAGATGGAGTTTGTCCAACTAACGGCTCTAATGGCATCGCAACAAATACTAATATCAATGGGAAATATGTTGCATCAGTGACTGCAGCGGGTACGGGTTCTGCTACTGGCGGATGTACAATTGCCGTTGCGATGAAAGCAACTGGAGTGTCAACTGGCATTCAATCTAAAACATTGACATTGACAATGGCTACTGCTTCAAACGCTGGATCTTACACTTGGACATGTACTTCAACTGCAGATCAAAAATACCTACCTAAATCATGCACTACAGCTACAACTACAACTGCACCATAACAAGCTAATTATTTAACTGTTAAAAACCCCTCTTAAGGGGTTTTTTTATAACCCAAAATTATCTTAAGGTAAATAATGCGTACTTTACAAAAAGGCTTTACTTTAATTGAGTTAATGATTGTAGTGGCTATCATAGGCATACTCGCTGCAATAGCAATACCCGCTTATCAAGATTACATTGCCCGTAGCCAAATGACTGAGGCTTTTATAATGCTAGATGGCATGAAAACAAAAGTTGCAGAAAACGTGATGCAAGACGGTATTTGCCCTACTAATGGTAGTAGTGGGATTCCAACAAATACGGATATCAACGGAAAATATGTGCTTAGTTTAACGCTTGGTGGCAATTTTACTGGAACAGGTGGTTGCACACTTACTGCTAAAATACGCCCTAACGTTTCAACCTTTATTAAAGATGCAGAAGTGACTTTTAGTATTGAAAGCACAACACAAGGCGAATCGGGTTCCACTACGTGGAAGTGTGAATCTACTGCTAAACAAAAGTTCATACCAAAAAGCTGTATGGGCGTTTAATCGCTCATATTAATTGCTAATTAAGCGTAGTCTCGATGCAATGTAATGGAATCGAGGTTCAACTTAACAATGTTGATCAAATATCCGCAATTTGCGCGTGGCTTTAATTGATGTGAGGCATTATCCTCGATTGTCATCAAGGCTACGATTTTTGAGCTCGCCCGCCTAGTTGCAACTAATTCACGTAGCCTTGATGGCAATGAAATGGAATCGATGGTTAACTCATTAAGCAAGCAAGCGTAGCCTCGATGCAATGTAATGGAATCGAGGTTTAAGTTGACAACACAAACATTAGATTTATTAACGACTTTGCTTAATTAACAAGCGTAGAGGTTTAAATCAACAACACAATTATTAAGATTAATGAGCGGTTCTACTTTGTTGGTAGCGATGATCCTCGATTAACATCGAGGCTACTTACTCTCCAAATTCATCTGTAGTGATTGCACTGGTAGTGTTTGCACTGGTAGTACCCGCCCAATCGCTAGAGTATAAACCTCGTTTTACATCGCGGTGAAAACTTGAATATGGCCAATCTGCCACTGATTCAACCAAGCTATGCTTGACTGGATTGATTTAACAATAATCTACACAACGTTTTAAATCATGTTCATCTTTTATCGTATGTTCCCAAAATCTGCGTTGCCATAATTTTGCAGAACCATCTTTTCGCATTTCGATATTAACGCCCTGCTTTTTAAGTATGCGTACAAAGTGTGATTTTATAGCGCGCCAACGGCTGGCGTAATTGCAATCATCATTTGGTAGTTGTCAAACCGCGTGTAAGTGATCTGTCAATACTACCCACGCGATGATTTCAAATGGTTGGGTTTGAACGGTTGATTTTACAGCTTCGCGTAACGCGTCTATTTGCTCAATTAAAAGTTTTGATTGCCGATTTAAAAGCGTGACAGTGAAAAAGTAAGTGCCACCTTTGATTAGGTTGCGACGGTATTGAACCATGATTGGATTTATTAGTTATAGGTTAATTTAGTTTTTAGTTTTTAGTTTTTAGTTTTTAGTTTTTAGTTTTGTGAATCCCTCGATTCCATTTCATTGCATCGAGGCTACGTGGTTTTAATGAGGCTAAATAAATTGTTGAGTTTTACAAATCCTCGATTCCACTGCGTTGCATCGAGGCTACTTGAGGCTACATTGATCATGTTACTTAAATTGCGTCATATTTAACGTAGCCTCGATGCAATGAAATGGAATCGAGGGCAATTATTTATTATTGAAACCAGTTTTTACGATTAACCAATCAATTAACTGGTTGATTATTATTCGATCGCTCGTGTGCCACCCTCTAACACCTGCGCATTTAACCCGCATTGCGCCAATATAAATGCAGCTGCGCTACTGCGCCGGCCAGTTTGGCAATATACGATGTAGTTGATTGATTTATCGAGTATGGCGGCATGGCTACGTAACTCGTGTAAAGGCGTGCTAATCGCACCTTCTAAGTGGGCGTGTTTATATTCTGATAAAAAGCGCACATCTAACCAAACTGCACCTGCAGTGATTTTAGCTTGTGCATCGCTATAATTGATTGTGCTTATGATTGGCGCTTTTAATAGCTCTATAAAGTCATCTTTTTTTAATTGTAAAAGTAGGCCATCGGTTTTCATGGTTACGGTAGCATTACGTTTATTTTCTGATGCCAATGCTTCTTCGCCAAAGCTTGTCCCCACTGTAATTTCAGCCAATATTGCGGTGGTTTGGTCGGCGGTGTTGATTCGGCTAACAATCGCCTCGCCCTCTTGAATCAAATAAAAATAATCGCCTTCTTGGCCTTGGGTGATAATCACCTGATTAGCGTTCACGTTAATTGGCGTCATACGCGCAAACATGTCTTGTATATTGGCAGGCGGCAGCTTGTTAAATACACCATTATGCAGCTGAAATGCATCAAAACTAACTGTATCTAGTTTCCAATCAAGATTAAGCTTTTGCTTACTAGCATTGGCCTTTTGCTGGCTTGAAGAATTACCTGATAGCTGATCCCAAGTCATCATAATATCTAGCAGATCTAAATCAATGCGAACGATTTCAATGGGCGTAAGTGCGATAGTATCTTTTATTTTTAAACGGCCTGTGTCTACAGGATGTTTAGCGGCATCGGTATTGGCGCGCAAAATCACTTTTTTGCCGTTGTCATACCTTATGCCTAAATCGCCCTTGGCCAGATATAACGATTGACTTGTGGCAGCCATGCGCGTTGGGTCTAAATCTTTGCTTACTTTTTCTATTAGGCATAACGGTGCCAACTCATCTAATCGCTTTGGCGATAATCTGGCGATTGGCTCAAAGCGCACTAAAATAGTTTTGCTCACTGGGTTAGGTTTATTTAACAGTTCGCTAGCAAGGGTTTGCGTATTTTCAAATATTAAGTCAGTGCCGTTTTGCATGATAATTGCCAATCAATTAATTTTATAAAGTGAAAATTTGCTGCTGTGCCAGTGCTTTGCAATGTTGGGTAACAGGGTTTGCGGCAATTTCTTGCATGATGGTCGTATCTTCGCCTGGCTTTAAATGGGTGATATATGTATCAGGCTTAGCTGTTAAAAACTTAAGCTGTTGCGCCAAAGTTGCTGGGCACAAATGTTTTGACAGCACTGCTAGATCACCCTCGGCATTACTAAAGGCGGTTTCGATGATGAGTACTTTTAAGTTTTGTACAGCGTTAATAGCCGCCCAAAATTCTGGGCAAGCTGCGGTGTCGCCACTAAAAGCCAAGCTACTTTGCCCGCTATCAACAAGGTAGCCCATTGCAGGCACTATGTGATTGGCAGGTAGTGCAGTAATGGTTTTTTGACCTACTTGTACAGCTTGACCCACGCTAATTGAGTTGTAACACAAAAACGGATTCTCACTAGTTGGAATCTCGTTAAAATTAGGCCAAATTACCCAATTAAAAATATGCTGCTTTAAGCTATTAATCACATCACAACTAGCGTGCACGGTAACAGGTTTTATGCGTAAACCCATTACGGTATCTAATAATAACGGGATGCTGGCAATATGATCTAAATGCGAATGGGTAATAAAAATATGATCGATTTTTAACAAAGCTTCTAACGTGCAATCGCTAACGCCTGTGCCAGCGTCAATCAATACATCATCATCCACTAATAATGATGTGGTGCGCATATTGCCCCCAATACCGCCGCTACAGCCTAATATTTTAATTTGCATGTTTTTGCTCTATTTATTGTTATTTAAAATCATATTTTGTCTAAGGCTTTATGTTTTGCGTTCATAAAGCTACTAATAATTAAATACGCCATCCCAATTATAACTAGGCGGCACCCGTCTATATTGTTTAATTCGTGCGATATAAATGCTGTATAGCATTAAATTGGCATCTATTGCTTGTAGATTCAAAAATTGAATCTCGCTTAAATCCCAATTTTTGTCTCTGTAAAGTTTAAGCGCCTGTTTATAAAGCGCTAATTCGTTTTGGATTTCTTTTGATACTTGGCCGATCTCACCTAGGGGTTCATAAATAATAACTGGTTCATCTCTGCCTTTAACACGCACAATATCTAGCTCGCGATACAATATTGTTGGCGTTTGCAATTTTACCTGCTCGCTCACAATGATGCCAACACCATAATTTTTGGTAAGCGACTCTAAACGCGAGCCTAAATTTACCGCATCCCCCATCACTGTGTAGGCCATGCGAAAGCTCGAGCCCATGTTGCCAACCGCCATGTTGCCTGTATTAATGCCAACACCCATATTGATGATTGGCCATTTTTTAGCCGCAAATTTTTTATTCACTAGCTCAAGCGCCTTAACCATATCTAATGCAGCATTAACCGCATTTTGCACATGATGTTCATCAATTAACGGCGCACCCCAAAAAGCCATGATCGCATCGCCCATGTATTTATCAACAGTGCCGCGGTTATTATGTATCACTTGCGTAAGTGGCGTTAAAAACTCATTCATCACTAAGGACAGTTGTTGCGGGCTCAAACCTTCTGCAATATGCGTAAACCCACGTATATCAGAAAATAAAACCGTCATTTCGCGGCTTTCACCTGCTAGATTCATTATCTCTGGATTTTTAGCCATTTCAGTCACAATCTCTGATGGCACATATTGCCCAAAAAGGCTGGTAATTTGCCGTTTAGCGCGCGATTCTATAAAAAAACCGACGCTCATGTTAACCAGATAAATGAGGCTAATCATAAACAGGGTAGACGCAATAGGTAACACTAAATTAGCCCAATGCCAGCTTGCAAAATTAATGAACGATATTAATGCTATGGTGAACAAGGTTATTAAAGTCGCTTTAAGCGCATTTAAGTAAGGCAATGTTAATGCAAGTAAAAGACCTGCCAATAACAATTGCACAAACTGCGCGCCAGCGGTATAGGCTGGGCGTTGTTTAATATTATTATCTAAAATGCCTGCGATAACATTGGCGTGAATCTCCACCCCAGCGTAAATATTTTGTACTGGCGTTGCCCGTAAATCCATCAACCCTGGGGCAGTGGTGCCCACCAAAATAATTTTGTTTTTTAAATCTTTTAGCCCTACTTTTTTGTTAAGCACGTCAGTTGCTGAAACATATTGAAAGCTACCTTGCGGGCCGCGATAAGGGATAAGCATGGCCACTTTATTATCTACAGGGATAACTTTGTTGGCTAAATTAAATTGCTCTAAGCCTGAGTAATATTTGCCTGAGCCAAGATTTGAAAACTCAGCTTGTAGGGATGATTTTTTATAATATGCGCGCGCCATAGCGACAGAAAACGCATCGTAGTATTGGTTATTATGTTGATACAAAACTGAGATTTTTCGGGTAATACCATCTGCATCAGGTTCTGGATTAATATGCCCAGCAAAGGCCGTACTTTGTTGCAAGCTGGCAATGTTTGCCCCGTAACCTTGCACTTTAATAAAATCAATTGGCTTATTTCTAAAGCTCCCCGCTTTAAACACAGGTGCAGGTAATTGGCCAACGCGATTCTCTAAACCTTTGGGTACAAAATAATAACCTAACACCACATTACGATCTTTAATACTGTCTGCAAAAAGCCTATCGTGATCTAACATGGGCTTGATAGCTTGAAACTCTTGTGTAAAAGCCGCATCGTTAATTAAGCGCTTTTGCATGAGCTCTAGCACTTTTAAGCCAGAACTTTCATCTTTTTCTGCAAAAATAACGTCAAAACCTAAAGTATTCACTTGATAATGTTCAAATAAAGTATCGACCAAAGTGGCTAATTTATTGCGACCCCACGGCCAGCGGCCTTGCTCTTTAAGGCTTTTTTCGTCAATATCGATAATAACGATGCGCGAATCAATATTTCGCGGCATCATTAAATTTAACCTTGCGTCATAGCTATAATTTTCTAGCTTTTGCACAAATCCTAGCTGCACCACATTGGCAGCATATAAAAGCATGATAATGATGATGCTAAAACTTAAACCTAAGCGTATGCCGTGTTGTTTTAAAAGTGATATAAAATGCATAAAATTAAAGTTTAAGTGCGATAAGCCGCAATAGTTAATTGTTTGATTATAATATGATTATGCTTGTTAATAAGCATAACGTATATGCGGTATTATTAATACCCGCATGATTGAAATCGGCCATTGTACGAATATTTATTGTATCAAAATGCAACATCGTAATTGGCAAAAATAGGTAAATTTAAAAAATGATATTAGCAAATTATGACAATCCAGTAATGATCAACGATTCTGATAATTGCACTGCAAGCGTTGTATGGTTGCACGGTTTGGGCGCAGATGGTAACGACTTTGTACCAGTTATTAAGCAATTAAAACTAAATAATGTGCGCTTTATTTTGCCGCATGCGCAAATGCAAAAGATTACCCGTAATAACGGGTTTGAAATGCCAGCTTGGTACGATATCTATGGTCTAACTAAGGACAGTCGCGAAGATGCGCTGGGTATTAGGCAAAGCCAGCTTTATATAGAATCGTTGATTAAAGCTGAAATTAGCCGTGGTATACCTGCCAGTAAAATCGTTATCGCTGGGTTTTCGCAAGGCGGTGCAATGGCGCTTTATACCGCATTGCGCTTTAAATACGCGTTAGCAGGCGTGATCGCACTATCGGCTTATTTACCCTTGCAAGCAACATTGGCAGCTGAAAAAACCATTGAAAATCAGAGCATTAAATTATTTATGGCACATGGTACTTTTGATGAAGTGATCACCATGCAAACCTGCCAAGCCTCCTTAAAAGTCTTACAAAATCAACATTACTTGATTGATTGGCACGAATACGAGATGCAACACTCAGTTTGTGTGCAAGAAATTACTGATATTCGCCAATTTCTATTAACTTGTTTGAATATTGATGAATCTGTTGAATAGCTCAATAAAAATATTAACCGCAAGCTTGCATACTTTTGATAAAATCGAACAAAATTAATGAACGCCCAAATAATGACCAAAGCCAGTCAAAACATAACGCCGCCTAAACCTGGTTTTGAAGAATCAGGTTTTGAAGACTCGGGTTTTGAAGAATCAGGTTTTGAAGAATTAGGCCTGGAAAAAATAAGTTTTGAAGCAGCGATCACCGAGCTAGAAGCTATTGTGCTGCAAATGGAGCAAGGGTCATTAGCCTTAGATGAATCGCTAACTGCTTATAAACGTGGTGCAGCTTTATTGCAAAACGCTCAAAACTCACTTAATATTGCTCAGCAACAAGTGCAAATACTCACCGACGCTAACAAATTAATCGCTTTTAACTCTAGTGAAGATTAACCTTATGCAAGCACCTGCTAACGATCAAATCGCTGTTAATCAATTTATTCATCATGATCAATTAATGAGTGGCTTGAATGCTGGCAACCAAGCACAACCATTTAATGATTGGGTGAGTAGCATGCAAGCGCGCCTTGAAAAAGTGCTGGATTGCAATATGCCACCAGCCAATATTTCACCCATGCGTTTACATGAAGCCATGCGTTACTCGGTTTTAGGTGGAGGCAAGCGTGTGCGGGCGCTATTGGCTTATGGCGCAGGTGAATTTTGTGGTGCGCAGGTTGATAAAATCGATTTACCTGCAGCGTCAGTTGAGATTATTCACGCGTTTTCATTGGTGCATGACGACATGCCGTGCATGGATAACGATGATTTGCGCCGTGGCAAGCCATCAACCCATAAAAAGTATGGTGATGCAATGGCCATGCTGGTGGGTGATGCACTGCAAAGCTTGGCTTTTGCGTTAATTTCGCAAGATAAGCAATTAAGTAACGCCACACAAAAACTACAAATGTTGCATATATTGGCTTTGGCAAGCGGCTCACGCGGCATGGCGGGCGGGCAAGCAATTGATCTAGAAAGTATTGGCATACCCTTGACTCGTGCAGAACTTGAGCATATGCATATTCAGAAAACTGGCGCGCTTATTAGGGCGGCGGTATTGTTAGGCGCCTACAGTGCAGATAAGCCAGATGAAGACAAAGTATGCGCAGTTGATCATTTTGCAAAATCGATTGGCTTGGCTTTTCAAGTTGTTGATGATATTTTGGATGCAAAAGCAGATACCAATACCTTGGGCAAAACCGCTGGTAAAGATGCTTACAATAACAAATCTACTTATGTAACTATTTTAGGTTTATCTGCCGCACAAGAGCTAGTTGATGAGCTACATGCTAACGCCATGGCAGCACTTTCGTTTTATGGAAGTGAGGCTGATTTGCTACGCCAATTAGCCAATTTTGTTACGCAACGTAGTTACTAACTTAAGCACCTAACGAATTCAATATTTGATGTCAAATTTGTTAAATGCTATTCATTCGCCTGATGATTTACGCCAACTAGACCGAAAAGATTTACCTGAATTAGCCAATCAAATACGCTCTTTTTTAGTAGAAAGTGTGGCTAAAACAGGCGGTCATCTAGCTTCTAACTTGGGCGTAGTCGAACTCACAATAGCATTACATTACGTGTTTAACACGCCTGACGACCGCATAGTATGGGATGTGGGTCACCAAACATACGTGCATAAAATATTAACTGGCCGCCGCCAAGGCATGGCTAATTTGCGTAGACCAAATGGTATAGCTGGTTTTCCACGTCGTAATGAAAGCGTGTATGACACCTTTGGCACAGGTCACTCAAGCACTTCTATCTCAGCAGCACTGGGCATGGCAATAGCCGCCAAACTGGCCAAATTGGAGCGTCGCAGTGTGGCTATTATTGGCGATGGTGCAATGACCGCTGGCATGGCCTTTGAAGCGTTAAACAATGCGGGCGATATCAATGCTAATTTGCTGGTGATATTAAACGACAATGACATGAGCATTTCTAAAAATGTAGGCGCGCTTAATCATTATCTAGCGCGATTATTGTCTGGTAGGTTTTACGATAAAGTGCGCCAAAGCGGTAAAAAAATGCTAGACGCGGTGCCGCCTGTTAAGGAATTTGCCAGACGCGCAGAGGAACATGCAAAAGGCATGGTGACGCCTGGTACATTATTTGAAGAATTTGGTTTTAATTATATAGGCCCAATAGATGGGCACGATTTGCCAGTGTTATTGGATACGCTTAGTAATATTCGCGAGCTTAAAGGCATGCAATTTTTGCATATTGTGACGCAAAAAGGCAAAGGTTTTGAGCCAGCCGAACATGACCCCAACAAGTATCATGGGGTTAGTAAATTTGACCCTAGTAACGGAATATCACACTTAGCTAACATGGCTAAGACTTACACCCAAGTATTTAGCGATTGGCTTGTAGATATGGCTAATCATGACGAGAGATTGATTGGTATTACCCCTGCTATGTGCGATGGATCTGGCTTGAATGCGTTTGCAGCTAAATTTCCTGGCCGCTATTTTGATGTGGGCATTGCAGAACAACACGCGCTTACCTTTGCAGCAGGGCTAGCTTGCGATGGGCTTAAACCAGTGGTAGCAATTTACAGCACTTTTTTACAACGGGCTTATGATCAATTGATTCACGATATTGCCTTACAAAATCTAAATGTGCTATTTGCAATTGATCGCGCAGGTTTAGTAGGGGCGGACGGTCCAACCCACGCGGGTAGCTTTGATTTAAGCTTTTTGCGCTGTATTCCCAATATCGTCATCATGGCACCAACAGATGAAAATGAATGTAGGCAAATGTTAACGACTGGTTTTCAATATGATGGTGTGGCGGCCGTACGCTACCCGCGTGGCGCTGGGCCAAATACTGTTATCAATGATGCTTTAACCACTCTACCGATTGGCAAAGGTGTGATCGTACGAGAATCAGTATCTGACAATACCTCTAACTTAGCTCAAACAAAAAAAGTGGCTATTTTAGCTTTTGGTAGCATGTTAAATCCTGCCCTGCAAGCCGCGCCAGTGTTAAATGCTACGGTTGCGAACATGCGCTTTGTTAAGCCGCTTGATAGTGACTTGATCAAGCAATTGGCTAACACGCATGATTTGATTGTAACTATTGAAGAAAATGCCTTAATGGGTGGTGCTGGGTCTGGCGTACTAGAAATATTGCAATCACTCAATTCGCCTATCGTGAGCTTGTGTTTAGGTCTGCCAGATACTTTTATCGAACATGGTATACACGAAAATATGCTGACTGATGTAGGCTTAGATATGGCTGGAATTGTGAATTCGGTGCAAAACAAGCTTAAACTAATTGTATAACTGCAATCAAAAGAGTATCTTTTTAATATAAATTACGCATAACGCTAAAAAATGATTTGTAAACTTAATTAAGATTAACTTTAGGTTGAATTTTTAGCCGCAGCACCCATCTTAACATTAGTTAATCTAGACTTAGAATTTAAATAAAGCAAAGAAATTTAAGCTTTCATCATCATGCAATATGATGAACACCATAATATTATCGGTTGGAGCCAAACCCATGAATAAACCCTTACCAGATATTGCCAGCACATTTATTGAAGACACCCAAAATATGCCCGATGTGCGGCATTTAGATATTAATAAAGTTGGTATAAAATCGATTCGTCACCCTATTACAGTTAAAGATAAAACTGGAGCTAATCAAAATACGGTAGCTGTTTTTGATATGTATGTACATTTGCCGCATAATTTTAAAGGCACCCACATGTCTCGCTTTGTGGAGATTCTAAACACCAATGAGCATGCAATTTCTGTTGAATCTTTTCAAACTATATTAAGCCAAATGGTTACTCGACTTGAAGCGCAATCGGGTTATATTGAGATGCGCTTTCCGTATTTTGTGAATAAAACAGCGCCCGTTTCTGGTGTTAAAAGCTTGCTTGATTACGATGTGACATTTATTGGTGAAATTAAAAATGGCAAAATCGATATCACCGTAAAAGTATTGGTGCCTGTCACGAGTCTTTGCCCATGCAGCAAAAAAATATCAGATTATGGCGCGCACAATCAACGTAGTCATGTCACAGTCACTGCATTAATTAATGATTTTATATGGATTGAAGATATTATTACACTGGTAGAAAAGCAGGCGTCGTGTGAGTTATACGGTTTATTAAAACGCCCAGATGAAAAGTATGTAACTGAGCGCGCGTATGATAACCCCAAATTTGTAGAAGACATGGTGCGTGATGTGGCTACGCAATTAAATAATGAGCCGCGTATTGATGCTTATAGTGTGGAATCTGAGAATTTTGAATCAATACATAATCATAGCGCTTACGCATTGATAGAAAATGATAAACGTAAACACTAATCGAATATCTTTATGACATTAAAAAACACAAAAAAAGCATCATCATTTCAGTTATTAAAGGCGGTTTTTTGGAGCTTGCTAGGCGTTAGACAACGTAGTGGCTATGAAAGCGATATTGCTAATATCTCGCTTAAACAAGCGGTCATTGGCGGTTTGATTGGTGGTTTTATTTTTGTTGGTAGCATGGTAACGCTGGTTATTTTGGCTATTAAGTTTTTACAGCCATGATCAAACTTTGATTTTTACCTAATATTAAGTAATATCTATTTAGTTTTAATTTTTTAACTTTATATGATTGGAGGTGATCGAATGTCTGTTGCAAAAGTAATCGAAATAATCGCATCAAGTAAAAAGAGTTTTGAAGACGCCGTGGCACAAGGTGTTAGCAAAGCGGCCGATTCATTACACGACATTACAGGTGCTTGGGTTAAAGACCAATCTGTAAAAGTGGTTGATGGCAAAGTTGTGGAATATAGAGTCGGCTTAAAAGTGACTTTTGTACTAAAAGATGTGATGAAAACGAAAAAGAAATAAAGGTTTAAAATAGTAAGTTGTAAACTTGAGAAAACGGGCGAAAGCCCGTTTTTTTATGACCACTTTTTTAATGCTGGTCGAATTTATAAGCGCCTATTTTAGCTCAGTATTTCTTAGTCAACGTCATCACAGAATTATTACGGCGCATATCCATTCTATTAAGCGCAGACATGCCTAACAACACCTCTGTTGGAAAGCCACCTTCAATCACGGAAGCCTCTACATTATTTAAAACAATCGTTCCAATTTTAAGCGTATTAAGTTTTACCCTGTAAACGTTTACCAAACCATTAGCGGTTGAAGCAGTGCCTTTTTCGCCTTTTTCATAGTCAATTTTTGCAAATTTTGCATCGCCACTATTCATGGCAACACTGCTAGCCCCCGTATCTACAACGTATTTAAGCGATGCCCCATTAATAAACAAATTGCCATAAAAATGACCTTGGCTGCTTGCATATAAGTTTACAGGGTCGTTATTATTAGGAGAATTACTTGCTACAACCGATGCAGCTTGGCCCATTTTAAGCGTTTGCTGCTTGCCTTCCACCATAAAAGTTGCTGATTCGCTAGTGGCTGAAATAAGCTTTACGCCGTTTTTAGTTTGACCTGCGCTTAACGTTTGTGGGCTAGCGCCATTAATGACGATTAGTGCTTTGTTGTTAAATAAACCAACCACGTTTATTTGAGTGTTCGCAATTGCCTGTACAGCATAAAAAGTAGTGACAGCACAAAACGCTAACTTTAATTTATTCATTTTAACCCTTGTTAAGTACTAACTAAATTGCCCAGCTTGGCTATGTGTTTGCGTTAATTTTAAGCCAAAAGCGATGACTAAAAACCCTAGTAGCGGAAATACTGCCGCTAACAAAAAAGTAATCTCACCACCAATATATTGTAACGCAAAACCGCCTGCTACACCGCCAATGGTTCCGCCAACGCCATAAGCTACACTATTGTAAATGGCCTGACCACGCGCCTGATGGCGGCCATTAAAAAACTGAGTGATCACCTCAACTGAGGCGGCGTGAAAACTACCAAAAGTGGCCGCGTGCATGCTTTGTGCAATGATTAACAACACCAAGTTTTCCACTGCAACGCCTATCATGCAAAAGCGCAGTACTGCTAAGGCCAAACTGATTAACAAAATTGATTTTAAACTAAAGCGCGCCATTAGTTTTGGCATCATCATAAAAATCACTATCTCGCACACAACACCCACCGCCCACAGCAGGCCGATCATGGTTTTACTGTAGCCATGCTCGCTTAAATAGATTGAGTAAAAATTGTACAACACGCCGTGCGCCGTTACCATTAGTGCGCAACCAATCAATGTGGCGATCACTGCTGGCTGTTTAAGTACTTGCCACAGTGAGAATTTATCGTGCGCATGCGGGAGAATTTTAGCTTCTGGCAGCCTGAAAGTTAATAAATACAACACGATTTGCACGCTAAGTAACGCCCACAATAAGCTTTTAATGCCATATATATCGATTAGAAAACCCAATATCAATGCCGCAAAAATAAACCCTAGCGAGCCCCACATGCGAATGCGGCTGTAATGGCCATTGGTTGTGGCTAAATGCGCCAAAGTGAGCGACTCTGACAGTGGCAGTGTGGAGCTGGTAAATAAACTTAAAGATGCCATCACAAAAAATAGCCAAAAGAAACTGTGCGCCCAAAAAACCGCGCTAAAACCAATTAAACCCAATAAGGCGGTTAACTTTATCCAAGTAACGCGTTTACCCGTGTGATCTGCCAACCAACCCCAAAAATTAGGCGCAAAAATACGGCTGATTTGAAAAAGCGACATGAGAATGCCGATATCAGCCGCAGAGAATTTTTCTGATTGCAGATACAAGCCCCAATAAGGGACAAACGCGCCTACAAAAAAATAATAGACGAAATAGAAACGGGAAAGGTTAGCGTGAAGCGCGTGGCTCAAAATGGTGTTTAATATTTTTTTATATGCGGTTTTTGTTCGTTATGTAAGCAGTTGAAATAACTTAAGTTACTTAAAATAATGATTGATGAAACTGTCATTGCGGGATTGATCCGCAATCTGGTCAATACAGCTTACATTCTGATTATAGTCAACATCACTTTTAACAGAATTGTTTAGATTTAGACTTCCACTAAAATAACTGTTGATTGAATATCAGCTTAAATTTTCGGTATGCCAGTTAGCACATCCGCATTTTGGCCACGATGGCGTAGCGCATGATCCATTAACACAATGGCTAGCATCGCTTCAACAATTGGGGTTGCGCGCACACCAACGCATGGGTCGTGGCGGCCTGTAGTTTGCATTTCAACTGCATTACCATTTTTATCAATTGATCGCCTTGGTTGCGGGATGCTTGAAGTGGGTTTAAGCGCCACATTAACGACAATATCTTGGCCGCTAGATATGCCGCCCAACATGCCACCTGCGTGATTGGTCACAAATCCAGCTGGCGTCATTTCGTCACTATGCACGCTTCCGCGCTGAGAAACACTGGCAAAGCCTGCGCCAATCTCAACGCCTTTAACCGCGTTGATGCTCATCATGGCGTGTGCGATGTCTGCATCTAGCCTGTCAAAAACTGGCTCACCCCAACCTACAGGTACACCTTGTGCAATAACGGTAATGCGCGCACCAACTGAATCACGCTGCGCACGTATTTTGTCTAAATATTCCTCAAGTTGTGGCAAGATTTCTGTGTTGGGCGAAAAAAATGGGTTTTCATTGACACTTTCCCATGTTTTAAAAGGGATTTCAATTTCACCCATTTGGCTCATATAGCCGCGCACAATCACACCAAACTTTTCTAATAACCATTTTTTAGCAATCGCCCCAGCGGCCACGCGCACAGCGGTTTCACGCGCACTGCTACGCCCACCACCGCGATAATCGCGTATGCCGTATTTTTGGGCATAGGTGTAGTCCGCATGGCCTGGCCTGAATGTATCCATGATCTTGCTGTAATCTTGACTACGTTGATCGGTGTTTCTGATTAATAAACCAATTGGCGCACCTGTGGTTTTACCTTCAAACACGCCTGATAAAATCTCAACCGAATCGGCCTCTTGGCGCTGTGTTACGTGGCGCGATGTGCCAGGTTTACGGCGATCTAAATCAATCTGCAAATCCTCCGCAGTTAAGCTTAACCCTGGTGGGCAGCCATCTACTACACCGCCAATCGCCGCACCGTGCGATTCGCCAAAAGTGGTTAATGTGAATAAAATCCCGATTGAATTACCAGACATAATGTAGACTTTTAAAGGGTTATTACTATTTTAACATACCATCGTTTTATTGCAGTTTTAAGCCAATAATTTAATGTGTGTGTATGTTTAGCTACTTCATCTGATGCTTGACAACTTTGCATTGAATCTCACATCATTTTATTAGCTTTTGATTACGCATTTTGTTATTGCAGACTTCAGAAAGTCTCGTATTTTCCAGGTGCAATATCATCAATCGTGTATTCACCTATGGCATAACGGATCAAGCGCAGTGTGGGAAAGCCTATTTTTGCCGTCATGCGGCGCACTTGGCGATTTTTACCTTCAGAAATTTTAATTTCTAGCCAACTAGTGGGTATGGCTACACGAGTGCGAATTGGTGGATTACGCAACCATAAGTTTGTAGGCTCTTGCATAATGCGCACTTGTGCAGGCTGCGTGACAAGATCGCCCAAATCTACCCCTTTAATAAGCGGTGCTAAATCGTTATCTTGTGGCACACCTTCTACTTGCACCCAATAAGTTTTAGTTTCTTTATGCTTTGGGTGGCTTAATTTATGTTGCAGCGCTCCATCATCGGTTAAAATGAGCAAGCCTTCACTATCAGTATCTAAGCGCCCTGCAGCATATACATTGGGAACATCAATAAAGTCTTTTAAGGTTTTGTAATTTTTATGCACAATCTCATGTGCAAGCGGGCTAAACTGACACACCACATTAAACGGTTTATTAAATAGAATCAACATGTTAGGAAATAAGAAATGGCTTTAAAGACTCAAGAATCAAAAATCAAAATACCTAGCTTCGGCGAAAAAATTTCGGTTAACGCGGACAACACGCTAAATGTGCCCAACATGCCTATTATCCCATTTATTGAAGGCGATGGCATAGGGGCTGACATTACGCCACCAATGCGCAAAGTGGTAGATGCAGCGATACATAAAGCCTATGCCGATACCCGTAAAATCGCATGGATGGAAGTGTACGCCGGCGAAAAAGCAGTGCAAGTTTATGGCAAAGATAAAGAAGGCAAAGATAGCTGGCTACCAGTTGAAACCATGAAAGCTTTGCGTGACTATGTGATTTCAATTAAAGGGCCGTTAACAACGCCTGTGGGCGGTGGCATACGCTCACTTAATGTGTCATTACGCCAAGAGCTTGATTTATATGTATGTTTACGCCCAGTGCAATATTTTACTGGCGTGCCAAGTCCAGTTAAACATCCCGAAAAAACTGATATGGTTATTTTTCGCGAGAATACCGAAGATATTTATGCGGGCATTGAATGGGCGGCTGGCACTGATGAAGTTGCCAAAGTGATTCAGTTTTTAAGTGATATGGGTATGCGTAAAAAGATTCGTTTTCCTGACAATTGCGCCATTGGCATTAAGCCTGTTTCAGTAGATGGCAGCAAACGCTTGATTCGTAAAGCTATTCAGTATGCCATTGATAATAATCGTAAAAGTGTGACTATTACCCACAAAGGTAATATCATGAAATTTACTGAAGGCGGATTTAGAGATTGGGGTTATCAATTAGCTAAAGAAGAATTTGGCGCGGTTGAAATTGATGGTGGGCCTTGGCTAGAAATCAAAAATAGCCAAGTGCCTCAAGGCATTGTGATTAAAGATTGTATCGCCGATGCATTTTTACAAGAGATCTTACTGCACCCAAGTGATTATGACGTGGTATGCGCCACCAATTTAAACGGTGATTACATTAGCGATGCGCTAGCTGCACAAGTGGGTGGCATTGGCATAGCACCAGGGGCAAATTTAAGCGATACGGTAGCTATGTTTGAAGCCACGCATGGCACAGCGCCAAAAATCGCGGGTAAAAATCTGGCCAATCCAAGTTCAATTATCTTATCTGCCGAAATGATGTTAAGGCATATGGGTTGGACAGAGGCGGCAGATTTAATATTATGCGGGGTATCAAAAGCGATAATATCAAAACGTGTCACTGGTGACTTTTCTAGCCAAATGGATGATGCGACCCAACTGGAGACTTCCGAATTTGGCGATGAGATCATCTTCAACATGCTGAATTAATAAAAATAGTGAGCGTAAAAAACGGCCTGCAATGCAAGCCGTTTTAATTTGAATATCTATTCTGTTCAAGTTGTTGCAAAAAACCCTTAAAATCGTAAAAATGTATTATTTTATGAGCGCAATATCTTTACAAAAAAAAACATAAAGTGCATTATTACGAAAGAAAAAAATGTTTATCTACAATAGTTTATCTGTAGTATTTTAACTAAAATGTAATAAATGTCCTTTGATAACAATTTACAAAAGTTTCAATCAGTTAATAGAAAAATAAAAATAAATTAGGGTTTAACAATGGCTGCAAATGCAACAGCAATTAAATTAAGCGGTCTTGCCCGTTTATTAGTGCAAGAAAAATTGTTATCTGAAACCGAAGCAAATTTAGTGCAAGGGCAAGCCAATTCACAAAAAACGCCATTTATTACTCAAGTAATTGCAAACAAAAAAGTCTCTGCACAAATAATCGCAGAGGTCTCATCGAAAGCTTTTGGTTTTCCTTATTTAAACCTAGACGCATTCAATATTGATTTCTTACCAGCTAAATCAATTGATTCTAAGTTAATGCAGGCTAATCGCGTGATTGCTCTGCAAAATCGCAATAATGTCTTGTTTGTTGGCATATCGGACCCCACTAACTTACACTCACTTGACAGCGTTCAATTTCAAATGGGTATGACGCTATCACCAGTTGTGGTTGAAGATGACAAACTAAGCCGTTGGATTGATAAAGTCGTTGAATCTAAAGATACTTCAATGTCATCAATGGATATGGGTGATGACTTTGATTTGGACATGGGGGGTGGTGATTTAGAACAAGAGGCGGAGGCTTCGCAAGAAGTTGATGATGCGCCTGTAGTACGGTTTTTAAATAAAATGTTGCTAGATGCAATTAATATTGGTGCATCTGATTTGCATTTCGAGCCCTATGAAAAATTTTATCGCGTGCGTTACCGAGTAGATGGCATTTTAAAAGATGTCATGCAGCCGCCATTGGCTATTAAAGATAAATTAGCATCACGAATCAAAGTGATCTCTAGCATGGATATATCCGAAAAACGTATTCCGCAAGATGGTCGCATGAAGCTAGTATTATCAAAAACGCGCACGATTGATTTTAGGGTAAGTACGTTGCCGCTTATTCATGGCGAAAAAATAGTCATGCGTATTCTAGACCCAAGCAGCGCCAAATTAGGTATTGAAGCATTGGGTTATGAGCCGGCACAAAAAGATGCCTTGTTGTATGCAGTTAGTCGGCCTTATGGTTTAGTGTTAGTTACCGGCCCAACTGGCTCTGGCAAAACAGTGTCGTTATATACTTGTTTAAACATATTAAATAACCCAGGGGTTAACATTGCAACAGCAGAAGATCCTTGCGAAATTCCGCTGGCAGGCATAAACCAAGTGAATGTGAATGAAAAGCAAGGCTTAACATTTGCAGTCGCGCTAAAATCATTTTTGCGACAAGATCCAGATATCATCATGATTGGTGAGATTCGCGATCTTGAAACGGCTGATATGGCGATTAAAGCCGCATCTACTGGTCATATGGTGTTATCTACATTGCACACCAATGATGCACCATCTACCCTTACACGGCTATTGAACATGGGCGTTGCGCCTTTCAACATTGCCTCTGCCGTTTCATTAATCACTGCACAGCGTTTAGCGCGCAGGCTTTGCAAAAATTGTAAAGTGCCAGTTGATGTGCCTAAAGAGGCGTTGCTAGGCGTTGGGTTTATTGAAGCAGATTTTGCAAGCAAATGGCAACTATATGGCCCTAAAGAAGGCGGCTGCGAACTGTGTAATGAAGGCTATAAAGGCCGTGTAGGCATTTATCAAGTGATGCCGATCACTGATGCGATTAGCCGCATTATTATGACGCAAGGCAATGCCATTGATATTGCAGACCAGGCTAAAAAGGATGGCGTAAACGATTTACGTCGTTCTGGCGTAATTAAAGTCATGCAAGGATTAACTTCAATTGCTGAAGTAGAATCTTGTACCAATGAATAATGAAATTTGAAATAACAAGACAAGTTGATGTTATTAATTCATCAATTGCATCATCAAACAATTCAAAACGTTAATCGTTTAATTAACTAGGCATGATAAACCTGCTTTAGTAAAAGGAACAATATGGCCGCAACTGCTAGTAAACAAATTACCTATATTTGGGAAGGTAAAGACAAAAAAGGTAAGGTAATTAAAGGTGAAATTCGTGCAGCAGGCGAGGCAGTGGTGAACGCGACCTTACGCCGCCAAGGCATTGTAGTCACCAAAGTTAAGAAGCAGAGCTCGTTTGCTGCAAAAGGTAAAATTACCGATAAAGACATTACACTTTTTACACGCCAATTAGCCACCATGATGAAAGCTGGTGTGCCGCTGTTGCAATCATTTGATATTGTAGGCAAGGGTCACAATAATCCTGCTGTGGCTAAATTACTAGGAGATATTAAAGCTGATGTGGAAACGGGTAGTAGTTTAAGTGCTGCGTTTCGGAAGTATCCGCTTTACTTCGATAATTTGTTTTGTAATTTGGTGGGTGCAGGCGAGCAAGCAGGTATCCTTGATACTTTACTTGATAGATTAGCGACTTATAAAGAAAAAATTCAAGCCATTAAAAGTAAAATTAAATCAGCATTGACCTACCCTATTGCAATTTTGGTGGTGGCTTTTGGTATTACTGCTGTCATTATGATTTTTGTTATTCCTGCATTTGCAGAACTTTTCACCAGTTTTGGTGCCGATTTACCAGGTCCAACTTTAGTGGTAATGGCTATATCTAAAGTATTTGTTGAATGGTGGTGGGTAATATTTGGTTCAATTATCTTTGGATTTTGGTTCTTTTTCTATACTTGGAAACGATCTGAAAAAATGCAATCAACCATGGATAGGTTGTTGTTAAAAATGCCAATTTTTGGCGAGTTGATTCGCAAAGCGACCATTGCGCGATTTGCGAGAACTTTGTCAACTATGTTTTCTGCCGGTGTTCCATTGGTAGAGGCGCTAGATTCTGTTGCGGGTGCTGCTGGAAATCGTGTTTATTATGATGCAACTAAAAAAATTCAAAGTGAAATCAGCACAGGTACTAGCTTAACGGTTGCTATGCAAAATGCACAAGTATTCCCCAATATGGTGCTACAGATGACCGCAATTGGAGAAGAGTCTGGTGCGCTAGATTCTATGTTAAGCAAAGTAGCCGATTTTTATGAGGCTGAAGTCGATGATGCAGTAGCTGCTATTTCAAGCTTAATGGAACCCGTTATTATGGTGGTTTTAGGCACGCTTATTGGTGGCTTGGTAATCGCCATGTACTTACCTATATTTAAAATGGGGCAAGTTGTTTAATCTTGATGTTCAATATAATAATTTAGGGGCTGTCCTAGATAACACATAAAATGTTATAAGGACAGTATGAGAAGGAGCAGATTAAGTTTGCTCAAACAGGCTAAGTTAATGGAGCATTTTGTAGCTGGGACGACAGCAAGGTGTGCAGCGGATC
>JAYVLK010000036.1:0-2914 GCA_043759515.1 Methylotenera sp.
TCACCTAAACGCGTTGCAAGCTCTAGCCCGCCTGCACCACCGCCTACAATCACAATATGATGTAATGTTTGATTATTCATTTTAACTTTTTTGATGTCCTACTAATTTAAAAAAGTACCCAAAACAGTGCCTATAAAATAAAAACGCGCCTGCTGAAACCAGCAAGCGCGTTCATAAAATACAAAACTACTCGTTTCCTGTTACTTTACTCATACTACGAATCCAAGCAATTACTTTTAATAATTCATCTGGCGTAATGCCATTTTTTGGATCAGTTGGATCCATTAAACCAATGCCTTTAGCACCCATGCCACCATTTGTACCATGCCAAACGGTTTCAAACATGCCTTTATTAGTCATGTCTTTAGGATACTTGTAGTCAGGACCAACCAAGCCTGGGCCTACTTGACCTTTAGCCTCAGGGCCGTGGCATTGTGTACATGAATACAACTGAAATACTTTTTTCCCTTTAGCAATTGCCTCGTCATTACCTACATAATTATTTTTTCCAGTCGTTAAGAATTCTTTAGCGGCTGGTGTATCAAACAAAGCGGCATCAATTACCAGCGGCTTACCATCTTGTGTTGTAACAAAATCTACTGCTTTTCCAGCAGGTGCCGCCGCAGCTTTATCACCTGTAGCGGCTGAACCTGCCGTGCTATCAGATTTATTACATGCAGCTAGTGTTGACAACATCAAAACTAATACTAAACTTAAACTGAATTGCTTCATTTGTTTCCCCAAACGTATTCTAAAATAAAAATGGCCACTGTAATTATACAGCAGCCATTTGATTATGTTACTAATTTATGAATTGAAAGTTTATTTCAACCATGGTGTTTCGCCACCACCTTTATACTGAGTGCGCAACCAACCGATTACTTTTAAGATATCATCCGTAGATAAATTCTCTGGGTTACCTAGTTGTTGGTGCCATGCAAACATACCACCGTTAGAACCATTTGCAATTGTTTCAAACATACCTTTATCTGTCACATGTTTTGAATATTGCCATGTGCTATCCGTAATTGCTGGGCCTACTTGACCACCACCGTTAGGACCATGACATTGTGTACATGAAAAATAACCAAATTTCTTTTTACCAGCTTTAGCTGCTTCTGGATCTTTTGCAAACGCTTTTGTATATGGATTAATACAAGTTGACAAAAACTCTTTAGCTTGTGGCGTATCGGTTTCTGTAGCTTTAATTACAATTGGACTACCATCTTTTGTAGATACGAAATTACAACCAGCATTTGCTTGAAATGATAATGCAAGACCTGCTAATGTCAACATACCAACAAATAAAGTTGATTTTAATGCTTTATTGCCTAACATGTTTTCTCCTAATTTATACAATATGAGCAACGTTTTATATGCCTGCTTTTTAAAAACTTAACCACTGCAGCTTAGAACGTATAATCAATTAACGAATATTATTTCTATCTGGTTGACATTATAATGTCACAAAAATAAAAACGATATTCTACTCGGATTTTGGTACAACTGCACCACGAGATTCGTCTGAATTGGACCGCGCTTTTTTCTCTGCACGGTCACCTAAAACAACGGGTACAGTTGGCACACCGTAATCCGCTAAAATCTGATCAATCTTGTCTTTATTACGGTCAAGCGCGCCCTGAATCATTTCCATGCGCTCTTTATCTTTCTTGCGCACACCTACAGAAATATTCCAAAACTCTTTACCTTTTACGTTGGTATTTTCATACTCAGGAATAATACGCACTTCCATCGGCACTTTTGATTGTTTGGCAAAATAACCACCAATAGGGCCCCACGCAATCACAATATCAGTTTCGCCCTTTGCTAAGTCGTCGGTTAAGTAGCTTGGTGGTAAGTTTAAATCACGCTGCATACGATATGGGCGAGCATTACCCATTAAACCATTAGCATCTAGCGGTATTGTGGCTGGACTTTGGCCTACTACACCAATCACACCTTTACGTAAATCTGGAGAATCCCAATTGGTGATATTGAAGTTGCTGTCTTTACGCCAAATGAATACGTGGCCAGAACGGTAATATGGTTTAGAAGTACGTAATGCATCATTGCCATCTACTGTACCCATTACTACATCACAGCGTTTAGCATTTAGTGTGTTACGTAAAAAACCCATGCGATCGTACCAAAATTGATACGTTAATTTTTTGCCTAAATCTTTAGCAAGTACTTCTGCAATTTTATTTTCAAAGCCTTCCATTTTAGAATTTGAGTAAGGCATATTATCTTGGTCTGCACATACTTTAAACTCAGTACCGTCGTCTACACGCTGTGCCTCGCCACCGCGTCCTGTGCTTAAATCTACACTAATATCATCAGCCGCATAACTAAGGCTTGATGCAACAGTTAATACTACAACGACAGCCAGTTGATTCATTTGCTTCAACATTTTTAATTCCTTATTAAATTGCGATTAGCTTATCGCAGTATTACATAGAGTATGACTAAAAATAAAAAGTTCTTTTTTCCACAATTTTCCAACTTAAGCATTGTATCTAATTTTATATTTTTAGCGATACTAATCTGTATATAGCGATTTTTGACAATTAAACACTACACTACAAACAAAAACACCCCACATTTCTGTGAGGTGTTATTTTGATAACTAACTAAGTATCTAGCTAATATTTAATCTTACGATTAAATTATAGTGAGAATACTGTTAATGCACCGCCGCCAGGAGCAGCGTTGTATTTTGTTAGTTCTTTGTAACCACCAGCAGCACCAAGTGCGTCTGTGTCGTTAGTTAAACCAAGGTTCATCGCAACGCCAGCCCAACCACCGATACCAGAAAGCGTACCAACGTATTGTTTACCTTTGTTACCGTATGTGAATGCATTACCAATCACGCCAGAACCTACTTGGAATTTCCAAAGTTCTTTACCTGATTGTG
>JAYVLK010000037.1:0-26959 GCA_043759515.1 Methylotenera sp.
CTGTTTTTGAAGGAGTGCGAGTGGCGTTTTAACAACCCAACACCACAAGCACAGTTATTACAATTAAAACAATGGGTTAAACAACATATGGGCTAGTTATCTAGGACAGCCCCAAAATTAATAATTGCGCTGGTTTCTAAATGCTTGATTTAAGGCGTTTGCAATAGCTTACAAATTTCAAGCAGTGATAAAACTATAATATCTTCTGCCAACCGATATTGCTCTTGCCCTGGGTAGACTACAAATTTACGTGTTGGGTTAAGGTCTGCACAAGCGCTATAAAATCCGCGTTCAATTTTTGGGTTAATACTGCGTTTTATTTCAATTGCCCACAATTCACCATTTGGCCAATTTAGTAGCAAGTCAATTTCTGCCCCGCCACTGGTGCGGTAAAAGTAGCCATGCACATTTGCGGGTGCGGTGTTCAGTATATTTTCAATCACAAAGCATTCCCAACTATTGCCTACAATTGGGTGACCCAGTAGCGTTTCTTTATCTGGTATGTTGAGTAGTGCGTGAATTAATCCGCTATCGCGAACATAAATTTTAGGGGTTTTGGTAAGCCGTTTGCCAATGTTGGCGTGCCATGGGGTCAAGCGCCTTACCAGCAGTAAATCAATTAACAGCTCTAAATAACTGGTCGCGGTTTTATTGTCTATGCCTAAGTTTCGCGCCAGTTCTGCGGTATTTAATAATCCACCTTGATGGTGTGCAAGCATCCCCCAAAAGCGGCGTAGCGTTTCGGTGGCAATGCGCGGGCCAAATTGTGGAATATCGCGTTCTAAATAACTGCGTATAAAATCTTGTCGCCATTTAAGACTTTTTATCTCACTTTTTGCTAGAAAGCTATCGGGAAATCCACCTCTCACCCATAAGTCATTTGATTCTTCTGCACCTACTTCTAAAATATTAAAAGCAGGTAGCTCCATATAGCTAATGCGCCCCGCTAATGTCTCGCCAGATTGTTTAAGTAGATCAAGTGATGCTGAACCTAACAATAAATACAAACCAGTGCCGTTATTTACACGGCGAGCTTGATCTATGAGACCGCGTAATAGGGGAAACAAATTAGGTGCGCGATGCACTTCGTCGAGTATGACGAGTTTATCTTGATGATCTGCCAAATAGAGCTCGGCATTTGCTAATTTTGCGCGATCTTGCTCAGATTCTAAATCAAGATATAAAGTTGGTTTGGCAATGTGTTTGCCAACTTCAAAAGCCAGCGTTGTTTTGCCCACTTGTCTAGGCCCAAGCAAAGCAACAGCTGGTGAATAGCTTAATGCGTCTAACAAATTAGGTAATATAAATCGATCATTCATCCTTGCAATTATGGAACTTGATTCCGTATATTGCAAGGATAATATTGTTCATGAGCTTAAATTGCTTGTCGTCTTTTCTCAAATCTATCAGCCCCACCCATCGCCAATGAATAAACCGCTGGTACAACCACTAAAGTTAACAAGGTAGAAGAAATCATACCGCCGATGACGGCTACTGATAGTGGGCCGTTGGTTTCGGCGCCTGCGCCTAGGCCTAATGCGGCGGGCATTAAGGCTAAAATAATGGTGAGGGATGTCATTAGCACAGGGCGCATACGGATAGGACAGGCGTTAAGTAGGGCTTGGTTGATGGTTTGGCCTTCATTTCTTAATTGATTGGTTAAATCAACCAATAATATTGAGTTTTTAGCGACTAAACCTATTAATAAAACTAGGCCGATCATTGAGAAAATATTAAGACTATTGCCTGTTAGCCATAGTGCAAATATGCCGCCGATAATGGCCAAGGGTTGCGCGACCATCACGATGACTGGTTGTAAAAATGAGTTAAATTGGCTTGCCAAAACCATGTACAACAGTATTAATGCTAGCGTAAATATAAACGATACGTTTTTAAACGTTTTTGCAAATTCTTCAGCTTGACCAGATAACTTGTATTTATATTCGCCCGGTAAAATCTCTTTAGTAATAGCCTCAACCGCGCTTACCGCCTCGCCCAATGGAATTGACGGGCTTGCGTATAAATTGGCGGCATATTGCAAATCGTATCGGCCAATAATTGCTGGGCCTAGTTTTTGGGTAAAGCTTGCCACGCTATCTAGGCGCACCAGCTCGCCATTCACGGCACGCAAGTAAATTTTATTTAGGTCAGCAATCTGGTTAAAGTTGCCATCCTCAGATTTTAAACGAATATCGTAGCGCTGGCCGTCACCATCAGCATCGTTAAATTTGGCTATATTTACCCCGCCCGCATAAACGCTTACCGCATTGGCGATATCGGCCGCAGTTATACCAAAACTAGCCGCGCGATCACGATTAATTTGCATGTTTATTTGCGGTAAATCGAGCTGTAAATCTAAATCAACCTTGCCGAAACCTTCAATAGCCGCCAGCCTTTCTCTAATTATTTTTGCATATTGGCCAACACTTTCTATACTTGGCCCTGTTATATTAAATTGCAATTTTTCTGATCGTTGCCCGCGAACCATGCTCGCTGGCACAGGGTAGGCAAGCACACCAGGAATTGCGCCCAACTCTTTTTTAAGCGTGGCAATTAATTCTTGTTGAGTGTTTGCCCGTTCATGCCTATCTTTTAAACGCACTGTTACGCGCCCAGAATTGACTTGCCCTTGCGAGCCAGCGCCGATGACAGAGAAGAAGCTAGCCACATCGTTGGTGTGGGTCAGCATTACTTTTTCAATCAAATCTAGCCGTGTATTTGTGTATTCCAGGCTAGAACCTAAAGGCGTTTTAAAGCTCACGCTAAATTTGCCTTCATCTGCCTCTGGCACAAATTCTTTGGTTACGTTTTTAAAGAAGAACGCGCTAGATGCAACTACTAAAATGGTGGCAATCACGATTTTCCAACGGTGATTTAGGCTAATACGCAGTAATTTATAATAAAAATTATCCAAGCCAGCAAAAAAGCCATCTAGCGAATGATAAAGCTTGCCGTGTTTGGTGTTGCTAGATAAATAGCGTGAGCACAGCATGGGCGTTAAGGTTAACGACACAAATAATGAAACCAGCACGCCTACTGTGACCACTACTGCAAACGCTTCAAAAAATTTGCCAATAATGCCTTCCATAAAAATAACGGGTGCGAATATACAAACTAGTGAAAGTGAAGAGGCTAAAACCGCAAACACAATCTCGCGGCTGCCCGCAATAGTGGCTGCTTGCCTAAATGCCATTACCGCTTTTGGATCATTTTGATCTACGTTTTTTAGCCCAGTGCCTAGCTCACCCGTTAAGTGCCGCAAAATACTTTCTCGAACCACAATCGCGTCATCTACCACCACACCCACTAGTAGCAATAAAGCTAATAGTGTCATGCTGTTAAAGGTGTAACCCGCAAAGTACATTACCGCAACTGCGCCCAAAAGGGATACTGGGATCTCTAAGCAAATCATCAAGGTAGAGCTTAATGAGCGCATAAAAAACAGCACAACTAGCGCGGCAAATAGCGTGCCTTCTAGTAAATGTTCTTGCAGCGATTTAACCATTTCTATAATAAATGGCGCTTCGTTAGCTGAAATTTCAACCACCATGCCCGCTGGTAAATTTGGGCGAATATCTTTATCTAGTCGCCGTTCTACCTCACTAATAATATCGACAGTATTAGAATTAGGCACTTTAATAATGCCCAAACCCACGGTGGGTTCTGCATTAAAGCGCGCTAATTGCCTAAAATCGGTCAGGCCGTCTGTCACATTGGCCACATCTTTTAGCTTGATCGTCGCACCATCGCGTTGCGCTACCACCATGTTGGCAAGCTCAGCAATGGTATGAAACTCTAAATCAAGCTTTAATAAACGCTCGGCACTTTTGCCTACCAAAAAACCGCCTGGCACTTGTATATGCTCACGGTTAAACGCGGTAATAACGTCAGATGTAGTTAAGTTGTAAGCATTCATGCGTTCTGGTTTAAGCGAAACGCGCACATTCCTATCGCGCCGCCCGCCTAATTGCACTTCACCCACGCCATCAATGGTTTCAAGCTTTTTCTTTAAAATATTAAGCGCATATAAATTAAGCTGTTGCACAGTTCTGTCACCCTTTAGCGCCAGCCATAATACAGGCTCAGCATTGGTTTCAGCTTTTTGCAACACTGGCGGGTCGGTGTCAGTTGGCAAGCGTCGAATCACTTGGTTTAGCTTGGCTTGCACCTCGTTGTAAGCCACGTTAATGTCTTTTTCTAGCTTAAACGTGATCACAATAATGGATGCACCGGGTGAAGAGCTAGATTGAATATGCTCAATGCCGCCAGTGGTATTAATCGCAGCTTCAATCACACTGGTAATCGATGCGTCCACAATGTCAGGGTTTGCACCCTTAAGCGTGGTGGTGATGGTGATAATCGGGAATTCAATCAGTGGAAAGCGATCAACCGCAATGCGCTGATAAGAAATAATGCCAAATAGCACCAATAAGGCAGACAGCATCCACGCCAGCACATGGCGCTTAATCGAGAGTTCAGGCAGCGTCATTAAGACTTCGCTTTTTTAATGCTGTTGGCATTTGGGTCAATTATATTAACCGCCGCTTTATCGGTTAAAAACGCAGCGCCATCAACTGCTACCGTTTCATTGCCTGTTAAGCCTTCTAAAATTTCTATTTGGCCGTTTTGCACTGCGCCAGTTTTTACCACCTGTTGCACCGCTTCACCATTAACCACTTGATACACCACCTCACCTGCGGGGCGTAACACCACACTTTGTTCTGGCACTGTAAGCGCGCCCATATTTTCGCCCAAAATAATGCGCCCAGTGACACTTGCACCAGGCTGCCAGTTGGCTTCATCTCTCACATCGGCAATCACATCAATACTGCGGCTATTGGCTACAATTTGCGGCTTAAGTTGGTTAATAACTGAGCGTACTTCTTTGGGTGATGTGGGCGTAGTTAACATAATAGTCAAACCGGGTTTTAATTTGGCCGCAATATGCTCAGGAAAGGGAATGTGCGCGCGCAATAATTTTGTGCTGATTATTTGCACAATCGGGTCGCCCACGCGCACATAATCGCCCGTAGCTACCAATTGTTTTTCAACTACGCCATCAGCAGGGGAAACCACACGGTTTTTAGCGCCATTATGATTAATGGTGTTAATTCGGCTTTTTGCACCCGCAAGTTGTTGTTTTAATGCATCTTGTTGCGAACTCACATCGTCTAACGCATTTTTAGAAATAAAATTTTTGCCAACTAAAACACGATTTCTTTCAACGATTTTAGATTGGTTAGCCAATAAAGCTTCAATTCGCCCCACTTCGCTTTGCGCTTCTTGGCGCTGAAAGCCAAAATCACTGCCATCTAGTAGCGCAATCGTCTCACCTTTTTTAACCGTTTGCCCAGGATGCACCAGCACTTTTAACACCCGTGCAGCAATTTCAGCCGCAATAGTTGGGTCAATCACACCTTCAAGCGTACCCACAGATTCTTCAAACAAAGCCAGATTTTGGGTGGCCACTTTTGCAACACTTATTTGGGTAGATTTTAATTGAGTAGTTTCTGGTTTTTTATCAGCCGCTTCTTTGCTAGCGTCTGTATTAGTGCAAGCTGTTAGCATTATCAACATAAAACTTATCAACAAAAAAGCCTGTAAATTAAGGCTATTGATTGATAAATTTAATTTTGAAAAATTTGATTTTAAAAAGTAGATTGAATTTTGCATTTTCTTTGATTATTGTTCGTTAATATCTTGTAGATCGCTGATTGCGTTCCAATTAAAATATGGGCCTGGATCAGTTTTTCGTCCCGCTGCAATATCACAATGTCCGACGACGCTTGTAATAGGGTAAGTATTTTTTAAAGCAGTCACTAAAAGGTTTAGCTGCTTATATTGTTTAACTTCAAATGCATCAAAGTCCGATCCTTCTAGCTCAATTCCGACTGAAAAATCGTTACAACGTTCACGACCCTGCCAAAGGGACACACCTGCGTGCCAAGCGCGTTGCAAGCAAGATACAAATTGCACCAGCTCGCCATCGCGGCGAATTAAAAAATGAGATGAGACTTTGCGGGTATAAATTTCTGCATAATAAGGATGCTCATCTGGATTTAAACTGTTGGTAAAAAGCTCGATAATGCCGTTGCCGTTATAAACATTAGGTGGCAGGCTAATATTGTGAATGACGATCATGCTGATTTCAGGTGAATGTTCATTTTTAACATTGGCTTCAAATTTGTTTACGTAACTCCGCGTGCTTTCATTGGCAATTGGTCGACAATCAAAATTAGGCGACGCAATTTGCTTGGCACTTAATGCAAATCCATCCTCGTTTATGCTTATTTCATTCATTGTTTTTGATAAACGGCGTTATTCCGATAAAATAACATCTTACCTAATTTTTAAAGTTGTTTAAGCATGGTTTTCGTTCAATTGTTTTTTATGCTCATCATTATATTAATAGCAGCAGAGGTTTTTACCAATGCACTTGAGCACTTGGGCGAAAAACTAGGTATATCTGAAGGTGTCACGGGCTCTTTATTTGCAGCTGTTGGCACGGCATTACCTGAAACCATGGTGCCGCTATTGGCCATTTTTGCGGGCACATCTAATACGGCTACAAATCATGAAATTGGCGTGGGGGCTATTTTAGGTGCGCCATTGATGTTGGCTACTTTGTCGATTAGTTTAATGGCAATGTCGGTTTGGAAGCGCCGTGGAACAAATGGTCATTTACGGCCAGAACGCACTGGGCTTACCCGCGATTTAAACTTTTTTATTGCCGCGTTTGCAGTGGCTGCCGCAGCGCTTTATATTCCGCACGACAATGCTTTTGCACGTAATGCTTTTAGTTTATTGATGGTACTTATTTATGTGGTTTATGTGTGGATGACATTAAAAGCATCAAAAAGCTTGGTAGATGAAGGCCACGCAACTGAGGCTGAAACGCCGATGTTTTTAAATAAATTAGGGTTACCTACTAACACTTTTACTATCACATTGCAAATTCTTTTAGGCTTGGCTTTATTGATCGCAGGTGCTAAAGGCTTTATTAACGGGGTTGAAGAAGCATCAAGCATTTTAGGTATTTCAGCGTTAATGCTGTCATTATTAATCATTCCAATTGCAACCGAACTACCAGAAAAAGTGAACAGCGTTTTATGGATACGTAAAGGTAAAGATACGTTGGCATTTGGCAATATCACTGGCGCCATGGTGTTTCAAGGTACTTTATTACCTGCAATCGGTATTTCGTTAACGCCTTGGGAGCCTCGCCAAGAGGTGGTTTGGGGCATTGTGATTACACTAATTGCAGCGCTTTGGATGCGCTATTTAATGGCAAAAGGCGGTATTCGCGTATGGCATTTGCTGGTTAATGGCGTGATGTATGTGACTTATTTATTTATTGCGTTGGGTTGATTGTCTTATCTAATTAAACCATCTATTCGTTTTTAATTTTCTTCATCTGCTAAGTCTGTCACCATATCGGCATCGTCGTCCTTAGCAAAGCCAAGCTTGGTTAAGCGATAGCGCAATGTTCTAAAGCTCACACCTAATAATTTAGCTGCCGCAGTTTTATTGTTATTGGCTTTGGCTAACGCTTTTGTAATGGCTAGTTTTTCAATATCTTCCAAATAATCCGACAAGCTAATTTCTAGGGTTCTGCTGGGGTCAAAGGTTTTTTTCGCATCTACCCTAAATTTAAATTCTTGATCTAACAATAAATCATCAACATTAATTACCGCGCCATCGCAAAGTGCTAATGCACGTTCAAGCATATTTTCAAGCTCGCGCACATTGCCTGCAAAATGTAGATTATTGATGAGCGCCATCGCATCATCTGACAATAATGGAATGGCAATAGATTGCAAATTGCAAAGTTTATGTAAAAGTTTTTGGGTTAATTCGGGTATATCTTCTGGCCTATCTCTAAGTGCTGGCATCTTCAATTGAATCACATTAAGGCGATAGTATAAATCTTGCCTAAATAAACCTTGGCTCATCATATCGCTTAAATTTTTGTGCGTGGCACTAATAATGCGCACATCTACACTTTCCTCAAGCGTGCCACCTACTATTCGAATTTTTTTCTCTTGAATAGCGCGTAGCAATTTTACTTGCATGGCTAGCGGCAAATCAGCCACTTCGTCTAGAAAAAGCGTGCCACCATTGGCCGCTTGAAATAAACCAGTTGTATCTTGCGCAGCACCCGTAAAAGCGCCTTTTTTGTAGCCAAAAAATTCACTTTCCATCAAATTTTCTGGTATGGCACCGCAGTTAACCGCCACAAAAGCTTTGTCTTTACGCGAACTATTGTTATGAATCAAACGGGCTGCCAGCTCTTTACCACTCCCAGATTCACCACTCACATAAACAGGGGCTTGGCTACGAGCGAGCTTGGTAATCATGGTGCGCACATTATCCATGGCAACCGAGTGGCCGATTAAATCTAGCGTATTGCTCAAATTTTTAACGTCAGGATTTGATAATTTAAGTGCAGATTCAATCAAAGGACGCAATTGTTTTAAAGAGAGCGGTTTGGTTAAATAATCAAACGCACCCGCTTTTAAGGCAGAAACCGCGTTTTCTGCACTGCCATAAGCGGTGATAACAGCCACTGGCAAGCCAGCATAATGAGCTGATATGTGCTCAACCAACTCTAAACCCAAGCCATCTGGCAAGCGCATATCAGTTAAGCATAAATTATAATGTTGGCTAACTAATAATTGTTTGGCCTCAGTTATTGTACTTGCGCTATCAGCCCTAATATCCATACGGTCTAGCGTTAAAACCACTAACTCACGAATGTCGGTTTCATCATCTACCACCAAACATTTAAATTGTGCCATGCTGATCAAAGCCTTTTAATATGAATGCTAAAGGTTGTATTTATACTGTTACATTTGCTTGGGTTAGTGCTGATAGTTGTAACTGGTAATTTGGAATGCGCTTTAAGTTGCAGCTTAGCCCCGTTTGCATCGGCTAATTCTCGGGCAATATATAGTCCTAAACCCGTACCAGTTTTTTCAGTTGTAAAAAATGGTTCAAACAGATGCGCTCTCGCATCAGCATCAATGCCATCGCCATCATCACTAATATCTATGCGCACTTCTTGCGATTTTTGTAGCACTGTAACAGTCAACATTAAACTGCCATCTATTTGCTTACAATGACGCCACCCATTTTTGCACAAGTTCCATAAAATCTGGTTTAAATGCCTGCGATCAAACAAAACTGGGGTGTTTGAGGAACCTGAAATAAGCGTAAAACATATTAAAGGGATTTTTTCTACAGCACAAAATTGCGCGTGAAAATCGGTAATAAAAAGCCCCAGATCAATCGGTTCTTGATTAGTACGATCGCGACGATTAAGCTCAAGCACGTCTTTTATTATTTGGTCTACACGCTCAACATTATCTGCAATGATTTGCAACATGCGTTGATCACTTGGGCTGTTATCCTCTTCTTGCAACAATTGATTAGCATGGCTGATAGCGCTTAAAGGGTTACGAATCTCATGCGCGATATTGGCTGTTAATCGACCAAGAGCTGCCAGTTTTATCTGATGCGCTTGCGTTTGCATTTGTGACCAATCTTCAATAAAAATCACGCAACCCTGACTACGGGCTTCACTAATAGGCAAAAAGCGAAGATGCAATTCACGCGATAACGCATTTATTTTAATCACATTAGTCTTAATAGCATGATCAAATTGGCCTGTCTCACGCACCCAATCTTGCATGATTGCGTTGATTTCTGGCGACACTTCTTGAAGTGAACTATTTTGCATGTCGTCAATATCTGAATCAAGCAAAGCTTTTGCCTGAATATTATGATGTTTGATTTTAAATGCTTGATCAATCACTAAAATACCAGCAGGCATCTCATGCGTAATTAGCGCATTGATCTGCGCCATGTTTTTAACGTCTGTTCCCCGCTCAAAAGCAAGTGTTTCACTTTGTTGCGCACGTTTAGCCAAGCTATAAGCTAACCAAGCGGTTGCAAAACAGCTTAGGCTTAACATCACAGAACTGGTATATGACTCGCTAACTTTATTAGACGTAATAAAGCTTAAAGTTTGTTCAAATAATAGGCCGATGGTGGCAAAAGCGGCATAAAACAAAGGCAAGCGCGCATGGCTAATCAAGCTGGCACTGGCAATGGTAATGATGAGTAGAACGCCAACACCTAATTGTTGATCTTGTTGCGCATGCATGATCGCAATGATAAATGCAATATCAATCAACATCTGTGTGGGTAGATTAATATCAATATTTGGTTTTTTAAGCCAAGTTAAAAGTGCCGAAACACAGCTAAAAACAAAGTAGCTAATGACAAGATTATTTAAAAGGTTTGATTCATAAGTTAACGCTAACTTGCCATGATTAAGTAAATCTTGAAATAGTGAATCTGAGCTTATTAATTTTTGGGTAGCTAAAAACATTAGCGCGATCAATAAGCGATAAGCGTTAAACAGCTTAAGGCTGTGCCAGCGCGAGTCGAGCAATTTGTTGTCTGAGTTAATGTATAAATCAATAGCCATTTTTGGTTTGCTTTTTATTGGTTCTCGTTACATTGGGCGCTATTGCAAATCACTTGCTCATTATTTAAATGACTTTCATTTTCGGGCACATGACAACCACAGCGGCTGCATTGCACTATTTTCAAATTGGATTGTTTTAAATCAGATTGCTGATCACTATTATCCTGATTTGATTGATCTCGACTAGATCGACTAGATCGACTAGATTGACTAGATCGATAAGATGCGATCAAACGAGTGACTACCCAATATACTAAGCAAAGCAAAATAATTAATAACAGAACACGAGTCATTGTACAAAACCTAATAAGCAATGCATGGATTGTAACGAAAACAGGGACAGATAGAAATAAACCCTTGTAAAAACCATAAGCAAGCTAACAATAGACAAAAATGAGACGCTACAAATATTGATCCAAAATATAAACCAAAATTTAAAACTGGTATACTTAAACCTGAATATCAAGTCCAAATCTAAAATAAATCTTTCATGGCTAGTTCTCTCGAGTTATCTAATTTTTTGCGCGATGTAGAGCGACGCGCGTTCAAGCAAACTGTTTATGCGGTGCGCGACGATCACGCCGCATTGGATATTGTGCAAGATTCAATGCTTAAACTGGCTGAAAAATATGCCGATAAACCAGTAACCGAATACCCCATGTTGTTTCAACGCATTTTGCAAAACACCATGCGCGATTATTGGCGCAGACAAAAAGTGCGCAATTTGTGGACAACGCTTCTATCATCTTTTGGCGCAGGCAAAGATGGCGAAGAGGATTTTGATCCGCTTGACACGATTGATGTAGAAGATGCGAGTGATAATCCGATGGCGGAACTAGAGCGCACGCAAACCTTAAAGATCATTGAAAAAGCGATTGAAAAGCTGCCTACGCGTCAACGCGAAGCGTTCGTATTACGTTACTGGGAAGAAATGGACGTTGCAGAAACGGCGTTAGCAATGGGTTGCTCTCAAGGCAGCGTTAAAACGCATTGCTCGCGCGCGGTGCGCACACTGGCAGGATTACTACAAAATCAAGGCTTGGGCAGTAAAGTCAACGTCGCGTTAGGAGATTAATAAACATGAATGAACGTAATACACAAACCGATAAAGCATTAGCTAACGCTGATTTTGCAAATCAAATGCCTGACGACTTAGCTCTTGATTTGCAAGCTAAACAAATCGCAAGCATGCTAAATGCGCAATCTAGTCGATTAAGCATGACCACAATCAAAAAATTAGAGAATGCGCGTGAACGTGCAGTATCAGCGCACAATAAATTAACTGGTATCAATACACATGGCAACGGTACTTTAAGTCAAACATTTAGTTGGGCAGAACATCATCGCATAGCTACTGCGAGCATGGTGTTAGTGGCAGTAGCCGCAGGATTCTTACTGATGCAATCAATCACAAAAACAGAGAGTAGTGATGCATTTTTGTTGGGTGCCGATTTGCCGCCAGAAGCGTTTGTTGATAAGGGTTTTGCGCCAACATTAAATTTTAAACAGGCTAAAATTTAAGCGCATTTTAGTAAGTTTTTAAAAAATTTAATAAAAATGGATAAAAGAAAATAAAGTATGAATAGATTTTTGTTTTTGTTGCTGTTGATAAGTGGTCTGCTGCAATCATTTAACGCGTTTGCTCAAAATAGCCTGATACAAACTAGTTTTGTACAAACTAATGCAGAGCTTATAAACGCGGCTCAAACTCCGTCAGTGCAAATTGCATTAGGCGATATTGGTGTTATTAAGACTTCTGTAGATGACAATAGCACTAATGAATCATCATCAAAAAAATGGGCCCAATTGTCAGAAGGAGAACGTAAAGTATTGACTCCATTGGGTAAAGAATGGGACACACTGCGCCCTTGGCAACGAGAAAAAATGTTAGATATTGCCAAAGATTATCCAAAAATGGATGCGAGTAAACAGCAACGCGTTCAAATGCGCTTGGCTAGCTGGAGTCGCATGACACCTTATGAACGTGAAAATGCGCGCAAACGATTTCAACAGTTTCATTCTTTAAGCGATAGTAAAAAAAATGAGCTTAGACAAAAATGGGCCGCACATCAAAATTTGCCCGAATCTGAAAGAGAAAAATTACGAAAAAGTACACCTGAATTAGAGTACAGCCCCGATATTGATTGATTTTAAAAAATTAAAAACCAACAACCATCGAACATGCTGTCATGAAAACCGCCTTTAATAATGCGGTTTTTTTGTGTTAAAAATTTGTTAGAAGCGACCCAGATGCAAAATCTTGAAGACAATAATTTAAAATCTTTAAGCGGCAAAATTAGCCTTTTAAAATTGTTAGCGGCTTGCGTTTATGAGTTACTTATTTTAATAGCGATTTGGATGTTTAGCGCTTGGGTATTTATTGCTATTTTTGGTGATGCAACGTTTGGGGTAAAACGCTTACTTTTACAATTTGTTTTATGGGTTATAGCAGGCGCATACTTCGTTTGGTGCTGGATTAAAAGTGGCCAAACTTTAGCCACGCAAGCTTGGAATATTAAACTCGTTAATAATCAAAATAAAACGTTGAGCTTAAAACAAGCATTCGGTCGATATGTTTTAGCAAGCGTTTCATTATTGCTGGTTGGGCTTGGTTTTTTTTGGGCAGTTGTTGATAATGATAATTATTTTTTACATGACAGATTATTGAAATCACGACTTGTCAAAGTAGATTGAGTATATCAATAAAATAAATAGCGATGATTTGGATTCACAAAATTGCAGAAATACACTTTTTCACAAGTCTTTGGGATTTGATTGTTTTAATTCCCGTAATAGTTGTTTTTCATTATTGTATGTATCACACTAATTTTAGCTATAAAAATTCAAAATTAGTTTCTGATTGGGTAGGAATAGCATTAATTCTTATCGCGTTAGCTGGCATTACTTTTTATTATATTTAACGTATGAATTAGTAAGTTAGTCTTAATAACCTCCATAAATTATTTAAAATAAATCACTTCTCGGAATGTAGAAATTTTTTTTGGGCAACGCTTAAGCCAGTTCATTATTCAAGTGGCACGACTTATCTGCGTTCAACCATATATAGCAAGCTCAGCCCCGCTAATAAAAATAAAATGGTTGGCGTAATAGCGCTTAAATAAGGTGGCCAATCGTTTAAAACGCCCAAGTGTATGAACACTCTATTCATGATTTGATACACCACACCAAGCATTACGCCAATGAATATCTTTGCACTCGTGCCGCCACTACGTTGTTGTAAAAACCCAAACGGCAATGCCAAAATAACCATCACCATGCAGGCTAGCGGGTAAGTCATTTTGGCCCACAAAGCCACTTCGTAACGAATGGTACGTTGTTTATTTTTAGATAAATGATCAATAAAAGAATACAAATTCATGGCAGACATTTTTTCAGGTGCTACCAATAATACATTGAGCAATTCGGGGCGAATAAGCGATTTCCAATTAGCTTTTTCAAAAAACTGCGTTTGAATATTGCTGTCTTGTATTTTTTTAGACGTATTAAAGGAGGTTTGAGTGACACCATTTAAACGCCATTGATTATCTACAAAAGATCCATTTTTAGCATTGCTGATGCTACGCAACCTAAAATTATCGTCAAACTCGTAAATATGAATATCAATTAAACTCGCATCGGGCATCACTGTGCGTACATTCACAAAACTATTCGCATCTTTCACCCATAATCCTGTTTTAAAGTCTTGCGCTACTACATTGTCGGTGGCTTTTATGCGTAACCGTTGCGCCATCTTTTCGCTAAAAGGCGTAATTAGCTCTCCCACTAAAAAAGTGATAAATGTAAATAGCAAGCCGATTCTGATTAATATCAGTGCAATATTACCAATTGATAAACCGCTTACGCGCATAACGGTCAGCTCAGAATTGCGCGCTAATGTGCCCAAGCTATACATCATGCCAACCAGCACTGCCACTGGCACTACATCGTAAATATGGCCAGGAATGCTTAACAACACAAAAACTAGCATTTTATTAATGCCGTAATTGCCTTGACCTAAGCTATCTAATTCTTGAATCAAATCGAAAAATGAAAACAAGGCCAGTAAGCCCAGCATAATCATCAAGATGTTGGAGCAGGTTGTCTGCCAAAAGTAACGGTTAAAGATTTTCACTAGGACGTTTTTAGATTTTTGATTTTATTTTTTATGTTGAGATGGCTTAAGGAAACCCAAAAAGTTAGGCACAACTGGCAGCAAGTGATTACGTCGATAATATAAATATAAACCTAACAATATAAATAAGGCATGCACTGGCCACAAGCCTATCCATTCGCTTATGCGGCCTTGCGTTACCCATGCTTGAAAAATGCTGAGCATATTGTTATAAATAATGTAGATGAGTAGCGCAAAAATCAAATTAAGCGATCTGCCCGCGCGCGGGTCTACAAAACTTAACGGCACTGCTAATAACACCAAAACAATTGCCGAAATGGGGATTGCTAAACGCCATTGCAGCTCAGCCTTGCCAGCCAAGCTTGTGCTTTTTAACAACTCATCGGTTGATTTCGCATCTGTTTTATCTGGCTCACGCGCAACTTCTTTGGTTTCTAGCCTAATGGCATAGCGTTCAAATTCGGTGGTGGAAACCTCTGCAGAATTAGGAGCAGACTGATAACGACGGCCTTTTTCTAACACTAAGAAAACGTCTTTATTTTCTGCTATTTCTCTTTTGCCTAATTGCGCAACAATAATGCCCGTTTTTTGATGTTGAGTTGAGTGCACAAAGATGTTTTTAACCACATTGCCCAAGCTATCAAAGCTTTCAACAAAATACACCCGTTCTGCATTACCAGATTCTTTAAATACACCTGGGCTTATTAACGCTAATTCATCACGGCTTTTAAGCTGCACACGATAATCTTCTACTTTTTGCGTGGCCCATGGCATCACTAAAAAACTTAATACTGAAACAACGACAACAACAGGTATGGCAAAAGTTAAAATAGGGCGTATCCATTTAGTGATGCCAAGGCCCGAGCTAAACCAGATAGCCATTTCAGAATCGCGATGCCAACGCGTTAAAGTGAGTAAAACTGCTAAAAAAATGGTTAGTGACAAAATCATCGGCAAAAACTTAACCATATTAAAACCAAGCAAAGTGGTGATCGCGTCGTTGGGAATCCAACCTTTAGCAGCACTACGCACTAAAAACCCTGCGCGTTGTGCTATGACAATACCCATCAAAATTAGAAATACGCCACTGGCAGTATTAATAAGCTCGTGAGTTAAAGATTTTTTAAAAATGCGCAATTGCAAACTATTCCCGGTTTTATGGTCAGATTAGAGCGTTTATGAGATTACGTATAATGTTTTGATTGTTACTTTGAATAAGTAGCAAAACGCTGGATAATTGTCACAGACTTAAAGCTCTTTACTAATAGCACTTTACTAACAGCACTTTACAAATAGCACTTTACTTAATGCATTTAACTTAAAGGACCAACAATGGAATTTAACATAAAAAATGGAAATCCTCAAAATCAAAGCGCCGATTGCGTTGTAGTAGGCGTTTTTGAGGGCAATCAATTAAGCGATGCAGCGAGTGAATTGGACTTAGCTACAAACAATGCATTATCGAACATGCTAAAAAATGGCGATTTTGATGGCAAAGCAGGTGCAACTTTTTTGATGCATCAGCTAGCAAATATTGAAAGTACGCGCGTTATGCTAGTAGGCTTAGGAAATTCGAATGAATTAACTGTTAAACAGTTGCGTAAATCAGCACGTTCTGCCATTAAAGCAATGCCAAAAGGGGTTGCAACTGCCAGCTTGTTTTTAGCTGAAAACACGGTTTTTGAAACAGGGGCAGATGCAATCACTTCTGACGTTAATACCGATGCGCCAAAAAATGCTGTTGCAGCTAATATTCAAAGTAAGGTAGCGCATTTGGTTGAAATAATCATGGATGCCAGCTATCAAGTTAATGCGATTAAAGCTAAAAAGGCAGACGCAAATCCATTAACACAAGTGAATATTCACATAAGAGATGAACATACTGAAATGGCCAAGTTAGGCGTAAAACAAGGCTTATCCATTGCACATGGCATCAATCTAGCCAAAGATTTAGGTAACTTACCGCCAAATATTTGCACGCCTATCTATTTGGGTGAGCAAGCGAAGTTGTTGGCATCGCAATATGGTTTTAACGTTGAAGTGCTAGAAAAACCCGAGATTGAAGCGTTAGGCATGGGTTCTTTTTTAGGCGTTGCACAAGGCAGTGTAGAGCCGCCGCGCTTAATCGTCTTGCAACATTTAAAAGGTAATAAAGATCAAAAACCAGTTGTGCTAGTGGGTAAAGGCATTACGTTTGATACAGGTGGTATTTCGCTTAAACCAGGTGGTGATATGGATGAGATGAAATATGACATGTGCGGCGCGGCCAGTGTTTTAGGCACTTTTAAAGCGATTGGCGAAATGAATTTGCCCATTAATGCGATTGGTATAATACCAACCTGTGAAAATATGCCCGATGCAGGGGCGATAAAACCGGGCGATATTTTAACCAGCATGTCTGGCTTTACCATTGAAGTACTTAATACTGATGCTGAAGGCCGCTTAATCTTATGTGACGCAATGACTTATGCAGAACGTTTTGAACCCAGCGCTGTTGTTGATATTGCAACGCTTACAGGCGCATGTGTTATCGCACTTGGGCATCACCCAAGTGGATTATTTAGTAATAATAATGCCCTAGCCCAAGAACTATTAGCAGCAGGTGAAACAGCACATGACCGTGCTTGGCACATGCCATTGTGGGAAGAATTTCAAACCCAGCTTGATAGTAATTTTGCCGATATGGCTAATATTGGCGGGCGCGCTGGCGGTAGTATTACAGCTGCATGTTTTCTATCGCGATTTGCTAAAAAATATAATTGGGCGCATTTAGATATTGCGGGTACTGCGTGGAAAAGCGGCAAAGAAAAAGGTGGAACAGGGCGCCCAGTCGCGCTTTTAACGACATTTTTAATGCAGCGTGTTGAAGCGTTAAAATAATTTTGTTTACTAATTTAAACGGTTTAAACCAGTTAATTAAGCCGTATAACAAATCAGTAATGTATTGATATTCAACAATGACGCGCATAGAATTTTATTTTAACGTAGCCGATAAACACGAGCTAATTGAAAATCTTGTGCACTTGGCCTTGGCTAAACGAAGGCAAATCAGTATTTTAACGAGTGATGAACAAGCATCAGCTGGGGTCAGCGCGTATTTATGGCAAAATAAGCCAAGTAGTTTTTTACCAAATATGCAAATCAACACAAAAAATATGAATGATGAAGAACCAAATAAAGCGCAATTAAATTTAATAAATGCCGCAGTAACGCCTGTTGTCATTAGCTCGCACGCAAAGGCTTTATTGCAAGATGATCTTTTAGTAAATTTAACATCAAATGAACCGAATTTTTTTAGTCGGTTCACGCAATTAATTGAAATCATAGGTTTGGATGTTGATGATAAAAGTGCGGGTCGGCAACGGTACAAATTTTATCGCGACCGCGGGTACGAAATTAAAAATATTGATCTTGCAACATATAAACTTGAGTAAAGCGGCCTTGACATAAATAATGAAATATCGTGATTTTTACCATGATTTTGTAACTGAAACACCGCGATGTGTGCATCGCTTAGCAGTAAAAACGTTGAAAATTCTTATTACTGTATAACCGTATTAAAAGTTGAAATGAGAAAACCTTGACAACTGAGCAACCAAAATCTAGTGAAATTCCTTTGTTAACACAGGTTTATAAACCTAAATCTAGCGTAGACAAGGGTTTAGAGACTAGTAATCAAAAAAAACAAGAATTAAAAGATAGAGCCGATACGATTTTGCCCAGATTTGCCCATACCGAGCTTAATCTGACTATTACACCAGAGTTCATTGCCCGCGTAACAGGGCATGTGCGCCCACGTTTAGAGGCAGAAATCACGGCTTCTGTTTTAGATAATGTTCGCGATGCGATTAAAAAAGATTTAATTGCTGAATTAAAACAAGAAGTGGTAAAAGCACAAAGTGCGTTACAAACCAATACCATTGATTTTATAGATAAAACGAAAGCTGATCTTAAAACCGAGCTTCCCCGTATGTATCAAGCCAGTGCTGATACAGCGCAGATGGAGTTATCTGATCATATAGCGCAAATGCAAACTAATACCGTCTCTACGGTAGACCGCCTATTAAATGATGTTTTGCAAACTACAGTGCAAGCGGCCAGTGAACAAATCAAGTCGCATGTCGATTCGCTTCAGGCAGATTCGGGCGCGACTGTTGCGCAATTTATCAATACGCAAACGCAAGATTTTCAAATCGCTTTGATAAGTGAACATCAAGCCAATCTATCCAATCAGCTTATTAGTTTTTATGAAACTAGCCGTCAACAGGCAGAGCAAGCTATCAAAGCACAAAGCGAACAATTAACTATTGAGGCCAATGAGCGCCTGCAGGCAGATTTTACTAGAGAATTGCCAGTTATTTATAAGCAAGTAGTTGCGCAAGAGCAAGCAAAAATAGTGGAGGAAATTACAATTCAATTAACGCAATCGCTGCAAACGTTTCCATCACATTTAATTGAAACACAGCAAACTCAACTCAATCAAGTGTTAGCAGGCAATTTTGAAACGCATATTGAGCAAGCCAAATTACAAGTTACTGCGCATTTGCAGAAAATTGAATCTGAAACCCTGTTGAACATGCAAAACAACATGGATGAGGCAGCACCTGTTATATTCGCTAAAGCATCTGATGAATTAAAGGTGATATTTAGCCATGATATGGCGCATGAAAGTAACAATGTGCGCCAACAATTTTTAGAGGCGATTAATGCTGATTTACCTGATGTTCAAGCCTTGTTGGCGCAAAATATCGACAAGATTTTGAAGTCGACAGTACCTGCTTTGCAAGAAGACTTACGCAAGCAATTGACCATTCAATTACAAGATCTTTTGTTAAATGTAAAATTTGTGCTGCCTAATAGCGCCCTATCGAGCAACCAATCTTAATTCAAGTAACTAATTAACGACACTTAAACTTTTTAACGGCACTTTAACTTTTTAACGACACTTTAACTTTAATACGCACGGCGAAAAAAGCTGAATTTTAAGATTGCGTTAGTGCACCGTAAGCTTGCGCATTTAAAAGCTGCGAAACATCTTCTTGATTACGAGGAGAAAACTTGAAAATCCAGTTGTGATAAGGCTTATCATTAATCAACTCTGGCGCATTTAATAAATCTGTATTGATTTCTGTTACTGTGCCATCCATGGGCGCGTGCAAATCTGAACCAGTTTTTACAGACTCTACCAAGCCACAAGCTTGGCCACTAACAAGTATGGTGCCAACATTTGGCGGCTCTACAAAAACAATATCACCTAGTAAATCTTGCGCGTAATCGGTAATACCAGCTTTATAGATATTATTTTCAATTTTGCTTACCCATAAATGTTTTTCAGAGTAAAAAAGTTCATTTGGTATTTTCATCTATCATTTACTTTCAAAGTTTATAATAGGCACGCAATTTATGTGCAATATTTTGATTAATTATAACGCCTATTTCGAACTGTTTACACTAAGTTGGTTTCATAGTAACTTGGTTCAAAAGTATTAATAGCTAAAATCAAATTTAAACATCCAATTGTGCATTATAGGTAAAAGATATATCAAAAAATTACTTAATATTTATTTTAAAAATAAGCGCTAAGCTAATGACAAATAAACAATTTATAGTTATTATAAGTTGATTGTAATGAAAGATATATTATTTAACAATCATATTAAAATAATGATTGTTAAATAAGCTGGTGTAGTAATCAGTGTAACAATCAAGGTGAAAGTAAGGTGCTTAATATGAAAATGATCTACAAAAACTTGATGTTGCTCTGTATGGGGCTGGCGTTGGTCATTACACCAATTGAATTGCTCGCTGTGCAAAAAAAAACGCATAAACGTGTTCAAATCGGCCAAAAATCCAGTCACAAAACCAGCTTAAAAACCAGCTTAAAAAGCAGCGCGGCTAAATCTCGCGTGGCTGTACGTTATCATTTAAAAAATGGCAAAACTAGCAAGGTAACCTTTATTTCTAAAGGTAATAATCGCCTTCGTGCAGACAGCCATATACGCGCCAATCCATTTAAGTCAAAAGAATCAATATTACTAGAAAGCTTTGATGGTAGTGGTGATTTAGTGTTGGGTTCGAGTAAGGCATTAATTATTAACCAAAATACGGGCGAGATTGTATTTTCAAAAAACACTAGCACAGCTGCCCCTATCGCCTCTATTACAAAATTAATGACTGCAATGGTGGTGCTAGATGCTAGATTATCGCCTGATGATGATTTAACGATTTCAACCGATGATGTAGACTACGTTAAAAGAAGTAGCTCAAGACTAGCGGTGGGGGCCGTGTTAACGCGTAACGATATGTTGCATTTAGCGTTAATGGCTTCTGAAAACCGCGCTGCATCTGCCGTTTCAAGATATTACCCAGGCGGCAAACAAGCGTTTATTAGAGCAATGAATGTTAAGGCGCTTGAAATTGGCGCAACGCATACGCATTTTGTCGACCCTACAGGCCTAGACGGTGGTAATGTAGCTAGTGCAGAGGATTTAGTAAAACTAGTGCAAGCGGCTTATCAGTATCCTGAAATTAGAGCGGCTACTACGGCACCTTCTCACGAAGTGTATATTGGCGATAATAGTTACACCGTAAACTTTAACAATACAAACGGCTTAGTGCGCGGTGGCGAGTGGCAAATTGGCTTGTCAAAAACTGGCTACACATCAGAAGCTGGGCGCTGTTTGGTGATGCAAGCTAAAATTGCTGGTGAGCCAATGATTATTGTATTGCTAGATTCTAATGGCAAATTAACCCGTATAGGGGATGCGAACCGCATTCGTAAATGGATGGAATATCACACAGGCGCTAAACCATCTACAACAATTGACGGCATAGAACTTGAATCTGGCACTATTTCTTAATAGTTTTACAATACTATAAATAATAACGACTACTTTTAAGTAGCCGTTATTATTTGTGCAAAGTGCATTTAATTGGAGCTTAAATAGGTGTTTAAATAGCAGCTTTTTTTACAATTGGTCTTTTAGAAACTGTTTTTTTAGCTACTGCCTTTTTAACTACTGCCTTTTTAACTACTGCTTTTTTAACTACTATCGATTTGACCGCTGTTTTCTTTGCATCTGTTTTTGTAGCGCTAGCTTTTCGCTTAACCACTTTAGCAACAGGCTCTTTTGCGGCCTTTTCAGCCAATAAACCAAGCGCTTCTTCTAATGTTAGCTCTTCGGGCTCCATACTTTTAGGTAGCGTTGCGCGTATTTTGCCGTGTTGCACATAAGGGCCATAACGGCCAGCAAAAACTTCAATACGACCTTCACCACTTGGATGCGCGCCAAGCTCTAATAGTGGCGCAGGGCCTGTATTAGCTGCAGCAAGCAATGTAACCGCACCCATTAAGTCAATACTAAACACGCTATCCGATTTTGGGATTGATTTAAATTTACCATCATGATTAACATAAGGCCCAAATCGGCCAATGTTCGCTACAATTTTTTTGTTTGTTTCTGGATGCAAACCTAAATCGCGCGGGAGTGATAACAACATATTTGCAATATCAATATTAACGTTCGCTATCGGCACTTCTTTAGGAATACTCACGCGTTTAGGTTTTTTCTTTTCACCTTCTACACTTAATCCCACCTGCAAATACGGCCCATAAGGCCCATTCATCAACAAAATATCTTTGCCAGATTCTGCATCCACACCGATTAAAACTGGATCAGCCCCAGCTTGAGCTGTGCCATTTACGCTACGTTTATAATCACACTTTGGCTCATCGTTATAGCCAGTGCAACCAATAAACGTGCCAAATCGGCTTAATTGTTTTTGCAATGATTTGCCACATTTGGGGCAAGCTTCGTCTATTAATTCATTACCTGGCCTATCAACATTGGCTTTGCTAATGATCTGGTTATTAAAGCCTTGCCAAAACTCTTCCATCAACGGCACCCACTCGCGCGAGCCATCAGCTACGCTATCAAGCGCGTTTTCTAGGTTTGCGGTAAAGTCATAATCTACATATTGCGTAAAATGTTCCGATAAAAATTTACTCACCACACGCCCAACATCGGTTGGCGTAAAGCGTTTTTTGTCCAGTATCACATATTCGCGATCTTGCAGCGTGCTAATAATATTGGCATAAGTGGATGGGCGGCCAATGCCGTATTCTTCTAACACTTTAACCAAACTTGCCTCGCCATAACGCGGTGGCGGTTCGGTAAAATGTTGATCGCCGTAAATTTTTTCAACCGTTAATACTTCGCCTGCTTCAAGATGCGGCAATTTACTTTCACCTTCTTCTTCCTCATCATCGCGACCTTCCATATAAACCGCGATAAACCCAGGGAACACAAGGGTTTGGCCAGTGGCGCGGAATAAATTTGCGTCACTGCCAACACTTAAATCTACACTCACCGCATCAAATTTAGCGGGCGACATTTGGCAGGCCAGCGTTCGCTTCCAGATCATTTCATAAAGCTTAAATTGCTCATCATTTAAAAACTGGCGCATTTTTACAGGCGCACGGTTAATGTCAGTCGGGCGAATCGCCTCATGCGCTTCTTGTGCATTTTTGGCTTTGGTTTTGTACATAATGGGCGATTTTGGCAAATAATCCGCATCAAAATTCTTTTTCACATAATCGCGAATGCTCATTACCGCTTCAGTCGCTAAGCTAAACGAGTCAGTTCGCATATAAGTAATTAAGCCAGTTGTACCACTACCTATATCCACGCCCTCATACAGTTGCTGTGCCACACGCATAGCACGGCTAGTGGTAAAACCAAGTTTACGCACTGCCTCTTGTTGTAAGGTAGATGTTGTAAACGGTGCGGCAGGGCTACGGCTGCGCTGTTTTTTCTCAACCCGTGTTACCGTGGTTTTGCCCGCGCTAGCAAGCAATAATTTGCCCACAATATCGGTTTGTTGATCATTGTTAATGACACTAAATTGCTCAACTTTAACGCCATTAAGTTGTATTAACTTTGCGTTAAAGCTATGTGCATGCTTAAGCGCTTGTAAATGAATGCTCCAATATTCTTGTGAGTTAAACGCCTCAATTTCAAGCTCGCGCTCTACAATCAACCTAAGCGCTGGGCTTTGCACTCGCCCAGCTGATAAACCTCTGCGTATTTTTTTCCACAATAATGGCGATAAATTAAAGCCCACTAAATAATCCAACGCGCGCCGTGCTTGCTGAGCATTAACCAAGTTCATGGCAATATCGCGCGGGTTATCAATGGCGTGTTTTACAGCGGTTTGCGTAATCTCGTTAAATTCAACACGTTTTAATAACTTGTTTTTAAGTAGCTTTTTTTCAGACAAAATTTCGGCAATATGCCACGAAATCGCCTCGCCTTCGCGATCAGGGTCAGTTGCCAGATAAATACTGGTAGCCGTTTTGGCCGCTCTGGCTATCGCATCCATGTGTTTAGCGTTACGCTCAATAACGTCGTATTTCATGGCAAAATTGTTTAAAGGATCAACCGCGCCATTTTTGGGGATTAAATCACGAATATGGCCATAACTGGCCAATACCTCAAAATCGTTGCCGAGATATTTTTTGAGCGTTTTGGCTTTAGAAGGTGATTCTACAATGAGTAGTTTTGACATTAATGGTTGTGTTTAAAAGCTAGAAGTGTTGAATTGCCTAGATGATAACAAGCAAATTGGCTATTAAACAATAAGTCAAATAAAAAAAAGCAAAAATGTTTAATGATTGGCTAGAATATTGGCTAGAAAGTTTGCTTGTTTATTTGTTCGTTTATTTATTTCTAGTAAATTCAATGCGCGTGCCGTTATTGCTGGCTAAATTTAGTGCCGCACTTTTAGTTTCATCTTGTTTAGCCGCAATATCGCCAAACAAAGCATCTTCATCATCCATTTTGGCTTGGGTTAAACCTTTAAAATCATATAAATTGAAATCAGCCAAGTGGCTTGGCTCTACATTACCAATGGCGCGAAAAATATTGTTAATGCGCCCAGACTGTTCTTGCTCCCATCCTTGCAACATGGCCTTGATATTTTGGCGTTGCATATTAGGTTGGCTGCCACATAAATCACACGGAATGATGGGAAACTCCATTTGACGCGCATAGCTGGCAATATCTTTTTCACTACAATACGCTAGCGGCCTAATCACCACATTTTGTTTGTCATTAGTGGTTAGTTTTGGTGGCATGGCTTTAAGCTTTGCACCAAAAAACATGTTCAAAAACAGCGTTTCTACGATGTCGTCGCGGTGGTGCCCAAGCGCTATTTTATTAGCGCCCAGCGCTTTTGCTGTGGTGTAGATAATGCCGCGGCGCAAGCGGCTACATAAGCTACAAGTCGTCACCCCTTCAGGTATTTTCTCTTTTACAACCGAGTAAGTATCCGCCTCCACAATGCGGTAATCTATCCCTAAACTTTTAAAATATTCAGGCAAAATATGCTCAGGAAAGTTTGGCTGCTTTTGGTCTAAATTCATCGCGATTAATTTAAAGTTAATCGGCGCACGCTCTTGCAAAGCAAGCAACATCATGAGCATGGTATAGCTATCTTTACCACCACTCATGCACACCAGCACGGTGTCGTTATCCTCAATCATGTTGTAATCGCCAATGGCTTTGCCCGTGGCTGATATCAGGCTATTACGCAGCTTGATGAAGTTGTTAGAATGGTTGTCGGGTAAGTGTTTAATCATAAAGCGTATTATACGAGATAAGCTCAAGGTCACCTCTATAAATGCAATTTTCGTTGTTACACTGCTTTACTCATAAAAAATAACTCCTTACATATTTAATATATGCAGCGTCATTATTTTTTAATCGCGCCTTGTTTAACTTAGAAACTTGCATTTATAGAGGTGTCCTTTAATTAACAGCATTTAAGCTATTCTAGCCAACTCAAAAGTGTTAATGTAATGCAAATGAATTACAACAGGAGCGCACTATGAAAACCGCAACAATTCCAGCCTTACGCGTAGAGCCCGCATTACGTCATGCTGCAGAAAGCGTGCTTGCAGATAATGAAACGCTTTCAAGCTTTGTAGAGGAATCACTACGCGCCAATATTGAAAAGCGATTACACCAAAATGCATTTATAGTCCGTGGCTTGGCTTCTCGCGATGAAGCCAAACGCACAGGTGAATATTATTCTGCAGAGGGTGTTTTGGCCGAGCTGGATGACATGCTTAAAAAGGCTAATTGATTGCATTATCAAATTAGATTTACCAAAGAAGCAAAAGATGACTTGAATCGTTTGTATGCTTTTTTGTTAAAGCAAAATAAACAGTCTGCAGAACATGCGCTTGAAGCAATTAAAAAAGCTGTAGAACTTCTTAAAACATTTCCGTTTACTTGTAGAAAAGCTCAACTAGACAATCCATTTTTGCGTGAACTGGTGATTAGTTTTGGCAAAAATGGTTATATAGCGTTGTTTGATATAGAAGAAGGCCAAACTGTAACGATATTGGCGGTAAGGCATCAGCGTGAAGATGATTATTACTAATACCTTCTAATTTGGCCTTGCGGAGTTCGCTAATTGTGCTAATAACCAGTCAAGTTGACGCCTTGCAGTTGATATCATTTCATTAAACAACAAAGCTCTAATTTCTGGTTCTCTTTTACTCTCAACTGGAAAGTCAGCAGACCTTTTGCCACCAATCAAAGCTATTCGTATTGGTTTCTCGGTATATTTAGAAAAGTCATGCCTGTAGCTTATCGCTTGCAAATAGTCTTGATGATCAAGTGAATGAGAAGGTCTTTTGAATTCAATTAAAAGGTAGTTTCCGTACAAATCTTCGTTAAGCAAAAGATCTGGGCGCCTATCGGACATTTGACTTTTATATTTTAGTTGCAAATAATCTTCAACTTGTTTCTGCAATGTTGTATTTGAACTGAATAAAGAATATTCAGCGCCAAATACCCATAAAGCATTTTGTAGGGCTTTATGAACATTCATTTCTAATGTTTTCGGGTCTGAACTGAGCCTTTCCAAATTATCTAAAAAAGATTTCCTTGCTTTTACTTGCTCACCTAAAACCGCCATTTCAACAAGGGTAAAATCGTTTAACGTGTCTGCAAGCGCGGCTATATCGTGACTTGGTGTGTCAGCTATATGTTCAAGTAATAATCTGTAATCCGTGCGTTCAAGCGCTTCTAAAAGTAAAAATACAATTGGTTCAACTTTACTTTCTGGCTCATCATAGAATTTATCAAGAACTCTTTTAATAGCACGGTCAGCATATGATCTTTTATGCTCAGGCATAGTCGCTAGATGATCATGAATTTTCCGTTGTAGTGTAATGGTCTAGTTTTCTGCGACACTTAGTTAGAGACATTTTGTTGCCTTGCTTCATATTCTACAGGCGAAATATTACCTAATGTTGAATGCCGTCG
>JAYVLK010000038.1:0-35014 GCA_043759515.1 Methylotenera sp.
GGATGGCACGATGTGGCTGATTGCTAGCCTGCTTTATGGCAGTGGTTTACGCATTATGGAGGCATTGCGATTGCGGGTGAAAGACGTGGATTTTGCACAGCGCGAGATTTTAGTGCGCGAAGGCAAAGGCTTTAAAGATAGGGTGACCATGTTACCGATTAGCCTGGTTGAACCATTAAAAGCGCATTTATTAAAAGTGCAAGCTTTGCATAATGATGATTTGAATAGTGGGTATGGCGAGGTATTTATGCCAATGGCGCTAGATAGAAAATACCCGAGTGCAGGCAAAAGTTGGAGCTGGCAATATTGTTTTCCGTCAGTTAAATTATCGATTGATCCACGCACAAAAACTATCCGCCGCCATCATGCTGATGAAAAGACTGTGCAACGTGCGGTTAAAAAAGCGGTTAACTTGGCTGGAATCATTAAACTAGCCACACCACACACGTTGCGTCACAGTTTTGCCACGCATTTGTTGGCGGGTGGATATGATATTCGTACTCTACAAGAATTATTGGGGCATAGTGATGTGAGTACTACGATGATTTATACGCATGTGCTAAATAAAGGTGGGCGCGGGGTTAGTAGCCCGCTAGACAGTTTATAGTGTAATTTTACTTAATAAATGCTGTCATTGCGGGCATTACCCACAATCTGGTGCGTGTTATTAAATGCCGATTAAGTGGCTAGATGCTGAATCGAGTTCAGCATGACAATTTAATTTTAAGCCTGACAGTTAAAGTAAAGCAGTACAAACGCATCAGCATTAAGGTTGGTGTTTACAAATAACTATTTCATTTTATGGTTTAAAATAAGTCGTTAAATCATCATAAAGCTTTCAAAAGGGCAATCATGCAAAATCTACAGCAGTACCGCGTTAAATCAAACGCTAAATTTTCACTCAAAAATATAAAATCTGACGATAAAACTGAGCGCGGAATTGACAAAGCGGCCGATGCGCTGGAGCTTGAAAAATTAGCCAGCAAGATCAACGCCTTGCAAGATATTTTATATGCGCAAAGCAAGCACAAAATATTGCTGATTTTGCAAGGTATGGATGCTAGCGGCAAAGATGGCACAGTGCGCCATGTGTTTAGCGAGTGTGATCCGCTGGGCATACGATTGGCCAATTTTAGAGGCCCAACGGATGATGAGCTAGCACGCGATTACCTGTGGCGCGCACATAAACAAGTGCCACAAAAAGGCGAAATCGTGGTTTTTAATCGCAGCCATTATGAAGATGTGCTGATCGTTAAAGTGCATAATTGGATAGACGAGGCTGAAACAAAACGCCGCTATGCACAAATTAATGCATTTGAAAAAATGCTTACCGAAACAGGCACTGTGATCATAAAATGCTTTTTGCATATCTCAAAAGCCGAGCAAAAGCTGCGTTTGCAAGATCGGTTAAATGATGCAACTAAAACTTGGAAATTTAACCCAAACGATTTGAAAGAGCGCGCACTTTGGCCACAATATATGCAGGCTTACGAAGCCGCTATGAGCGCGACAAGTACTAGCCATGCGCCTTGGCATGTGATACCAGCGGACTCAAAAATGAATCGCAATTTATTGATTTCACGCCTACTTTTTAGTGCGTTGAAAAAATTGCAGTTAGAATACCCAATCACGCCAGCAGAATATAAATCGATTGTGATTGAAGATTAATACACTGTTGAACATAATTAAAAATTAACATTTAAATGAGCTTACGCGTTCGCCTTAATTTACTAATTGCCGCATTACTACTACTTTTTATGCTGGCAGTAGGTTACGTACTTTTAAAAGGTGCAAAGTCGTCTATTCAAGAAGGGGTAGAAGCCGCGACCCGCGTTACGGTGCAATTGCTAGATACGGTTGTGGTCAGTTCAATCCAAAACCCCGCTTGGGGATACACGCATGATGTGATGCGGCGTTTCTTAGATCACTTAGGTCATGTGCGCGGTAACGAGATTTACTTGTACGATTTAAGCAAAAATCTACTTTTTAAATCGCCCCCTTCAAAATACCGCGCTAACGAAAACCCGCCGCAGTGGTTTGTTAATCTGCTTGATCCACATGAAAAATCGGTTTCGCGCACCATTCAATTTGGCCAATTATTAGTTGAACCTAACCCTGCAGGTGCTTTACGCGAGGCTTGGCGCAAAATGCGGGTGTTATTTTGGGTGGGGCTTGGATTTTTTATATTGTTAAATGGAGTGGTTTATTGGATGCTTGGTCGTTGGTTACGCCCATTAAAACCTATGTTAAGCGCGATTAATCAAATGGGGCAGGGCGATTTAAGTGCGCGTTTGCCGCAGTTTGATGTGCCGGAATTTGGCTCAATTGCCAAAAACTTCAACTTAATGGGCGAATCGCTGCAAAAAAGTACTGCAGACAATCAGCGCTTGGCATTAATTGCCCAGCAAACGGCCGATGCTATGATGATTCACGATTTAAATGGCAATATTTCGTTTTGGAACGCGGCCGCGCAAAAGATATTTGGTTATGCACCACAAGACATTATCGGTAAATCGGCGAGTACCTTGATACCCAAAGGCCAAGAGCGTGATTTAGCGCAAAATATGCGTGCCATTAATGATAAACGCCATGTTGATAACCATGATACTCAACGCACTGCGCGCGATGGACGTATTATTGATGTCTCTATTTCTGCCGCACCATTGATTGATCCTAATACCAATGAGGTGATTGGCGATATTTGCAGCATGCGCGATATTACCGAGCGTAAACATGCCGAATTGGCTGAACGTAAAGCGATAGAGGCCGAAAATAAATTAGAAGAAAATCGCCAAATTACGCATTTAATTCAAACCCATATTGAAGATGAACGCAGAAGTTTAGCGCGCGAATTGCATGATGAGCTTGGCCAGTATGTAACCGCCATTAAAACATTTGCCGTGGCAATCGCCAATAAAACCCGCGAAAAAGCACCCGATGTTGAAGCTAGCGCGCAAACAATCGTGGCCGCAGCTAATCATATTTACGATGGCATGCATAATATTATTAGCCAGTTACGCCCAGGTTCGCTAGATAATTTGGGTTTGGTTGAAACGCTAAAAGATATGGTGAATAATGTGCAAAAACAGCAGCCTAATTTACAAATAAACCTTAACTTGACTGGCAGCTTGAATGAATTGGGCGAGAGCTTAAACATCAATATTTACCGCATTGTGCAAGAATCACTCAACAATATTATTAAGCATGCGCAGGCCAAAGTGGTGAATATTAATTTGGCTACCAACTGCTCTGGTGATCTTAAATTAACAGTAAAAGATGACGGTATTGGCATGAATATTGATTTGGTAGATCAAACCAATCATTTTGGTTTATTGGGTATGCGCGAACGGGTGCAAGGGTTCAAAGGTAGTTTTAGTGTTGATTCTGAAATTGTTAACCAAAATGCGCGTAAGGGAACCACAATCAATATTACTATTCCAAATGCTGTAATGATAGGTAGCTTAATAGAGAGCTTAACTTAACAACTAAAAATGAAAGCCAATTAATGAGCCAAATCAACGTAATGCTTGTGGATGACCATGCTGTGGTGCGCATGGGTTTTAAAATGTTGTTGGAATCTGCCGCCGATATTAAAGTGATCGTAGAAGCTGAAAATGGCGAAAATGCGATTAAATATTACATGGAACACAAGCCAGATGTGATTGTGATGGACATCACTATGCCAGGTATTGGCGGCATGGAGGCAATAGATCGCATATTAGTTAAAGATAGCCACGCTAAGATTTTAGTGCTTTCAGCGCATGAGGATTCAGTGCACCCCAAACGGGTATTAAACGCAGGCGCCATGGGTTATTTAACAAAAAGATCAGCTGCAGAAGAGCTGATTAAAGCGATTCGCACCGTGGCAAATGGTAAAAAATATATTGAGGCAAGTGTGGCGCAACAAATGGCTATACAACAATTAACAGGTGAGCAAAGCCCAGTAGATGTGTTAAGCGAGCGCGAATTTGAGGTGTTTATGTCGCTAGCCAAAGGCAAAAGCACCAACGAGATTGCCGAAACCTTATTTTTAAGCCCGCGTACAGTGGGTACGCATTTGTATAACATCAAGCAAAAATTAAACGCTAACAATTCAGCCGAAATCGCGTTGATTGCGATGCGAAGCGGTTTACTTGAACCTTAAGTTTAGCTGCTTGGAGCCGTGATACGCAGGCTGTAGTACCACGTATTGTAGGATGCACGACTTCGTGCCGATGGTTTATTTTAAGGGATTGTTTCCCAAATTCTTCGCGACAGTTCTTCGCGACGAGGGCGTCGCTTCTACAGAATTAATTCGCGACTTGGTGGCGCTAGCAAATTAATTGGTTTTATAGCGCACCACATTTAGTTCGCCAGTTTCAGCAAGTTCCACCATCGTTATTGAGCCAGTTGGCAATTTTCCAAACTCTGGTGGAATCAAAAATATGATCGACTTTTTGCCCAATTGCGTAACGCCACTGGCCACTTGCCAATTTTGCCATTCACGTTTTTGAGGCAGATTTAGCGCTCCTATTAGCCGCGCTCGCTCATAAACCGCATTTTTTTCTTCACCAATTAGTAGATTAAATAACTCAACTGGCACCAGCTGGTTAGTTTGTATTGCCGCAAAAGTTTTTGATTCATCTGCTAAATATTGCGGCAACGGCTCAGCTATTGGTTTTAGGTCTAGCGCATTAAGATTTGCAGGTTCAAATTCCGAATTTTTTAAGTCTGTAGTTTTTAAATCGGTAAGTTTCAAATCGGTAAGTTTCAAATCATTGGATAAGTCTTTTTTCAAAGCCAGGTTGATTTTAGCTAATTCAAGCGAATTAGATTGATCATTAGCTAAATTTTGCTTGGCTTTGTTAAGCTTTTGCAAGTGGTTAAAAGGGCTTTTGGGCGTTAAATCGGCCACATTTGCAGGTTGATAAGGCGCAATAATTCTGCTTATAGGTTCTACTTTTTTTTGGCTATAAGCAGCTTTAGTTTCATAATTAAGCTTACGGTTACTAACTAACTGATCTTCGTCAACATCCATTGCCCTTGCAATTTGTTTATCGGCAATGTGAGTCGCAATAGAGCGCACGATTTGTTGCGCAATGGTGCCGCCTAAGCAAGAGCTCAACAGGCAGCAAATGACTAACAAACTAATAGACCTTAAAGTTATATGTAATTTAATCATTAAAACTTAAAATTGAAATTAGCAGGCAAACCTTACATTACTGTTAACTTATTGTAATGTCTAGAAGTTTTGCAATGCTTTAGTGCGTATTTGATAAAAATTACAAAGCTGTGGTTTTATAATGCGCAATTAGTTTTTTCGCAAATTATTATCATTTTTTTACATGCGTATTAGTAGCAAATACGCTGATGATGCCGCTTAAAACGATTAATCCAATGGCCAGCCACTCTGCTGTTGATAGCTGCTCCTGCCAAAAAAATACGCCAAATAAGCTAGCCAAAACCACGGTTAAATAGGCTAGGCTTGCTACTACTAAAGTATTGCCAGTGCGGTAAGCTCTTGTTAAGGCCATTTGCGCTATTGTTGCTGATACGCCTAAGCCGATTAACAGCGGTAAATCTTGCCACAAAACAGCACTAAAATCTTGCAACAATAGCCATGCGCCGCTACCGATAGTGGATACAAGCGTAAAGTAAAAAACCGTGCGCCAATCAGGTTCAAAAACGTTGCTTAATTGTTTAATATGAATATAAGCGATTGCCGCACCTAGGCCAGAAGCCAATCCCAGTGCGCCTGCCAGAGAATCGCCAGCTTGTAATGTGGGTTGCAATAAAAGTATTACGCCAACAAAACCCAGCACCACTGCCATGTATAACCATTTTTTAACGCTTTGTTGTCGATGTTCTTTTTGCAGCATAAATGGCATCAGTAAAGCCAAAAATAAGGGTGATGTGTAATTAAGTGTGATGGCAGTTGCCAGTGGTAAATGGGCAATGGCGTAAAAAAACAAGACAAGAGATGCAAAACCCACGACTGAGCGTGACATATGTTTGCCAATGACTGGCGTTTTAAGCGGTAATTTTTTGGCCAAAATAAACACATAAATGGCGGCTAAGCCAAATAAAGAGCGGTAAAAAACTAGCTCGGCACTGCTAAATTTAGCCGAACCCACCTTAACTAATGCGCCCATGATAGCAAAGCCCACCGCCGCAACTAGCATCCATAAGCTGCCTAAATTGGGTAGTTTGAGGTGAGTGCATAAACGCTTTAGTTTTGAAAAGCACTGTTTAAAAAAGGTAATAGCTGCACTATTTTTCTTCATATTTCACTGTATTTACGTTAAACAATCAACTTAACAAAAAGCTCAAGCAAAAAGTTGTTTATAAGCCAAATATTTTTTAATTAAAGCAAAATTTGTTTGAAAAACGCAAAAGTTAGCGTGTTTTGTAGCCTTTGCGTTAAAATTCGCACTGCTAACTTTCCAAAAACAACTGCTAATAATAATTAAAGAGAAAAACGAATGAATAATGCGCAAAATCATGGGGATGATTCGGCAAAAGGTTATATCAACAAACCAAATCACAGCAATTCCAGCCAAAGTAACACGCCTAAAATCACACCAGTTATTTTTGAAGGAAGCGCGCGCGAGTATTTTGGCATTTGGATCGTTAATTTGTTGTTGTCTATCGTCACATTTGGCATTTATTCAGCCTGGGCAAAAGTACGACGCAAAAAGTATTTTTACAATAATACTTTAATTGAAAATGTGGGCTTTGATTATCACGCAAAACCATGGTCTATTTTAAAAGGTCGCTTAATTGCGGTAGCTTTAATTGCCGTTTCTGCAATTAACCCAATCTTGCAAAGCTTGGTTTTATTGCTGCTGTTTTTAGCCTTACCTTGGCTAGTAGTTCGCGGCTCAATATTTAATGCGCGTAATAGTAGCCACCGCGGTTTAAGGTTTGATTTTGTAGGTACGTTTGGCAAGGCTATTCGCGTATTTATTGGCTTGCCATTGCTTACTATGATTTCTTTAGGATTAGCCGCGCCATATGCCGCGCACGAAAAAAATCAATTTTTAGTCAACAACCATAAATTTGGTTTAAGCCAATTTGAAATGAAGCGCGTTGTGGGCAAATTTTACAAAGTTTATATGATATTGATAATTTTGCCGCTAATCGGTATTTTGGCTGCAATTAGTATTCCCGCTTATCAAACTTATGTGAATAAAGCAAAGGCAGTTAAAACGAGCGATTCTAGCCAAGTACAATTTGAATTTGACAACAATATTGTAGCTTTTGCACCGATTGCTGCATTTGACAATCAAATCAAAAACAAGCAAGCCAAACTTGTTTTAGCTGCGAGTGAAGTTGAAGCAGCACAAGAAAATACAACAAATGAAATTGAACAAGTAAAACGCGTTTACTCTGAAAACGATTTGTTACCAATTGAAGAATTGCCTGCGCAAACCGTAGAGCAGCAATTAAAAAAGATTGAAGAAAAAATGGATGAAATTGAATACGAACAAGATGGAGAGCCAGCAACAGACATAACGCAACAGCAAGATGAAATAGAAACGCAAGCTAAAACGCCAGAGCAGCAAATGCTAGAGTTGGTTAAAAATCCTGGAATGTTATTGGCGATGTTGGGTGTCATGATCGCTTATTTATTATTTATTTTTGGATTTTTAGGCTATCTACAAGCGCGCATTGGTAATCTTGTTTGGAACAGCACCACGCTAGATAAATTCTCATTTAAAAGCACATTACGCGCACGCGATTTTGCCTGGTTGTACTTTAGTAATATTGTGGCCATTATGTTTACTTTTGGTTTAGCTACACCTTGGGCGCAAATTCGTCTAGCACGCTACCGCGCTACCAAATTAAACATTGTGGGTGATGTTGATTTTGATCAATTTGTGGGAGATAAAAAAGCCGAAGTAAAAGCCACAGGTGAAGAAATCGCAGAAATGTTTGATGTCGATTTATCTTTTGGTTAACAGGTCTTTTGGTTAACAGGTCTTTTGGTTAATTAATGACGTTTCAAGCAGATTATTTCGATGGTTTAAGTGCGCGCCACATGCAAGTTAACGTGCGGGTTGCAGCGCATGGCAAGCATATAGTCTTCGATGTTAATAGCCATGCCCTTACGTTTAACTTCTCAGAAATTAATATACAAGCAAAATTAGGTTCGGCCAAACGTTTAATTGATTTACCTGATGGCGCTAAATTAGAAGCCGATGACATTAGCGAGCTTGAAGCCGCTATGCCATCAAAAACCAGTGCGTTTTGGCGCAGTTTGCATTATTTAGAAAACCATTTGGGTGCGGTGTTAGTGTGCATGATTGCAACCGTATTTGCAGGCTGGTTTTTTTTACAATTTGGCGTACCAAAACTGGCGCAGTACGTTGCCCACATTACACCGCCTGCAATTGAAACCAAAATCGGCCAACAGGTTTTAGCGGGGCTTGATAGCAAAATTGGCTACTTTTCACCCAGCAAAACTTTACCAAATCGTAAATCCAATGTTGTTAGTGGCTTAAATAAATTATGTAGCGCCATAAAAACTTGCCCACAATATCAATTGGAGTGGCGCGAAGGCGGCTTAATAGGCGCTAACGCATTTGCCTTGCCTGGCGGCATTATGGTGGTGACCGATGAGCTAGTTAAATTAGCCAAAAACGATGATGAAATCATCGCGGTGCTGGCACATGAATTAGGTCATGTTAAAGAGCGCCACGCATATAGGCAAAGCTTGCAAGGTGTGTTGGCTGGCTTAATTTTAGCCTCTATCACGGGTGATGTGAGCTCGGTGGCATCTGGTCTGCCTGCGGTTTTAATACAAATGCAATACTCGCGCGAGCATGAATTACAAGCAGATAATTTTGCGCTAAACGCGTTGCAAAAAGCTTGTATTCCTCCGCGCGTATTTGCAGATATTTTGCAGCGCTTGCAAATGCGAGGGGATAGAAAACAGGACAGTCAACTATCCAAAAAAAGCAACGCAAATAATCAAGCGACTAAAAAAACTAACCAACAGGCAAAGCAAGCTCCAAACGAGCCAGTTGTTAGCCAGTTACTGTCATCTCACCCCAATACTTTAGAGCGCATAAAACCTTTTTTACAAGCTAGCCAAAAATGCAAATCTTAAGTTGCAAACCTTAAGATTTTAGCCTGCGGTTTTGCTATAAACCTTGCCAAAATATGGCTTTTAAGCTAAGATTTAACGAAATATATAGTAATGATAAAACCGCTAAAAAAACCTATAACAAAACATAAGGTCAAGCATCATGAAAAATCCATTAGAATCTATTACATGTACGATTATATCTGGCGTTGTACTCACCATTATTTTAGTGGTTTTTCTTAAAAACTTTTTAGTGGCGGGTGTTTAATATGGCTGAAATGATGCCTGGCATTGCCCGTTGGTTACATGTGATTTTTGGTATTACATGGATTGGTTTGCTTTATTACTTTAACTTAATTCAAATGGCCGCACTTAAAGATGCAACATTAGACGGCACAGCCGCTGGCATCACTAAACATGTGGCGCCACGTGCATTGCTGTGGTTTCGCTGGTCTGCCGTGGCTACTTGGTTGGCAGGCGCATGGTTATTAGGTGCTGGATTTATGGATGCATTTATGTTGCGTAACGGTTATGAAGGTATTGGAATTGGCGCATGGTTGGGTACGATTATGCTGTTTAATGTGTGGCATTTAATTTGGCCAAATCAACAAAAGATTTTAGGATTAGTGCCAGCAACTGACCAAGTTAAAACCAAAGCGCGGCGTATTGCCATGCTTGCATCGCGCACTAATTTAATGTTGTCTATTCCTATGTTATTTTTTATGGCAAACGGATTAAGCCACCGCGCAGTGCTTGGCTTATAAATCATTGCAAGGCTTTAACGGCGGCCTTAGCCGCCGTTTTTTATTTTAAAAGATTTATTTTAAAAGATTTATTTTAAAAGTTTAAGCTAACTATAAATTATTAAGTTCCAAAACTATGTCACATTTAATGAACAACTATAATCGCTTACCTGTGACGTTTACGCACGGCAAAGGCGCTTGGCTGTGGGATACACTTGGCAATCAATACTTAGATGCGTTATCTGGAGTGGCGGTTAATGGTCTTGGTCATGCGCACCCTGTATTGGTTAAAGCTTTGCAAACACAAGTCGCTCAACTTATTCATACCTCAAATATTTATGAAGTGGCTGAGCAATCACAATTAGCCGATAAGCTTGTACAAATTTCTGGCATGGATAATGTGTTTTTTTGTAACTCGGGCTGTGAAGCAAACGAAGCTGCCATTAAGTTAGCCCGCTTACACGCCAAAACGCGCAATATTGAACAACCAGAAATTGTAGTCATGGAGCGCAGTTTTCATGGCCGCACATTCGCAACTTTATCGGCCACAGGTAATGCTAAGGTGCAAGCTGGATTTGAGCCGCTGATGAAAGGCTTTATTCATGTAGAGCATGGTGATTTGGATGTGCTTAATGTGCTTGCACGTTACCATAAAAATATTGTGGCCATTTTGGTTGAGCCAGTACAAGGCGAGGGCGGTATTATCGTACCAAAAGATTTGGCTAGCTACTTTAAGGGCATACGTGCGGTGTGCGATGCTAATAATTGGCTAATGATGGTTGATGAAGTACAAACGGGGATTGGTCGCACAGGCGAGTGGTTTGGTTATCAACATGCCGACATTTTGCCAGACGTAGTAACGCTTGCTAAAGGCTTGGGTTCTGGCGTGCCAATAGGGGCTTGCCTGGCAAAAGGCGCAGCCGCTGGCTATTTTACTTATGGAAAACATGGCTCAACTTTTGGTGGTGGGCCGCTAGCTACAACGGCAGGACTCACCACACTTAATATTATTGAGTCTGACGAATTACGTGAAAACGCGCGTGCAATGGGCACGCGGATTAATGCAGGCTTTCGTAGCGCATTGGCAGGAGTTGAAGGCGTGGTAGAAATTAGAAATGCAGGCTTAATGATTGGTATTGAGTTAACCATTGCTTGTGGCGCACTGGTTAAACAAGCGCTAGCAGCAGGCTTATTAATTAATGTAACTGCCGATAAAGTCGTTCGATTATTGCCGCCACTTATTATTAATGCAGAAGAATCAGACCAAATTGTAAGCATATTAGCACCGCTCATTAAAGCGCTGTTGAGCGAACAACATGGGTAATGTAAAACATTTTTTGCAATTTAACGATTTAACCACAGATGAGTTAAACCATATTTTTGCACGCGCTACTTGGATAAAAGCACAATTTAAGGCTTACCAGCAATATTGGCCACTACAAGACCGCACGCTGGTGATGATTTTTGAAAAAGCCAGCACGCGTACGCGTTTGAGTTTTGAAGCTGGTATGCACCAACTAGGCGGCTCGGCCATTTACTTGAACACACGTGATTCGCAATTAGGCCGTGGCGAGCCAGTAGAAGATGCCGCTCAAGTGATTTCGCGCATGAGTGACATAGTGATGATTCGAACTTATGAGCAGGAAATAATCGAGCGATTTGCCGCTAACTCGCGCGTACCAGTGATTAATGGCTTAACCAATGAATATCATCCTTGCCAAATTTTGGCCGATATTTTTACTTTTATTGAGCATAGAGGCCCAATAAAAGGTAAAACCGTGGCATGGATTGGCGACAGCAATAATGTATGCAACACTTGGCTGCAAGCCGCAGAAATGCTGGATTTTAATGTGCATGTATCGACACCGCCAGGTTATGAAGTGGAGTGTGAGCGTGCAAATTTATATGGCACCGATCATTTTGAAACATTTGCTGACCCGATGGAAGCGGCGCAAGATGCAGATTTGGTGACTACAGATGTGTGGACCAGCATGGGCTTTGAAGCGGAAAATGAAGAGCGCTTAAAAGACTTTGCTGATTGGCAAGTGGACGCTGACATGATGAAAATAGCCAATAAAGGCGCGCTATTTATGCACTGCCTGCCCGCACATAGAGGTGAAGAAGTGGCCGCAGAAGTAATTGATGGCCCTCAGAGTGTGGTCTGGGATGAAGCTGAAAATAGATTGCATGTGCAAAAAGCATTGATGGAATATTTGTTGTTGGGGAAGGTTTGATTTAACCGCCGATGAACGCCGATTAACGCAGATAAAATCCATAGGTATAAATAGTTAGCCGATGAAATAATAATATTGGTTGGATTTATCGGCGTTTATCTGCGGTTAAAATTGTTTTTAAAGTAATGACAAATATCTGAGGTTGAAAAAAGATCTAATTTAGCCACAGAGTTCACAGAGAACAGTGAGAAAACCTAAAAACTTTAGAGCTTTGTCTTTGATTTTCTCTGTGGCCTCTGTGGCTAAAAAAGGTTTTAAAGTTTATCTGTATTAACATGTAGCAAAAAATGGCTTTAGGATAATAATGATTAAAATTAAAAAAGTGGTTCTAGCCTATTCGGGTGGGTTAGATACTTCAGTCATATTAAAATGGCTACAAGACGAATATCAATGCGAAGTGGTGACTTTTACTGCTGATTTAGGTCAAGGTGAAGAGCTGGAACCGGCGCGCAGCAAAGCTACCGCCGCAGGCGTTAAAGAGATTTACATTGACGATTTACGTGAAGAATTTGTGCGCGATTTTGTGTTTCCAATGTTTCGCGCTAATACGGTTTATGAAGGCGAATATTTACTTGGTACATCAATTGCGCGGCCATTAATTGCCAAACGTTTGATAGAAATTGCAAAAGAAACCAATGCAGATGCGATTTCTCATGGTGCAACGGGTAAAGGCAACGACCAAGTACGTTTTGAACTGGGTGCTTATGCGCTAAACCCGAATATTCACATTATTGCACCTTGGCGTGAGTGGGATTTGTTAAGCCGTGAAAAACTGATGGCTTATGCAGAAAAAAATAATATTCCAGTTGAAATGAAGCATAAGCAAGGTGGTAGCCCATATTCAATGGATGCAAACTTGTTGCACATTAGCTTTGAAGGCCGCCATTTAGAAAACCCAGCGGCGGAAGCTGAAGATAGCATGTGGCGCTGGACAGTTTCACCCGAAAGCGCGCCAGATGCGGCAGAATATTTAGATATTGAATATGTAAATGGTGACCCGGTTTCGCTAAATGGTGAGGCAATGAGCCCGCATATTTTACTAGCGCATTTAAACCAAATCGGCGGCAAACACGGTATTGGCAGGCTAGATCTGGTCGAAAATCGTTACGTGGGCATGAAATCACGCGGCTGTTACGAAACACCAGGCGGTACGATCATGTTAAAAGCGCATCGCGCCATTGAAAGTATTACGCTTGATCGCGAAGTGGCGCATTTAAAAGATGATTTAATGCCGCGCTACGCCAGCATGATCTATAACGGCTATTGGTGGAGCCCAGAGCGTTTGGCTTTGCAAACCCTCATTGACCACACGCAAAAAACGGTTAATGGCTGGGTGCGCTTAAAATTGTATAAAGGCAACGTGATTGTGGCCGGGCGCGATAGTAAAACTGATTCATTGTTTGATTCAACAATAGCGACTTTTGAAGACGATAAAGGCGCGTATGATCAAAAAGACGCGGGTGGATTTATTAAGCTTAATGCCTTGAGAATGCGTATTGCCGCTAACTTGAAAAATCGCCAACAATAACCATAAATGATCATGCAACAAACCATTACAGCTTACGATTCAACATTACGAGACGGTGCGCAGGCGCAGGGCGTCTCGTTCACGGTTGAAGATAAGCTAAAAATCGTGCAGCGCTTGGATGCGTTGGGCATTGGCTATATCGAGGCTGGCAACCCAGGGTCTAACCCTAAAGATTTGGTATTTTTTGAGCGCGTGCGCGAACTCAAATTAAAGCATGCCAAAATCATTGCTTTTGGCAGCACGCGTAAACCCAATATTAGTGCGGCTTCAGACAACAATTTACAATCTTTATTGCTAGCTAAAACTGATGCGGTGGCCATTTTTGGTAAAAGCTGGGATTATCAAGTCACCGATATTTTACGCACCAGTTTAGATGAAAATTTAAGCATGATTAGCGACAGTATCGCTTTTTTAAAAGAACATCAAAAAGAAGTGGTGTTTGACGCTGAACATTTTTTTGATGGTTATAAAACTAATCCACAATACGCAATTAATACGCTACAAGTTGCAGTCAATGCAGGTGCAGATGTGTTGTGTTTGTGCGATACCAACGGTGGCACTTTCACTGACGAGATATTTACCATTACGCAGATTATAGTAAAGCAGTTTGATATTGCGGTGGGCATTCATTGTCATAACGATTGTGAGATGGCGGTGGCTAATACCATTGCGGCTGTTAAAGCGGGCGCCAGGCAAGTGCAAGGCACGATTAACGGCATTGGTGAGCGCTGTGGCAATGCTAATTTATGCGCGATTATTCCCAATGTGCAATTAAAGTTGGGTTTAAGCTGTATTCCTGCAGACAACATGCCCAATCTAGCCGCAACTGCGCGCTTTGTTAGCGAAGTTGCGAATATGGCTTTTAACGACAAAGCCGCCTATGTGGGCCATGATGCTTTCTCGCACAAGGGCGGCATGCATATTGATGCAGTCACCAAAAACCCGATTTCTTATGAACATATTGACCCTAGCTTGGTAGGTAATGAACGCCATATTTTAGTCAGTGAAGTGGCTGGTAGGAGCGCATTATTGGCCAAAATCAACCTAGTGGATGCAAGTCTTACTAAAGATTCAATAGAAACTAAGCGTATATTGGCGCACTTGAAAAGTTTAGAAAACGAAGGTTACCAGTTTGAAAATGCTGAGCATTCGTTTGATTTACTCATTTATAAACTGCTTGGTCAATTTAAGCCATTTTTTAAGCTTGATGGCTATAGCGTTAACATTAGCGATAGCGGGTTAAACGATAATAATGCACAAGCGACCGTTAAAATTACGGTAAATGGCCAAAATGAAACCTTAACCGCAGAGGGCGATGGTCCAGTTAATGCGCTTGATATTGCCATTCGCCAAGCCTTAGAGCATTTTTACCCGCAATTAAGCGAGGTGAAATTGATCGATTACAAAGTTCGCGTGCTGGATTCAAATCAAGCAACAGCTTCTAAAGTACGTGTATTAATTGAATCTGCAGATAAACACAGTAGTTGGACAACAATAGGCGTATCAACCGATATTATTGATGCCTCTTGGCGCGCGATGTGCGATTCGATTGAATATAAGTTGTTATGCGATTCGCAACAGGCGCTTGCGTTAGTTGCCTAAAATTAATTTTGTAAATGTAGTTGAAAAAAGAGATAAAACAAAGGAATGATCATGGCAGATAATATTAATCTAAAAACGCTTTACGATAAATTGTGGGATTCGCACTTGGTGCATCAAGACACTGATGGCACAAGCTTAATTTATATCGACCGCCATTTAGTGCACGAAGTGACCAGCCCGCAGGCTTTTGAAGGCTTGCGTTTGGCAAATCGTAAGCCTTGGCGTGCAGACACCATTGTAGCCAACCCAGACCACAATACACCCACCAAAAATTGGGATAAAGGCATTGAAGATCCGATTTCACGCTTGCAAGTCGAAACCTTGGATGCGAATATTAAAGAGTCTGGTTCATTGGTTTACTTTCCGTTTAAGCATGCTAATCAAGGCATCATCCATGTGATTGGCCCAGAGCAAGGCACCACATTACCTGGCATGACCGTAGTTTGTGGTGATTCGCACACCAGCACACACGGCGCTTTTGGCGCGTTAGCTCACGGCATTGGCACATCAGAGGTGGAACACGTTTTAGCCACACAAACATTAATCGCCAAAAAATCTAAAAACTTGCTGGTGCGTGTTGATGGTGTTTTAGGTGTTGGTGTTACAGCTAAAGATGTGGCCTTGGCTATTATTGGCAAAATAGGTACGGCTGGTGGTAATGGATGCGCCATTGAATTTGCTGGCGAAGTGATACGCGAGTTATCAATGGAAGGGCGCATGACCGTGTGCAATATGGCCATTGAAGCAGGCGCGCGCGCCGGTATTATTGCGCCAGATGATAAAACAGCTCAATATTTAAAAGGCCGCCAATTTGCGCCAAAAGGTGAAAATTGGGATAAAGCAGTTGGTTATTGGAGCACATTACATAGTGACGACGGTGCAGTTTTTGATAGCACGGTAATATTAGACGCCGCTTTGATTGCCCCACAAGTCACTTGGGGCACCTCACCTGAGCAAGTGTTACCTATTAATGGGTTTGTGCCAGACCCAGCCAAAGAGCTCGATGCCACTAAACGCACCAGCATAGAAAACGCACTTAAATACATGGGCTTAACTGCTAATACGCCTATAGAAGATATCAAGTTAGACAAAATTTTTATTGGATCTTGTACTAATTCTAGAATAGAAGATTTGCGAGCAGCAGCTGTAGTTGCTAAAGGTAAAAAAGTAGCCAATAGTATTACATTAGCCATGGTGGTACCTGGTTCTGGCATGGTAAAACGCCAAGCTGAAGCTGAAGGATTGGATAAAATATTTATTGACGCAGGTTTTGAATGGCGCGAACCTGGTTGCAGCATGTGTTTAGCCATGAACGCGGATAGATTAAGCCCGGGCGAGCGCTGCGCATCAACTAGCAATCGTAACTTTGAAGGTCGTCAAGGCCAAGGTGGGCGTACCCATTTGGTTAGCCCAGCCATGGCAGTTGCAGCGGCTATTGCAGGCCATTTTGTTGATGTTCGCACGTTTTAAAGAAATAGACTTTAGGATTCAAATCATATGAAAGCATTTACCCAATTAACAGGCTTAGCCGCGCCAATAGATCGTGCCAATATCGACACCGATGCGATTATTCCAAAGCAGTTTTTAAAGTCTATCAAACGTAGCGGCTTTGGCCCTTATTTGTTTGATGAATGGCGTTATACCAATCATGGTGAGCCAGGCATGGATTGCACAAATAGGCCATTAAATACCGATTTTGTATTAAACCAGCCACGCTACAAAGGTGCGCAGATTATGTTGGCGCGTGAAAATTTTGGCTGTGGCTCAAGCCGTGAGCATGCGCCCTGGGCGATTGAAGATTTTGGTTTCCGCGTGATTATTGCGCCAAGTTATGCCGATATTTTCTTCAATAATTGTTATAAAAACGGCATGTTGCCCATTGTAGCTAGTTACGAAATGGTGGATAAATTGTTTGCGGAATGTGAAGCAAATGTGGGTTATAGCTTGAATGTAGACTTGCCTTCGCAAACAGTGACATTGCCATCTGGTGAAACATTCGGTTTCGAGATTAACGCTACATCTAAGCACAATTTGTTAAACGGCCTAGACGAAATTGGCTTAACAATGATGCATAAAGATGCGATTAAATCTTTTGAAGTAAGACATCAAGCCTCTCAGCCTTGGTTGTTTTGATGTTGATAAAGGATTACTTGAAGAAATCGACTATAGTTTTGTTTAAAAATCATAAAGCTGGTGACCCAGTATCAAAAAGCCATGCAAATTTTACAGTGCTTGTTATGGCTATTTTCAAATGCTTTATAGAGTTGATTCCATTATCAATCGTAATTTGTGTATTCATTATTAGTAGTGGATCCTTTGAGATAAACTTTTTTTCATCTAGTGACTTTTGTTTAACAATGGTATTTTTTCAAGTCACTTCGATGATGGAAGTTGAAAGCAGCAAAAACAGCTTGGTAGATATTGAGCTAGCCTTGCTTCATAAATACCTCTGTGTATTCTTTGCTATTTTATTTACAGTTATTTATGTTTTTGCAAGTAAAAGTATAAAGCTTGGAATACCAGATAGTTACATTATGTATTTGAGCTTATTTACCCTACTACATGTGATTTACTTAAGGTCTAAGTACAGTTTTAATAAGTATTTCATAAAAGTCGAAAACAATAAATTAAGGATTAAACAATGAAAATTGCAGTATTACCAGGCGACGGTATCGGCCCAGAAATAATGACGCAAGCACTGCGTGTGTTGGATGTGCTTAAAAATGAAGGCATGGCGTTTGAGTTTATTGAGGCGCCATTGGGTGGCCAAGCTTATGATCAGTATGGTCATCCTTACCCAGAATTTACCCAAAAAATTTGTCGCTATGCTGATGCAGTGTTGCTTGGTGCCGTTGGTGGGCCGCAATACGATAATTTAGATCGCCCATTACGCCCAGAGCGTGGTCTTTTGGCCATTCGTAAAGATTTAGGCTTATTTGCCAATTTGCGCCCAGCGGTGTTGTATCCTGAGCTTGCTAATGCATCAACACTAAAGCCAGAAGTGGTTGCAGGTCTTGACATTATGATTGTGCGCGAGCTGACAGGCGATATTTATTTTGGCCAACCGCGTGGTATGCGCGTTAATGCAGAAGGGGAACGCGAAGGCTTTAACACCATGGTTTATAAAGAATCTGAAGTACGTCGCATTGCACACGTTGCTTTTGATATTGCTATGAAAAGACGCAAGAATGGTCAAAAAGGCAAACTTTGTTCTGTGGATAAAGCCAACGTGTTAGAAACTACGGAGTTTTGGAAAGAAATCGTCATCGATGTTGCCAAAGAGTACCCAGAAGTAGAGTTAACGCACATGTATGTAGATAACGCGGCCATGCAGTTGATTCGTAACCCTAAGCAATTTGATGTGATCGTCACTGGCAATATTTTTGGCGATATTTTAAGCGATGAGGCAAGTATGCTCACAGGCTCAATTGGCATGTTAGCATCGGCAAGTTTAAATGAAACCAAAAAAGGTTTGTATGAGCCATCACATGGCTCTGCACCTGATATTGCGGGCAAAAATCTGGCCAATCCAATTGCTACAGTATTATCAACTGCGATGATGTTGCGCTACACGTTTAACGATGAAACATCAGCTTTAAGAATTGAGAGTGCGATTAAAAAAGTACTGGCTGCAGGCTATCGCACAGGCGATATTTTTGAAGCTGGTATGACCCGTGTAACATGCAGTGAAATGGGCGATAAAATAGTTGCAGCAATGTAATTAAAAGTTTGACAGTGAAAATTTACTATACAAAATACTGAACAATATTAGGAACAAAAAATGGCACAATTTGACAACGTAAGTGTAAAGAAAAAAGCCAATGTTTATTTTGACGGCAAATGTGTGAGTCATACAGTTCTGCTACCAAATGGCACACGCTCGACAATTGGCGTGATTTTTCCAAGTAGTTTGACTTTTAACACGCAAGCACCAGAATTAATGGAAATTAATTTAGGCAGCTGCAAAGTGCGTTTAAAAAATGAAGAAAACTGGAAAACGTATCATGCGGGTGAAAAATTCACCGTGCCTGGTAATTCTTCATTTGATATAGAAGTGACCGAAATGCTCGATTACGTTTGCCATTTTGAATAGTGAAGGCTCGATATTAGCTCAACGCAAACGCTTGCCGTACTATCCGTACTGTCTTCGCGTTTGCGCCTAGTACTACCTTCGCTCTAAAAATCTAGGAATTTAAATGCCAAGTTTTGATATTTCATCTGAAGTCGATAAAGTTGCGTTAAAAAACGCGATTGATACCACTGACAAACAAATCACAAACCGTTACGATTTTAAAGGCACGGCAGCTAAGGTTGAATTTAACGAAAAGGATAATATTATTACGCTGCACGGTGATAACGATTTTCAGCTTGACCAAATCAAAGATATTTTGCTACCAGCCATGGAAAAAAAAGAGCCAGATTCGACCAAGCGGCTTGAACATAAAGATGTGCAAAAAATGGGCGGCAATAAAGTTAAGCAAGAGCTAAAAATCAAAGCGGGCATTGATACAGAACTGGCCAAACGCATTACAAAATTGATTAAAGATAGCGGCCTAAAAGTGCAAGCGAGTATTCAAGGCGAAGAAGTGCGTGTGAATGGCGCAAAGCGCGATTTACTGCAAGAGGCTATTAGTTTTTGCAAAAAGAACGTAACGGATTTTCCGCTACAATTTGGTAATTTTAGAGATTAAGGAAAAATGATGGCAAAAATCATAGCAAGTCTTTTGTGTATTGTAGTGTTAAGCGCTTGTAACACCATTCGCGGTGTTGGTAAAGACGTGGAAAGAGCGGGCGAAGCTGTGCAAAACTCGACCAAATAAAATAATTAATGCGCAACAAAATAAATAAGATTTAATTAAATTATCAGCAATTAAATGGTGGATGTAGGAACATGTTAAAAGTAGGTATTGTAGGCTGGCGTGGCATGGTTGGTAGCGTGCTTATTTCACGCATGATTGAAGAGGGAGATTTTGCGTTAATTGAACCGCAATTTTTTACTACCTCAAATATCGGTGGATTAGCGCCAAATGTAGGCAAAGAATCACCCGCATTAAAAGATGCCAACGATATTAATGCGTTGCAATTGATGGATGTGATTATCACTTGCCAAGGCGGTGATTACACCAGTGACGTGCATCCGAAATTAAGAAACGCTGGCTGGCAAGGGCATTGGATCGATGCGGCATCTACGCTACGCATGGAACAAGATGCGGTGATTATTTTAGACCCAGTTAACATGCACGTAATTAAAGATGCACTTGCCAATAATGGTAAAAACTGGGTAGGTGGTAATTGCACAGTTTCACTTATGTTGATGGCGCTTAACGGCTTATTTAAAGCCGATTTAATTGAGTGGGTAACGTCTATGACCTACCAAGCCGCGTCGGGTGCGGGTGCGCAAAATATGCGCGAGCTGTTAAACCAAATGGGCGAAGCACACTTTGCCGCCAGCCATTTATTGGCAGATCCCGCATCGGCTATTTTAGATATTGATCGTGCAATCGCAGGCACACTGCGCGATGCTAAGTTTCCAACTGCTAATTTTGGCGTACCGCTTGCTGGTAGTTTGATCCCCTGGATAGACGCTGACCTTGGTAATGGCCAAAGCAAAGAAGAATGGAAGGGCGGCGTTGAAACCAATAAAATATTGGGCCGAAACCTTGATACAGCCTTAAAACCTATTCCAATTGACGGTTTGTGTGTGCGCATTGGCGCCATGCGTTGCCATAGTCAAGCCATGACAATCAAGCTTAAAAAAGATGTGCCGATCAATGAAATTAGCCAAATGTTGGATGAGGCAAACGAATGGGCAAAAGTAATACCAAATAATCGTGAAACTAGCATGCGCGAACTTACACCTGCAGCGGTTACTGGCACTTTGACGACCCCAGTTGGGCGATTACGCAAGCTAAATATGGGTGCGCAATATATATCTGCTTTTAGCGTAGGCGATCAACTATTATGGGGTGCGGCTGAGCCATTAAGACGCATGTTGCGCATTTTAGTCAACCATCAATAAAATTAACGATATTTAGAGCGTTAATAAAAACCAACAACTATGATGAACAATCACATAGCTAATACATTCAAAGTGCGTTATGAGCTTGCAACTCTAACTAATTGATGTTATTTTCAATATTGAACCAAAAAATAGACAATACTTAAGGGCAGGTCAGTGCACAACTCAAAATTAAAGCAAATAACAATTGCGTTATGTTTGGCATTATTGCCACTATCAGTTTTTGCAGCAGGTTTAGGGAAACTTAATGTCAATTCTGGTTTAGGCGAACCGCTAAAAGCTGATATAGAACTTTTATCAGTAACCTCAGATGACTTAAATAGCATTAACGTAGCCATTGCTTCTGAAGAAGCTTACACGTTGCAAGGCATTGAAAAACCTGCATCACACAATTCTATTAAAATAGAAATAGGCAAAAACGCCAGTGGCGCGCCTATTTTAAAATTAAAATCTAGCCAGCCGATCAGTGAGCCGTTTTTAGACATGCTTATACAAGTAGATTGGGCGTCTGGACGGTTATTACGCGAGTACACAGTTTTGCTAGATCCGCCAGGTTACATTGGAGAAGCAGCTAACGAGCCTGTAACGCAAAATAATCAAGCTCCAATTGTTAGGTCTGATAACGCTGCTAATGATTCAGTACCAAACTCTACAAATGGAGTTAGAAAATCTCAGCCACGCGTAAAAAATAAACCTACGCTTAAACCTGCACCTTCATCACAACCAACAGCGGATGAAAATTCGCAGAGTGATTCTAGCCAAACTTACACAACCCAACGTGGAGATAGCTTAGCTGCTATCGCACAGCGCTTAAAACCAGACAATATTAATTTAGATCAAATGTTGGTTGGTTTGTATCAAGCTAACCCTGATGCTTTTGATGCAAATAATATGAACCGCTTGAAAGTTGGCAAGATCATTCGCCAACCGTCAGAGCAAGAGTTAAGTGCTGTATCTGGCCAAGAAGCTACAAAAGAAGTAAAAATGCAAGCTGCTAATTGGAATGCTTATCGTAATAAGCTAGCGGGCATAGTAGCAAAAGCACCAGCTTCTAATGGTGAAACAAATACTCAATTGGTTGCGGGGAAAATTAAAAGCGCGGCAGAAGATCAATCAAAACCAGCCTCAGATGGCTCTAAAGATGTAGTTAAGCTTTCTGCAGGTAGCTCAGATAGTGATAAATCAATCGAATCTACTGATTTAAAGGCATTGCAAGCTAAAATAACCTCGCTACAAGAAGAAAATACAGCGAGAGAAAAAAGTATCGTAGAGGCGCAGGCAAGAACAGTTGCGCTTGAAAAACAAATTGAAGATATGCAAAAGCTGTTAACGATTAAAAACGTTGCCATGGCTGACATGCAAAATCAATCCACAACTGACAAACAAATAGCAGAAATTAAACCCAATGATACTGACAATATCCAGCTTAAAAATGATTCACCAGCTGTAAGCCCAAATGCCAGCTCTGCAGAACCTGCAGTAGTCGCAACTATAGTAGAACCAAAACCAGTTAAAGATCCGATTGCAGCAGCATTGCCCGAATCCCAATCCGAATCTAGTTTATTAGATGTATTTGACTTGCCTTTATTGGGAGGTTTAGCTGCGGTGCTTGCCTTGTTAGGCGGGGCATGGATGTATTTACGCAATAAGCGTAAGCTGAATTTAGCCAATTTTGAACAAGGCATAATGACTTCTGGCGGGCTTAAAGCCAATACCGTTTTTGGTAACACGTCAGGTTCTAAAGTAGATACAGGCGATACTTCTTTTTTAACAGATTTCTCGCAAAGTACTAATGGCGGCATGATAGATACCAATGATGTTGACCCGATTGCCGAGGCTGAAGTCTATATGGCTTATGGGCGTGATGCGCAAGCCGAAGAGATTTTAAAAGATGCAATTACTAAAGAGCCAAAACGGTATGAATTGCATCTTAAATTATTAGAAATGTATGCCACCACAAAAAACTTTTCAGCTTTTGAAACGATTGCAGGTGAGCTTTACACAACACTGGGCGCAGAAGATCCTACATGGTCAAAAGTGGCTGAAATTGGCATGAAATTAGATCCTACCAACCCTTTATATCAAGCAAAATCTGCAACTGGACATCTAAACCCAAGCCTTGGTGCTTCTACGACGGAACTAGGCGCTGAAGATTTTTCTGATGCATCTATGGCCACTGAAACTGATTTAGATTTTTCATTCGACAATGATTCACTGGTGCAAAACTTTGCATCTACAAGCCCTGCAAAAGAAAATACTATTGACACTAATGCACCAAAAAATGCGCTTGATGCATTGCCAGAATTTAATACTGCAGAATTTAATATTGCTGAATTTAATAATCAAGACTCACTAAATCAAGCTACAGACCTTGCAGATGCTAATATTCAAATTAATGATATGCAAGCATCAAAAGCTATCGAAGCTAAATCTGATAATGACCTTGATTTTGATTTTGGTGATTTTGAAGCTAAATCAAGTGAAACGACTGAACCTGATTTCATGTTAACTGGTCAGGCTGTAGATGACAGCGATTCAGATATTGCAAATGACGCTAATGCACCATTAATTAACATGATGGCATTTGAAATCTCTAAGCAAGAAGATTTACCAGAAACTAAAGCAACTATAAAAAACAATGCAACTATAGAAAACAATGCAACTATAGAAACCAGTGCCAATTTTAACGATACACAATTCAATGATCTTGATTTTAATTTTGGCGACGATGAGTCAACACCTATTATTGACGAAATAGAATCTGCTGACATGAGAGAGGATAACTCAACTAAAGTTGAGGCAAATTCCAGTTCCGATTTCAATTCAGACTTTGATTTTCCTATGCTTGAAACGATTGAAACTGATTCGACTGGAAATGTAAAGGCTGTAGACGAAAGCGTATCGTTTGATCATTTTGAACTTAATGAAATAGATTTAGAAAGTGATTTGAATGTTGAAGATGATACTGAAAAAAACTTGATTAAACTGGGTGAACAATCAAGCGAACAGTTTAGTCAACCACCTAGTCATCAGGCAAGTGAGAATATTGAAGCTGCAAAAACATTCGACTTTTCTGATATTTCGCTGGAGTTAAATGACGCTACACCTATATTAGTTAATAGCGCAACTCAAAACATTGATCCAATAGAAATAGAAACCAAATTATCGCTAGTGCTGGCTTATATAGAAATGGACGATTTAGAGGGTGCTAAAGAAATGTTAGATGAGGTAATGAGCGAAGGCAGTGAAAATCAACGCAAACGCGCGCAAGAAATCGCGACGAAAATAATTTGATTTACATTAATTAAAAAAACCGAGCTTAATGCTCGGTTTTTTTAATTGGGCTTTCAAATGCACATAAAAAATGAGCGGTTTTTGCAACATAACATGCTTTCTTATTGCAGTTTTAATAAAGTTTATTTAATTATAACGGTAAAATTTGTAGTGATTTTGATGACTAATATTTGTGGTTTACATGCGTATAGCACTTGGAATTGAATATGATGGCACGCATTTTTGCGGTTGGCAAAGCCAAACTAGTTTATGCGGTGTGCAAGATGTGTTGGAAGCGGCCGTTGTAAAGCTTGTAGGGCAAGAAGTTAGAGTACATGCTGCTGGTAGAACCGACACAGGTGTTCATGCATTGATGCAAATTGTGCATTTTGATTGCACTATTTTAAGGCCAATAACTGCATGGGTGCGCGGAGTTAACGCATTTTTGCCAAAAACGGTTCGGGTATTGTGGGCTAAAAGTGTAGCAGACGATTTTCATGCAAGGTATTCTGCCACTTTACGCAGTTATCAATATCTTTTGATCAATCACTTTACTGCACCTGCCATTTATGCAGATAAAGCCGGCTGGTATCATTCGCCTTTGAATGTTACCGCTATGCAAGAGGGAATTGCGCACTTGATTGGTGAACATGACTTTAGTGCGTTTAGGGCTAGTCAATGTCAAGCTAGATCACCAACTAGGCATTTAAGTGTAGCAACTATTACTGCTTATGAATCTTTTATTATTTTCAATTTTTCGGCAAATGCTTTTTTACAACATCAAGTGCGTAATATGGTGGGCGCATTGATTTATGTAGGCAATGGTAAATTTGCACCCAGCAAAATTAAAGAATTGTTAATGACTAAAAATAGAACCTTATCACCCCCTACTTTTTCGCCTAATGGACTTTACTTAACTGGCGTGAATTACAATGCAACATTTGAGCTACCAAATACTCAACGTGCGTTAGCTATTTTTTAGTCCAGGTTAACTATAAAAAAACAAAAATATTAAATTTTAAAAGAAACATTTATGAACAATGAGAGTAGAACACGTGTCAAGATTTGTGGAATCACGCGCGTTGAAGATGCGCTATGCGCTGTAAATGCTGGGGCAGATGCCATAGGGCTTGTGTTTTATGCGCCCAGCCCGCGTTGCGTAAGTATTAAACAAGCTCAAGAAATTGTTGCTGCCATGCCGCTTTTTGTAACGGCAGTGGGTTTGTTTGTTAATGCGCCTCAAGTTGAAATTGAACATGTTTTAGCGCATGTTAAATTAAATATTTTACAATTTCATGGGGATGAAAGTGTGACTGATTGTGAAAAATTTGGCATGCCCTATATTAAGGTTATTCGCGTTAAGGCTGATACAAATTTGTTACAATATCAGATTGAATTTGCTAGCGCCAAAGCACTGTTGTTAGATACTTATTCGGATGCAGCTTATGGTGGCACAGGCCATACGTTTAATTGGGATTTGATACCAAAAAACATGCATAAACCACTGATTTTAGCAGGCGGTTTAGATGCTGGTAATGTTGGTTTAGCGATTAGTAAAGTGCGACCTTATGCAGTAGATGTGAGTGGTGGTGTAGAGCTTGCAAAAGGCATTAAAGACGCGCAAAAAATCGCAGCTTTTATGCAGGCAACTTTTGGCTCGTAAAATTTGAAATCGCACTGATAAGTTTGCAATCTAGCCAGTGTGCAACCCAGCTAGTTTGCAACCCAGCTAGTTTGCAATCTAGCCATTTTGCAATCTAGCCATTTTGCAATATTTTGACGAAATAGGAATTTGAAATGCAAGTTTATGATATGCCAGATGCACGTGGACATTTTGGCCAATATGGCGGAATCTTTGTTGCCGAAACGTTGGTTGAAGCGTTGCAAGAGCTACGCGATATGTACGAAAAGTATCGTTTCGACGAAACATTTTTAAATGAATTTGCACATGATCTTAAGCATTTTGTGGGTAGACCAAGCCCAATTTATCATGCCAAGCGCTGGAGTGACCGCGTGGGTGGTGCGCAAATTTACTTAAAACGTGAAGATTTAAATCATACTGGTGCGCATAAAGTTAATAACACGATTGGCCAAGCTTTATTAGCTAAACGCATGGGCAAACCGCGTGTAATTGCTGAAACGGGCGCTGGTCAACATGGTGTTGCCACAGCAACCATTGCAGCTAGAATGGGCTTGGAATGCGTAGTTTATATGGGTAGTGAAGATATAAAACGCCAAGCGCCTAATGTTTATAGAATGAAACTAATGGGCGCCACTGTAGTGCCAGTGACAAGTGGCTCTAAAACGCTAAAAGATGCGCTAAACGAAGCCATGCGCGATTGGGTCACCAATGTTTCAAACACGTTTTATATCATTGGTACTGTAGCTGGCCCGCACCCTTATCCCATGATGGTGCGCGATTTTCAAGCCGTTATTGGCGTAGAAGCTAAAATACAAATGCAAGAATTAGTGGGCCGCCAGCCCGATGCGGTGCTAGCTTGTGTAGGTGGTGGTTCAAACGCAATGGGTATTTTTTACCCTTATATTGATGTGCCAAATGTGCGATTAATTGGAGTAGAGGCGGCAGGTCATGGACTAGAATCTGGTATGCATGCAGCGCCATTAACTGCTAATAGCCCAGTAGGCGTTTTGCATGGTAATCGCACTTATTTAATGCAAGATTCTGATGGCAATATCGTTGAAACGCATTCAGTCTCTGCAGGTTTAGATTACCCAGGTGTTGGCCCAGAACACGCCTGGCTCAAAGATATTAAACGCGCTGAGTATGTGGCTATTACTGACGATGAAGCGATGGCGGCATTTCATAGTTTATGTCGTACTGAAGGCATTATCCCTGCACTAGAATCTAGCCACGCGCTGGCACAGGCTGAAAAAATGGCAAAAACTATGCGTAAAGATGAAATCATTTTGGTTAATTTATCTGGCCGCGGCGATAAAGATATTAATACAGTGGCTAAACTTGCCAATATCACTTTATAAAATATCACTTTATAAAATATCGCCTTATAAAGTATCAGTTTAAAATTAATGCATAAAAAATTAATGGATATAACAATATCATGTATTTATGGCTAGCATAGCTACACCGTTAAGCGCGCTTACGAGAGAGTTTTGGCACAATGTAAGCCATACAACCGACGCTAATTTAGGCAAAGCTATTTTAATGTTTTTAGTGTTTGCCGAAAGTATCGTGTGTATGTTTTGGATATACACTTTATCTGGCTTAGGCGAGGGTTATGCCTTAATGGCCGCCGTGCCGTACGCTTATATCATCGTGTCTTACGTTAGTTTGCTTATTTTTTATCGAACGCAAAAGTTTGAATATTTTACGTTTACTCAACTCGTTATGTTGCTGGTTATGCCCTTTTTTATGCAATGGGCTATTGGTGGGTATGCAGCATCTAGTGGCATCGCCATATGGGCGATTCTTTCACCCATCGGTGCGTTAATGATTCTAGGTACTAGGCAATCTACGCCTTGGTTTATGCTTTTTACGTTTTTAGCCATTATGTCGTATAAGTTAAATCACTTGTTTGCGGGTAATTCTCTACCCATTCCCATGCATATTAAAGACACCTTCTTTTTACTCAATATTATGGGCACAGCCTGTATTTTGTATGCAGTAATGCGCTATTTTCAAACTCAAAAGGAACGCATCCTAACTGAGTTGAATTTAGAGCAACAACGATCAGAAAAATTGTTGTTGAATATATTGCCAAAATCAATTGCCAGCCGCTTAAAAGCCAACGATATGCGTATTGCAGATAGCCACGATGCAGTGACTATATTATTTGCAGATATTGTAGACTTTACCAAATTAACCGCTAGTATGCACCCCGCAGAGTTGGTTGATCTGCTAAGCCAGTTGTTTTCAAGATTTGATTTATTAACAGAAAAACTCAATATTGAAAAAATAAAAAATATTGGCGATGGCTACATGGCAGTAAGTGGTGCGCCAATATGCAATGATAACCATGCAAGTGATATAGCTGAGTTAGCGATAAAAATGCACGAAGAATTGTTGATCTTTAATGAACTAACAGGCAAAAACCTGCAAATGCGCATTGGAATTAGTAGTGGTTCAGTGGTTGCTGGCGTCATTGGCACAGCCAAATTTGCTTATGATATTTGGGGCGATTCAGTCAATATGGCAAGCCGCATGGAATCATCTTGTTTACCAGGCCAAATACAAGTAAGTGAATCAAGCAATCGATTATTAGCGGCGCATTATCAATTAGAGTGTCGTGGATTGATGCCTATAAAAGGGAAGGAAAACGTGAATACCTATTGGCTAAAACAAGCATTGAATGCAATTGCGTAACAAAAATATCATTAAATAGCAACCCGAATTTTTGCGAAAAACGGCTAGTCAAGTTTTGGTCAAACCTTACACGTCTACTATAATAGCTACTTTGTAACAAGCTGCACGGAGAGATGTATGAGCGGTTTAAGTTACCACCCTGGAAAGGTGGCACAGAGTTCACTCTGTCGAGGGTTCGAATCCCTCTCTCTCCGCCAAAAGGTTGTTTCACGTAGCATCATCAAGTAGCAAAAACCCTAGTAAATACAACGCTTACAGCCAATATAGCGTATCAACCAGTAGCATATGTTAGCTTGACATCTTATGTTTTTGAGGGTAAATTTTGAGGGTAAATTAAGTTACCCGCAAACGCTTACCCTCAAAACACATAAAAAGGTTTGTAATGCCTAAACTAGCTAAAGCTTTAACCGATGTAGCCGTTAGAAATTTCAGGCCAAAAGACAAACCTTTTAAAGTGGCAGCGGGTAGAGGTTTACATTTATTGGTTAAGCCAGACGGTTCAAAGTTTTGGGTGTTTCGTTATCGCTTTAATGATGATGAGAATAGCCTTTCAATGGGGCGCTATCCCGATGTTTCGCTATCTGATGCTGAAGAAAAAGTTAGAGCTGCGCATAAACTAATCACGCAAAATATAAATCCCAGTAATGAGCGTAAAGATGAAAAGGCCGAAAAACTAGCCAATAAAACTAACACGTTTGAATTATGGGCGGGTAAATGGTGGCAGCACTGGCACACCAGCAAAAGCCCTCGCCATGCCCTGTATGTGCAGCGCCGTTTAGAAGCCGATGTTTATCCTAGTATTGGCAACTTACCTATTAACGAAATACATGCTCACCAAGTAGTTGATACCGTTAAAGCGATTGCGCAACGCGGTGCGCTAGATATTGCTAAACGCGCCCACCAAACCATTGGCCAAGTGTTTAGACACGCCATAGCCCACAGCCGTGAAAGTAAAGCAACACGAAACCCAGCTAGTGAAATTAAGCCGAGCGATATTATCGAAAGCAGGCCAAAAAGCAACTATGCAAGGGTTGAGCTTAAAGAACTATCGCAATTATTACGTGCGCTAGATGCAAGCACCTCACAGCCATTAACAAGGCTGGCCGTTAAGTTAATTGGACTAACTTTTGTACGCACCACAGAATTAATAGGCGCTAAATGGAGTGAGATTGATTTTGTTGAGCAACAATGGCGTGTGCCAGCCGAACGCATGAAAATGAAAACGCCTCACATTGTGCCTTTATCACGTCAGGCCATTCATACGCTAGAGGCGCTTAAGATTCTATCTGGCCATTGCGCCCTTATATTCCCTAATCAAAATAACACTAGCAAGCCCATGAGTAACAATACCATTTTAAAAGCCTTAGAACTGGCAGGCTATAAACATCGTATGACAGGCCACGGCTTTAGGGGATTAGCCTCAACCGCTTTGCATGAACAAGGTTTTGATCACCAGCATATTGAATTGCAATTAGCCCACCAAGAGCGTAACCAGGTAAGTGCTGCTTACAACCATGCGCTTTATATTAAACAGCGCACAGCCATGATGCAGCATTGGGCGGATCACTTAGATGAGATTAAAGCTGGTGCAAAAGTAATTGCGATCAAACAAGCTTGACATACACACAAATATACATATAATTGATCGTGAAATATAGCTTCGATAATAATAAAAAAGCAATCAACCTTGCAAAGCACGGGCTTGATTTTGATGATGCAAAACTTGTGATTGAAAGTGATCAAACACTCACTTTTGAAGACAGCCGATTCGATTATGGCGAACAGCGTTTTATTACAATTGGCTTATTGCAAAAAACGCTAGCGGTAATAGTCACTAGCGAAACCGAAAACCAAAATGAAAACAAAGTACGCATTATTTCAATGCGAAAGGCAGATAAACATGAGCAGGCAATCTACTATAAAAACATTGGGTGATTTAAGCGAAACACCCATTACACAAACCGATATTGACACGGGCAAGCTTAAGTTAGTTAAACGCAGCTCAAATGGCGCGGTTATTCAAGCCAAGCAGCGCATTAACATTTTTTTAGATGCAGCCACAGTGCAATACTTTAAAACCAAAGCTGGTGAGCGCGGTTATCAAACGCTAATCAATGAGACTTTAAAGCAATCAATACAAGCTGAAAGTTTAGAGAATGTGATCCGCAAAACCATTCGTGATGAGCTGCGTTAAGAACTTGATTAAACTAATTAGGTTTGCCATATTTAGTATGAATGTAACTACCTTTTTGGTTTGCCCATATTTAGCGTGAACGTAACCACCTTACTTGACATGATGGCTTATGCGTTGTAATGTATATACGTGAATATACATTTACTAGACTAAGCGAGACGCAAAATGCAATTACAAGTATCAAAATGGGGCAACAGTTTAGCCGTGCGCTTACCTAGTGCCATTACTAAACAATTACACATTGCAGATGGCGATAGTGTGGATTTAAGCTTAAATAATCTTGGTGAGCTAGTGTTAACGCCCGCGAAAGTATTTGATAAAACGGTTTATATGGCGCAATTAAACAAGCACACGAAGCAATTACCTCAAAGTGAACCTATCCTAGAAACCATGCGTAAAGATGCGCGGTACTAAGCATGTATGTTGATACCAGCGTGATTGTGGCCATGCTAACCAATGAGCCTAAAACGCAAGCTTGTAAAGATTGGTTTGCTGCATTAACTATCACACCAGTGAGTAGTGATTGGCTTATAACAGAATTTAATAGCGCCATTGCTTTAAAGCACCGCTTGGGTCAACTGTCTAAAAATGACGTTAATGCAAGCTTTCAACAGTTTGAGCAATTAACAACAAACGGCGGCTTACGCTTATTGCCAATACCGCGTGAAAGTTTTGTTAGCGCTGGCCAATTAACCCATCAACACCCTAATACCCGCGCAGGTGATGCACTGCATTTAAGCACGGCTTTAATGTGTGAGGTTAAACAATTTATCACGCTAGATATTGCACAAGCGTTAACAGCCAAGCAATTGGGTTTTGAGGTTATAGCGATTTAACAAATATATTAAACCGAATAACCACACCTAGCACGGGCTTAATTACCCTGTGCGAACACCGTAAACCCTATGCGGCTGGTGTGGTTTCTTAATTAGGGGCGCTTAGGGAGCATTATGAATAAAGAAGATATTAAAGATGCTGAAAAATACCTGGAAATAAGAGCAGAAACTTTTAACACTTTTTTTGAAAAAGAATTACAGGGTTTTGATAAAATTGATAAGAACTATAGATTAGACTTCACAACCACAGGTGCAACTCTTAATTTTGGTTCAACATTAGATGCTTTACTTTTAGGTCAATTCTTGGCAGTGTCTATTCTTAATAATGCAGTTAATTTAAGGGATAAAATTCAATATTTGGAAATAATTGGTTTAATTGAAGGCACAACCGAACTAGATGCAAAAAATCAAATATCGAAAGTAATGAGCAATATTGCTAGAAAAAATGCTTTTAAACGCCATAAAGAAACCTACGAACTTAAAAATCAAGCTATTGAATATTGGCGCTTAAACATAGACAAAAATCTTTCCAATCCAAAAGCTGCTGATTTATTATTAAAAATAGTTAAAGTTTCGCATCGAAAATTAGTTGATTATGTGGCTGAAGCTAAGCGTAAAAGTTTACCTTCTGCAAGCAAGTAGTAACATTTGCAAGCTTAAAGTACACGCCGCTTGCAAGATGCGCACTTTGCTAGCGTGAGTGTTTTAATTCAATTAAATCAAGCATATATTCCTTTCACAGACCCGTAATAACACGGCGTCAAATGAAAGGAACGCATATGCAACAATCAAAAACAGAACACCTTCAAATAATCCCCGAAGCTGTAAAACACTTCGATCAATTAAGCCCCGAATGTCAAGTTAGGCTACCCGTTGTAAAAATCATGTTAGGTGTTAGCGGTGCAACCGTTTGGCGAATGGTAGCTGCTAAGAAAATTACAGCACACCGTTTAACCCAAAGGACAACCACTTTTAACGTGGGCGAGTTACGCAATTTGTTAACAGCAAAGGCGAGTGTTTAATCATGGCTAATAATAAACACCCCAAAAAGAAAGGGTCAGCCGCGCTAACGACTAACCCCAATACTCCAAAACGCAAAATCAAGTTTACTGATAATACCGCACAAAATCAACGCTTAAAGTTGCTGGATTGGCTATTAGAAAAAAACAGCATCACCACTACCCAAGCCCGTAATAACTTAGACATTATGTCGCCAGCCGCGCGCATTTTAGAATTAAAACGTCATGGCTATTTAATTAATACCGTACCAGCTGACTGGATTAGCGAACATGGCATCAACCATAAAGGTGTGGCCCGTTATGTATTAACGCAAAAACAGCCTGTAGAACTGATTAGAAAAAGCGAGGTGATGTTATGAGCTATCAACTTCTTTTTGAAAGAGCATATCGTTTGTGCGTAAAGTGTAATAGCCATGCCATAGCCCATGATCTAGCCTACTTTAACGAGGTAGAGTTAATGGGCGTAATTAACTTTTTATCGCAGTTTGTGCAAATTTAAATTATGCCAAAGCGTAAAAGTAGATATAACGCAGAAAGGGGCGAAGCTGGCGGCTTTGTCTCTTTTTATCACTGCGTTTTAAGTTCTTATGCTGTTAAAAACCTATCGGCTTATGGCACAAAGTTACTAACAGATTTATTAAGCCAGTATAAAGGGCAAAACAACGGTGATTTGTGCGCTACTTATAGCATTATGCAGCAACGTGGCTGGCGATCTAAAGGTACGCTTAGTAAATCCATTAAAGAGTTGATTGCTGCAGGATTAATTGAAACTAGCAGGCAAGGCGGGCGGCATCTTTGCAGTTTATTTGCTCTTACCTTTTACGCAGTAGATGATTGCAAAGGCAAATTAGATATTGCATCAACTAGCACACCTAAAAGCTTATGGCGTAAGCACGAGCCTGTAGTTGATATTGCAACATTGCAAAAAGCCAAACAAGCTAAAGATGATGCAAGGCTAATGAGTGACATTATGAACCGTGCCAAAAAGCAGATTGAAATTAAAAAGCCTGCCCCTATGGCGGGGAACATAAGGCTTGATTACCCTCATAGCGGGGAACAGCAAGCCAATTAACTTGCAAATCGAACCTTAATTGTGCATTTATTGAGGTGTTTTGATTAAATCTGTACCCCCAATATGTACACCTTTATATATTTACCATATTAAGTACTTTATTTATGAAAGATAAAACATAACATGATTGCAAACACAAACAAAAAACCAGCACGTGACAAAACACAAACTGCCAAACGCACCGAACTAGCCATACAAACCGAACCCAATCAAACCAAAGGTGAGCGACATGCCAAAGTGAGTTTATCAGCCTCATACATGAGTGCGATACTAGCTGATAGCTTTACGCAAGCCTTACTGCCAGATGTAGAAATAGGAGAAGTAGCCAAAGCATTAAAAGCCAATATAGCCACTGTGCAAGCGGGTGACATGGCCAGTATTGAAGCTATGCTAATTGGCCAAGCACAAGCCCTGCAAACCATGTTTGTAAGCCTAGGGCGGCAAGCGGCAAGTAAAACTAGTTTGCAGCAATACACCGCGTTTATGAACCTTGCACTTAAAGCACAAAGCCAAAGCCGTGCGACTATTCAAGCATTGGTAGAATTAAAATACCCAAAGCAAGCAACCTTTGTCAAGCAGGCAAATATTGCTAATGGCCACCAGCAAATTAATAACGGCAAGCCAATAACAGACAATTGCGCGACCAATACGCACGCACCCGCGCACGCGAGAGAAATTGAAAATCAACCAAACGAACTAATAGAGGTGAATAATGGCAGCCAGGATTTGGACAATAGAGCAACGCAAACAACAATCGCTAAAGATAAAGCAATGGCAACCGTGGCAACACAGCACAGGCGCACGAACGATTGAAGGCAAGGCCATAGCTTCGCACAATGCTTTTAAAGGCGGGCTAAGGCAGCAGCTAAAAGCGCTTAATCAATTACTGCGTGACCAGCGCAGCGCGCTTAATGAAATTAGCTAAACTTGTTTTGCTAGTGGGGGAGCTTAAAAGTCTGACGGATTACAACTAACTACCGCTTACGAAACTTCATAATCATAAACATCTTGAAAAAAAGTTATTTTAGCTTGAGCATTACTATTGATTACCGTTACAATAATCAAATGAATAACTTAATAAAATT